>CAZLOS010000197.1:0-7881 GCA_964561215.1 uncultured Solibacteraceae bacterium | reverse complement strand
GCGGGCTTCATCACCGCGCTTCAGTCTGCGGTGCTCTCCATCGAGAACGAGTTGGGCACCGCCGCTGCCCGGAACTATGTCCGCAAGGACGGGGCGGTCACTGTCACCGGCATCAAGACGTTTCAGGACGGCGCCGAGTTCGGCACGGGCACGAAAGCGGGTACCGGCCTGGTGCGCCTGCCCAACCTCGGCGCGGTCAAATGGAGGAAGCAGGACAACTCCGGCGACCTCGGGATGGCACTCAACACGAGCAACCATCTCGCGATGGACGCCATCATCGACTTCGCGGCGGGCCAGACCTTCGGCGCGTTCTCGTATCCTGACGCGACGACCGGAGCCAAAGGCATCGTGCAGATCGACGCCGTCGGCGGGCTCGTGGTCGCAGGTGGCGTCGTCTCGCTCGCGGACACGGTGGTTGCGCCCGGCACGTACCCGAAGGTGATTGTGGATCAGAAGGGTCGCGTCACGGGCGGAGCACTCCTTTCGGCTGGCGATCTGCCCGCCCATACGCACACGGCTTCGGATATCGTCTCCGGCGCGCTCCCGTTTGCGATTCAGAACAACGGGACGGCGGTCGGCACGCGCCGCGCGTTGAACCTGATCCAGGGGGCGAACGTCACGCTTTCTTTCGTCGACCAGCCCGCCGTCGACCGTGTGAACGTCACGATCGCGGCGGTCAGTGGATCGAGCAGCCACAACCTGCTCTCCGCGACGCATCCGGACACCGTGGCAGGCTCGCCGGTGCTGGGCGATCTGATTGCGGCCAACGGCACTCCGGCTTGGGCGCGGCTGGCGGGCAACACGACGACGGCACGGAAGTTTCTGCGGCAGACCGGCACCGGCACGGTGTCCGCGCTCCCGGCGTGGGACTCACTGCTTCCGGCCGATTTGCCGACGCACTCGCATGCGGCAGGGGATGTCACCTCCGGCATCCTCGCACTTGCGCGTGGCGGTAGCGGGTCGGATCATTCCACGACCGGCCCAGGCTTCCTTAAGCAGGCGGCGGCTGGCGCGGCTGTCACGGTTGCTGCTCTCGTGGTGGGCGACCTGCCGACGCATACCCATACCTCAGCGCAGATCAGTGACGCAACCGCGAATGCGACGGCAAGCACGGTGGTAGCGCGCGACCCCTCGGGCGGTGCGTCGTTCGCGTACGCCGCCGCGAACAATCTGTGGGCTTACCAGGATTCGCACCTCCAGTCTGTCGAGTGCGGCGCGTTCCAGACCGCCGGCGGGCCGTACGAGAACATGGCGAAGTACTCCGAGGACTTCAGCGTCGGCACGTGGGACAAGAACGGCGGCACGTGTACGGTGACGGCCAATGCCGTCGTGGCTCCGGACGGTAACCAGACCGCCGACGCGATCACCGCCAGCGGTGCGGCTGCCCTTATCCGGCAGAACATCGCGGGTCTCGTTTCCGGTGGCCAGTACACGTTCTACGTTTGGCTCAAGGTTCCCACGGGCACAATGACCGTGTCGCTCGGCGTGCTCGACAACGGCTGGACGGCATGGCTCGTTGGACCAACTGCGGTAACACTTACCACGACGTGGCAGCGGTTCAAGGTGACAGGCACGATGGCCGCAGGCGCGACGGCGTTGTGGGTGGCGATCGGTCACTATTCCGATGGGTGGACGTCTGGCCTCTCGTTCCATGCGTGGGGCGGATGTCTCCAGCAGGGCAACGATCCGAAGAGGGGATATGCGCGGACATGGGGCTATCAGACCGCGCAGGTCGCGGCGGGCGTGGCGTGCGGCCCTAGCGTAGTCGTCGGGGCCAACACCACTGACTCGCCGTTCAAAGTGCGCGGCCCCGGCTCGAACCTCGCGGACCACACGCTGCTCGAAGTCACAGCGAGCGGTGAACTCATCATCGCGGGCGGTACCGGCAACGGCTACCGATTCGCGGAATTGATGGGTGCCAGCAATCCGTCCGGATGGTCCGGTGTGCTCAAAGTAAAGAATCCCGCCGGAGTCACGGCGGGCTACATCCTGCTCTACTCCAATCCCTAAATCGAAAGGCAACCCGATGAAATTGACGCTGGATCACACCCAGCGTCTGAACCTGCACGCGCTCCTGGGCGCGCAACGGGCAGACGTGGGGTCTATTCGTGCGATCTGGGCCATTCAGGACCGTATCGCGCTCGACGCTGACGAAGAGAAGGCGGTCGAAGCAAAACGCGAAATGGTCGCCGGCCAGGAGCGCGTGGTGTGGAACCCCGCGCGCTCGATCCCGGCGAAAGAGTTTGAGTTCTCCGATCCGGAGGCCGTTCGCATAAAGGCGGCAATCGAGGCGTGGGACTCGTACGGGGCGAACGCCGACCGGCGCTGGCTCCAACCACTGGTCGAGACGCTGTTCTCGGCACAACCGCAGCAATGAGAAAGGGAGAATCAAAGTGAAGACGTTTCTGTTGATCGCAAAGTACCTGCCCCTTGTCATGGGTACGGTCGCCGCCGTCGAGCAGACCGTCCAGGCGCCCGGGCAGACGAAGGCGCAGGTCGCATTGAATACCATCCAGACGGTTTCGCAGATCGTCGGCCAGACCGTTCCGGAAACGCACGTCCAACTGATCACCAGCCTGATCGATGGCGTGGTGGACACGTTCAACAAGACAGGTGTATTCGCGAAGGGTTCGCCGGTGGTTGCCACGCAATGACCAACCAGGAAATCACAATCGGAATCTCGGTCCTGACGGTGGTTTCCGGAGCCATCAATGTGTATGTCGGCCTTCGTCTGGCCGCGCTTCAGGCGCAGATGAAGGCCGACTCTGCGGCAGCCGAGATTGCACTGGTGAAGCAGCTCGTCGCATGGAAGGACGACATGCTTCAATTGCTGAACGGCAAATACGTCACGGCCGTCCTGGTCGCTGAGATCAGGACCGGCATCGCACACGACGTTGCGCGGATCGACAGAGTGTTGGACCGCATCGAGCGCCGGTGCGAGGAACGCGGCCCCCTCGGCTGCAACTTCCACCAGCCGCACGAATCGCCACCCGAAGACCAGAGGTGATCGCAATCGACCACGGGGAGGCTGGCGAACTCCGCTGCGCCTTCCCGCCCACATGCCCACGCGCCTACACAGCCACTACCCCGCCAGCGATTACCGCTCTGCCCTCATCCCCTCCGCAACCGCCTCGTTCTGCCTGCGAACACAGGCAATTCAGGCCGCCCAGCCAGTCTAACCCATTTCCGCTGTTCCACTTTCAACGGGTCTCCGTTTCTAATTGAGTTACGGAAGCACATTTTATAGCTATAAAGCAAATTATTTTTGGAATTGCAACTCCCTTCGAGACTCCAGGTTGCGACAAAAAGGGGCTACATCGCTGTTTCTCAAGGGGTTGACGCTCCATGACAATCAGATTATTTTCGAGTGGTACCTCAGAGCACCGGGGTACGGACAAGGGCGCTACGGAACGCCACACCGGCCTTCCTTTGCCTCCGCGATGAGTGGAGGTCCGCCCAGTCGCCATTCGATTTCGTTCTCTCGGAACAGGAGCCGCCCGTGACAATCAGACAGGAGAGGACTGCGCGTAAGCGCGGGAAGAGGGTCAATCACCGGTACGGTGACCTCGTCAAGATAGCAGCGGAGATCTCGGGGCGGTCCACGGCAATGATCTACGCGGTGCTCACGGGGCGGGCTACATCCGAACCAGTCCAACAGGCCATTGAAGCGGCTCGCGAGCAGATCCGGCGCGCCAGGAAGCGTGCGGCATGACCACTGCGGACATCGACTCCGGGCGTATCATCGTGCGGCCTTCCTTTGCCGACCTGTTCGTCTGCCGTCAGATTCCGGGCAGCCGCTGGGACGCCGCGCGCAAGGCCTGGTCACTCCCGGCCACAGCCGCGACCGCCACGCTTCTTCGCAAGAAGCTCCGCAGCGTTTTGGAGTCCGACCGCTTCAAGCTCCTCCTCACCACCAGCATCACAGTCCAGGTCGATGCGGAGCGGGCCACCGCGCTCCTGGCTGGCACGGTGGTCCCCGGCAATATCGCCCCGCTCGTTCCTGCCGTACCCGATGCGTTGCCGGTGCCCGCGCCCGACGTGCCGTCTCTTCCCGCTCCGCTGGAGCCGGAAGTCATCGTCGAGTTGCCCGCCGGCCTGCGAACAACCCCGTGGCGGCACCAGCGCGTCGCCTACAAATTCTGTCTCGATCACTTCGCTCAGGGATTGCACGGCATCCTGCTGGCCATGGGCATGGGCACCGGCAAGAGTCTGGTTGCCTGTCTGTTGCTGCTCGGCCTCGCTGCCAGGCGCGTGTTGATCTCCTGCCCGTTGCGCGTGGTCCCGGTGTGGCTCGCGCAGTTCGAACGCCACGTCGCCATCGACATGGTGGTGGTCGCGCTCGACGAGGACACCGGCAGCGTGGCGAAGAAGATGGAACTCGCCCGGGACAAGATGCGCCTCGCCGAGGCGCGCGGCATCCCGTTCGTGGCAGTCATCAACTACGACTCCGCATGGCGTGAACCGTTCGCCGATTGGGCTGAGAAGCAGCGTTGGGACCTTGTCATCGCCGACGAGGCGCACCGCATCAAAGCGCCTGGCGGCAAGGCCAGCATGTTCTTCAAACGCCTCCGGACCAAAGCGCTGCATCGAGTGCTTCTTACCGGCACGCCCATGCCGCACGGCCCGATGGACATCTTCGCCCCGCTGCGCTTCGCGGACATCACCATCTTTGGGCCGTCGTTCGCTGCGTTCAGGCAGAAATACGCGGTCATGGGCGGCTACCTCCGCAAGCAGATCACCGGCTTCCAGAAGCTCGATGAACTGGAACGTCTGATGAGCCGGGTCACGTACCGGGTCGGAAAAGAGGTGCTCGACCTCCCGCCCGAGACGGATGTCACCTATCACTGCGATCTGGGCAGCGAAGCGCGCCGCATATATAAGGACATCGAGGAAGACTTCGTGGCCCAAGTGCGCGACGGCACCGTGACCGCCGCGAACGCCATGGTTAAGCTGCTGCGGCTGCAGCAGGTGGCCAACGGGATCGCGAAGACCGACGACGGCGCGGAGCAGCGCATCGACAACGCCAAGCAGAAACTCCTCGCGGACACGCTGGAGGACATCGGAGGCGACGAGCCGGTGGTGGTGTTCTGCCGGTTCCACGCGGACCTCGACGCGATCCACGAGGGCTGCCAGGCGTTGCAGACCGGGCTGACCGAGGAGGACAGAGCCAGGGGCCACTACCGGACCCTGGAACTGTCCGGACGCCGCGACGAATTGAAGCAATGGCAGGACGGCGCAGCACAGGTGCTCGCCGTGCAACTCGACTCCGGCGGTGAGGGCGTCGATCTGACCCGTGCCCGATTCAGCATTTTCTACTCACTGTCGTTTTCCCTGGGCAAGTACGATCAGGCACGCTCACGCACCCATCGCCCCGGACAGACGAACCCTGTAGAACACATCCACCTGATTGCGAGGAACACGGTGGAAGTGAAGATCATGCGCGCCCTCGAAAAGCGCGCGGAGATCATCGAGTCGATCCTCGCTGAAATCACGAACTAGACCAGCCCGAGGAGCACGAACGCAATGAACCAGGAGCAGTTGAAGGGATACGTGCGTCTGGAGAAGCGGAAGCGCGATCTGGACGCCGAACTGAAGCAGGTGAAGCAGCAAATCGACGACCTCGAACAGGTGTTGATCCCGCAGTTCATCGAGTTGGGCGCCGACCCCAGCGTTCGTCTCGATGGCATGACGATCTGGCTGGTGCAGGAGATCTACGCCAGCCCGGTCAACGATCGCCAGGAAGTGGCCGACGCACTGAAGCTGTCCGAGTTGGGCCAGTACGTCGCCGAAAACTACAACAGCAATTCGCTCAGCGCCTATGTTCGCGAGGTAGCCCGCGAGGTCGCGGCGCGCTTCAAGAAGGAAGAGCGCATGTACGACACGGAGGACGTGCGCGCGGCGCTTCCCGATCCTCTCGGGAAGGCGCTCAAACTCTCGTTCGTTCACAAACTCAGCACCCGGAAGGCTTGAAAGGAGAATCCACTTGTCCCAGGAACTTGTGAAAGTCACGGCGCCGAAGGCGCTTTCCATGCCACCCGATGAGGCGGCGGCGGTCCAGGAGGCCTTCGCCATCAACATCGCCAGCGGCACGGTCTCGGAGTTCGATCTGCCCAGGATCAAGGTGATGAGCGGAGCGGCGCTCTGGCTCATCCCCAGCCTGGAGGGCGATGAAACCGTCCCCAAGATCGAGGGCGTCATCGTCTTCTCGCGTGACGCTCGGGTGTACTACGCGTCGAAGGAGGCTGGGAACGTGCCGCCCGACTGCTCCTCGACGGACGGCATCACCGGCCATGGCAAGCCGGGCGGCGAGTGCAAATCGTGCCCGCTGGCCCAGTGGGAATCGGCCCAGGATGGCGCGGGACAGGCGTGCAAACAGGTGAAGCAGTTGTTCTTCCTGCGTGGCGACGCGATGTTTCCCGAGGTTGTTTCGCTACCGCCCACCAGCATCAAAAACGCGCGTCAGTTCTTCCTCAAGCTCACCACGCAGGGCATCCCGTATTACGGCGCGCTCGTGGCCATCGAACTGGAGAAAGCCCAGAACGCGGCCGGCAAGCCGTACGGCAGGGCCAGCATGAAGTACCTGCGCCGCCTCTCGCCCGACGAGCAGGCGCGCGCTGTCGAGTTCCACCAGATGTGCCAGCAGTTTGCAGGGCGTGTCCAAACCGGCACGGCCGCGGACGCAGCCGAGTAAGGGAGATCCGATGTTCCAGGAAACCATTGTTCAGATCAACAACGGCGCGGCGGTCGCGGAACTGTCCGACGCGCTTGAAAAGGTCGTCGCCGCTGTGCGGCAGACCGGAAAGAGCGGCACGATCACGCTCACGTTGAAGGTGGCGCCCGCCTCGAAGGGCACGAGCAACGTGTTGCTGATCGAGTCGCAGGTGAAGACGAAACTGCCGGAGCCGGAGCGCGGCATGACGATCTTCTACGCCACCGAGGACAACAAGCTCGTCCGCAACGATCCTCGGCAGCAGACGCTTCCGCTCCGCGTGGTCGAGTTCGATCAGCAGCCCAAGAATCTCAAGGAGGTCATTTAGCCATGCCCCAAGTCAACGACTCCGACCACATCGGAGACACTCAGACTGCGATTGCCGCCGGAGCCGCCATTGGCGATCCGCGCATCGTCGTCCCCACCAACGAAGGCGTGTACGCCGTGGTCCCGAAGAACTACGAGATCCAGGATCTCGAAGGGTATCTTCCCAAGCCGCTCCGCGTGCGCCAGCACGTCACCCTGAACGACACGGACTCGTTCATCGAGTACGTGAAGGCTTACGCGAAGCAGCCCACCACGCGCCTGTTCTTCGCGAACGAGGGCGAGGCGTTCGAGGCGGTGATCGACTACCACGAGAGCGCCGACACGCCAGCCTGGTGCGAGCACAAGGCCACGTTCAAACCAGTCCGGTCGGTCGAGTTCACGACGTGGATGGAGCGCAACAAGAAGCAGTTCACCCAGGTTGATTTCGCCCGCTTCCTGGAAGAGAACCTGCCCGATGTGGTCGAGCCGGAGGGCGCGGTGCTGTTGGAAGTGGCGCTCACCATGGAGGCCAAGAAAGAGGTCACGTTCGCCAGCGGCGTGCGCCTCGCCAACGGCCAGATCCAGTTCGCCTACGACGAGGAAGTCCGGGGCACTGCGAAGAAGGGGACGCTCGAAATCCCCGAGCAGTTTGTGCTGGGCATCGCCATTCACGAGAACGGCCCGGCATACCGGATTCCGGTGCGGCTGCGCTGGCGGCTTCACGAGGGCAAGGCGATCTTCTGGTACGAGATCATGCGCCCACACCGCTTCGTGCAGGACGCCATCAAGGAGATTCGGGCGAAGGTCACCACCGACACAAATCGGAAGAGCGTTGTAGGGAAAGAGTGTAAGATCGGAAGAGCGTC
>CAZLOS010000196.1:0-7990 GCA_964561215.1 uncultured Solibacteraceae bacterium | reverse complement strand
AGCAGTTCCCCGTTCTTGTCCCGGATAAAGTTCTTCGTGCTCGCCTTCACCGGCGTGCCGCTCGCATTGGCCAGCACTTTCGTCTCGCTGGCCACGAACGCGTTGCCGTTGTCCAGAAACTGGCTCGTTACCAGGGGCGGCAGGTTCTGCGCCCAGTAGCGGTACGTCTCATCGTGGTTCGGGTACTGCGTCTTGTAGATCAATCCGGTGGGGCCGTAGGTGGGCTCGGTGAACCAGTGATTCGTCTCACCCCCGTCGGGATTCGTGATGGTACTTCCCGTTGTTCCAAACAGATAGCCCCAATTCTCCACCCGCCCGGTGCCGTCGGTGTAGGTCACCGTCTTCTGTTCGACCGGATTGGACGTGCTCTCCCGGATGATCTGCGCCGGCGAGGAATCTGGAAAAATCACACGCCCATGGCCACCGTCCCGATAGTAGTAGGTGTAAGCGGTTTGGGCGGCCTGGCAGGCGTTGTTGCTGTCGGGACACTGCATCTGGATCGAATTGACCTGCCCGCCGTAATCCAGCCCCGACGCGGTGTTGTAGCCGAAGACCAGTGCCATGGCCGGGTTGCCGCCGCCCGAGGACGGAAACTGAATGCGCTCCACACCTCCCATCCCTAGAGTGGGGCTGGTAGGCTCGCTCGGGCCGCTGTTGCAGGTCAGCGGCGTGCCGTCGAGCAACAACCCGCAAGGGTAGATTGGCGTTACAGAGAAGGAGTTGCGGTAAGTGATGTCGATCTCGTACATTGCGCCGCCCAGCCCCGGATACCGCACCTTGTCTGCAAAGTTCATGGAGGTGCTGGTGAACTCGACCTCAACGAACCGTCCCCAGAGATCTTCAATAACAGTCATGGGACTGCCATCGGTTGCGGTCGTGTTCGTCAGCGTGAGATAGTTGCCGTTCCGCTCGTAAATCCGGGTCAACCGTGCGCCACCCGCCACCGTGTACATCTTGACCCATCGTCCGTCCGGCAGGTAGATCTTCCACGTACGGTTGACCCAATAATCCTGCGAGGCATCCCCTTCGATCTCCACCCGGATGTAGGAACCGTCCGCGGTGAAATAAGTCTGTGTCGCACTATTAGCACGCGGGGGACGCGAACAACACGCGCAGGTGTTCCATGGCGTGATTGAATAATAGCCATCCCCATTGGTGTCGCCCGATTCGGCGTCCCATGGGTGCAGCGTATGGCTGCTGCCATCCGGAAGCACCACGCGCATCTTGTGGCGTTTCAAGCTATCCCCGAGGCAAACGTTGCCCTGCACGTTGCGCTCTTCGAAAATGACTTCGTAGTTGTAGCCAAGCCGCCAACCGCCGTTATCGCTCTGTTTCAACTTGTAGATAGGTACGCCTGTAGAGGAGGGGAAATAACCGGTTTCGACGTCGTAGACGTTCGAGTTGTAGTACAGCTTCACCTCGAGCGGAGAACCGTTCCGCCCCGGTGGCATGGCCACCAAAGGAACTGCCAGGGTGAGACTGCCATTCATCTCGTTGATCGCTTCGATGCCGTTGATGGAATAGAGCCCGCTGGGTTGGATGCCCCGCGGCGCCAGCAGTTCCGGCGATTGTGCTTGCGTGACGCCAAGAGCCGGTAACAGCAGGAGCCACAGCAGGAACAATGTGCGTGATTTCATCACTACTCTTTGTGGATTGGTGGAAGCGGCTGTCATGGTTAGGGGCTCAGGGTTTCGGGAATATGCCGTCTTGTGCGGCGCTGCTCATCGCCGCTCCTTTGCTGGCTACGGTGACGGCCAGCTTGCCATCCTCGTAGCGATGGACTTGGCCGGGCACTGCCTCGCCTTCAATCTTCACCCAGCCGGAGAGGGCGGTCTCCACCTGCACAACCGAGGAACCGCGCTGAATCTTGTAACGGACTTTCGATAGCAGGTTTGTGACCGAGTCGAAGTAGTACATCTTCCACCGCACTGTCTTCGCCGTCCCATAATCGAGCGGTACGGCCACTTGGTAGATGTCGTAGGCGGAAGCTGTCGAGGTCTTGCCGGCCTCGACGGGGGCGCGGAATCCCCGGCCCAGGAAACGATAGGCGGCTCCGGACTGCAAGCTCTCGAAGAACCCTTGCGGGCCGTCCAAAAAGAGCGTTTCAAGTGCGTCCAATTCCGTGGATGTCAACTCCACATTGACTTTGGTTGCCGTCCTATTGTCGACGATAATCGCCCGGCCACTTCCCTCTTCGTCGTAGCGGAACCTGCCCGGAAGCTCCCAGATGAGTCTCACGGCGCGGGCGCCCCGCGAATCCGATAGGGTTGCCTGCATGACCAGACGCTCTTTACCGGCTTTGGTCAATCGTTCGCCCTGCGACAGCAAGTAGGGATAGGCCGAAAACGGCAATTGACCAGGGCGGATGACGGCGGAAGAGTTGGGGGCGCCGGACATTGTCTCACCTTGCGCATTCATACGGATTGAACACATCCCAAGGGAGAGAGACAGAATAACTGCGGCGTGCCCGGCGCGTGACCACAAAGCCGGAAAGATCATCATGTCTCCTGACTAAGAACAGTTTCTCCAGCTACGGCAACTGCTCGAACGCTAGTCCCTCGCGGGAACGTTCTTACTGCTTTGGCGGTGCGCTCAATCGAAAGCGCAACTGTTGGACGGATGCGGCTGCGTCCGACTTCACGGCCACCGGCTTGCTCTGCTCGATGGCGGTGCCCTTTTCATCGGCGACTTTCACATTGGTGCCGATGAATGAAACCTGCAGGTCCACGTCGGCGGGCACGGCGATCTCGTAATCGTGCGCATCAACGTCGCTGGAAATTAACTCGAAACTTTGTGAACGCCCGTTCGTCAACCGAACCGAGGGAATGATGAAACGCCCCGCGGTTTGCTTGAATGGCGTAATCGTTCCATTGGGATCTTCCAGCCGCAGCTTCATCCGTACGCCCTGTTCCAATGTAATCTTGATAAATTTGCTCACTTTACCCGCCTCCACCCGCACAAATGGCGGCTTGGACCAGCGGCAGGGATTAAGGTAAGCCGACTGCGGGACCGACGCGCACACGTTGTAGGCGCCGCCGTTCAGGCCCGTGATGCTGAAGCGGCCGTCCTGATCGGTTGTACCGCCGATGCTCTGGGCACGTTGGATCACGCCGTCGGCGGAACTGGCAATCACGACCACGCGCGCTCCGGCCAGCGCCTTCCCGCTTGAATCAAGCACTTCCCCCTGTACGGTGGCGGTACCTTTTGTCTCCTGTGATTGTGCGGCCCAAACGAAAGCGAAAGCCAGGAACAACGTGGTCTTCATCAATGGATACACTCCCTACGCCGCGGTGCGGCGGTTAGAAGCGCCCACCGCACGCTGCTGAAACCTCTGGCAATGACTACCAGGATCTGCAACTCAGCAATTACGGCGAAACCAAATACTATGCGAACTGCGCGGTTTTGTCAACAGATACTCGCATGTTGGTGCCACATATAGGGTGAACACGTGATGTTGTTGCGGAAATCTGAAACATAGGCGAAGATTTCTCTGGACGCCGCACGCGAAGGTGGACATAATGACCTTCGAGTATTTAACACCTGGAGCGCGCTAAGAAGCCGCACGTCGCCTCCGCGACACTGCAAGCGCCTCGGAAAGTTGGACCTCCTGCTGCCTGCCGCGAGGTGTTCGCTTCTGCGCCGGCTCACGCCCGCCTTCCTGCTGATCGGTTCTCTGACAGTGCTATCCGCCCAGACCAAAGAATATGTGCGCCTGGGTGGCAGGGTAATCGCCGTGGTCAGCCCGGACATCACCGTCACGATTCAATCACCTTCGCGCACCGTCATCGGTCCTTCGGAGACAGCTCAATTTGTCGCCACCGTGGCAGGGTTGACCGACCAAAGCGTGACTTGGACGGTGGAGAGCGGTTCGGGCGGGATTGCAGGTGGTCTGTACACTGCACTGGGCACCATTTCCGATGGCACGGAACCCCAGACCGTTACGGTAAAGGCTACCAGCGACGCCGACTCCAGCAAGAGCGCCACGGCAACCTTGACCGTAAGGCCGGTCCTGGATCACGCCAGCCGTACCTTCACGGCCGCCTCCGCGAGCGACAGCATCTTCGTCACCAAGTCCGGGCAATGGACCATCACTGGCAAGCCTGACTGGATCGACATGGACACGTCTAGCCGTCAAGACAACGCCTGGGTAGCGTACACGGTTCATGCCTGCGCCGCGCCGGATTGCACAGCGAATCGCTCGGCGACCCTGACCATCGCCGGCCGCTCTTTTCTCGTTCAGCAGAATGTGAACTCGGTCGCCGTCAGTATCAGTCCGGCGTCTCGCACGGTGGTGTCCGACGGCGCTACGGGACTGACCGTAAACGTCCAGGACCCGTCCAACATAGGATGGAGCGCCACCAAAAGTGCGGATTGGATCGCCATCACCGCTCCCGTGCCGCCCAGCGGAACCGGCAGTGGCACCGTCACCTATAGCGTGGCGTCGAACGTCCTCAATCCCAACCCGCGGTCGGGAAGTGTGACCATCGCCGGTGTAGTCCACACCGTCAATCAGGTTGCCGGACCACCCCGCCTGGACACCAGTAGTCTTCCAGCTTCACTTCCCACGGCAGCAGCAACATACACGGTTCAAGTGATCGCCCCTACTGGTGCCGCCTGGACGGCCTCGTGCAATTCCGGCTGCCAGGGTTGGGTGACCTTCACCCCGAGCGCATCGGGGACCGGAACTGCAACGCTCAGGTTTGACGTCAGTTCCAATACGGGCGTTCCACGGCAGGGGACAGTCACAGTTACCGGTTCGGCTTTCTCCCTGAGTTTCGATGTTTTCCAGTTGGGCAACATACGGGTTCTCCCCTCGGAAGTCGTACTTGCCCCGGGCACAACCCAGGCGTTCCACTCCTATCTGTCGGGAACCGATGACACCAGCCTGGCCACGTGGACGGTTAGCCCGAACGTCGGGAGCTTCACGTCACCGGGTGTCTATGCCGCGCCATCGTCGGTCACAACACAACAGACGGTGACCGTCACCGCCACCAGGGCGGGAATCGGTAGTGCCTCCGCAACCGTCACTCTCGTGCCCTGGTCCTCTACGACGTCGTATTATCTTTCGCCCACAGCCGCCACGCCGTCTCCTGGTGCCTACCAGTGGTTCACTTTCGAAATGGACGGCTCGACCTACTACGCCGGCTATCCCGCCGAATTCCTCTTCTCTACCGGACCGGATGCGTATGCGAATAGCTGCGGGGTGCGTTGGTACGTTACCTATAGCATGATCGGGCTCCTGAACAACGACGGCAGCACTTTGAGTGCGTTGCGGCAGGCGGGCATGGCTGGATCGGGAACCTTGTCGAACACGCAATGCACCGTGGATGTGGCCGCTTCTTATCAAACCGTGTCCGGAGACCAACAGCAGATCGTTCTCCATCTGGGCGTCCGCTTCAACCCATCATTTGCAGGGACGAAGAACGTCTACATGAGCGTGCAAACACAGATGGGTGAAGTGCGTCTTGACTCCAACCTCATGGGAACGGTTGTGGTGCCGGGCTATCAGCCACCGAGTGTCGCCATCGACCAGCCGTCGGCCGGGGCCACCGTGGCCGGAGCGGTCACCATCAACGGTTGGGCACTCGACAATACCGCGCAGGTGGAGAATTCCATCACCGCCGTGGAAGTGTACCTGGACGGCGTCCAGCCCGCCAACAAGCTGGGGAATGCCACGTACGGTTCGAGCCGTTCCGACATCTGTACGAGTTACCCGGGCCGCCCGGGGTGCCCGAATGTGGGCTTCTCGTACGTCTGGGACAGTTCCGGCGTATCGCCCGGACTACACACCATACGAGTGATAGCCACGGATAACGACGCCGGTGGCGGAAAACATACCGAAGCGAGTGCATCAGTCACCGTGGGCCGCGCCGTCACCATCGCCACGAGCCCCGCGGGCCTGCCGGTCACCGTCGATGGTACGCCCTATACGGCCCCCCAGACCTTCGCCTGGGCCGTCGGGTCCACCCATGCGATCGCCGCCGCGAACCAACAGGTCGGGGACGTCCTCTACACCTTCCAGAGCTGGAGCGACGGCGGCAGCGCGACACACACGGTGACAACGCCCTCGGCAGCGCAAACGATCACGGCCACTTTCACGGCTCCGGTCCCGCCATTGGACCAGTATGTGACCAATGTGACGCTCACATCCGGCACAACGAGCTATCTGGCCCGCAATTCGGTTGTCGCCGAGACCGCCGTTACCATCAGCGGCAGCGCCTCGGTCGTCTTCAAGGCCGGAAACTACATACTCCTGAAACCAGGATTCCAGGCAACGGCGGGAACGGCGGGAACTACCTTCCATGCCAGCATCGATCCGTCATTGCAATGAACAACCACATCATGGAAATCGATACGACACAGTCGAGCCCGTACGGCACGAGAGGAAAAACGAACATGACTCAATCCAGATCCGTCTGTCGGAGAGCGGCAGCCTCAGCTCTCGTAACGCTGATCTGCGCTACTGCTATGCCCACCCTGGTTCACGCCCAGACTTGGCAGGCCGGCACGGGTTCCATTTACGTGAATCCGACAACTACCAAAGTCGGCATCGGCACAACCAGCCCGTCAACCGGGTTTCACATGAAGGCTCAACCTCTTGGTGGCAATCCCTGGGTTGGCCAACTACTCATTGAGCCGGTCAATGATGGATACGACGCAGCGATTTCTCTAAAGACAACAGAAACAACCACCGACCGCATCTGGACCATTCTTGCCGGATATCAGGGTACGCCCGCAAGCACGCATTTCAGAGTCTTCGATTCTACCGCTGGGCTGGACCGCCTGAATATCGACAGCAACGGCTACGTCGGCATCGGCACGATAACTCCCACCGAAATGCTGCAAATTGGTGATACCTCCACTTCCT
Organism: uncultured Solibacteraceae bacterium; assembly: GCA_964561215.1. GTDB lineage: Bacteria > Acidobacteriota > Terriglobia > Bryobacterales > Bryobacteraceae > JAJFUV01. The sequence continues at coordinate 1,122 of CAZLOS010000196.1, read as the reverse complement.
CAACCTCGCGCCGTGCCATATCTCTCGGTTCAGGTGGTTTTGCTGCTCCGTCCGCTCCGAATTCCGCCAGCAGCGGCGATAAACTGGTGCTCTGGAATACGAGTGGCTATAAGGCCGCGGTAGGACTAAACAGCGGCACGCTCACCTTTCAATCTACGGGAAACAGTGCTGGAATTGCCAATATTCAGTTTTTCACGGGGGATTCTAATTCGCCCGTTTCCGCGATGCTGATTGACAAAAGCGGCAATGTCGGAATTGGGACGACGGCACCACAACATAAACTTGCCGTCAACGGCACGATCGGCGCCAAGGAAGTAAAGGTAACTAACACCGGGTGGTCCGACTACGTCTTCAAACCCGACTATCGCCTCAAGCCGCTGAATGAGGTGGGCGCGTACATCAAAGAGCACGGCCATCTGCCCGAAATCCCGTCGGAAAAAGAGGTGAGCGAGAAAGGCGTCAGCCTTGGAGAGATGCAAGCCAAGCTGCTCGCGAAAATCGAAGAACTCACCCTGCACATGATCCAGGCCGACGAACGCAACAATCAACTGGAACAGCAGAACAAGGACCTCCAGGCGCGAATCACCCGTTTGGAGTCGAGCCAACCCCCAAGCGCATCGAGATGATTGAAGGTGAACGCTCGCGCCCGGCGGCAACCCAACCATCTCTATGTGAGCGGGAGGCAACTCGCCCACCAAGTCCTCGACTCCGCCTATCGTGTCCACTCCAGGCTGGGCCCTGGCGTGTTCGAATCCATTTACGAATCCATCGAGGCCATAGCCCCGGTCAACCCCTCCCGGAAGACCAACCAGTTCTTGGTTTTCCATGGCGTCCATGGCGCGAAAGCCGCATGGATGATCCTCATCCGCATCCCCGCCAAGGTCTCATACTCGACGGCGTCCCGCAGGCCCCTCTAGCCAATTCGCGTTCACTGCGAATGTAGACTTCTTATTTCGCCTATTATCAACGAAATAAGCCTATAACCTCCCGTGGTTTCATCACCTCGCCTGCTACAATCGCCACCGAGCCCGCACCATGCCTCTTATCCGACTTTCCCATAGACAACGCGAAGCCGCCCGGCGCAACGGCGCGCGGTCTCGCGGCCCCAAAACGCCCGAGGGC
>CAZLOS010000195.1:0-8056 GCA_964561215.1 uncultured Solibacteraceae bacterium | reverse complement strand
CAAGGCGCGGCGCCTTCCAGGAACCACTCCATTTCGGGTGTCGGTTCCGGGCGCACGTTCACCACGCTCTGGTCCAGTTTCAGGTAATACTTCGGCGAGCCGCCGGGGTTCTCGATCCAGCTGGCATTGGTTTCCACAGCGAAGGGCGTCGCGTAGCCTGGAGGAAAGCTGTCACTGATTCTACCCTTCCAGACGGCGAGCAGGGGCTCCTTCTGGAACGAGCTGTCTTGGGCACGATCCACCATCATCGAGAAGGCGCGGAAGGACTGTTGACCGTTGCACGCCACGCCCGACACCGTGGAGGGGATCCCCATACTGGTATGCCCCTGGGTGGGGCTGTAGGAAGACCAGTAGGGGCTCAATTGCTGCAGTTCGTTCTCGGGACCCCGGCGGGGAACGTACAGGTTGATGCCGGCGCCGGCACTCTGGCCATAAAGCAGTTCCTTGCCCTTGAAGCGCAGCGAAATTAGCGTGGCGCCGTGGGTCAGGTCAAAGCGGGCCTCCTGTTCGCCGGCCGGGTCGCGCAGGACCGCGACTTGCACTTTGCCGACCTTGAACGGGGCTTGCCAGTAAATGACGGAATCTACGTTGTAGTTATCGAGCACGCAACGGACGTCGGGAATCTTCTGCGCCATCGCGTGCGAGACCAGGAGAATAATCAACGGTCCGATTCGTCGCATTGCCCGGATGATACACCGGGACGCATCCAGCCGGATCGATGTATACTCGCCATGCTGAGGAATCTGGGAACTTGCTGAAATACGCCTTGTGCTGCGTTTGGCCGGTTGTTATGAGCGCGACATGGGCGCCGGCCGACGCGTTTCGCGGGCCGGAGTTAGCCCTCGTCGGGCGCGCGGCGTGTTGAAAAACGCCGCCTCTCGCCCGCGAGTCACACTTCGGCCTGAGCCAACCGCGGGAGCCGCCACAGGTGGTAGGCCACCGCGGTCATCAGGAATTGCCAGCTCACTTTGAGCAGCCCTCTCAGCTTCGTCTTCTTCATGCCGCCGGTCTGCTTCATCCAACCGAATATCTTCTCGATCAGCGGGCGCTTCGCTTGACTGATCCAGTAACTGGCGTGCCGCGCCGTCGCCGGGATTTCCATTTGTCGTGAAGCATAAGCAGCGCCGCGTCGCGCTCGGCCGTACCGTCGGCTTGCGTCAGCAACGCATCCACCACCAGGCCGTTCCGGTTTTCCATTAACACGTGGCCCAAGTAGCCCAACTTGGCTTCCGGACCGTTGCCCTTGCGATACAGGCGCGAGTCCGGATCGGTCTTCGATTCGTACGTGTCATTGCTGCGCCTTTGGTCGCCAAACTGGCCCGGTTCGTCGTCGTTGCCATCCTTCTTCTGAAAACTCTTCTGGCTCGCCCATGTCTCGATCAGCGTGCCGTCCACGCTGAAGTGCTCATCGGAGAGATGCGGCTTGGCCCGCTCCAGCACCCGCGCGAAGAACGCCCGCGCCACGTCCTGATTCAGCAACCGCTCGCGGTTCTTGCTGAAAACCGCGTGGTTCCACGCCGGCTCATCCAACTCCAGACCAACGAACCAGCGGAACAGCAGGTTGTACTGCATTTGCTCCATCAGCATGCGCTCGCTGCGGACGGAATAGAAGATTTGCAGCAGCGCTGCACGGAGCAAGCGCTCGGGAGGCACCGAGGGGCGGCCGGTGCGGGAATATAGGCCGTCGAAGTCCTTGGCCATGGCGCGCAGGACCTCGTCCACCGCCTTGCGGATGGATCGCAACGGGTGATCCTGCGGTACCCGCTCCTCCAAGGACACATAGCTGAACATTCCCGATTGCTGCTAATCGTTGCCGCGCATACTTCTATTGTCGCCTGGTCGAATTCGCTGGCAAAGGATTTCAGGAAGACTTTGTCAACAAGCTGCTAGTGTCCTGTCTCTGAAGTTGATGTAAGAAAGCGGCGCCGCCGTACGTCTTTCTGTTATAAGGGAGGACGGCGATGGCACTTGGACGGCCCATCTCTCCGCTCAGGTTGAGCGAACAGGAGCAGACGAGCTTGCAGAATTGGGCTCGCCGGCCCAAATCCGCACGGGCTTTGGCCCAACGTGCAAGAACCATTCTGCTGTGCGCCGAAGGCCTCAGCAATTCCGAGGTGGCGGCGCGAGTCCACTGGACCAAGCAAACCGTCGGCAAGTGGCGCCAGCGTTTCCTGCTCCGGCGCTTGGACGGGTTATTGGACGAGCCGCGGCCGGGTACGCCGCGCCGACTGACGGATGCCGACATTGAGCGGGTTCTGACCATGACGCTGGAAACCACGCCCGTGGCAGCCACCCATTGGTCCACGCGTTCGCTGGCGAAAGCCTGCGGGCTGAGTCGCGCCAGCGTGCACCGTATCTGGTCAGCGTTTGCACTCCAACCCCATCGGGCGGAGACGTTCAAACTGAGTAGGGATCCGCTATTCATCGAAAAGGTGCGCGATATTGTGGGCTTGTATCTGGCGCCTCCGGATCGCGCCCTGGTGCTCTGCGTGGATGAGAAATCGCAGATCCAGGCGCTGGACCGGACCCAACCTTTGCTCCCCATGCGACCCGGTCAGATCGAGCGCCGCACGCACGATTACGAGCGTCACGGCACGACGTCTCTATTCGCAGCACTGGACGTGAAGACCGGCAAGGTGATTGGCGAATGCCACCGCCGTCACCGCGCCACTGAGTTCCGCAAATTCTTGGACACCGTGGATGCGGCTACTCCAGCCGAACGGGAACTCCATTTGATCCTCGATAACCACGGCACCCACAAGACGCCCATGATTCACCGCTGGCTCGCCAAGCGGCCTCGGTTCCATCTGCATTTCACGCCTACCAGCGCATCCTGGATCAACCTGGTCGAGCGGTGGTTTGCCAGCCTGACGGAAAAGCAGATCCGGCGCGGCAGCCATCGCAGCACCCGCGAACTGGAACAAGCCATTCGGGCTTACGTCGAACACAACAACGACCAGCCCAAGCCCTTTACGTGGACCAAGACGGCCGACGAGATCCTCGCCAGCGTAGCCCGCTTTTGTAAACGGACTTTAGAGACAGGACACTAGTACGTACGCCGGATCCCTCCGCGCTTGATCCCTCTGTTCGGATTCGTCTGGAAAACCAGATACTTGACGCGGGCGTTGACGCTGAAATTGGCCAGAACGACGAGACGTTCCGCCTCTACAGCGCAGAACAGGTTCGCTTGGTGCCGGATGGAAACGGTTCGATGCCCAACGTCCACTACGAGTACCTGGAAACGCGGCGAAAAGCTTGGTGGCATGCGCGGTACGCGGAGGTGCAGGTTACCCTCTCAGATCCCAGCTACGCCAATCACTGCGGCTTGGCGCGGTTCGGAATTGTAGTGCCCGGGAGCGATACTCGCTAAGCGACTTCCGGCACACTAGCCACCGGACGCTAAGTTCTGTACTACCGCATCGGTGAACTCGGCGGTCGACGCCGTGCCGCCGACGTCGCGGGTGAGGTGGTGCCCTTCCTGATACACCCGCTCGATAGCACTACGCAACCTCCCGGCCGCGTCGATCTCGCCCAGGTGGTCCAGCATCATCGCGCCCGACATCATGATCGCCGTCGGATTGGCGATGCCCTTCCCCGCGATGTCCGGCGCCGAACCGTGCACCGCTTCAAACACCGCGTACTCGTCCCCGACGTTGGCGCCCGGCACGATGCCCAGGCCTCCCACGAGACCCGCCGCCAGGTCCGAGACGATGTCGCCGTAAAGGTTCGGCATCAGCAGCAGGTCGAACTGTTCCGGACGCATCACCATCTGCATGGCGGTGTTGTCGACAATCAGTTCCGTGTACTCAATCTCGGGATAGTCCCTGGCCACCTCGCGGGCGCAGCGCAGGAACAGCCCGTCGCCCAGCTTCATGATGTTGGCCTTGTGGACGGCAGTGACGCGGCGGCGCTTCATCTTGCGCGCGTACTCGAACGCGTGGCGTGCGATGCGCGTGCTGGCCGTCCGCGTGATCACCTTCAGACTGGTCACCACGCCGGTGACCACTTCGTGCTCCAGGCCAGCGTAGAGGTCCTCGGTGTTTTCGCGGAAGATCACCATGTCGATGACCACGTCGGAGTAGCGCGTTTTGAGTCCGGGCAATTGGCGAACGGGGCGCACGTTCGCGAACAGGTCCAGCCGCTTGCGCAGCGCCACATTCACGCTCGTGTAGCCTCCAGCGACCGGAGTTGTGACAGGTCCTTTCAAGCCGACGCGTGTGCGCCGGATGGATTCGACTACGTGAGCCGGCAGTTCCTCGCGATGAGCGGCGATGATGTCGGCGGTGAGTTCCACGCGTTCCCAGGCGATGTCCACCCCGGTGGCGTCGATGGCGCGCATGGCGGTTACAGCCACCTCGGGCCCGATGCCGTCGCCGGGGATGAGAGTGACTTTGTGCGGCATGCCCAAGATTATGTCAGAAGTCCGAACGCGAAAAGCGGCGGCTACCGGCCCGCACAGAACTGGACTTTCTGGCCCGCCTGGTACGCCTTGATCTTGATGTAGACGTGGCTGGTGTCTTCCCTCAGAAGGCGTTCGGCCCGGGCCAGCGTTGCCTGATGCGCCGCCGACAGGCGCTCGCCGCGCAACTGTACCAGACACGCCTCGGCCAACTGCAGAGTCAGCGGGATGTCGACGAACCAGTCTCCCAGCGTGTAGAAACCGGCCCACTTGCCGTACTCGGCCTTGCGAAGAGCGTCGAGCACCGCGCGCGCCTCCCGTGCGGCAGCTTCCACGCTCACCTGCTGCGAGAGGACGCTCGCACCGGGCAGGGCGGCTTCGGCGATGTGGCGCAGCATGAGGTTGGAGTGCCGGTGCAGGTCGACCTGCGTCGATATGTGCGCCTGGAAGAATTCGCGCCGGCCGCCTGGAACCAGCGGACGTGCCTCCTCAGCCAAGCGCGCGGCTTCGTCCCAACGCGGCTCGGCCTGGCGGCACACGTTCACCACATGGGAGGCGTAGCCGGGGTAGGTCGAAACCTTGAGGAACCGGAAGCGCACCGGCATGGACTCGTCGCGGCGCATGACGCGAACCAGCAGATCGCGGCCAAGCTGATGATAGAAATCGTCGGCGATGGTTTCGTCTTCGCGCTCGCCGTAGCGCGCAGGCGCTTCGCAATAGGCGCGGTAGCAGCGCTCGACGGCGGGTGCGGCGCCCTCGCCGAACTCCTCCCTGCACCAGTTTGTGAGCCAATCCGCGGGCTGGCTGGAGCCCGCGTTCCAGGCCACGTCCATGACGGCGCGCGTGCTCATGACGTGAGGCCGGATATTGGCTGGATTCAGCATCATGTACTCGGTGGCTCCGGCCCTGGCCGCGCGACCGATTTCGCGATGAATTCGTTCCACCGGCACCCGCTCGCTGAAGTTGTTGGCGTTCCCGCCAATCACACCTGTGTGAACATAGATTCCCTGGCCCCGGCCGATCTGGCCGCCGTCCTGGAGCAGCCCGGCGCCGTCGTCGGCCCAGACCTGCGTCACCTCGAGCGGCAGCTTCAAAAGCCCGTCGCGCATGAGCGCGCTACCTTCCATCCAGGAGTTCATGATGAACTTGGGATTCGGATGGGGCCAGCCCTTGCGGACGATTGCGATCTGGCGGTCCACCGCCTCGCGGATCAGCTTGGCCTTGCCTTCGGAGGTGGTGGGGACGTCGGGAGTATCTCTCCAGAAGGGACGGTCGTAACGGCCGCGCAGACCTACGGTCCACACGATCTGGATGTCACGCGGATACTGCGATACGGCGCACTGCCAAGCGGCGGTGAGCATATCCAGCGTGTAGGGTTTGTCATCCGGCCACTGGTAGACATTCAGGCCCAGCGGCTCCATGTGATGCTGTGAGATCACAAGGCCGCGGTCCGCGGCGGCACGCACCGCGGGCTCGTAAGGGAAGACGAACGTGTTCGGGATAATCATGTTTCCCCTGGAGCGAAGCAGGGCCTCGAAGACACGGTCCCAGGTAGCCATGGAAATGCCGCTCTTTTCATGAGAGCCCGGCCGCCATGCCGTCATCAGGTCCTCGTCGTTCATGAACCAGCCGCGGTAGCGGAAGGTGGGTGAACCGTCTCGCGCGTCCAGGTTCGCGGGTAGCACCACGCGCTCACTTTGCGGCGGCGTGTGATCCGTCCACCAGTAGAACGGGTCCACCTTCAGGAAACGCCGGGAGAATTCGTAGATGGCGTAGATGGTTCCTCGCACGTCGGAGCCGGTCAGCACGATCGCCTGGCGCACCGGCGAACCGGGCCAGGGGTTGGCCACAACCTTCATCTGCAGGACTTCCCATCCCGCCGGCCGCGCCACGCCCCTGGGAAGATTCCGGGAAAAGGCGACGCAAATCGTTGTGGCCGAGGCGGTGGCACGGTCGTGCATCAGCCGTACGGGCTTGCCTAACACGGCTTGCATGTCGGAAGCGAGATCCCGAGCAGCCTTCTGAATCGGCCCCGGCTCGCCAGGGTCAATCAGCACGGCGGTGCCGGCGTCGATCGCCACCTGGGCGTGGGCGGCAGTTGCGAGCAGGAGGCAAATGAAAAGGGCGAGGTGGCGCATGCAAATCTCCTCCGAACGAGCTATCAGGATACACCTCCGCTTGTGGGAAAATGGATGGTCATGCCAATTATCCGACGCGCGCTCATCAGCTTGACGGACAAGGGTGGAATCGTCGAATTCGCCCGGGAACTGACCGAACTCAACGTAGAACTGATTTCCACTGGAGGCACCGCTCGCGTGCTGCGCGAAGCCGGCCTCAAGGTCACCGATGTCAGCGATGTGACCGGTTTTCCGGAGATGCTCGATGGCCGGGTGAAGACCATCCACCCACGCATCGCCGCCGGCGTGCTCGCCATGCGCGAGAATCCCGAGCACATGGCCGCGCTGGCCGAACACTCGATCGGCACCATCGACATGGTGGTGGTAAATCTCTACGCTTTCGAGAAGACGGCGGCCAAGCCGGGCGTGACGCTCGCGGAGATGATCGAGAACATCGACATCGGCGGCCCCACGCTGATCCGCGCCGCGGCCAAGAACTGGCAGGACGTCGCCGTGGTCACCGATCCCGGCGATTACACCGCTCTGGCCGAGGAACTCCGCTCCAACGCCGGCCAGTTGAGCAAGGCCACGCACTGGAAGCTGGCGCAGAAGGCTTTCGCGCTCACGGCCCGTTACGACTGCGCGATCAGCTCCCGCCTGGCCACGATCGACGCCGAAGGCGCGCCGCAGCCGGTCGAAGAGTTGCCTGAGGTGCTCGATATCCGCGCACCGCGCAAGGCGAGCCTCCGGTACGGCGAGAATCCTCATCAGAAGGCCGCGATCTATGTCACCGGTGAACCCGGCATCGCCAGCGCCGAGCAGTTGCACGGCAAGGAACTCTCGTACAACAACTACGTCGATCTGGACGCTGCCTGGCAGTTGATCTGCGAATTCAGCAAGCCGGCCGCGGCCGTCATCAAGCACACCAATCCGTGCGGCTGCGCCGAGCAGGAGACGCTGGTCGAGAGCTTCCGTCGCGCGTTCGCCTGCGATCCGGTGTCGGCGTACGGCGGGGTGCTCTCGTTCAACCGCCGGCTGGACGGGGAGACCGCGAAGGAAGTGGCGCGCACCTTCTTCGAGTGCATCGTCGCTCCCGACTTCACGGAAGAAGCGCTCGCAATCCTGACGGTGAAGAAGAACCTGCGGCTGGTGAAGATCGGGCAGAAGGCCGGCCCCGGTCTCGTCATCAAGAGCCTTCCCGGCGGCTTCCTGGCGCAGACCGCGGATACGCACAAGCTGGTTCACGCCGACACGGTCCTGAGGACGCTCCGCGCTCCGACCGAGGAAGAATGGTCCGCGCTCGACTTCGCCTGGAAGGTAGTGAAGCACGTCAAGTCGAACGCCATCGTCTACGCGCGCGCCGGCCAGATCGTGGGCGTCGGCGCGGGCCAGATGAGCCGGGTGGACAGCGTCAAGTTCGGCGCGCTGAAGGCCGTGCTCCCGCTCCAAGGAACCGTCCTCGGGTCGGATGCGTTCTTCCCCTTCCCCGACGGCGTCGAGGAAGCGGCCAAGCATGGCGTTACGGCCGTGATCAAGCCCG
>CAZLOS010000194.1:0-8111 GCA_964561215.1 uncultured Solibacteraceae bacterium | reverse complement strand
GACACCCAATATGCCGCCTTCTGAAGGCCCCGAAATGTCTACCTACTTCTTGCCGCCTTAATAACCTAGCGTATGCGTGTTTGGTGATTATTCGAAGGGAGCTATGGAAAGCGGGGCAAGGGAACGACGATAACACGATGTTCTTGCCGTTGGTCGGGCATGTGAACGCACGGTTTTTCTCGGAGTTCGGATGGCTTTCCTTCATCGGTGTCGTCCTGCCCATAATTGCATTGATCTCGTCCATTTTGTTCTTGCTCCGATCGGGGGTCGCAGTCCATTTGCGCCGTTGATGCGCGTGCTGCCATGTGGGTGAGAGGCGTCGAGCGACGGTTCAGCTTGCCGTGGTCCCTTCATCCGACGCATTGAACCGGGTGCGGCGGATGGAGTACCAGGGAACGGAAGCGACGCCGGCGGTGAACTTCAGCTATGACACGTGCCGGCGTGGTAAGTTGTGCACCGTGGCGAACCCGGTGGCGAGCCGGACTTACAGTTGTGATCTGATGGGCCGAGTAAGATCGACGGGGCAGTTGATGGCGGGGACGAGCACGAGGCGCAGGAGGACGACGCCACTGACGTTGTCGACCCCGGAACCGTCGCCTACTGGTCCGCCGGGCACTGTCTCTGCCTGTTCTGGGGGGCACACTCCGGCGAGCGCGGGCGACGAATGCCGGGCAGCGAGCGAGGTGAATATCGTCGGGCGGGTGCTCAACCTGGAGGACCTGTCGAAGCTCAGGGCGCGGCGAGTCAGGGTGGAAGCGGCCTGAGCGCGCCACGCCTGCCGGAGACTAGACGATCTCCGTCTCACTCGTTCCGGCATTACCGGTCATTCGGTGACATAATGTGAGTCGGTTTGTTGGCAATCATCGGGTGAAAGGACGAACTATGGACCGAAGGAGTTTCGCCGCAACGGCCATGGCGGCTGCGGCCGCGAGCGCGCAGGCCGCGCCGCAACTGGCTATCGATGGAGGCAAGCCCGTTCGCGAGAAGATGCTCGCGCCAAGATTTTACGGCCCGGAGTATTACGGCGAAGAAGAGCGCAGCCAGTTGACCGAGGTGGTCGAAACCCGCCGGCCTTTCCGCTGGTATTCCTCGGGCCACGGGACGCCCACAAAAGTGCTGACCTTCGAGCAGGAGTTCGCCGCGCACATGCAAACTCGCTACGCGCTGGCGGTCACCTCCGGATCCGCCGCCCTGATGACCGCGGTCGCGGCGCTCCAGGTGGGCCCCGGCGATGAAGTCATCCTTCCGGCCTGGACATGGTACTCCTGTTACAACGCCATCGTGCTCATGGGTGCGCTGCCCGTTTTCGCGGAAATCGATGAATCACTCGGCATTGACACAGCCGACATGGAAAGCAAAATCACGCGGAACACCAAGGCTGTGATGCCGGTGCACATCGAGGGTGTCGCCGCCGACATGGACCGCGTGCTCGCGATCGCGCGGAAACACAACTTGAAAGTGATTGAAGATTGCGCCCAGAGCATGGGAGCCATTTACAAAGGCCGGCCGGTAGGCTCCATGGGCGACATCAACATCTTCAGCCTTCAAATCTGCAAGACCGTGACCACGGGCGACGGCGGCGTGGTGACTACGAACGATCCCGCCTTGTTCGAACGCGCCACGCGCTACCACGACCTGGGGATCCTGCGGCCTCCCCATGAGAAGATCCTGGGCTCAGGCAAGACAGGCATGTTCCCGTCAAGCCAGTTCCGCATGAACGAGTTTACCGGCGGAGTGGGCTTGGCTCAACTGAGGAAGCTGGACACGATCGCCAGCGCTTTGCGGAAGAACACGAACCGGGTTTACGAGGCTGTCAAAGACCTGCCTGGCATCCGTTTCCGCATGCGGCCGGATCCGAAAGGAGACCTGGGTGTTGGCGTGTTCATCCAGTTTGACTCGAAGGCCCGCCGGGACCGGTTCAGGAAAGCCGTGGCTGCCGAGGGGATTTATGCGCGGCCGTCGTCGGGATCGGAGGTTCTGCCCGTCCAGCCGCACATCGAGAACAAGGTTACACTGCACCCCGCCTGGCCGTCCTTCCAGACCGAACGCGGCAAGGCCATGCGCTACGGGGCCGCGTGCTGTCCGAGGACCATGGACATCCTCGACCGGTGCGCGTGCGTTCCGCTCGACCCCAAGTTCACGCCCAGCGACGTGGACGACGTAATTGCGGCGATACGCAAAGTCTTTCCGGCGGTCGTAGCCTGACCGCAATCGAAGGCGATTCCGAACGCGCGAAGTCACTTTGCGTTCGCCAGCTCAGAGTCGGACCGAGGACCGACGTCGTCGGTTCCCCGGTCAATGGAATCAGGCAGACCTAGTAGAAGCCTCCGGGACTGGGATTGACTTTGTTCCAAGTCCGTTCCACCATCTGCCGTAAGAGGACTTCCATGCGGGGAAGCGCTATCGGGCGGCGCAGTTACCTTGAGCGGGGTGTCGAGGGGGTGCTGGGAACGGCACTCCTGGCGGCGGCTTCGGTGCGGGCGCAGGCATCCACGTCATCCCGCAAAGGGCGGCGGAGTTTGGATCTGTCGCTCATCAGCGCCATCACCGACGAGGTGGGAACCACGGAAGAAGAGGCCCTTGCGTTTGTCGGACAATACGGGCTTCGCTGGGTCGAATTGCGCACCGTGCCGGGCGCCGGCGCGCCCCGAGTCGGGTTGACCGACCCGCCGGGCCATTTCCGTGGGGTGGGGGGACGACCCGGACAGTGAACTGGAGGTGCGGCACAATCGAGGCATTGGGTGAATTCCACATGGATGCTGTTCCAGAGTCCTTGATCATTGAGTTGCGGCCGAAGATTCTCGAACGGCGCGCGCGGCTGCAGGCCGCTGCCGGCTCAGTCACAGCCGATTACATCCACAGCCGCCTGGCCGAAGGAGACAGTCTTGTCCTGTATTCCGACGGCATCACAGAGGCGCAGGACCTGAACGGCAATGACTATGCAGAAGAACGCCTAATCCTTTCTCTGCGGGCCCACCTTGGCCTGGGTGCAAAAGCCATGGCCGACGGTGTCATCCGGGATGTTGCCCAATTCCGCGGAGCGCTTCGGCCGAACGATGATATGACTCTGCTCATTGTTCGCCGGCTTTGCTGACGCAGCCACGCTTTCCATCCTGTCATCGGGGTCTGAGCGCCCGGGATGACTCTGCGCGTGCCGGCGCAGAGCGATTTAGCCGGACTGTAGCCGAACTGTCATCATTTGTTAACCCTGAGGTACTACCCTTGATCCGTGAGCGGCGAGTCCGCTGGAGTGGAGAGTCCTGTCATCGTACCTGGCGCACCAACCCGATCGCATCCGTAAACGATGCGGAGACCGAAGAACTGAGGCGCCGGGAAGATGCTTGAACGAGACAGGATTCCCAGCGGCTCCGGTTCGCACCTCTTCGTCACTATGTCGCCCGAACTGATGCTGGTTCTCACCGTTGTCGCAGTTGCTCTTTGTTTCGACTTCATAAATGGTTTCCATGATTCCGCCAACTCGGTGGCCACGGTTGTCTCCACGCGTGTCTTGACGCCATATCAGGCGGTCTTGTGGGCAGCCTTTTTCAACTTCGTATCCGCCTTCAGCTTCGGGACCGGGGTGGCCAAAACGGTGGGCGCAGGGCTGGTCGACCTCCGTGTTGTGACGGTGCAAGTGATTCTGTGCGGGCTGATCGGAGCGGTCGCCTGGGACCTGATCACCTGGTGGTTCGGACTGCCCACCAGCTCGTCGCACGCCTTGTTCGGCGGGTATGCCGGCGCCGCCATTGCCAAGACCGCCATCGAGAAGGGCTTCTCGCACAGCTTTGGCGTACTCATCATGAATGGGTGGATCAAGACGATTGTGTTCATGGTGCTGGCGCCCCTGATCGGTCTGGTCGCCGCGTACGCGTTCATGATCCTTGTGTACTGGCTGTTCCGCGGGTCCAGCCCGCGGAAAATGGACGTGTATTTTCGCAAGTTGCAGCTGGTCTCGGCGGCGGCTTTCAGCTATTCGCATGGCACCAATGACGCGCAGAAGACCATGGGCATCATTACCGGAGTGCTGGTGACGGCGGGTTACCTGGAAAGCTTCGCTGTGCCGATCTGGGTGATCCTGTCGGCGCATGCGGCGATTGCCCTGGGCACCCTTTGCGGGGGCTGGCGGATCGTGCACACGATGGGCGCGCGGATCACCCGTCTGAGACCGCGGGGAGGTTTTTGCGCGGAGACTGCCTCGGCGGTGTCGATACTGCTTTCCACCGTGGTGGGCGTCGGTGTATCCACGACGCACGTGATCACCGGAGCCATCGCTGGTGTCGGTTCGATTCAGCGGGTTAAGGCCGTGCGCTGGGGGGTGGCCGCCAATATCGTGTGGGCCTGGTTCATGACGATTCCCGCCGCGGCAGTTGTAGCCGCAGCTTCCTACCTTGTTGTGCACTGGTGTTTTTAGGACTGTTATCTGCCGGAAGCTTGGGCGAAGGACAGGAGACGGCGGCGCCAGACCGGCATGCCGGACGAGATTCCCTGCCGCACGAGACCACAGATCGCTCTCGAACAGGTCCGGCGAGCGGGGGGCCGACGTGCGTCGCGGGGATGATCGTGTCCGACGTCTACCACCGCCGCCTCCTTTGGCTGCTACTGTTCGGCATCCTGCACGCCTATTTTCTCCGGGCGGGCGACATTCTGTACTGATACGCTTTGACGGGCCTGATTCTGTACCCCTTCCGAATCCTTGCCCGAAGTGGCTTCTCCTCGCCGGTGGGCGGGCGCTGCAGCTGCCTGACCGAGGGTGCGTGGTGGGCTGCAGGCCCCTCACCAAGGGCAATGCCTCCTTCTGTTTCCCGGCCCGTTGTCACGAATCTACGTTAGCAGCCGGAGGTGGCAATCGGCGGATAACGGCCAACCCAGTCCTCTCTCAACACAACGTCAGAACGCTCGAAGAGTAGGGAGAGGCAAACGTTTGTCCATTGAGACCTGGGCTGGAAATGGAGTTTGAACACGCGGCGTCCAACTCGGGGAATCGACAGTAGATTGAAAATAGCGGACTTTGTCGTCTATCGTGTTGATTCTTGGCCTATGGATGCCATGGGTTCCCGTCCGTCACACCCGAATCCCCTGGTTTATGGAATGAAAACGGAGTGACAGCGTGGATGTTCCGTAGCGAGCCAATTCTCCCCGCGGCAACTCACTACTTGTGTCGCGGGTGAGCCTTAGCACCGTAAAGGTAGAGACCCTCCTTTATGGCCACATAGATATCGATCTCCTGACGGTTGACGGCGGAAGGGGCTGTCCGCTTCCCGGATTCCGGCCGGTTAATGCCAAACGCCGCCCGCAAAAGGTTCGAAAGTATGTGTGGAGGCAACTTCTCGCCTCGAAATCCGCGCACTGTGGCCCGGTCCTTCAAAACCTGCCTCAAGGGGCGGCCGCCGCTCCTATGCCCGTGGCCGTCACGGAACTCGGCGTAGCGGCACATCGGTGTCGTAGATCGCGACTTTGTCGGCATCGATCACCCCGTCTCCCGCATAGCCGACAACGTGAACTCTTCGTCCAACCGTCAACTGCTTGCGACTTGTCCCGTAGCGGGTGGTTGGATTGAGAAAGACAAACACGCCCGCCTTCCGGTCCGCCGAAGTTGTATCCGTCGAATCGGGGAGAACCGTAATGTGGTTCGAGGCGGCTTCCGTTATGACACCGGAAACCGTGACCCTCACTGAGATGTTGACTGCGGTAAAGACGCCTTCGCCGTAATAGTTGACCCGGACCTCATCCCCAACCGCCAGAGGCGAGAGGCCCTTTGATTTTCTCAAGTTCGTAACCGTGGTCTTTCCATCGGCGTTGAACGTGATTAGCCCCTCTGAGCTCTTCACCTGGAATTGGTCTTTGTCGATCTTCTGGACCTTGCCGACAACCGTTTGGCCGAATGCGGGAGAGCAAAGAGCCGTAAGCAACAGAACGTATGGTTTCATACCACACCGTCCTCTGCCCATATCCTACGTCCGTTCACACGAGAATAGAAGCACCTGGCGCACCCCCGGGTCAGCGCGCGGCACGCTCACAAAAGGCTAACATGATCCGGGTGAACTCGACTCCGCACACCGCCGAGCCGGACGCCCCTGGCGTTGGGGTGAGCATCTCAAGCCGCCGCCGCTGGGGCATTGTAGGCCTGCTGTTCAGCGCCTCGATGGTGAATTACATGGACCGTGCCACGGTCTCGATGGCGTTACCGTCCATCTCCTCCGACCTCGGGCTGGGCCCGACGGCCAAAGGCGAATTACTCTCGGCATTCTTTGTCTCTTACGCGCTGATGCAGATTCCCATTGGCTGGTGTGCCGACCGCTTCAACTTGAAGTGGCTCTATGCCGCGATGTTTCTCCTATGGTCGCTCGCCCAGGGGCTTTCGGGTTTCGCCGCAAGCCTGACCGCGCTGATCACGTTTCGGGTGATTCTGGGTATCGGCGAATCGATTTATCTGCCCGGCGGCACGAGAATCGTTAGCCTGCTTTTCCCGCCCGAGAGGCGCGGCCTTCCTTCGGGGCTGTTCGATTTCGGCACGCGCACCGGGCTGGTGCTCGATGGGCTCGTCATACCCTGGATGATCGTGCATTACGGCTGGCGGCGAATGCTGGTGCTTGTTGGATTCTCCGCGCTGCTCTGGCTGATCCCCTGGATTCTGGTTTTCCCATCACGACTGAACCCGCCGAAGCGCACCGATGATTCACGGCCGCGGGCCTCGTTCTGGCGCGGCGCCTGGGTTCTGCTTAGCAACCGCAACCTGATGGGCATCTGCCTGGGCTTCTTCTGCTTTGACTATTACTGGTACCTGCTTGTGAACTGGTTGTCGGATTACCTGGTCACCGTGCGCCACTTTACGATTTTGAAGGCCGGATTCTTCGCTTCGCTCCCGTTCTTCGTTTTCGGCGTGAGCGAGCCCGTGGGTGGATGGATTGCCGATAGCTTGACGCATCGGGGTGTCAGCGAGACGCACGCCCGCAAGGGCGTGGTCACGGTGGCTTTTATGACGGGCCTGTTGCTGATTCCCGCGGCGCGTGTCGAGAGTGCCAATGCCGCCATCTTGCTGATTGTTGGAGCATCGCTCGTCGGCCTTGCCACCGGAAACCTGATCACGATTCTCCAGGATTGCGCGCCTCCGAACGAAGCCGGCATCTGGAGCGGCGCTGAGAATTTCGCGGGGAGCATCGCCGGCTCCGTTGCCCCGCTCACGACCGGGTTTCCGATCAGCTGGACCGGCTCGTACTTCCCCGGGTTTGCCCTTGCCGCTGTCACGCTCGTTGCCGGCTTGCTCGCGTATTGGTTTATCGTGGGTCCACTGCCGCGCAGGCAAACCGGTGGCTCACCATAATCCCATTCGAGGCTCACGCCGCGACGGTGCTTGTGGTGAAGCCGGCGAAGACCGGTATCGTTGTAGTCTGAGTTTTGTTCCAAGGTGCGGCCTTTGAATGAAAGCGTGTACGCCTCGTAAACTGAGGAATCTATGGAATTGCGCAGAATGAACAGTGAGCACCGTTTCATCGGATTTGTAGTGGCGGTTTTGTGCCTGGCAGGGCTGGCCAGGGCGGGCACCGTCTTTTATGTCGCCACCGATGGCAATAATGCCTGGTCAGGGCGCATGGGGGCCGCGAACGCCGGTAAGTCGGACGGGCCATTCGCCACGATCGAGCGCGCGCGCGATGCAGTCCGCAGACTGCCCGCTGCGAAGCGCAGGAACGGGGCCACGGTCATCGTGCGCGGCGGCACTTATTTCCTGCAGGCGCCATTGGAGCTTGGCGCGCAGGACTCGGGCACACCTGCGGGCCGCATCATCTATGCGGCGTTTCCGGGCGAGGAGGTGCGGATCTCCGGTGGCCGCGAGGTGAAGGACTTCAAGCGCGTAACGGATCCGGCTGTGCTCGGGCGCTTGAGCGAGAGCGCGCGGGTTCGGTTCTATCAGGCGGACCTTAAAAGGCAAGGTATCACCAACTTTGGCGCGGCGGATGGCGGTGGGCTGGAAGTGTTTCACGAGGACATGCCGATGTGGCCTGCGCGCTGGCCCAACCAGGGTTTTGTGAAGGTCGGCGACCTGGTGGTGAACGACGGTTACAACATCCGCGGCACCAAGGGCAGCAAGACGGGCAAGTTCCACTATGACGGCG
>CAZLOS010000193.1:0-8227 GCA_964561215.1 uncultured Solibacteraceae bacterium | reverse complement strand
GCGCGCGAGTTCTTCGGCGACTTCTACCATTGGAGGCCGCCGAACGGCGACGAAGTGCTGCGCGGCGTCATGCTGGTGACCCTGGGCCTCACCAAGAAGCTGGCTTTGGCCGACCAGTTTGCGAAGGTGTCCGACGCCTATTTCCGGAACGTGGCCGCGCAGCCGGGTATGCTGGCGGCCTGGAGCGGCACGTTGGCCTTCGGCGTCCAGGTGTTCTTCGATTTCTCCGGCTACTCCGACATGGCCATCGGCATGGCGCAGTTGCTCGGGTTCCATTTCCCGGAGAATTTCCGCCGGCCGTACCTGGCCGCGAGCGTGAGCGAGTATTGGCGCCGCTGGCACTTGACGCTGTCGCGCTGGCTGCGGGATTACCTCTATATTCCGTTGGGAGGCAGCCGCCGCGGCGCAGTGAGGACATACCGGAACCTGATGATCACCATGCTGCTGTGCGGGCTGTGGCACGGGGCCAACTGGAACTTCGTCTTGTGGGGCGGACACCAGGGGCTACTACTGGCGATCGAACGCGTGTTTATGAAGCGATTCACACTCCCGCCGCGCGCCGCCCGCGTGCTTTACCCGTTGCGCTGGCTCATGACTATGACGCTCATCCTCACCGGCTACGCCGTCTTCCGGGCCCAGTCGCTCCATGACAGCGGCTACGTGCTCCGCCAGATGTTCACGGGGGCGCCCGGCGCGCTGGTGGGGCACGCCTGGCACTGGGTGCTGGCGGCCGCGACACTGGGGATCGCCTGGTACGAAGAAAAACACGGATGGTTCGACAAGCTTCCCGTAGCGCCTGTGTGGGCCTACGCTTCGACCATCGCAGCCCTGCTGGTCTTCCTGGAATTGATCGCCGTCAGCGACCTGCAGATCCCGTTCGTGTATTTCCAATTCTGAGAACGGGTTTCCCGTCCCGTCACGAAAGGCCTAAACCTCGGCCCCACTCATTTGCCGGGCCAGGTAATTCGCCAGGCCGATGTCCCTGACCATCCCGAGTTGGGCTTCCAGAAAATCGGCGTGCTGCTCTTCGTCCTTCACCATCTCCTTGAAAAGCTCGCTCGTGCCGTTGTCGCCGGCGGCGCTGCAGACAGCCACGGCTTCGTTGTAATTCCTGACGGCTGCCGTTTCGCCGGCCAGGTCGTTCTCCAATTGCGCCTGCACATTCATTCCCAGGCGGATCGGCGGGACCACCGCCAGCTTCGGCTCGCCTTCGAGGAAGAGAATGCGTTCCACCAGCCCCTCGGCGTGCTTCATCTCGTCAATAGCCTGTTTCTTGATGTAACTTCCCAGCTTGTGGTAACCCCAGTTGTGGCACATTTCCGAATGCAAAATGTACTGGCAGATAGCGCCCAATTCACTCTCGAGCGCGGCGTTCAGTTGAGCGATGACCTTGTCGTTTCCGAGCATGATGGATGTCCCTCCCCGGTATCAGTGTACACTGAGCGAGGCTGAGATTCAGGCGACCCGTGCGGCTTGCGCCTTTTCCAGGGCCTGTTTGAGTCCTTCGATGCTGATGGGCTTGGTCACATACTCGTCCATGCCGGACTCAATGCAGCGCTGGCGGTCGCCCTGCATAGCGTGGGCCGTCATGGCGACGATGGGTGTGTGCCTGGAGCCGCCCTCGCGCTTGCGGATCTCGGCGGTGGCGGCAAAACCGTCCATTTCCGGCATCTGGCAGTCCATGAGCACACAATCGTAGGACTGCCCGGACATCTTCTCGAGGACCTCGATGCCGCTGGCCGCGATATCCACGCCGCAGCCGAGCTTCTCGAGCAGGAACTTCGCCACCCGCTGATTCACCGGGTTGTCCTCGGCCAGCAGGACGCGCCGGAAGCCTGCCGACGCAGGTACCGCCGTCACCGCGGGCGGGTGGATACCCCGAAGCGGCTTGGCTGCTTGAGGCGCGGTCCGCAGCCGCAGCGTGAACCAGAACACGGAACCCTCGCCCTCCCGGCTGCTGACACCGATGACACCGCCCATACGCTCGACCAACTTCTTGGAGAGAGCCAGGCCCAGACCTGTGCCGCCGTAACGGCGGGAAGCCGATCCGTCCACCTGGGAGAATGGCTCGAAAATCCGGCCGAGGGCTTCAGCCGGAATTCCGATCCCGCTGTCCCTCACCTCGAAGCGTACGGTGACTTCGTCCCGGCTGGCTTCCATCAGGGCGGCCTGCACCAGCACCTGGCCGTGATCGGTGAACTTGATGGCGTTGCCGATGACATGCAGCAACACCCTCCGCAATCGCGCCGGATCGCCGTAAAATGCGTCGGGAACCGAGTTCTGAACCAGGCAGGCCAGGTCCAATCCCTTCGTCTCGGCCTCCTTGGCGAGCGAACGCATCACGTCCTGTACGGTGTCGCGCAAGGGAAAGCTCTGTTCGGCCAGAGGCTCCCTGCCCGACTCCAGGCACGACAGATCCAGAATGTCGTCGAGCACTTCGAGCAGGTAGTCCGCCGCCTCCAGAATGCACTGGGCGCTGTCGCGCTGCCGGTCGTCGAGGGGGGTATCCAGCAGCAGACGAGTCATGCCGACGACCGCATTCATGGGCGTGCGAACCTCGTGGCTGATATTGCCCAGGAACTCCGACTTCGAGCGGGCGGCTTGCAACGCTTCGTCGCGGGCCCGGATGAGTTCCTTGGACTGCGCGATGAGCTGGCGGCGGGCCTCCTCCAGTTCCTGCGCGCGGCGCACCAACTGCTGCTCGGCGTCCTTGCGGTCCGTGATGTCGGTCAGCGTGCCTTCATAGTGCATGACGCGCCCTTGCTCATCCCGCACCACGCGGCAGTTGTCCAGAACCGTGATCAGCTCGCCATCCTTGCGCCGCAGCGTAAGCTCCGCGTTGCGCAGTATTCCTTCCCGTTCCAAACGCGCCAGATTGACCTTGCGATCGAGAGGATCCGCGTAAAGCATACGGCCCACGTCCACCGTGGCCAGTTCTTCCTCTGAAGCGAAACCCAGGATGTCGGCCAAAGCCTTGTTGGCCGAGATGATCCTCCCATCCTCCGTGCTCTGGTAAACGCCTTCCAGCACGTTGTCGAATAACCGCTTGTAACGAAGCTCCGAATTACGCAGGCGGGCGGCCGTCCGCTTCCGGTCGCTCAGGTCGTGGAGGATCACCTGCACCGCCAGCTTGCCGTCCATGGCAAAGGGAATCGTGGAGACTTCCACGTCGACCGGGCTCCCGTCCAACCGCAGGAACTTGCTGTCCGCCAGCGGCGCCTGTACGCTTACAGTGCGGCTGCGCTCGATCAGCCCCCGTAACGCTTCCCGGGTTTCACTATGCACAAACGCATCGAGGGGCTTGCCCAAGACCTCTTCCGGGGATCCGGCGCCCAAGAGTTTCAGCCCGGCGCAATTGATGTACCGGATCTTGCCCTCGGCTTCCACGGCGATGGCGTTGGGATTCAGTTCCACGAGGCGCCGGTACCGTTCCTCGCTTTCTCGCAGGGCCGCTTCCGTCTCCTGCCGCTCGCGCACATCCCGGCGGTAGGCATGGAACAGGAGCACCGGAGACAGGCCCAGCATGCACGAACAGACGACCAGCATCGATTGGCGCTGGTCGGTGCCGAGCAGGGATACCGCCAATACAGCGGCGATGAGCGCCGGAGGGACTGTCAGCCAGGTCCATAGACGTGAATTTACGTTGAACGCCATCGATGCTACGCGGAGCTGTTCGGAGAGGGCACGCGTCCGCCTCATTCCTCTCTCGCTCCATATCGGCGTTTCAGCCGTTTCGCTTTATGCGCAGGCGGCAAAATTCCCTAGGCGGGATATAGGGCCCGCCGAAGCGCACTACGCCAACCGTCCAACAGAGCCTCACGGCGCGAAGCTGGCATCCGAGGCTCGAAAACGCGCTCGACCTGCCAGAACGACTCCAGATCGGAGGCGGATTTCCACACGCCGGTGGCCAGGCCCGCCAGGTAGGCAGCGCCCAGGGCGGTGGTTTCTGCGTCGGCCGGCCGCACAATGGGGCAGTCCAGGACGTCGGCCTGGAACTGCATGAGGAAATCGTTGTTCGCCGCTCCGCCGTCCACCCGAAGTTCGCGCAACCGCTCGCCGGTGTCGGCTTCCATGGCTCGCGCCAGGTCCACGGTCTGATAGGCGATGCTTTCCAGCGCGGCCCGCACCACGTGGGCGCGGGAAGTGGAACGGGTCATTCCGCAGAGCAGGCCACGGGCGTCGGGATTCCAGTGTGGGGCGCCCAGGCCGACGAAAGCGGGCACCAGGTAGACGCCTCCCGCATCGGGGACGGTGCCGGCCACTGCTTCGGTTTCCGCGGCCGTAACCACCAGTCCAAGCTGGTCGCGCAGCCATTGCACCGCGGCGCCGCCCACGAAGATACTGCCTTCGATGGCGAATTGCGAGGTCTCGCCGGGAGACGCGGCCCGCGTGCCCAGCAGACGGTTGCGGGACCTGGGCGCCCGGCTACCGGTGTGCATGAGAGCGAAACATCCGGTACCGTAAGTGTTCTTTGAAAGGCCCGGCCGGAACGCCGCCTGCCCCACCAAGGCGGCCTGTTGATCGCCCGCCACGCCCGCGATGGCGATCGGAGCCCCGAACAAGGATGGCTCGCACACGCCCAGGACCCCGCTGGACGGCACGATGACGGGCAGCATGGCGCGCGGGACATCGAACAATTCCAGCAGTTCGGAATCCCAATCCCCGCTCTCCAGGTTCATCAGCATGGTGCGGGAAGCATTGGTGGGATCGGTCGCATGGACGCGACCGCCGGTAAGGTTCCAGATCAGCCAGGTATCCACGTTGCCGAACAGCAACTCGCCCGCGCGGGCACGCTCGCGAGCCCCCGGCGTGTGGTCGAGGATCCAGCGGATTTTACTCGCCGAAAAGTACGCATCCACCACCAGTCCGGTGAGCGCCGTGATGCGCTCAGCCGCGGGCGAGCCGGCGATGCGCCGGCAGTCCTCGGACGTCCGGCGGCACTGCCAGACGATAGCCGGAGCTATGGGCCTGCCGGTCGAGCGATCCCACACGATGGTCGTTTCCCGCTGGTTGGTGATGCCGATAGCCGACACCTCGGCGGCGTTGACACCGGAGGCCGCCAGCACGCGCAGGGCAGCGTCCAATTGCGCGTGCCAAATGCCGCCAGCGTCCTGTTCCACCCAACCGTCGTGCGGATAGAAGGACTGAATCGGCGACGTCTCCATGGCCAGGCGCCGGCCCTCGCCGTCGTAGAGCGCGGCGCGCGCGCTGGTCGTACCTTCATCAAGCGAAAGTAGATAAAGCACTCTGGCATTATAGTAGAAGCATGTTCTTCCGCAGAAAGCGGCCATCGAAACCGACGTTCGACGAACGCCTGGAGGCGCTCAAGAGCATGGGCTTCACCGTTGAGCGGCTGGAAGGCGGCCGCGCCTGTCTCAGGCGGGGACACTGCGCAGCGATGGCGGTTGAAGACGCGATCCTGCGCGCCGGCATCGAAACACGGGGCCAGATTGCCGCATTGGTGGACGGAGGATACCAGAAGTTTCTGGAACCCCCGGGAGGCCCCCGCCAACCTGCGCTCGCCGCGCAATTGAAAGAACTGCACGATTTCGAGGAAGACCTGCGCGAGGGACTGGGTTTGGCAAGTCTATACAACACCGCGCTGGGCACCACATTCGACCGTCATTCCTACGACGGTTTGCGGAAGTAGCGTCCATTCAGGGGCGGCTGCGCAAGTCCAACTGACGAGGGAAGCTCAGGCAGGCGAACGGCGAGAATCCGTTCGGCATCGGAAGCGGAAAGACATCGAGGAATCCCCGTGCCTCACGGGCATGTCCGGTTTCGGCAAGCGCCCATCCATACAACACCGGAGCGTTGTCGCTGGACCCGGGGTCGGTCCGCTCCACGATCTGTTTCAGGACCAGCGCGGCTGCGTCGTGCTCCTTGGAGAACAACAGGGTATAAGCGAGGGCGTATTTCTTCATCGCGGTTTCGCCGGCCGATGGGAATGCCTGCTCGGCACGCAGCGCCCATTCACTCGATGATGCCGGAGACTCCGACAGGAATCGCGCCATGGCGAGTAACTCCGCATCCTGCGGGGAGGCGGAGGGACGCGAGGTCTGGGCCAGGGCCCGCGCCGTTTCCCGCTGTCCCATGTCGAGATGCCAAACCACCAACTGCAGGACGGCGCGGGGCCAAGACGCCGTGAACCGCCCCATCCGCGCGAGCGCCTGCTGCCGGTTTCCAATCAGGTATTCCCATTGCGCGCGCGTGAACTCGATGGCCGGATCATGGGCTTCGCGCCGCACGGCGGCGTATCGCTCAAAGAGAGCGTTGGCGGAGGCAGCGTCCCGCAACATGAGTCTGGCCTGGGCCGCTTTGAAGAGCGTTCCGCCTGCGAGAAACTTGGGATCCTTGCCGTAGGCGGCGAGGTAGTGCCGCTCGGCACTGGAGAAACGGCCCAGGTAGAAATGGACGTCGCCGAGCGAGTCTTCCGGATTCGCGCTGGTGGGCGCCAGCCGCTGGTAATGCCCGATCGCTTCCACGGCGCCGTCCAGGTCCTTCAGGTACGACCGTGCATAGCCCAGTTGATTCCAGAGAATCCCATTGGAGGGTTCCAGTTGCGTGCCGCGTTCGTACCAGTTGGCCGCGACGCGGAGATCGTGCGCGGCGGTGGCGGCCTCGGCCGCTTCGCGCGCCAGGTCTGAATCCGCCGGAATCAGCATCGCGAGCCGCGAAACGGCACGGAAACGGGTAAGCGGATCGCCGCGAAGCGAGGAGGCGGCGAAGTCGAGCTTGGCCGCCTGGATCTCACTTAACTGAGCTCGGCGCGACAGCGCATGATCCAGAGTGCGGCCGGCCGCGCCACGATCACCCAGCGCGGCCCGAAGCCGGGCTAACGATAGGGTCGCCGGCGTAAAATCCGGATCGATCTCGAGCGCCTTGCCCAGCGACGAAGCGGCTTCTTCGGGCCTTTGCGCCAGAGCCGGCACGTAAGCTTTCCAGGCTTCCGGATTATTCATTCGCGAAGGCGCGGCGCCCGCGTCGATCCGCCGCACCAACTCTGCGGCGAGCGGCAGCACCCCTGCCGTCGCCGGTCCGCTCGCCTCGTAGCTGCTGACCTTCCGCGAACGAGCCGCGTCCTCCAATTGGGCCTTCAGAGTAAGGCGCCCGTTCACCACCGAGAAATAGCCTCGTAGAGTCCGCGTGGCGCGTGCACTCCATAACTCGTCGTTCGAAGTCGCCAAGACCGGGTAGAGGGTCTTCGAGCCGGCCAGCGACTCCACAAGGTATTCGGCCGAGGCTCGGGATGCCCAATCGAGCGAGGCATCGCCGCTCAGGTTTTCGAGCGGGAACACCGCCATTCTTTCGGGGTGGCGGCTGGACCGCGAACAGCCCGCCAAGGCGCAAAGCAGGATCGCCGCCAGGGCGAGCCTACTGGACATGAGGCTCCATAGCCAGGATCTGCTTGAACTCAGGCAACTCCCGCAAAGCGGCGAACTCTTCGTCTTCGAGAAACTTCTTCTTTTCCTTGAAACCCTCTTCGATGGACTTGCGCATGTAGAGCAGTGCCCGTTCATTGAGACCGGCTTTGGCATAGAGCTTGGCGATGTGGTAGTGGAACTTGGCTCGTTCGCCGACCGTGCGCTCCTGCAGCAGAACGCCCTGCGAACTGCGGTGCTCGAACACTTCGGCGTCGAGCGAGAGCGCCTTGGTCCAGGCTGCCGCGGCGTCCTCGTACTTGCGCCGGGCGAAGTAGGCGGTACCGAGGTTGCTGTAAATCGATGCGGAATTCGGCGAAAACTCAAGCGCCTTTTTGTAATGGCCGATGGCCTTACGGTAGCTGTGCCTGGCGTAGTACACCGTACCCAGGTTGTTGATGGCTTCGGCGTATCTGGGATTGAGCTTGATGGCGCGCTCGTAACAGCGCTTGGAACTGCCGAGGTCGGTCAACTGGTGGTAAGCGATGCCGATCTTGTTGGCGACGACGGCGGAATCCTGCGGCGCTTCGCGATAGGCTTCGATAGCTTCCCGGTATTTTTTGTGCGCCATCATAATGTCGCCGCGCACTTCCGGTCCGACGGCACCAACCGGCGGAGCCGGGGCGGGCTGGGCGAGCATTGCGTGAGCGAGCAGCAGGCCGGCCGTGAGCATGGTTGCCCTCCTGGAAGACCAGTCTCATTTAAACACATCCAACAACCTGCGGAAGATTCCCTTCTTCGCGGGCGGAGGAGGCGCCTGAGCCTGAACTTGCGCGGGAGCCGCCGGCGGCTGCTTCACTGTCCGG
>CAZLOS010000192.1:0-8302 GCA_964561215.1 uncultured Solibacteraceae bacterium | reverse complement strand
CCGAAGAACATCCTCATGATCGGCCCCACCGGCGTCGGCAAGACCGAGATCGCCCGCCGCCTGGCGCGCCTGGCGAATTCTCCATTCCTCAAGGTGGAAGCCAGCAAGTTCACGGAAGTGGGCTACGTCGGCCGCGACGTCGAATCCATGATCCGCGACCTGGTCGACATTGCGATCGACATGGTCCGCGAGGAGCGCTTGGAGGAAGTCGCCGAACGCGCCGAACGCAATGCCGAGGAGCGTATGCTCGACCTGTTGATGCCGCCGCAGCCCGAAGGCTCGGAAAGCGTCGACAAGAGCCGTGAGAAACTGCGGGAGCGGTTGCGCGCCGGAAGGCTCGACGACCGGATGATCGAGATCGACGTCAAGGACCCTGGCCCCCGGTTCGAAATCAGCACCGCCGGCGGCGTCGAAGAGATGGACGTCAATCTGAAGGACGTCCTGCCCAACATCTTCGGGCAGCGCACCCGCAAGCGGAAAATGCGTGTCGGCGAGGCGATGGAGTACCTCACGCAGGAAGAGGAACAGAAGCTCATCGATATGGACCAGGTCATCCGCGTGGCCCTGGACCGCGTCGAGCGCAGCGGCATCATCTTCCTCGACGAGATCGACAAGATCGCCGGCCGCGAAGCCGGACACGGCCCGGACGTCAGCCGCGAGGGCGTGCAACGCGACATCCTGCCCATCGTCGAAGGCACCACCGTCAACACCCGCCACGGTTTCGTGCGGACAGACCATATCCTCTTCATCGCCGCCGGAGCTTTCCACGTTTCCAAACCCAGCGACATGATCCCGGAGCTCCAGGGCCGTTTCCCCATCCGCGTCGAGCTGAAATCGCTCACGCAGGAAGACTTCATCCGCATCCTCAAGGAACCCAAGAACGCCCTGGTCAAGCAGTACACCGCGATGCTCGAAACCGAAGGCATCCGGCTCGCCTTTACCCCCGACGCGCTCGCCACCATCGCCGAATTCGCCGCCCGGGTGAACGAGTCCACGGAGAACATCGGAGCGCGCCGCCTGCACACCATCATGGAAAAACTGCTCGAGGAAGCCTCCTTTGAAGGTCCCGACCTGAAAAAGAAGAACCTCAAGGTGGATGGCGATTACGTACGCAAGCAACTCGCCGAAATCGTGAAGGACCAGGACCTGACGCGTTACATCCTCTGACCCCATATGCGCCCGTTCGCACTGATCGCTTCGTTCGCCGCGTGCCTGGTTCTCGCGGGCTGCGGTTATGTAGGCGAGCCGATGCCGCCGGCACTCAACATGCCTCATAAGGCGACCGGACTGCGGGCGATCCAAACAGGGGGCGACATCATCGTCGAGTTCACTGTTCCCGACCGGACCACGGAGGATCTTCCGATCGTGCGTTTGGGCGAGGTGGAACTGCGCATGGGTCCCGGCGGGCCGCAGCCGTTCGATTTCGGCCGCTGGTGCGAATCGGCCCCGCGGATCCCGGTCACCGCATCGGCGCCGGGGCCGGTGAAAGTAACAATACCGGTACGGAATTGGGCCGGCCAGGAAATCCTGTTCGCTGTGCGCGCCTCCAAAGCCAAGGGGCGATTCTCGGATTGGGCCGGTCCGAACGTGTTGCGCGTGGTGGAACCTGTTCGTGTGCCCGAGGACTTGCGCGCGGAAGCCGTATCCACCGGCGTGAAGCTCACCTGGCGGGCGGCGCCGCGCGAGGCCCTTGGTTTTCGCGTCTACCGCCGCGCGGAGGGCCAGAAGGAAGCCAGCATGGTTGCGGAGGCCGCGGCCTCCGGGTGGATCGACACGTCCACAACTTACGGCAAGCCGTACGGATACCGTGTGCAGGCGGTGGTGAAAACCGGTGAATCCGACGCCGAAAGCGAGATCTCGCCGCCGGTCGAGATTGTGCCGGTGGACAAGTTCCCGCCCGCCGTGCCGGTAGGGCTGGTGGCCGCCTCCACTCAGGAGAGCGTCGAACTCACCTGGGAGCGCAACACGGAACCCGACTTCGCCTTCTACCGCGTCTACCGCGCCCTGGACGGTACCGCGTTCGAGAAGATTGCCGATTCGCTCCAATCGCCCAGCTACAGCGACCGCACGGCCGCCCGCGGCAAACAGTACCGTTACGCGGTTTCCGCCATCGATCTGCCGGGCAACGAGAGCGCCCGATCGCAACCGGTCGAAGCCGGAATCAAGCAGTAAGGAATCAATATGGAAAGAAGAGTTCGTTTCAGTCTTAACCCGAATCTGGATTTCACTACCCCGGACGGCTGCAAAGACGTCCACTACGGCATCATGGAGGGCGATCAGGTCATTGAAACCTCCTCGCTCATGTCCACCGAGCGCGGGGCCTCGCACCCCTGCTCCTCTGTACGATTGCTGCCCCCCTGCTCCCCGTCCAAAATCGTGTGCGTCGGCCGTAATTACCTGGCGCACGCCAGGGAACTTGGCAACGAGCCTACCGTCGAGCCGGTTATTTTCTTCAAGCCCCCCTCGGCACTGAACGGGATGGGCGGCTCCGTGGTCTACCTGCCCATCAGCCAGCGTCTCGACTATGAAGGCGAACTCGGCATCGTGATCGGCCGCCGCGCGCGCAACCTGAGCGCCGCGGAGGCCAACGAAGCCATCTACGGCTACACCTGCGTCGACGACTTCACCATGCGCGATCTGCAGAACAACGACGCCAATTGGACGCGCGCCAAGAGTTTCGACACTTCCTGCGGCGTGGGCCCGTGGATCGTTCCGCGCGACCATGCGGATTTCGCCAGCCTCAGAGTCCGTACCCTGGTTAACGGCACATTGAAGCAAGACGCCTCGGTACTGGATATGATGTTTCCGCCCAGTGCTGTAATCGCTTACATTTCGCAGTTTATGACCCTGCTGCCCGGTGATCTGATTGCCACAGGAACGCCCTCGGGCATCGGCCCGCTCGCGGTCGGCGACAAGGTCCAGGTTCAGATCGAGGGTGTTGGCACGCTCGAGAACGTCGTAGTCGCAAGCAACTGAGGACTACCGGAAGCTGAAGGACATGAGCAACTTCTCCCTGCCCCACGTGGGACTGACCCCGGCTGCGGAGGTATCCGCGCTCGCCGTCGTTCTGGTTCTGTTGCTGGGAGCGGCGGTTGTGATCGTTATGCGGAAGCGCCGCAACCCTCGCGAACGTGAGAGAAGGCGTCGCCTCGCTGTCAACCGCTGCGGGCGGTTCGGCGATGGAACGGTTGTCGACTGTCAGGAGGACGTTCTCTATTACAATTACTCGCTCTGCGGCGTGGATTACACCGCCTCCCAGGATGTCTCCACACTGCGCGAATACCTGCACGGGGACTTGGCCTCCTGCATAGGACCAGTGACTTTGAAATACTCCTCCCGGAATCCCGCTAATTCCATCCTCCTTTGCGAGGAGTGGTCGGGATTGCGGGGCCACACCGCGAGCGGTGTTCCAGGCGCTTGCCATGCCGCATCGGCCGGCGCCACCGGTTAGCGGGGCGCTCCGGTGAAGAAGGCCTACATCTGGGTCCTGGTCGCGCTGCTGTGGGTGGTGGCGCTGCTCAACTACCTGGACCGGCAAGTCATTTTCTCGGTTCTGCCGCTTGTGGCCAGGGACCTGCACGTCCCGGCGAGCCGTTTGGGGCTTCTGGGCGGCGCGTTCCTGTGGATCTACGGGATCGTCAGCCCCTTGGCGGGTTATCTCGCCGACCGTTTCGGCCGCCGCCGGGTGATTCTGGCCAGCCTGCTCATCTGGAGCGCAGTGACTTATGCCACCGGATTGGCGAGGAGTTTTCCCGAGGTGCTGGCGGCCCGCGCGCTGATGGGCGTGAGCGAGGCTTGCTACCTGCCGGCTGGGCTGGCACTCATCGCCGCATTTCACCCCGCAAGGACGCGTTCGCTCGCCACCGGTCTCCACCTGAGTGGTGTGTACGTGGGCACCGTGCTGGGCGGCGTGGGCGGAGGATGGGCCGGCGAGCATTTCGGATGGCGTGCCCCATTCGCCTTCCTGGGTTTGGCAGGGATCGTCTACTGCGCCGTGCTCGCCTTTGGTTTGCGCGAGCCCCCGGCCCCCGCCGGTTTCGGGCGCGTGGTCGAGAAGCCGCCTGTCAAACTGATCGCCACGCTGCGCGAATTGCTCCGTCTGCCAGGCTTCCTTTACATGACCGTCGCGTTCGGCGGCATGTCCATCGCCAACTGGCTCATTTACACGTGGATGCCCTATTACATGTACGAACGCTTCGGGCTGAGCCTCGCCGCGGCCGGTTTTCAGGGCTCCTTCTACATCCAGGCGGCGAGTTTCATTGGAATTCTGGCGGGAGGGTGGCTTGCCGATCGCTGGAGCCAGGCCAACCCGCGCGGACGTATTCTCACGCAGGTCGCCGGACTGATCGGCGCGGCGCCGTTCCTGTTTCTGGCAGCCTCTACCGCCACGCAGTGGATCTTGATAGCGGGCCTGGTCGCTTACGGGATCGGCCGCGGCTTTTACGACTGCAACGCCATGCCCGTGCTCTGCCAGTTTGCACGCGCCGAGCAGCGGTCCACCGGCTACGGCATCTTCAACCTGGCCGGATGTCTGGCCGGCGGCACGGCCGCCGCACTAGCCGGTTTCCTGAAGTCCGTGATCGGATTGGACGGCTCCTTCCGCGCGGCGGCTGTTGTAGTCCTCGTCTGCGGTCTTCTGTTGGCCCGGCTGCGCTGTCCGGCGCCGGTGTCGGATCCTGCCCGCTGAAGTCCTGCTTGCCCTAACGAAAAAGAAGCCGAGCCAGCGGAAAGCCGGCCCGGCTTTTGGGAAAGTTGATAAGGATGTATCCAGTCTGCGGCCGCGACTCAACTTTCACAAGCGCATTTGACTGCCTGCCGGCGGTTGGCGTACTTTGGCGATGAACGGCGTGCCGAAATGATGACAGATAGCTATACGCACATAGACCTGACAGCAACGGACCCGCTCGGGGATCTGCGGTCCAGGATGTCGGCGGGCGGAATCCTCCGCGCCCTGGTGGTCGAAACCCTCAGTGGCGACAATCGCGGACATCTGCTGACGCTTCTGAAAGAACGCGACCCGCGCTTTCGCCTGGCTTTCCGCTACCGGCCCGAGTCGCCCGGCCCGGCAAAGCAGTTCATGGCGGACCCCCGGGTAGCGGCCCTGCGCGTCAACACGGCCCAACTCGAGGAAGATGCGGCGTGGCTCGCCGGACTGGAAACGTCGGGCAAGTATCTGCTGATCCACGCGGAAAACGGCATTGCGCGTCTGGTGAGGAACGCACGCGCGGCGGCAGCGGCGCATCCTCGCCTGCGCATCTACGTACCGCACCTCGGCTGGCCGCGAAACAACGGCAAGGACGATCCCGCGTGGCGGGATTCCGTGCGCGCCTTGCACGCCATCCCCACCGCCATCATCGGGGTTTCCAGCCTGCTGACGTTCTCCCGCCGGCCGTTTCCCCACCCAGACGTTCACCCATTTGCCCAGGAACTGATCCGTTTGTTCGGTCCCGAGCGACTGGTGGCTGGCAGCGACTTTCCCTTCATCGAGAAAGCGCGGTATGGCGAATACGTCGCGCTGGCGCACCGTTGGATTCGCGACATATGGCCGCAATGGATTGATTACGCGGGAGTTTTCGGCAAAAAGCCCCCCGCGGCGTAACGCTGCTGTATCATGGTAGGCATGGGAAGTTCGACAGAATCGCCCGCGCCCTCCGACATGAACGTCAACGTCATGGAGCTCGAGCGTGATTATTTGCTACAGAACTACAGCCGCTACCCGATCGTGTTGCGCCAGGGGAAAGGCGCCTGGCTAACCGACATCAATGGAAAGCGTTACCTGGATTTGATTGCCGGCATAGGCGTCAACGCACTCGGCCATGCTCATCCACGCATTACCAGGGTGATTCGGGAGCAGGCTGGGATGCTCATCCACAGCTCCAATCTCTACTATCACCAGTACCAGGGCCCGCTGGCGAAGAAATTGTGTGAAATCAGCGGATTACAGCGCGCATTCTTTTGCAATTCCGGAACCGAAGCCATGGAGGGCGCCCTCAAAATGGTGCGCGGCCATGGCCGGAAGATCTCGCCGGAAAAGTACGAAATCGTGGCATTGGAGAACTCCTTCCATGGCCGCACGCTCGGCGCCCTCTCCATCACTGGGCAGACCAAGTACCGCAAAGACTTCGAGCCGCTCCTGGAGGGTGTTAAGTTCGTTCCGCTCAATGACGTGGCGGCGCTCGAAGCCGCCGTCACCCACCGCACGGCCGGGATCGTGGCCGAGTGCATCCAGGGAGAAGGCGGCATCTACCCGCTGAACGTAGCCTATGCGCGCAAGGCGCGAGAGCTGGCCACCAAGGCGAACGCACTGCTGGTCTTCGACGAAATCCAATGCGGCGTGGGCCGTCCAGGCCGCTACTTCGCTTATCAATTGGCGGACCCCGTAGTACTGCCCGACGTGATGGTGGCAGCCAAGCCGCTCGCCTGCGGGCTGCCCCTCGGCGTCATCATGTCGAACGAGAAGGCCGCTGCTGCCATCGGCCCCGGCATGCACGGCACCACATTCGGCGGCAACGTGCTCGCCTGCCGCGTGGCGCTGGAATTCCTGGACATCCTCGAAGGATTGCTCCCGCACATTCACGCATTAGGCGCGCAGATCCGCGCCGAATTCAATGAGATGAAGCGCCATTTCAGCTTCATCAAGGAAGTTCGGGGCTTCGGGTTGATGATCGGCGTGGAACTGGACGTCCCCGGAAAGCAGATCGTGCTCGACGCGCTCGACGAAGGCCTACTCATCAACTGCACCCACGAGAAGGTCATCCGCCTGCTTCCGCCTTACATCCTATCCGAGGAGGAAGCCGACCGCGCCATGAAGAGGCTCACGAGGGTATTCAAGAAAGTTAAGCCGGCCGACTAAGGCTTGGCTATTTCGCCAGCACCCGCGCCAGGTCCATGAGGGCCGGGTCGAGCGGTTTCTTCTTCGCCGCCACTTCGTCGAATGGGGTGGCGGCAATCTGACCTCGGATCTTGCCCACCAGCACTCCGTGTTCACCGCGCACCAGGCGCCCGGCTGCCGCCGCGCCCAGTTCCGTGGCCAGCATCCTGTCGGCAAATGTCGGAACGCCACCGCGCTGCGTGTGGCCCAGAATCGTAGCGCGCAACTCGAAGCCTAAACGCCCCTTCTGGCTGGCGCAGTACTCCATGAGCCCATTGGCGTTGTATTTCGACCCTTCCGCGGCCACCACCAGCGCGTGAGGCTTTCCGCGTTCGTAAGCGCCGCGGATTTCGGCGGCCACCGCCTCCGGGTTCGCCTCGATTTCGGGGATGCAAATCGCCTCGGCGCCGCCGGCAATGCCGGTCATGAGGGCGAGGTAGCCGCAATCGCGCCCCATCACTTCGACGACGAAGGCACGGTGATGGCTGGAGGCCGTCACTTTGAGCCGGTCGATGGCTTCCAGGCCCACGTTCAAAGCCGTGTCCACGCCGATGGTCACGTCCGACCCGTAGAGGTCGTTGTCGATGGTCGATGCCACGCCCACCACGGGAAAGCCCATATCGGAGAGTGACTTCGCCCCTGTCTGAGTGCCGTTGCCGCCGATGGCGATCAGGCCGCCGATGCCGCGGTCCGACAACCGGCCGAGCGCGCCGCGCCGCACCTCGATGCCGCTGAATCCCGGCAGGCGAGCGCTGCCAAGGAAGGTGCCGCCGCGCTGCATGATGCCGCCCACGTCGCGGGCGGCCAGGGGCATGAGGTCGCCGTCGACCAAGCCGCGATAGCCATGATGCACGCCGAACACTTCGGCGTCCAGTTCGATGGCCGCGCGCACTACGGCGCGAACGGCGGCATTCATTCCCGGGGCGTCTCCCCCGCTGGTCAGCACGGCAATTCGCTTGATGGAGGACATAATCCGAAACGACCATACTATCACCCGGCGCGCGAACGGCGCGTTGACGCCGCGCGATACACTAGTTTGTAGAATGGCTTCCGCGCCAATGCCGGTGGACGCCGTGTGCGTGGCCAACGCCGCGGAACTGCGAGGTGTGCGCGAGTGCCTGCAGTGGTTCACGCGCGAGAAGCAGTGGATCAACGAGCGCCACATCGAACTCTGCCGCATACCGGCTCCCACGTTTCTGGAACAGGCCCGCGGTGAGTGGATGGCCGCCCAATTCCGGACGCTAGGTTGGCAGGTGGAGACGGACCGGGCCGGCAATGTGATCGCCACCTGTTCCGAGCGGTCCCAGGAGCCTTCGGCTGCCCTCACGGCGCATCTGGACACGGTGCTCGCGCCTCGCAGGCCCGAAGAGATTCTGGTTTCCGGCGACGGCCGCTTTCTCGGGCCCGGCGTATCGGACAACGGTGCGGGGC
>CAZLOS010000191.1:0-8615 GCA_964561215.1 uncultured Solibacteraceae bacterium | reverse complement strand
CAGGTGAATCCCGTCGGCGATGAAGCTGGCCGCCAGCCGGTCTTCGGCAAGCTGGTCCCAGATGTAGTTGGGATGGCGCGGCAGCACCTGATCCGAACCGTTGCCGAGGTGCGTGGCCAGCGTCGCCCCGGCATCCACGGCGGCTTTGATCTGATCGGAATTCGCGTGGGTGTGACCGATCGCCGCCACCACGCCCTCGCGCACCAGCGCCTGGATGTACGCCGGCGCCTGGGACCACTCCGGCGAGAGCGTCACCACCTTGACCAGGCCCTGCGCGGCGTCCTGCCATCGCTTGTATTCCTCGATGTCAGGCGGACGCACCCAGCGCTTCGGATGCGCGCCGCGTGCGCCGTCGCCCGGCGTGATGTGCGGGCCTTCCATGTGGAAGCCCTCGATGGCGGGGCCCTCGGGCAGGGAAGTGCGCGCCGCCATCAGGGCCCGCACCGCTCCCAACATAACCTCCGGCGAGTTCGTGACGATGGTGGGAAAGAACCGCGTCACACCCGTCGCGAAGATCGCACGGATAGCTCCGGCGATTTCCTGCTGGCTCGCCCGAGGGGCGTTGAAGTCCAGTCCCGCGAAGCCGTTCACCTGAATGTCGATCCATCCGGGCGCCACGTACGGCGCATCCGCCGGCGGCGCCAGCAGATGATCCACCGAGTTGATTACACTGTCGAATGCAATCTCGACAACCGCGCCCGAGGCGACGTCACGTCCAATACATTTTTGTGCCATGCTGTTTTATCCACACTTTTCCAACAGGCGGACGGCGCTAAGCGACTCTAAAGACAGAGAGAAAAAACGTGTTGAAAAAGAGTCTGGAATCGCAAATTTCACTGGCTTTTTCCGCCCGCGCCTGTTACCTTTTTTGAAGATCTCCGCGGGCGTGATCCGAGCGCAAAATCTCGGGGGAGGTGGCCGCCCGGATCGCGCCCGCGGAATTCCACCAATCAGGCCGTAACGGCTTCCTTCACATGCACCCGGTGCAACCACCCGTGCTTGTCCGGCTTGGTCCCGTTGATGATCGCAAAGAATTCCTTCTGCAACTTCTCGGTGATGGGCCCGCGCCGCCCCTGGCCGATGACAATGCGGTCCACCGAGCGGATGGGTGTCAGTTCGGCCGCGGTCCCGCTGAAGAAGACCTCGTCGGCGACGTAGAGCATCTCCCGCGGCAGGGCCGTCTCGACCACCGGAATGCCGGCGTCCACCGCCAAACGGATGACGGTGTCGCGCGTGATGCCCGGTAAAGCCGATGCGCCTAGCGGCGGCGTGTGCATCGTTCCGTCGCGGACCACGAAAATGTTCTCGCCCGAACCTTCGCTGATGTAGCCCGCGGCATCCAGCGCAATGGCCTCCGAATATCCGTTAGCCACTGCTTCCATCTTCATTAACTGCGAATTCATGTAGTTCGCGCCGGCCTTGGCGAGGGCGGGCAGGGTGTCGGGGGCAATGCGCCGCCAGCTCGAGATGCAAACGTCCACGCCCTGCGCCAAGGCTTCTTCGCCCAGGTACTGGCCCCACTCCCAACAAGCCAGGTAAATCTCGAGCGGATTGTTGAGGGGGTAGACGCCCATGTCGCTGTAACCGCGGAACACGATCGGGCGTATGTAGCAGGCGTCCAGATGGTTCACCCGTACCAATTCCTTGATCGCCTCGGCGAGTTGGCCGGCGGTGAAGGCCAGCGGTTCCATTCGGTAAATCTTGGCGGAATCGAGCATTCGCCGTACGTGCTCAGTCAGCCGGAACACTGCCGGACCGCTCGGAGTTGCGTAACAGCGGATGCCTTCAAACACCGAGCTGCCGTAATGCACTACGTGCGAAAGTACATGAATCCGAGCCTCGTCCCAAGCTATGAACCGCCCATTATGCCAGATCTTTTCAGTAGGCTTCAGCATGTCGTTATTATATCTTGTGGAGGGATATGTCGAAGAGAGAGAGAGATTCAATGCCGCGCCGCGCGTTTTGCATCCTGTGCTGCATGGCGGTTTCCAGCGCGCTGATGGCGCAGCCCAGACCGCCGCGCCCCGGTTTCAACCTCTTTTCCAAGGCTCAGGACGTGCAACTCGGGCGCGAGGCCGCCGCGGAAGTGGAGAAGCAGTACACCGTAGTGAACGATGCCCAGCTCAATGCCTACGTGTTGCGCATCGGCAAAAAGCTTGCTTCCCAACCCGAAGCCGGGGACTACCCGTACACTTTCAAGGTGGTTTCCGACAACACCATCAACGCCTTCGCGCTGCCTGGCGGTCCGACTTTCATCAACACCGGTTTGATCGCGGCCGCGGATAACGAGGCGCAGCTCGCCGGCGTCATGGCCCACGAGATTTCGCACGTGGCGTTGCGCCACGGCACCAACCAGGTCTCTAAAGCCAACCTCATCCAATTGCCGGCGATGCTGGCGGGTAACATGGCAGGGAAGTCGCTGGCCGGCCAATTGGCTCAGTTGGGCATCGGCTTCGGCGCCAGTTCCGTCCTGTTGAAGTACTCGCGCAACGCCGAACGAGACGCCGATCTGCTCGGGACGCGCATCCTCAACGGAGCCGGGTATAACCCCGTCGAGATGGCCCGTTTCTTCGAGAAGCTCAACGCCGAGGCGGGATCCACACGTACCATGCAGTTCTTCAGCTCTCACCCGAATCCGGGGAACCGGGTGAAGGCGGTCGAGGATCTGATACAGTATCTACCGGCTCACAACTACAGCCAGGGCTCGGCGTCCGAGCTTGCCCGGATGAAACAGATTGTGGCGAAGCTGCCAAAACCCCGGGCAAAGAAGTGAATGTGACACGTTATATAATGCCGATCAAGTGGTTGACAGACAATGCACTACGACTCTATACTATTCGACTTCGACGGGGTTCTAGCCGACACGGAACCGATCCATCACGCCTGTTGGCGGGAAGTCCTTGCGCCACTTGGTATCAATCTGGACTGGGAGACCTACCGCACCCGCTGCATCGGCGCCTCGGACTGGGAAATCATGGTCATGCTGGCCGGGGAGCACAAGCCTCCGCTCGACCCGCACCTACTGTACGCGACGCGCCCCGTGAAGCAGCGACTGTTCGCGGCCAGGATGGCGGCATACCCACCTATCCGCCAGGCCACAGTCGATTTCATAAGTGAATTGAAAAAGTTTCGGTTGGCTGTAGTAAGTTCAAGTGACTTATCAGAAATTGAACCGCCGCTGGTGGCAAGTGGCATCCGTCCCAAACTGGATGCGCTGGTAACGGCCTCGGATGTCAGGGAGCCTAAACCGTCGCCGGAGCCGTACCTGCGGGCTGCGCGCCTACTGAAAGCGAAAAATCCGCTGGTGGTTGAGGACTCGGCAGCGGGTATCGCAAGCGGCGAGGCTGCTGGATTCGACGTTCTAAGGGTAGAGAGCGCCGAATCGATGCCGGCTGCCTTGCGATCCTGGTTGGAGACCAAGGCTGTGCGCAACTTCCGATAACACATATTATGTCAACTAAGCGAGACGGGACGAAAAATGGCCCGCTAGCGGTTCCCCACCAGCGGGCCTGAGGGAAGAAGAAACTCTTACCGGCTGCGGCCTCCCCGTCCACCACCTCCACCGCCGCCTCCGCCGTGGCCTGCGTTCGAGCCCCCGCTGCCCCGGCTGATTCCGCCACCGCCACCCCCACCACTGCTGTGAGATGGCGCGGACATGCCGCGCCCGCCACCACCGCCGCTGTAGGACGGTCCCGAGGAACTGCGCTCGCGGACGATCGGCGGGCTGATCCTTACTTGGCCTTCGCTTGATCGGTCGTAACGCGGCGAGCCCCAGCTCCGGGCTCCGCGGGAGCTGTCCGGCTGAAAGTTCTCCCGGCCGGAACTGCGGGGAGCACGCTCCACGTTGGAATTCCCTGCTCCGCCTTCAGATCTGCGCCAGTTGCCGTCCGAGCCGCCGCGGCTGCTACCGCCACCGGTCGAGCCCGTGCCTTGCTCGGAGCCGCGCATCACCCCGCGGTCGACACTACCGCTGCCGCGGTCAGTACCACGCTCGGTCCGCGCCGCCGCTCCGGCTTCAGCACTCCGGCTCGGTTGGCCGAACCGCCGCCAACCACTGTTGTCCCCACTCTGACGGTTCACGCGGTTGGTGTCTGTACCCCGTTCCACCATGCCGCTTCCCATGCCGCTGTTGCGATCGACGGTGCTGCCGCGCCCGCTCGCGCCATCCACGCTGGGGGCGCCAGGGTTCCGGTCCACCGTATCGGCCCTGCGCCAGCCGCGGCGGTTCGCGTTGTCGTTGCGGATGGTTCCGCGGGCACCGCGGTCCACCTGGCCGCCCGCGGCAGCGGGTTCCCCACCGCCGGCGGTTCGCGTGGCGACCCTCTCCACGCCTCGGCGCTGCTCGTCGAACGGCACCCGGTCGACCTTGGCAGGCTGCCGGCTACTGAAGAACCGCTCATTGGAACTGGCTCGCGCCACGGTATCCGCGCGCACCTGGCGGTCGGCCATGCGGAGGCTCTCCCTGTTCGGAGTCACCGGTACGACGCCGCGCACAAGGTTGGCACCATGCACGTCGCCCTCGCCGACGCTACGCATCCCATCGCGGCGACCGCGTACGAAGCCGTCTGCGTCGATGCCGGTCATACCGTTGCGCACGCGGGCGTTGCGGTAGTTGTTGACGATGTTGACGTTATTGACAATGTGGGTGCCGTTGTCGATGTAGCCGCCCCGGTAGCCACGGTAGAGGCCATTCCCGTACCAGCGATGATACGGCTCGTGAGGCGCCAGGGGCACCCAGCCCACATTTCCAAAGCCAATGCCGACACCAGCACCACCGCCCCAGCCGAAGAACGCCACCAGGCCCGGGCTCCAATAGTGATGATGATACGGCCCGCGGCCGCCCGGCCACCAGCACCAGCCGTACATAGGGCTGTTAAACCAGCGTCCGTAATGGTAAGGAGCCCAACCCCAAGGATCGTAGCTCACCCAGCTCCAGCCGTACCAATCGATCCACATCCAGCGCCCATGATGATAGGGTGCCCAGCCGACCGCTACGCGCGGTGTCCACACCCAGCCGTAGCTATCGGCGTTGACCCACCGGCCATAGCTGTCCAAATCCTCGGCGCCGTAAATGTCGTTGTCGACGTACTGATAGGACCTGGTCCTTTCCAGGTCATCGTCGCGGCGCGCATTCCAACGATCCCAATCGTCGGTATCCCGCGCGCGCACCATCTGAAACTCTGGATCGGAGGCCGAACCGCGCGCGAGCATCGTGCGTCCGGAATTCAGCCGTTCACTGCCCCGCGGAGTGAAAACATCGGCTTCACCCTTGCGCACGGTCACCTCCGTGGTGCCGTCCTCGCGCACTTCGATGCGGTAGATGCCCTTCTTCACGGGGCGCACGGAGACGCTCGGCGTGCAGATTTCCGCCTGGGCGTCCATGTCCCGCAGGACCCGGAAGGTAACCAGCCCGCGCGCCACCTGCACCTGGTAGCGGTGATATTCGAGTTCGGAGAAGCGGATCTCGCTCATAGACGCCAGGCGGATCATGTTGGCATAGTCGAACTGAACCTCCGCGCGAGACCCGTCACCGGTGGTCAAACGGTCTTCCACCACCAGCGGCGCGTTGATCGCAGCCGCGACCCAGTCCCCGGTGTCGCCGCGACGAACCGAGACGTCGCCGTTGATCACGCTGACGCGTGCGACGCCGCGCCCCGGGCCGTCGTCTTCTTGCGCCCAACCAACACCAGCCAGCCCAACTGCTACTGCCACCAGCTTCAGCAACGTCGGTTTCATGGCAAGCCTCCCAAACATCACGCCCATTCAGGTGCATCCTGGATGCCAAACTCAACACACTGACAACACAGCACTTATTTACAAATTCGCCCCCGTGCACTGGCTGAAAACCACCACCCCTGACCGAACACAACCGTTTCAGGATTCGACGACGATCCGGGTGCCGGATCCGGGCCGGGGCATCTTCACTTCCCTGTTGCCGCTGAGGCGCAGGTCCAGCACTGCACCATTCACGGCTAGCGTGGCGCGGACGTCCTTCATTCCATCCAGAAGACGCGGGCGGACGATGATCCGTTCGGGCGTAGGGCGCACACCGAGCATATGATGCACGAAGAGCATCACAACCTCCGCCCAGTTCCAAGGGATGAATCCGACCGGCGGCAGCGGAGGCACAGGGCGCTCGCCATAGAATTCGTACCAGCCGCCGGAGGCGCCGCCCTGAACACCGCTGAGCCAGTCCAGCGCGCGGCGCACCTTGGACGAGTCGCCATTTTCCAGATAGGCTCGTGCGATGAACAGCGTGGCGAAGGGCCAGGGACCGGGCGAATCCGGCTCGGAGGTCACGTGGTATCGCCCGTAGCCTCCGCCTGTCCACCGTTGATTCCAGAGTCGCTCAAGCGCGGAAAGAGTGTTGCGGGCAAGATCCGACTTCGCGTCCACCAAGCCCAGCATGATGGGCAGCGCCATGGAGGCGTCCGGGTCGCAGTAGCTGACCTTTTCCTCGTGGAGCGGCATCGTCGGAGGCGCGATGTTGCGGTCGGGCGGTTCGAAGGTCCGCTGCACTTCTCCGTTCGCCAGACGCCGCTTGATGAAACGCCCGCCATCGACGAGTGCAAAGCGCGGGTGCGACGTAAGTGAGCGCAGCATGAGCCGGGCCGCGTTCCCCCAACGCTCCGCTTTCGCCGCGTCGCCCATGTGGCGCGCCATATCGGAGGCCGCCCGCCAGCCCTCGATGTCCCAAACCTGATAGGCCAGTTCGTAGCCCTCGCGGACGCCGTGCGCCGCGCTCCGCTCCCAGAATTCCCGCGTGTTCCTGACCAGCCCAACGGCGGGGTCCCAGAACCGCGCCCGCAGCGGGTATTCGGCCACCGCCGCGAGCCGGCGCCAGTGTTTGCGCATCAGGTTGTCGGACCCCGTCCAAACCCAGT
This sequence comes from uncultured Solibacteraceae bacterium, assembly GCA_964561215.1. GTDB lineage: Bacteria > Acidobacteriota > Terriglobia > Bryobacterales > Bryobacteraceae > JAJFUV01. The sequence goes on along the minus strand of CAZLOS010000191.1, from coordinate 1,731 downwards.
GCATGTAGATCGCCCAAAGGATCTGGCCATTCTGGTCGAGTTCCATCATCTCTGGAGGGCGCTGCCGTCCCGAATCCAACGTGCGTCCTTCATCGTCCACCGAGCGTTCCAGAATACGGTCGAGCATGGCCGTCGATTGCGCAACGTGGCCGGCCATAAGTGCGCCCACGGCGACCATGGACGCATCGCGCACCCATTCGGAGTTGTACTGGAGCAACCCTCCATCCATTTTTCCGCTAACCGCGACCGCGGCCCTTATCCCGCTTTGCGACGCCCGGAAAAGATGGTTCAGCATGGGATCGCCGGTTTCCAGGTGCGCCATGTCGCCCCAATATGAGGATGTCGCGGACCGAATAGTCGACAGGCCCTTCCGATCGAAGCGGCGATGGGAGGCGTTCAGCGCTAGCACTACCGTTCCGGATGCCTCGGCTCCGGGTGGAATTTCACCAAGCGGAATCCGAAGCTCGCGGTCATGGGCTTCGAAACGCTCGACGGAAAACAGTTCAAGGCGGTGGTAGCCGGAGGCCGACAGCACACCGCGCGCGGCGTCGTATTCGTACTCGTCGAAGAAGACCTGGCTGGGGCGGAATGGAGCCGTCACCACGGGTCGCAGGGCTCCACTGGACTCGTTACGCACGGCCACGCGCCGGATAAGATACGGATCCTCCGCTGCGCAGTAGATCTGTTCGGTAACCACGCATCCGGCAGCGCGCCATACGACCTCCACGGTCGGCACGCCGCCGGGGTAGACCCATCGGACACTAGACGATCCGGCCTCCGGGAAATAGAGCTTGTCCCCCAGACGAATGCCTACGCGAGAATCCTGGAGCGCACGCGCGGAATGATAGAGAAAGGTGTTCCAGCGCCGTGCGAAATGTTCCGGTGAGAACAGCAGCAAGCCGCAGTGCGTACCGTCGCCGGGACGCGAGAACACCTGCAGCGCTGCCGTCAGCAGCCCGTTGCCAAGGAAATAGTGCCCCACACCCGGCGCGTCATTGCGCGAGTCGGGCTGCGAGTAGGCGGGCGTCTGCGCAGGAGCGACAGCGCTCAAACCGGCCAACGACAGAAATGTACGGCGTCCGAACGAATTCACCAAGGAAGTATAACGTGTCCGTCCCGAGTTGGTCCCTCGTATCGGTATACTTGAATTCACTAATGATCCCTCGACGACATTTCCTCGCAGCAACCGCAGGCCTCGCCGGCATCATGCCCGCCCAGCAACAGACCCGTTCGGCCACCATCGCCGAGACGCATTTTCCCAGCCGCCTCTACCAGTTCGTCTGGCGCAACTGGGAGCTGGCCAATGCCGATCGGATGGCCGAGGTGGTGCACACGACACCGGCCAATATCCTGCGCCTGGGGAGCGCCATGGGGCTTCCTCCAAAGCCCACCCTGCGTCTCGACCAGTTGCGGCGGATTTACATTACTGTCATCCGCCAGAACTGGCACCTGCTGCCGGACGCGCAGATTATGCAGCTCCTCGGCTGGAAGCCCGAGCGTTACCAGTTCACCCTGCGCGAGGACGATTTCCTCGACGTGAAGCTCGGCCGGCGGCCCGAGTGCGCCGAATTGATCTATCGCGACCCGACCGATGCGGAGCAACGCGCCGCCGCGCGGCTGGCCACAACGGTGAAAGAGACCGTGGAGTCTGGGAAAGGGATGCGCATGGAGGAGCCTTTCGACTTCGTGGCCCGCCTCAGTTCCCCGCCCCGCCGCCCTCCCCGCCCCGCC
>CAZLOS010000190.1:0-8719 GCA_964561215.1 uncultured Solibacteraceae bacterium | reverse complement strand
CTCCCGACCGCACTGCGGACCCGTGGCGTCAAGCCGCCGAATCTACGAACCGGTGCTTCAAGATGCACGGCGAACACTCCCAAACAGCTCGTAATCGTAGGGCAGTACAAAGGCGCGGAACGTTCCCGTGCGGCTGTCGATAGCGCGAGCGGACTCGCCCTCGGCTAGCCATCGACGGTACTGTTCCTCGAACTGCGGGCCGGAGAAATGCTGCTTCTCCTCGCGGTACTGGATCACCTTCTCGGTGGTGAATCCGGTGAAATCGCGTGCCTCCCATTTCCGCCGCATCTCGAAGAACTGAAACATGCGCGCCTGAGCATCATTCACAATGCGGCCATAACGCCGGTCGAAGATCCGCTGCGCCTTTTGCGGCCACAGCGTGTCACCGGCAACGTAGATGACCTCGAATGCACCCACGGCCGCAAGCAGCGCGCGGTATTGGTTCAGGAAGGTTTCGAAACCGTCGAGCGATTCGGAACCCTCATCGACATACGCAAAATGGACCACGGGGGCGTCGGCGGAGCCTGACACGCAGATGGGGAACTTGTCGACGAAGTAGCGCAGCGTTGCGTCACCGTGGTCTCGCGGCTCGTAGCGGCGGACCGGCAAGTGCTCAAACGGAACGCCACGCGATTCGGCAAAGTATGCGACCTTCTCCACCTCGCTGCCAAGAAAGTGCTGCTCACGGTGAGCGAGGACGAAGTCGAGGCACATGAGCTTTCGCTTGATCGTGAGCGGCGCCTTCTCGCGGCGGTTGCGATTGTCGGCCTGGTCGAGCCGCCCATACACCTTGAGAGTCCGAATGTGATAGATGAGCTTGTTCAGCCGGAAATGGACGACCTGCGCATGTCCGTTAGCGACCAGCTTTTCGATGAAACGCGCCGCGGCGCCGCCACGCGGCTGCCGCAAGAAATTGTTGAACTGACGGCGAACGAAGTATCCGGAGTGCGTGGCGGCCAGGCAGAGGAACGCCGCTTCCTCGTGCGTGTAGCCGATCCGGCTCAGGTTCTCTACTGCGTCTTCAAACATGATCGGTCCCTTCACATGCGGAGCACTTCCGCGATGACGTCGTGGTTGTCGAGCGCGGCGGCGAGCCCGTGAGAACTCGTGTCGGCGTACACGCGGAAGCCAGCCGCCGCCTTCGCCTGGATGTGCGCGGCGCGGTAGTTGCGCGTGGCAAGTTCCAAATCAACGTGGCGCTCGTCGCCGTCGCGCGTCTCGTACTCGACACGCAAGTCCGGCAGGACGATATGCCCGTCTACCACCGGCAGGTCGTTCTCCTGCGCGATCTCCTGCTGGCGCTCAGCGTATTCGAGTGGCGGCAGATTGTGCGCCTGTGCGAGCGGACGGTAGGCACGTCTCTTCAACTCGTAGTCGAGAACGACGCGCCGCACCTTGCCGCCGTCGCGCTCGATTCGGGCGGCTTCCTTTTGGAACATGCGGTACAGCGCGGCGTCGTGTACGATCTCACGGGGCTTCACGAGACCGTCGTAGAGCGCCTGATTACCGGCGTCACGCCGCAAGAATCCGCGCCCGGAGCGCGTGAGTGCCAGGACTTCCATCGTGCGCCCGTGCCCGTCCACAGGCACGCGGCGCCGCACGAGGTATCCTTCAGCCGCCAGATGCTTCACGTCCTGCCGCATCAGGCTCGGGCGGTCGGCATAACGGACATGTTCCAGATCCTCGGCGGCAACAACACGGAACCGTCCTACGTCCCAGAGCACGGCGCGCTCAGCGGCGCTGATGCCGGCGGCGTCTCGCGTCCGGCTTGCGCGCTCGACGTTTCGCAAGTCTCCAGCGGGACGCACAGCCGGCTCCCGGACTTCGGCCGTGCACACCAACGCCTCTTTGTCTCGAACCGGATCGTACCCGATGCCTCGGCGTTCCTGAAGTCCCTTGGCCGTGTACGCACGGCCAAGGTGGGAGCCTTTCACCCGTTCGCCCCGGCATTCGTAGACGATGCCATTCCACCGCCCGCTGGCCTGTACGCTCGCCACCGGACGCACACCCTGTTGTTCCAGCCGTTCCAGGAACACCGGGAGGGTTGGCCGATCCTTCGCAGCGTCGTCAATGACGGAGTGAAGCTCGGTGAGCACTTCGGGACTGGCGGTGTCACTTTGTCGGTGAGCCGGTTTCTGCTGTTGAAGACGGATATCATCGACGCTGCGCTGGTCGTCGCCTCGGTTGTCGTACTCGAAGTCGCGGCCCATCGCTCAATCCTCCAGGCGACGCGTAAGTTCTTCGGAGATGCTCTCGCCCGAACGCAGTTGCTTCTCCACATGCGCCAGCTTCTTGCCCGTTTCCTTGAGCAGAAGCTTGCGGACAAACAGGTACATCAGGGCGAAGAGGTTGAAGAATAGGGCCGCCGCGAACACCGTAATCACCCGCCCGTACCGCTGGATCAGCAGCGTGCGGTACGGGATCAGGAAGTTGCACTCTTGTAGCAACAGGATGCCGATTGCCATAAAGAGGATGGTGGTTGCGAAGAAAACGTTGGTGACCATTCGGCGCCTCGCGGACTATTGGAATGCCTGGTCTTCCCGGAAATAGGTGATGACCAAGCCCAACGGGTTTACCGGAATCCACGCATTCAGGACGCGGTTGCGCACCACGAACACGAAGCTCGCCACGTACTTTTCACGGCGCGATTCCGCTCGGTCGGCGCCGGAGTAGTAGACCTTCTCGAAGTCCACCGTGGCCTTGTACGGCGGCTGGCGCAGGTCCTCGACGGTGACGTTTTTCACCTCGATATCGATTTCGTCACCCTGACCCGAGAGGAAGGTTTCGATGGTTTTGTTCTTCTTGTTGGCCTCAATGATCGAATCAGCGAGGCGGCCGTCAAGGAAGTACAACGAACGCGCGTAGCTCTCGCGGACGGTGGCCCGCATCCGGCTGTAGTGCCGCGTGACGAACTGAATCAGGAAGTATTTCATCTCTGCGTCGCGCGGCTGGTAGGCAAGGCTGTCGTAGGTGACCGCTTCGGCGCGGCCAACTTCATTAATGCGGATGACCAGCGGCTTGAAGTTCCGAAGCGTCTGAACGGTCTTCAGGTTCAGCACCAGCAGGCCGAGCGACAGCATCGTGACGCACAGAATCGCCACACGCAGATGGCGATTGCTGACCAGCAGCGACGCGTACTGCTCCAAATACCTGCGGCTCCCCGCGGCCATCTCCGCGGGCGCTGGCAACACACGATTGGCTTCGACTGATGTCATGTTGGCCCCCTTTCTGTCCCGCCTACATTCGCGGGACCACGCTTTCGCCCGACTTCCCTGAGAAGATCGAGTTCACCAGCGACGGAATATGGAGGATGCCGTAGGTGAACGCGAACAGCAGGAACACGAGCGGCAGGAACAGCAGCGCGATGGTGCCGGAGTCGTAGGGTGGCGGATGCGAATCGACGAAGTGGTTCAACAGGCTGCCCATGACGAAGACGTAAGCGTTGGCAATCACCGGGTAGAACGAATACTGGAAGAGCGCCTTCAGCCAGTTCCAGAACAGCCACTCCATCTGCGGCACGATGAAGAACGGAATGAACACCGGGCCGACGAGCACGACCACGGCGGTCGCGATATAGCCGAAGGCGATGATCGCGAACGCTGACGCCTCGGCCGCCGCAATGGCAAGGACGAGGATGGCGAAATGCAGGATCTCCAGGGCGCTCGCGAGAATCATCGTCGGGCTCTCCATGCTGAGGTACATGGAGTCCAGGTGCTGCTTGACTTCCTGGAGAGTGGCGGCATTGAGCTGCCTTGCGAGGCTTGCGCCCTGGTCGGTAATCAGCCGGTAGAAGCTCGTGCCGATGCCGGGGATCGGATTGCTGTAGTAGACGATCATGGCGTAGCCGAAGGCGATGGTGAGCACCAGGGTGAAGAACCGCTCGAAGTGAAAGCCGGAGCGTTCACCGCTGGCGCTCGCCAGTGCGCTCTTCACCCCGAACCACACCAGCAGGATGACGGCAAAGCCGCGAAAGAGCTTCAGACCCAGGGCCTGGAACAGGCTCGCATGGGTTGTCATCAAGTCCGTCAGAAAGACAAAGAGATCGCTCATGGAATCCGGCGTGCCCACTGTGAACCTCCGGTTCAGCCTTCGTTATTCGAGTTGATGGTTTGGTTGAGAGCTACAGACGGTAGTCGAGCATGGCGGCCGTCCAGCTCGACGATTGGTCGTTGAGAATAGCCCGACCCTGGCCAACAAGTTGGATGTGCGTGTTGATCGCCTTCACTTCCGCGTCGCGTTTGCGCTTGGCGTCGAGGAGTTGAAGTTCGGACAACGCGACCAGCAGTTTGTTCGTGTCCTGCCCGTTTCGTAGCGCGATGACGTTCGCCGCGTTGATCTTGTTCAGCACGGCGATCTCCGTGTTGTAAGAAGGATCGGAGTTGAGCGAATCGCTTTCGAGGTTCTGAATGGCCGCTTCCATCTGCGACGCATTCGATCGGAGGGTGCCGACGGTTTCGATGCCGCCCTGATTAGCGCCGTCGGTCAACTCGATCGTGGCGTAGTGTTTCTGCAGGCGGTCCAACTGATCGGAGGGCACGTTGGAGAGCGCGGCACCGTAGGGCAGCAGGTGCTCGGTGGCCTGTCGATAGCCGACGGTAACACCACTACCGGTGTTGATTGCGACGACCCAACCGCCGGTGGTGCCATAGGTGTTCGTCGCTGCGGAAAGGAACCACGGTGTGGGGATCGTGCGGAAGCGGGCGAGGTTACCGGGAAGCGTCTTGGCCATCCACAGCATCTGGTTGTACTGGTTGGTGATCATCTGGTAGGTCTGCACAAGCTGGTTATACTGCTTGACCAGATTGGCCACTTCGCTGACCGCCTCGGCGTAGACGGACGGATCGAACACTGTGATTCCGAACCCGAACTGGCCGAACGCCGCGGTGGCGCCCAACGCCAACGCGGCAACGACAGACAATAGGACACGCTTCATCTTCCACTTCCTTTCTGCACCCGATGGGCGGGCGCTGGGCTGTGAATCGACGGATACGCCGAGGGTCGCTGCAACTGGTGATAGAGCAGGTAGCCGCACTCGGCAACGAAGGCCAGAAACAGGACGACAAAGGCGACTAGGCCGACGAGTTTCAGCTTGTACAGCGTTGGTGACAGCTTTCTGAGCAGAAGCAATCGTAGGAGCATGGGGCGGCGCCTCCTCACAGGTCGCTCGGCAGTGTGTGCCGCGCGTAGTCGGGTAACATCAGATCGTCGGTGAGGATCACTTTTACCCGCGTCCCTTCTCGAATAGTGAAGGTCGGCAGGATGTTCATGTATCGGTCGAGGATACGGAGCGAGCTTTGCGAGAGGCTCGACGCCACGCCTTGTCGGTAGGAGTCCATGCTTGATGTGTCGTACCCGGAACTCGTGTTGATGTTGGCGAGGCCGGCAATTGCGCCGATGGCGAGCGACACACCGAAGATCTGGGTGTAGTGATGGTTCACCTTGTCGCGAAGGCCCGTCTCGCCGATCTGATTGAGGCCGGTGAATTGGTCGAGGCTGACGGAATAGCCGTCCGGCATGATGAGCCGGTGGAACGAGACAGCCAGGCGCTGCTGGCCCAGATTGTCGTTCCGCTTGACCTCGCCCAGCACGCGAGTACCGCGCGGGATGAGCAGGTGTTGCAGGTCGTGGGAGTATACGTCGGTGGTCACCAGGCAGTTCACCGGTCCGCTGAAACTGCCATCCAGACGGTTCGTGAGAACGGTCTCGATGAAGGCGCCTTCAAAGAGCCGGTACTGCTTGCCGGTCGCCTGCTGAAGGCTGGTATCAACCGGGCGGTGTTCGCGTTCGAGCTTTTCCCCGGCCGACTGCTTCGCGGGTGCCTTTGCCGACACGCTTTCGCTGGCCGGTTGGGCCGTTGTGGCGGGTGCCAGATACGGAACCTGGATTTGCGTCGCGGCGGTCGGCTGAGCCGCTACGTTCGCGTGCGCGGTTTCGGCAGTCTCCGGCTCCTTGCGGTAGGAGAGCGCGACGTTGGAGGCAAACAGCGACTGGTACTCGCGCTTTTCCTTTTCCGTTTCGATGGCGCTCTTCTCCGGCTTAGCGGGCTGCTGAGTGTATGCCGGCGGCTGCGCGTACATTGGCTGCGGGTAGCCCGCCGCTCCGTACGCCATCGGCTGCATTTCCGGATTCGGGATGGCGCCTGCCTGCGTCGCCTGAGGCAGGCCGAGTGCCTGTTTGGTTTGTTCCAACTGCGCCTGCTCGGCGGCGAGCTTGCGGGCCTGCTCGTCAATCCGATTCCGGCACTCCTGGATGCGGGCGAGATTCGGATCGATCGCCGCAGTGGCTTTCTGATCGTTCGAGACGGTCTTCTTCGAGGGCGCGCCTCCTCCGCTGAATGCGATGGCTCCGACCATCACCACCGTGATACCGAGGATCACGTAGGTCTGCGTGTTCTTCGGTAGGAGCCCCGCTGGTTTGAACGTGCGGTCCCGAACGACGCCGCCAGCGGGCGGCGGTTCCGGTGTCTGGATCTTGTCGTTTTCCGGCATAGTCTACTCCGCGCGCATGAATTCGAACCGCTTCTTCCCGATGGCTAGGTAGCCGCCGTCGAGCACCTTCGGCACAATGTACAGGCCGTCCTTGAAATCGAAGTTGATCAGGTTCGGTTTGCCGTCCTTCAACTCGTAGAGCGACGGCGTCTCCTGCGGGTTGGCGCGGATGTAGGTCGCTTTCCCGTCGGTGTAAATAGACGAAACGCGGAACAGCTTGTCATCTGTGGCGAACCGGTACGGGAACTGGAGCTTTGCCGGGAACTCGGAGCGCACGCGGCTCAACTCCCGGTCCACGGTCGCCTGGGCCTGCTCCTTGGCGTCGCGCGCCTGTTGCCTGGCGATTTCCACCTGCTGGCGATAGTCGTCAAGCTGGGCGGACGGAACGAACTTCGGCTGCCCGCTCACGGCCGACAACATCGACGACTCTTTCGGTTCCAGGAAGATCTTCAGGTCCGGCTGGGCATCGGGCGATTCTGAAACTTCCCGCAACACGAAACTGTAGACGTTCCCGGAGGCGGTGATCAGGTTGAGGTTGGTCTCCGAGTTCGCCTTGGCCGGTTTGATATAGGCGAAGTTTGCCGTGCCGTTGACGATCCAGAATTCCTTGTCCCCGCACGTGTAATCGAGAATCGACTCCTGCTTGGGCAGAACGATCAAGGTCGTGTACCGCACCTTGGCCTTCACGGCGACAACATCCTTTTCGCCGTAGGCGACCACCCGGGCGGAAAGAGAGGGTGGCGTGTCTGCAGCGCACAGGCAACCACAGGCGAAGACGAGAGAGGACAGCAGAAGCATCGTTCGAGATCGGATCATGATTCACTCCTGGCGAGAACCTGCAAGCCGCGTTCGAAGCCGTAGCGAGCGAAAGCCTCGCGTTTGCGTTGGTTGTCATACGGGCTATTGGTGTACAGCCAATAGCCCAAGGGATCGACGTTGAGGTTGAGAATCTTGGCGAAATCCGGCCGCTTCAGCAGGATCTGCTGTTTCGGAATCAGCCGCGAAATCGCCTGGGATTCGGTGACGTTCAGTTTGAAAGTGCGGCGATACCATTCTTCGTTCATGCCGGGGTTGGCGAGGAACAGCTTCGTCGGGCAGCTTTCGACCACGATGGGGAGGATCTCAGACTGTTCCAGGTCCTCTCCGGATTGCGTGGCGAGGATCATGGCGGCGTTCCGCTTGCGCCACGTCTTGAGGGCTTCGACGATGTAGAGGCGCGTGGTGGCATTGCGGAAGAACCGCCACGCCTCGTCGAGCACAAACCATTTCGACACCGTCTCGGCGCCTGCTTCGTAAATGGCCGCATTCGCGCGATGCAGAATGTAGAACAGCAGTGGTTCAAGCACCTCCGGGTACTTGTCCATACCTTCGAAGTCGAAAACCTGAAACCGGGCAAAAGTCAGATTGTCGGCGACGTTGTCGAAGAGCTTGCCGTACTGACCCTCGGCCGTCCATTTCTGAAGCTGCTCGGCTAACGGCCGGCGGATCATGCCCAGCAGGGAGCGTGACCGCCGGATCTCTTCCGGCGCTTCGTACAGGTTTCCAATGGCCTCGTAGATATCCCGCTCGTCGGCGTTGTCCATCCGGTAGCCGTTCGATTCGACCAGCACCTTGATGAAGCTGAATAGGAAATGGATATTCTCCGGCGTCGGCGCCAGTGAGAACGGGTTGATGGAGAAACCGAGCCTCTCAATTCCGATCTTCAAGTAGCTGCCGCCGAACATCTGCGTCGTGGATTCGTAGCTGCCGCCCAGATCGAAGATGCAGGTGAACGGGTCGTACTTCTGCAGGTTGGTGATGAGGAAGTTCAGAAAGAAGCTCTTGCCGCTGCCCGTGGCGCCCAGAATCAACGAGTGCGCGATGTCCCCGGCATGCAGATTGAGGAAATACGGCGTGCCGTGGTTGGTCTCCAGCAAGGCGAGGTATTCGCGGTCGAGGTGTACATTCCACGGCTCGCCCGCGCTGTGCGCAAACAGGAACGCCAGGTCGGCGTAGTTCGTGTTCATGAGCCACAAGCGGCGCAGGTTGTAGATGTCGTTGCCGGGGATTGCGGCAAGCCACGCATTGAGCAGGTTATACCGCTCGTCCGTCAATGCGGCATCATGAGTTGAGAAAACTTTGAAGCACTCGGCAGAAGCGCGCTCGATCCGCTTCGGATCGAGGCCATAAAGAATGAGGGCATTCCGGGTTCTCAGTGGGTTGAGGGCATGAGATCGAGGTCGGCGCAGTGG
>CAZLOS010000189.1:0-8860 GCA_964561215.1 uncultured Solibacteraceae bacterium | reverse complement strand
AAAACATACACCTGTCATTCTGGTTTGTACAGGTTATTGTTTAACGACCCCTTAGATAAGATCGCGCAGGCGCGCGAGCAGAACTACGGCCATGTCCTGGGCGTGCGACATGCGGCCGTCAGACATCATCGAGTCGAGTTCGGAGAGCGTACACTCCTGGTTTTCGATCTTCTCGCCGCCGGGCTTCGGCTCGGCGATTTTCACGGCGTCAGGCGCGAAATAGCAATAGATACGCGCGCGCAGACGCCCGGTATCCGGATCGATGGCCCCCAGGAACTTGAGATCCGGAGCCTCGTAGCCGGTCTCTTCCAGCAGTTCACGCCTGGCGGCCGCTTCGCGGGATTCGTCTTTGGGGTCGATGTGGCCGCTCGGCAGTTCGAGCGACATACGGTCCAGCGCGGGCCGGTACTGGCGAACCAGGGGCACTTTCCCATCGCCGGTGACGGCGAGAACGGTCACGCAATCCGGCGAATCGATCCAGTAAAACGGCTGGGCGGAGGCTTCGTCGGCCCTCTCCACAAGCCGGAACCACCGGGTTGTGTAAACATCCCGCGTGCCGGGAGACATGGTCATAATCCGACCCAGTGTATCGTATGGGACTGCCGGGACGCCCCCAACTTACTTCTTCAGGTAGCGCCCGAGGAAAGTGTAGATCTCCTGCCGGGATTCCCTCGCCACCTTGGTGTCCAGGCGATTGAACAAGTGCCCGCCGGGAGCGTCCTGGTAGATCTTGTACTCGAACTGCTTGCCCTCGGCCTTGAGCGTAGCGATCAGGCGCTTGACCTCGAGGACGTTCACGTCCTCATCGTTAGTGTTGGTGTGGATGAGCAGCGGCGTCTGCAACTTGGCGGCGTGCGAGACGGGAGAGCGCCGGAGATACTCCGCAATATCCTCTTGCACGGTTTTGCCGATATGGCCGGGCGCGGAGAATATCGCGCGGTAGTCCTCATTGTGGTAGCCCAACCGCGCCACCAGGTCGCTGACCGGCACTCCGGCGTAGGCGCACGCATAGGACTTCGGGTGCTCGAAGATGTTCATCAGCGCGATCATGCCGCCGTGGCTCCAGCCGATGATGGCCACGCGCTGGGGATCGAGGAACGGATAGGTTTCCAGCATCCACTGCAACCCGGCGAACACGTCGTCGTTCTCGCGCCCGCCGTAATCGATGGCGTCATAGAACGCCGCGCCGTAGCCGGTCGAACCGCGGTAGTCCGGCGCGATGATCGAGTAACCCTGCCCGATCAACTCGCGCAGGATATTCAGGTAACCCGTGTTGAAACTCGAATGCACTCCGCCGTGCGCCAGGACGATGAGCGGATGCTTGGCGGCCCGGTCGAGCTTTTTCGGAATGAAAGTGTAGGCGTGAACGATCATCGGGTTCCCGGCGCCGGGCGCCGTCGGGTTCGGAACGTAGTGCGAGGGCAGGCTTGTGTAGGACACCTTGTCGCACTCGGCGATGTCACCCAACCGGACGCCCCAGGCATGGTCCTCGATCGTCTTCAGGATCTGGTCCAGGCGATGATCGGGTTGCTCTTCCGACGATGGCGGCGCAGCAGGCTGCGGCGCCTGCGGCTGGCCGAAGGCCAACATGCCGGATACGAACAGCATTCCAATGATTCTCATGTCTATCGACGATGGTAGCCCAAACCCGAATTACTTGATCAGTTCGTAGCGGGGCTCGTCGGTGAGCGTGAGCGAGCGGCCGCCGGCGAGCGCAACGCTGTGCGTCGAGGTGGCGCGCGTCCAGTACGCGAGCTTCCTCCGCTTGCCCCGCGCGAATTCCAGCACGTAGTCGTCCGCGCCGCCCGCTTTCAGACGCCGCACGAAATGGTAGCCAACCAACTCGGAGGTCAGGCGGCGAGCCGCGTTGTAGGCCGGCTTCGGATCGTAGACCGGCACGCGGCCCTCGAAATACGGGAAGAATACCGTGCCGAAATGATGCTCTTTTTCCTTCGTGTCGGCGCCGTCGTCGCGCCAGTCGTACCAGATGGACAGCGGGACGCCGCAGGCGATGTCATGCAGCCACTGCCGCGCCAGGTACTTGCCTTGTAAGTCAATGCTAAGTCCGGCAGCGATGTCGGAGTAACCCCACTCGCCGGAGTAAATGGGGATCGCCCTGCCCTTGGGCGCGTAACGTGCGATCATGTCGCGCAGTTTGGCGTACTCCTCCGCGGTCGATTCCGGATCGAAGCGCCGGTATGGGTGCACCGAGACCGCGTCCCAATACTTGAGCAGGCCGGCCTTGAAGCAGGCTTCCAGGAACGGCATGTCGATGCGGGAGGTCGCGGGCCCGATGTACTTCTCTTTCGGCGCGGCGGCGCGGATGGCTTTCCCGGTTGCGAGGGCCAGCTTTGAGTAATCCCCCGCGTTTGGCGCGGGCTTCCAGAACTGTTTGATGTTGGGTTCGTTCCACATCTCCCACAGGATGCCCTTGCCCTGGAAGTGCTTCACGGCAGCGGCGGCAAAGCGGGCGAACGCCTGGCGGCCCTCGTCGGTGTGCGGCGGAAGATCGTTGTCGTAGAGCTTGTTGGTGTAATCGAGGATGAACAACGCGCGAATGCCGTAAGGCTTCAGCGCGGCGAGCAGCCGTTCGTAGTCGGAAAAATCGTAAACGCCTTTCTCCTTTTCGATGGACGCCCAGTGGAAGTCCATGCGCACCCACCGGAAGCCGCCCGCGGCGAGCATTTCCATCTCGCCGGGGCGGGGATCGGTGAAGTGTATGTTGACACCCGCGCCATCTGTGGCGAAAGGCGCCGCGGCGTAGGCGGAAACCGCCGCCAGCAGTCCTGCGAGTAAACGGCTTTTCAAGCTCATTTGCCCAGTAGCTCCAGGTAGCGCGCCACCGCTTCGATGCCGCGGAAGAAATTGGGCAGGTGGAACTTCTCGTTGGGCGCGTGCAGGTTATCGTCGGGCAGGCCGAAGCCCATCAGGACGCTGGGGAAGCCCAGATACTTGTCGAACAGTCCAACGATGGGAACGGACCCGCCGGAGCGGATGTAGACCGTCTCGGTGCCGAAATACTGCTTGAGCGCATCCGCGGCAGCGCGTACGAAGGGGCTTTCGGGATCGATCAGGGACGCAGCGGCGCCGTGGATGAACTTGGTTTCCACGGTCACACCTTTCGGGCAGGCCGCCGCGACGGCTCGCTTCAATTGCTCGAAGGCTTCCTCGGGCTGCTGGTCCGGCACCAGACGCGTGCTGACCTTGGCGACGGCTCGCGCCGGGATCACGGTCTTCGCGCCTTCGCCCACGAAGCCGCCACGTATGCCGTGTACCTCGAACGTAGGCCTCGCCCATGTGCGATCGAAAATGGAGAGACCCGGCTCGCCGGTGAGTTCCTTGACACCGATTTCCTTGCTGCGGTACTCCCCTTCGTTGAACGGCAGGCGCGCCCAAGCGTCGAGTTCCTTCTGGCTGGGCTTCTGCACCCGATCGTAAAAGCCGGGGATGAGGATGTGTCCGTCCGCATCCTTTATCTTGGTGAGGATCTCGGCGATCGCCATGATTGGATTCGGCGCCACGCCGCCGTACATGCCCGAGTGCAGGTCGTGATCGGCGCCCTGCACCCAGATCTCGCAGTAGTTCATGCCGCGCAGGCCCGTGCAGATGGTGGGCAGGTTCGGCGCGAACATCTCGGTGTCGCAGATCAGCGCCGCGTCGGCTTTCAGGCGCGCGGGGCGCGATTCGACATACTTGGCGATGTGCTCGCCGCCCGTTTCTTCCTCGCCTTCCAGCAGAAACCGCACGTTGACGGGGAGCTTGCCCGTGGTCTTCATCAACGCCTCGACGGCCTTCACCAGGATGTAGGTTTGCCCCTTGTCGTCGCAGGCGCCGCGCGCGTACAGATTATCCCCAACCACGGTCGGCTCGAACGGCGGCGTCTTCCATTCTTCGAGCGGCTCCACCGGTTGCACGTCGTAGTGTCCGTACAGGAGCAGCGTCGGCTTGCCCGGCGCGCCCAGCCATTCGCTGTACACCAGCGGGTGGCGCCCATTGGATTCCAGCAATTCGACGCCGTTGAGGCCCGCCGCGCGCATTTCCCCCGCCACGAACTCGGCGGCGCGCCGCACGTCGGCGGCGTGCTCGGGCAGCGTGCTGATGCTGGGAATGCGGAGGAACGTCTTGAGCCCCTCCAGGAAAGCTTCGCGGTGCTGTTCGTAGTAGCTCATAACACCTCAGGTTACAATGAAAGCGCTACCTCCGAACTGGGGCCATGTCTGAAAATCGCTTGGCGCGCGAAAAGAGTCCATATCTGTTGCAGCACGCCCACAATCCCGTGGACTGGTATCCGTGGGGTGAAGAGGCATTCGAGAAGGCCCGCCTGGAGGACAAGCCCATCTTCTTATCAGTGGGGTATTCCACCTGCCACTGGTGCCACGTCATGGAGCGGGAGTCTTTCGAGAATCCCGCCATCGCCGGGGTGCTGAACCAGTATTTCGTTCCGGTGAAAGTGGACCGGGAGGAGCGCCCCGATGTGGACCGCATCTATATGCTGTTCGTGCAGGCCTCGACGGGCGGAGGCGGTTGGCCGATGTCGGTGTGGCTTACGCCGGACCTGGTCCCGTTCTATGGCGGCACGTACTTCCCACCCGTGGATGCGGGCGGGCGGCCCGGGTTCCCGACTGTGCTCGGACGGATCGCGGAGGCGTGGTCCAGCGGCAAGCAGCGCATACGCGAGTCCGGCGCGAATGCTTTGGAACAGTTGCGAGATTACATAGAACCGGCACGGCATTCGGGCGCGCTGGGCGAGGACGTTCCCGATGCCGGCTTCCGCGCGTTCCGGGCAATGTTCGATCCGGCGCGCGGCGGTTTCGAGACCGCGCCCAAGTTCCCGCGTCCCGTGACGTTGAACTTCCTGCTGGCCTACTGGCGGCGGACCCGCGACCACGGAGCGCTGGACATGGTGCTGGCGACGTTGCGCGGCATGGCCCGCGGCGGCATGCGCGATCATCTTGGCGGCGGCTTCCACCGCTACTCGGTGGATGAGCGCTGGTTCCTGCCGCACTTCGAGAAGATGCTGTACGACCAGGCACAATTGGCTTCGGCGTATCTGGATGCGTTCCGGATTTCGGGCGACAAAGCCCTGGCCGAAGTGGCGCGCGGGATTCTGGAGTATGTTCTTCGCGACATGACCAGTCCGCATGGGGCCTTCTATTCCGCCGAGGACGCAGACAGTCTGATCGATCCCGCGCCCGGCGGCGAAAAGGGTGAGGGCGCGTTCTATGTCTGGACCTGGAACGAGATCGTTGACGTGCTGGGCGAACCGTTGGGGGAACTCTTTGCGCGGCACTATGGCGTTGAAGCCGGCGGGAACGTCGACCACGACGTCCACGGCGAATTCCTCTCGAAGAATATTCTCTACGAAGCTGTGCCCATAGGCGATGCGGACCGCGCGGCAATCGGTGAAGCCCGTGCGCGCCTCCTGGAAGCCCGATCAAAGCGCCCCCGGCCTCACCTGGACGACAAGATTCTCGCCGGCTGGAACGGGCTCATGATCTCGGCCTTCGCAAAGGCAGCGCATGTCGTCGGCGAGACGTCGTACCTGAATGCCGCGCGCCGCGCCGCGGCGTTCATCTGGGACAGCATGTACGCGCCCGAATCCGGCGTGCTGATGCGCCGCTACCGGGGCGGGGAAGCCGCCATCCCGGGCTTTCTGGACGACTACGTCTCGTTCGCCCAGTCTCTCGCCGACCTGCACGAAGTGACTGGCGAGCCGGGGTATCTTGAAAAAGCGATCCTTTTGACGGACTCGTTCATCCAACGTTTTGAGGACGGTAATTCCGGTGGGTTTTATGCGACCGAGGAGAACAGCGACGACCTGGTGCTGCGCATCAAGGCCGATTACGATGGCGCCGAGCCGTCGGCAAACTCCCTGGCCGCTCTCCTGCTCTTGCGCATGGCGCGGTTCACTTGCCGCGAGGACTACCAGCGCACGGCGGACCGCACCCTGGCGGCTTTCGCCGGAAGTCTTGCGGCCGCGCCGCACGCGCTGCCGCAGATGCTCGTGGCCTACCTGCGGAGCCTTGAGCAACCCCGGAACGTCTGTGAAGATCCCCGCACTCGCGCCGCCCTCACCGGCGACGTGGCGGGATTTGATGGAATATCTAAGTAATCTCTAAAGGAGACACGATGGAACGACCTGGAGCTACTACTCTCAAAGGCAATCCCTTCACGCTGATCGGACCTGAACTGAAGGTGGGCGACAAAGCCCCCGACTTCGACGTTGTCGACAATACTCTGCAGCCTGTCAACCTGGCCAAGACTGCCGGCAAAGTGCGAATCTTCAGTGTGGTGCCATCGCTCGACACTCCCGTCTGCGACATGCAGACCAAACGCTTCAACGATGAGGCGGCCAAAATGCCCGATGTGGATATTTACACGGTCAGCATGGACCTGCCCTTTGCGCAGAAGCGTTGGTGCGGCGCGTTCGGCGTTGACAACATCAAGATGGTGTCCGATCACAAGTCTGGCAGCTTCGGCGAGGCGTACGGCACCTTGATCAAGGAACTGCGCATCGAAAGCCGCGCCATCTTCGTGGTCGACAAAGGCGGCGTGATCCGTTACGTCGAGTATGTCAAAGAAGTAGCCGAGCACCCGCATTACGACGACGTGCTCAGCGTGGCCAAGGGCCTGCTGGCTTAACCCTGGACGCAGTGGCAGGCGTGGCGTGATCCGTGCCTGCCACTGCGGTCCGGATTGCCGGTAGTGCATCCGCCCGATATACTCGGTTTGGAATGCACGAAGCCGGTTTCTTTGCCGAAGCGTTGGCGCTTGGCGTCAGCTCCGGTCCTGCCTGTCTGGTCTCGTGTGGTCCCGTTCTGGTACCCATTCTGACCGCGGAGCGGAGAGCCGCCCGCGGGACGTGCGTAACGCTTGCAGGTTTCCTTTCGGGCCGCCTGGGCGGCTATCTCCTTTTTGCCTCTATTGTCTGGTTCGCGGGCCAGAGTCTGGAGGTCGCGCCTCGCGCCAGGAGCCTGATCTTCGGATTTACGGATCTGGCAATGGCCGTGTTGCTGGTGGGTTATGCGCGGGAGTCGGGTCGCACACCGGAGGACGCGTGCCGTGGAGCATGTACGGTTACCCGGACCCGCGCCCTCGCCGGGGCCGCGCCGGCCTTGCTCGGCCTGGTGAGTGGCTTCTCGCTTTGCCCTCCCTTCCTGGCGGCCGGAGTGCGCGCGACGCAGGGCCCGGGACTGGTCGCCGCACTGGCCTTCTTCGCCTGCTTCTTCGTGGGTACTTCCGTCTGGTTCCTGCCTTCGCTCGGACTCGGCCTCCTGCGGCGTTGGGCCGAGGTGGCCGTGGTGGCGAGACTGGTGCTGTTACTGCTGGCCGGCTATTACGCTTACCTTGCTTTCATTCTCCTCGGAGGACTCCTACATGGCTGAACCCGTGTCCACGGGAAGACGGAGCTTCTGGCGCTCATCGCTTCTCACGCTGCCCGTGCTGCTTTGGTCGATGCTCATGTTTTCCCGAGTCCTGGCGCAGCCGGGGCTCGCACCCAAGCTTGCGGCGGTTATCACGCTGGCATTTGTGGTGATCCTGTTCCATCAAATGATGCGAACCGCCGAGACCAATCGCTGGCGCAGGTACTTCTTCGTTGCGCTGGGTTTCCTGTTCCCCATCGGCTTCGTCTGGGATCTCATCGCTTTGCGCGGATCGATGAGCATTCCGATGGAGCGAATGATCTCCGGCGACACGCCCTTCTGTTTCCTGGCGATCCCCATGATGATCCTGCCGGCGGCGCTCACCAGGACCGTCATCTTTCCGGGCTCCATCCTGCCGACGGCGTCGAATCCGCACGCTATCGCCGCGATGGTCTCCCTGTGGCTGGTGGCCACGCTGGCGCTCGGCAAGGGTTGGTGCGCGTACGGCTGCTTCTTCGGCGGGATCGAGGAGGGCTTCGCCTCGTTCGCGAAAAAGCCGCGAATCAAGCGGCTCGACCCGCGGTGGCGCTGGATGCCCTGGGCGGTGCTCACCGCCGTAGTACTGCTGTCGGCCGCCGTGGTGGAGCCGGTCTACTGCAGTTGGCTGTGCCCGTTCAAGGCCGTGACCGAATACCCGCAGGTCCGCTCGCTGGAAACCGCCGCACAGGCCGGTATCTTCATCTCCCTGTTCCTCGGCCTGGTGGTCGTCCTGCCGCTCCTCACCAAGAAGCGGACGCAATGCAGTTTCCTTTGCCCCTTCGGAGCTTTTCAATCGATCTTCAGCAAAACCAGCGCCGTCGATGTGCGCATTGATACGGCCCGGTGCGTGCCGTGCAACCTGTGCGAGAACAATTGTCCTACGCTGTCGATCGATCGCGAAGCGGTCAAAGCCGGCCGCCCGATGATGTCCTGCATGAGGTGCGGCGCCTGCGTGGACGCCTGCCCGCGCGATGCCGCGGTGTGGCACATCAAGGGGACCGCACCCGGCGCAGGCGGTGAACGTGCCCGGCTGCTGCACTTATACGCCGCCTGGGCGTTCGCGGCGATGTTCGGCGGCAGCATCATCGCCAATACGTTGTCGAAGCTGATTGGGCTGGTTGTCTGAAGGAGACGTCGCGATGAAAAAACTCACTTCGATTCTCGGCCACTCCGGCGCCATCGCGGCACTCGTTGTCGCAGTGCTCGGACCGTTCCTCCTGTTCGGCTGGTTCCAGACTGGCATCGGCGCGATGGGTCTGAAGATTCATCCCTCTTACTCCGGAGGCGCACTCTCATGCGTGGTCGGACGGCCGGGCTACCGGATCCTCGTCCACGAGCGCGTGGGTGCAACCACGCCATGGCAGCGTGTCGCCCCCTTCGTGCAGGCCGACTGGGTTCCCGCTTCGGCCCTGCCGGCTTACGTTTCTGACAATGTAGACGTCGACGGGGACGGCAAA
>CAZLOS010000188.1:0-8960 GCA_964561215.1 uncultured Solibacteraceae bacterium | reverse complement strand
TGCTCACGCTCTGCCCGTTGCGCCCGTACCGCTGCTGGAACTCCACCAGTTTCAGAAAGAACGGCAGACCGGCGAGCGTCGGTTCGCCGCCTTGAAACGCAAACACGCTGTTCGGATAGGAGTAGAACAGATAGGTGTCCACCAACCGTTCCAGCGTTTCGAGCGACATGCGGCGGCCCGGCAGGGCCTTGTACGGGTCGGCCTCGCGGTCCAGATAGAAGCAGTAGGCGCAGTCCAGGTTGCACACCGCCGAGGCGGGCTTAATCAGCAGCGAGGTGATGCGCGGCGTGGCTCCCAACCCTTGTCCCAGGATGGGAAGCGCGTTCCCAACTCCCACAAGGCCAGTGTAACATCGAGGTCGGAGCCTCCCGATGATCGACCAACTCGCACAATGGGTCCGGAACCAACTGGCCGCTGCCGTGGACGAGGATTTCCGCCGGGGGCAGTATCGCTTCTTCCAGGAAGCCGTTTCGAACTATGGCGTGCGCGGCGGCGACGTGAAGCGCATTGCGGCCGAGCTCTACCGCCGTGTCAAAGCCTGGCCTGCCGCCGATCGCAACAAGCTCTGTGAAGCCCTTTGGAAGAGCGGCAGACTCGAGGAAGGCGTTGTAGCGATCTACCTCTATCGCCGGTTCGCGCGCCAATGCGGCGCTGCGGAATTCGGCATGTTCACTCGCTGGATCGACCGATACGTGCGCAACTGGGCGCACACCGACGGGGTTTCCAGTTGGCTGCTGGCGGGTTCCATCGCCAACGCGCCCGAACTAATCGAGCGGTTGCCCGCCTGGACTACTTCTACCAACCGCTGGAAACGCCGCGCGGCCGCCGTGGCGCTCCTGCAGGAGGCCAAGCAAGGCCGGAACACCGAAGCCATCTTCCGCATCGCTGCGGTGTTGCTGGAAGATGCGGACGACATGGTTCAAAAGGGCGTCGGGTGGCTGCTCAAGGAGACCTACCCGAAACGCCCGCGGGAGACCGTTGCGTTCCTTTCCGCGTGGAAGCACCGCACCACGCGCCTGGTATTGCGTTACGCCGCTGAGAAGATGACAGCCCGGGACAAGGCCGGAGTCCTCAACTGAAGCCATCGACCATTTCGCCTTCAACCGCGTCATGATGGGATAGGGGAGAAATCTCCCCACGGGCGTTCATTCCAATCATGCGACTGCAAAACACTCTTCCGGCTGTTTTCATCCTGATGGCTTCGGTACTGACGGCTGCTCCGAAAGGATGCCCCGCCAGCCTTCCGATGGGCAGTTTCGAACTTCTGGTGGATCCTGGAACAGGCTCGGCGGCGCGGCCCCTCCGGAGTATGAATGCCGTGCTGCCTGGTCAGAAGCTCGTTTACAGGCCGGGACAGTTGCCGGCCGATTACCGGAAGTCCGCCGAAATCGCCCTGGTGCTGGCGCCCGAAAGCAATCCATCGGGTTCGGAAGCCGCCCTGACGGTGCTGGAGCACCATCCCGCCAGCGAGCCGGGAGAATGGAATGTGGAGAAGCCGATAGGAGTCGTCGCGCTGGTCTTCGGCCCACAAGGACTTGATACGAAAAAGGTTACGTCGCTCGTGAACAAGGACCGGGAACTCGTGTCGCAGCTTGCCGACTACGCCGAGCAGACGTCGAAGGTGGAGTCACTGATCGAAACGATCTCCGTCTGGGAAGGCGATCCCTCCAAGTCGACCAACCTGGATGCGGCCGTTTCCGGCATCGCGGCCCAGTCAGGTGCCTCGATCACCAAACTGGACCGCACCGCCCCCACCAACGAACAGGCCCTCTCCTTGATGCGGGCGGTCAATCCGGCCCTCAACTCTTACGATCCGCTGGCCCAGCAGTCTGGCGCGCGGTTCCAGCAATCGGCGGGACTGGCGGCCTCGGTCGCCGGGCTCTTCCTCGGTAACACCGTGGGCCTGGCCGCCGGAGGCGCCATGATGGTTCAAAACCTGCGCACGATGATGTTCCCCGATACCGCCTTCCGCTCGGCGCTGGTGCAGTCGTCCCCCAGTGGCGACATGACGCTCTGCGCCAAACGGGAAGCCGTGAGGTCGCGGACGCGCCTCGCATACCTTTGGGCCATACGCCTGCCGAATGCGAACATGCCGGCGCTCACCGTCGGGGCCGCGTCGTACATCCCGTTCGGGACGGCCTCCCAAATCGAAGTGAAATCGGCCGAAGCGGCCACATGGAAGTACCTCAACCGGGCGCGGAACTGGCAGTTGGTCTCGCGGGATGGGAAGGGATACCTGGTTCCGGTCGTCGTGATCGCCGGCAAGGGCCTTTCGCTCGATCTGGCCAAGGTCGCCCTCCCAGCGGGTGCTTACAAGCTGAAGGCAGATTGGGATTGGGACGGATTCGAAGTCGCAGGCGATGTTAACGCCATGCAACTTCCTGATTTCGCGCAGGTTAAGGTGTCGGACGCGAGCGCGGATAAACTCGTCACCGGGTCCGGCATGGTGCACGCCAAGTTGGAGGGCGCGGACTTCCAGTTTGTCGAGAAGGTCTCCCTGCGAAAAGACGGTGATGAGAGGGCGGTGCCCACGGAACTGACTTTCACCCTTCCCACAGGCAAACGCGCCGGGCCCCAGGACAGCATCGAGGTGGACATCGACACCGCGAAGCTCGCCGCTGGCCGGTATCGCCTGCTGCTCACGCAGTCCGGGAGCAAGGCCCAGCCAGTCGCCCTCCGCGTCCTGCCGCCGCACCCGGCCATCCGTAATGTGCCCCTGGCGGCCAACTTCGGTGAGCAATCGCAGGTTGTCGTCCTGCGTGGCGCGGGCCTGGACCGCATCGAACAGATTCAATCCGACCAGGCCGGCTTTGATCTGGAACCCGGTGGCTCTCCGGCCGAGCGCCGGGTCACTGTGCGCCTGAAACAGGGCGTCAACAAGGGCGACCGCATGGACCTCTACGTCAAAGTGGAAGGTGTGCACCAGCCTTTGCGGTTCGGCGGCGCGTTGACCGTCCTGGGACCACGGCCGAAGATAGGTGTGGTGAAGGCCAGTCTTCCCGAGGACCTTAGCGTCGTTCTGCATGAACGGGAGTTGCCGGCGGGGGCGGTGGCGAGCTTCTCCATGCAGGTGGACAACCTCGCAAGCGAGCCTGCCGTCCGGCTGCGTTGCGCTTCGGGAGGCCCGGACGTCGCAGTGCGGGCGGGTGAGAAACGCGACTCGATCCGCCTGGAATCCGCCGGGCAAGGGCTGCTGTTCCTTTCGGTCGATCCGGCCAGCGCCGGGCAACCCGGCTGCGATCTGACGGCGTCGGTCGAAGTCACCCCGGAAGGCGTCTCTGAGCCGGCCACCCTAGGGAAGATTGTGCGCCTGCCTCGCATCAAGAGCTTCACCCTGACCGAAGAGGCGCTGTCGCCCGGCGTGTACGCCGGCGTGTTGCGCGGCGAAGATTTGGAAATCATTGAAAAGACAGGCTGGGACGACCAGTCCGGCCTCGCCGTGAAGGACCTGCCGAAACCCGTGGCGGGCAGCGCGCACGAGCAGATCCTCCGCGTCGCCTTGCCGTGGCCGTCGCCCGCACCCCACGCTCCGTTGTTCGTCTGGCTGCGCGGGGAGACCGCGGGCCGCGCGACCAAAGCCAAGTACTAGGGAGCGCAGGCGGCTTTCGCTTGACTTTCGCCAGTGGAATTCTTTACACTATTGGCATAAGAAGAAAAAGCGAAAGGAGCCTCATGCAGACCTCCTCCAAGATCCTGGCCGGCGCTTCCGGCTGGACTCATCCGCATTGGGACGACGCTGTCTACCCATCCCCGCGCCGCCGGGGTTTTCATCGATTGGAGTATCTCTCGCGGTTCCTCGACGCCGTCGAAATCGACGCCACTTTCCACCATCCGCTGCGCCCGGAGGTGGCGCGGTTGTGGCTCAGCAAGGTGGAGCGCAATCCGCATTTCCGGTTCACCGCCTTGCTTGGGCGCTGCTTCACGTATGACCGCGACCTGGACCCGGCGGCGGTGGCGGCCTTCAAGGAGGGCCTGAAGCCCCTGCACAAGGCCGGACGGCTAGGCTGCGTCGTGATGCAGTTTCCGTGGTCCTTCCGTTTCACGGCCGAGAATCGCGAGTTCCTGATCACCCTGAGGCGCACCTTTCACGAATTCCCGTTGGTAGCCGAGATGCCGCATGACAGTTGGGTGCGGGAAGAGGCGCTCGGCACCATGATCGACTACCACCTTGGGTTCGTGAATGTCGATCAGCCTTCACACACGCGTGCCATGCCGCCCACGGCGTACCTGACCTCGCCCGTCGGATATGTGCGCATGCACGGCCGCAACGCGCTTTACTGGCGTGAAGAGTTTGAGAATCCCGACTCGCGGAAGCACCGCTCCAGCTACCTCTACGGCGCCGAAGAGTTTGAGGAGTGGAAACCTCGCTTCGAGCGCGTCAGCGCATTCTCCACGGCCACGTTCGTGGTCTTTACCAACGACGCGCGGGGAGCCAGCGTGGTGAACGCGCTCGAGTTGAAGCGCCTGGAAGGCGGAGCATCCTTCGAAGCTCCCTCGCGTCTGGTGCAACTCTACCCTGGCCACCTGTCCGGCTACCGCGCCGACGCCCCCGTGCAGACCGCCCTATTCGCCACGGCCGAACAGGCCGCCCCCGTGCTCGACGCGGTGGCGTAACAAGAGCTGGTTTCCTGCTTGCCGAACTGCTATAACGATAGGGACTTCGCGCATGTCCACGCCAGAATCCCATATCGACGTCGAGCAGATCATGGAGGAAATCCGCGAGCGAGTCCGGAATCGCCTCGCATCGACACCGCGGGCGTCCGGCGCCGAGACGTCCGTCGCTCCGGATGCCGCTGTCGACTTCAAGGACCTGCTCCGGCTCATTGAACACGCGCGGCGTTGTTCGGCCGCCATCGGAACACAACCCCCGCAGCCGGCCACTTTGCGCGCGCGCTTGAGTTCCATCCTGGTGCGCCTGGTCCGGCGCATGTTGTTCTGGTACACGCCGCAAATCACGGACTTCAACGAGGTTACCCTGCGCGTGCTGGAGGAACAGGTAGCCGCGCTCGAAAGCGTCTCAACGGGCCTGCAGGCAAGGATAGCAAGCCTGGAGCGGCGCCTGGCGGAATCGGCGCGGGAGCCGCGCGCTTAGCCGCCCATGCGCAAATCGAAGGTCTACATCCTCACGCCGAGCCTGACGCCCTACGACGCCACCGGCAGCGACGTGCGGGGCATGGCCGCGGCGTTGCGTGCCGCTGGCTACGAGGTGGAAGTTTTCGCCGGCGAGATCGACAGGACCTGTGCGGGCGTAGGCCGCTTGCTCGATCCGGGCGACGGCCGGCGCTGGAAAGATTCGGACGCCACCCTCATATACCACCATGCGATCGCGTGGCCTCAGGGCGAGCGGCTCCTCGATGCCTCGCCGGCGAAGGTTGTCATCCGGTACCACAACATCACGCCGGCGCGCTTTTTCTCGCGCTATTCGGAAGGACACTACCGCGCCTGCAAAGAAGGCGAGGCGAGTACACGGCGCCTGGCGACCCTCGCGCGCGCCTGGTTTCTGGGCGATTCCGTTTTCAACTGCGACGAACTGATCCGCTTGGGTGCGCCGCCTGCCCGCACCGCGGCGCTGGCCCCCTTCCACGCGACGGAAGATTTGGCCCGCGTCCCATTCGACCCACCGACGCTCGACCGTTACAAGGACGGCACTGCGAACATCCTCTTTGTCGGGGGCCTGAAGCCGAACAAGGGGCATTTGCGCGCGTTGGGCGTACTTGCGGAATACCGCCGCTGGTCGAATGCGCCCGCACGACTCATATTCGCCGGCAAGGTGGACGCGAACCTGTCCAGCTACCGCGAGGCCCTGGAACGCGAAGCCGAGAAGTTGGGGCTCGCAAGGCATGTGGCCTTTGCTGGCGCCGTCACGCCATCTCAGTTGCGCAGCCTCTACACGCTCGCCGACGTGTTCC
This sequence comes from uncultured Solibacteraceae bacterium, assembly GCA_964561215.1. Lineage (GTDB taxonomy): Bacteria > Acidobacteriota > Terriglobia > Bryobacterales > Bryobacteraceae > JAJFUV01. Next base: position 3,051 of record CAZLOS010000188.1, on the reverse strand, counting down.
TTTCCGCGAGCGAGCACGAAGGCTTTTGCGTGCCGCTGGTCGAAGCCATGTACTCCCGTCTGCCCATCGTCGCCTGGGGCACGACGGCCGTTGGTGAAACGGTAGGCAAGGCCGGGCTGGTGTGGGACCATTTCGACGCCGGTTGCCTTGCCGAGTCCGTCCACACCGTGATCGAGGATGGACGGCTGGCGCGACACCTGGCCGCCGCTGGTTTCCGGAGGTATTGGGAGAGCTTCCGGCCCGGCATCCTCAACGCGCGGCTCGAATCCCTGTTGGAGCACGTCGCGCGCGGTGAGGTGTTCGGATGAGGCGCCTGGCCTTCGTTGTGCAGCGTTACGGGGATGGCGTCACCGGCGGCAGCGAAATGATGTGCCGCTCCATTGCCGAGCGCCTGGCAACGCACGTCGATCTCGATGTGTTGACCTCGTGCGCCGTGGATTACACGACTTGGGAGAATCGCTTTCCCGCGGGTGCGGAAACATTGAACGGTGTCACGGTGCGCCGCTTCCCGGCGGCGCAACCCCGCGAGCGGGAGAAACTCGCCTCGCTGTCCGGCCGGGTGCTTCACCAGCCGCACTCCGAAAAAGACGAGACCGAATGGATCCGCGCGCAGGGGCCTCTTGTGCCGGGCTTGTTCGATTATCTCGCCGCCAACCGCGAGGATTACGACCTGTTTGTCTTCTTCACGTACCTTTACGCCACCACTTGCATTGGCCTGCCGCTGGTGGCCGGCCGCGCCATCCTGGTGCCCACGGCGCACGACGAGCCGCCTATCTACCTCGCGGCTTACGACAGAGTGTTCCACGAGGCGCGCGATCTGATCTTCCTGACGCCGGAAGAGCGCCATTTCGTCTTGCGCCGTTTCTGCTTCGAGCGCGAGGTGGGCCACCTGGTAGGAGGCGGCGTGGAATTCCCTCCTGACCCGCTCCCCGGCGATCCGGAGTGGGACATCCTGCGGGGGCGCATTGGGAACTCGCCGGTTGTCACTTACGTCGGACGCATCAGTGAATCCAAAGGGTGCGGCCAGCTCATTGACCATTTCCTTCGTTACATCGAGGATCGTCCGGAATCGAACGCCAAGCTGCTCCTTGCCGGCAAGACTGCCATGAACGTGCCCGCGCACGGCTCGATCCTCGCGCCGGGTTATATCTCCGACGCCGTGAAGTGGTTGGTCCTTCAGGCCAGCGACATCGTGGTGGCGCCTTCTCCTTACGAAAGCCTCTGCATTGCGGCGCTCGAAGGATGGGCGTCGGCGAAACCCGTCCTGGCCAACGGCCGTTCGGAGGTTCTCCGCGGGCAGTGCGTGCGCAGCCAGGGAGGGCTCTGGTACCGCGATTATCGCGAATTCCGGGTGTGCATGGACCGGCTGCTTTCCGACCAGGCGCTCGGAAAGCAACTGGGGCGCCAGGGCCGCGGCTATGTCGAAGAACACCACCGATGGGATGACGTTGCGCGGCGCTACCTGGACGTTCTCGAGGCCTCGGCCGCCGAGATTGCCGGATGAACTCGCGCCGCTTAGCTTATCGCCCGGAGTTCTCCAGTGCGATGGCGCGCGGGAACAGGATGTTGTTCTCAAGGTGGATGTGCAAGTGCAGGTCCTGTTCCAGTTCCTGCAGCCCCGCCATCAAGGACCGGTAGGTGACACAGGCGTACTCGGGGATGGCGTAGTTCGCGGTGATGCGGCGGATGTCCGCCAGTGCATTGCCGGCGCTGTCGTGTTCGGCTTCCATCATGCGGATCGGATTGGCAACCGTGCCGAAGGGCGTTTGCGGCAAGGGTGATCCCGCCTGCATCGCGGTCTCGTAAGCTGCTATCGCCGGAAAGAGGATCATCTCCTCTTTGCGCATGTGCATCTCCAACTCCGAGCGCAGGCCGAAGAAGACCTCGGGCAGCCCGGTCAACGTCGGCCCGTACTTCTCGTTGTAAACCTTGTAGACCTTCTCGATGCGCGCACCGAGCGGAGCCAGCTCGCGGTTCAGGTAAGCGTGGTGCGTGGCGACAATGTGCTCGACGAGTTCCTTCAGCAGGGCTTGGTTCCAGTCGCGGGACGGCACCGTGCCCGCGGCTGTCGCGGAATCCAGTTCGCCGAGGACGGCGGCGGGATCGTAACCCTTCTCCCGGCATGCCTCGGCGAGCGGACGTTTGCCGCCGCAGCAATAGTCGATCCCCAGGCGTTCAAAAACGCGCACCGCGGCCAGCGATCCGGCGGCGATTTCCGACACAGTCTTTTCGTGCGTTCCCGGCATGTTCCCCTCCACGCCCATGGTAGGGTGAAGTGTCCGCCGGGGCAGTGACTTCGATCACGAGGGACGCGAGGGACGCGACTCAATTGCGCGCGCCTACCTATTCGCGATAGACTCGGCAATTTAGTCGGGTTCCTCCTCTTAGAGGCTTGCATTGACACTCGCGTTTCCGGATTACCTCATACTAGCCCTGTACTTTGGCTTCGTTCTCGGCATCGGTTGGCGGCTGAAGAAGCGCGTCTCCACCAGCGAGGACTTTCTCACCAGCGGCCGCAGCGTGCCCGTCTGGATCACCAGCCTGGCTTTCGTCGCGGCCAATCTTGGCGCGCAGGAAGTCATCGGCATGTGCGCTTCCGGCGCCAAGTACGGCATCATGACGTCGCACTTTTATTGGGTCGGCGCCATCCCCGCCATGCTGTTCCTGGGTGTGTTCATGATGCCGTTCTATTACGGCAGCCGCGCGCGGTCCGTCCCGGAATACCTCAAGCTGCGCTTCGACGAGAAGACGCGTGGTCTGAACGCCATCACCTTCGCGTTGATGACCATCTTCTCTTCCGGGATCTCGATGTACGCTCTCGGCCTCTTGTTCCAACTGGTATTGGGTTGGAGTTTCACGGCTTCTGTGTTGTTGTCGGCCGTCATCGTGCTCGTATACACCTACCTGGGTGGTCTCACCAGCGCCATCTACAATGAGGTACTGCAGTTCTTCCTGGTGGTGCTGGGTTTCAGCCCATTGGCGATCCTGGCCGTGGCGAAGGCGGGAGGCTGGAGAGGCATCAGTTCCAGAATCTCTCCCGTGATGACCCAT
>CAZLOS010000187.1:0-8983 GCA_964561215.1 uncultured Solibacteraceae bacterium | reverse complement strand
TTCCCCGGTGACTTCCACTTGAGTGGCCACTTCACCGGGAGTGAGCGTAACGTCTACCCTTGCGGCCTGCTGCACCTGCAGCACCATGCCGGAGCGGACGAACTTCTGGAAACCGGTCATTTCCACTTCAAGTTTGTAACTGGCCGGCGGCAGGAACGTGAAAATGTAGCGGCCCCGCTCGTCGGAAACCTTTGTTTGAGTAACGTTGGTCGCTTCGTTGGTTAACTTGATTGTCGCCTTGGGAACAACGGCCCCCGAGGCGTCAGAGATTAGTCCTTCCAGGGTGGCTGTGAATGCCTGGGCGTAAAGCGGGGCGGACCCGCCAATCACCAAGGACAATAGCAGGGCCCAGAGGACCCAATGCTTCCTTTTATCTTCTCTAATTGTCATTGCGGCCTTCTCCGCGGTCTTGCGGGCGCTGAGCCCGCATCTGTTACCCAGGCCAGATGCCGGGGCGTGCGGGTTTCTTCAAGATCGACCCCGTCAAACAGTCCTCGCACTGTCCCCACCTGCTGGGATATGCCAAATCTAGCACAGGACACCATGTCCGTCAAGCATAATCATGCAGATACTTGCAAAATGATGCAAACTCGAATAGAATACTGCTTGCGCCATTGCGCCCCAGCGTGACCACAACAACTAGTGGCGGATTCGTCGCCCCAAAAGAGGTGCGGTGGCCCAGGAGAAGGGTTATGATGGACCATGCCCAGAGCGCCTGGAAAGGCGAAGAAACACTTAATTCACGGCAACGAGGCACACACGCCCTCGGAAAGCGGAACGCCGATGAATAGGGGCAACCATCGTCTTTTCACCGATGAACGCCGTGCGCGCATCCTGCAGATTCTGGAGCAGGAGCACCGGGCAGCCGTGACGGACCTTGCTAGCCGCTTCGACGTGAGCGAAGACACGGTCCGGCGCGACTTGCGCGAGCTCGAAAGCCGCGGCCAGATCCGCAAGACGCACGGCGGCGCGCTACGTCACACAACGCCGGCGGTGTCCTACGACAAGCGTTTGACGCAGTCTACCGAATTGAAAGAGGCCCTGGGCCGCCGCGCGGCGGAAATGGTTCAGGACGGCGACTCGCTGATCATCGACGGCGCGACCACGGCGATCGGGGTAGCCCGGGCGTTGGGTCAGCGCCGCGCCAAGGTGCTGACAAATAGTTTGGAAGTCGCCTCCATCGTGGCCGAGTTGCCAAATATCGAGCTGACCGTACTGGGAGGCCGCTGGGATCCGCTGCACCGCCAACTGGTGGGGCAGACAACGATCGACCAAATCTCCCGCTACCGCGTGGACAAGTTGTTCCTGGGCATGGGAGCGCTCGACCGCAAGAGCGGTCTCACGGAGCCGACCGACGAAGACGCCGCCGTGAAGCGGGCCATGATCGGCGTGGCGCAGCAGGTAATCGGGCTCGCCGACCACACCAAGCTCGAGACGGTCTCTTTCGCCTGCGTCGCCCCGGCTTCGGCCATCGACGTCCTTGTGACCGATGAGCTGACCGACTGTTCTCCTTTCGCGGACCTGGGCTGGGAAGTGATCCGCGTTGCCGATCCGGCGGCAGCGGCGGGCGCGCCGTCCTAGACTCAGCGCCGGCGTTTTAACGGGCGCAGTTCCACTTTGCGGACCAGAATCTCGGCATATTCGGACTGGATCTGAATCTTGCCGGCGGTGTGGGACGCCTTGGTGCCGTACATGACCACGACGCCGTTCACCAGGTTCGTGATCGAATCGCCGTCGCAGATCACTTCCGAGCGATTCCACTGGCCCAGGGGCTTCTCGACTTCCTGGCGGCCGCGGAAGCCCAGCTTGTCCTGCCATGCTTCGTCTCGCCCGTACCAATCGAAGCGCCCGCTGTCTTTCATCACCGGAGTGCCGCCTTTGTGCCAGTACAGCTCCTTGTTCGCTCCCACGCGTGTTTCGACTGTCAGCGACGGCTTGTTCTTGCCGTTCACCAGGATGATGTCGCCGCAGCCTCCCTCGATGACCTGGCACTCGATGGATTCCATCCAGATGCCGCCGTAGGCGCCGTCTTCGCCGGCCGAATGCACCAGGATCCCGCTGTCGCGCGCCCTGTTCTCTCGCGGCGGCCACGCTTTGCCTCCCCATTTCCACTCGACGACCAGATGGTAGTCGCGGTACGCCTCCTTCGTAATAACTGCGCCCAGCTCCTCGCCCGAAATGTGGATGACGCCATCGCGGACCGTGAACACCTTCTTCGGATCTTCATACCTGGTCGGTTTCAGATAGGTGTAGAAGTTGTCCAGGTTCTTGCCGTTGAACAGGCGGATGGCGCGGCGGGGCGTGACGGCCTTGTCCTGGGCCGCGGCCAGCGAACAGAGCAGAAGAATACCGAGGAAGCGCTTCACCGCTACATTGTACCTGGAACGGAAAACGCGCCGAGAGCGTCTTCGACGGCGGCTGCGACGCGCAACAGTGCCGCTTCCTTGAATGACCGGCCGACGATCTGCAGGCCCATGGGCAAGCCGCTCGAATGCACGCCGCTGGGGATGCTGGCGGCAGGCAGGCCGAGGAGGTTGATGGCGCGCACGTTGCGCGTCGCGGCGAGCCGCACGTCTTCGTCCGCACCCTCAATGTTGATGGTAGTCTGGCCGATCCGGGGCGCGGGCACCGTCGTGGTGGGTGTGAAAAGGCAATCGATCCCGTCCCAAAGCGCCGTGAACTCACGCGTGAGCGAACGCCGGATGCGTTGCGCGTTGATGTAATCGGTGGCTCTCAGGAGACGCCCTTGGTCTAGCAGCGCCAGTACGTCGGCGCCGAACAGGTCGCGCTGGTCCATGTATGGCTCGTACAGCGCCGAGGCTTCACACAGCAGGATAATGCGGCCGACGGCGTTGAGAGCTTCGATGTCGGGAACGCGAATCGGAACAATCTCCGCGCCGGCCGCCTCCGCCAGGCGCGCAGCGCGATGGACGGCCCCGCGCACCTCCGCGTCCACGCGGTCGAAGTAGAAGTTCTCCGGTAGCCCTATGCGCACCCCGGCTAACTGGACTTCATCCGGGGGCAGGAAGTCTTCGACAGCGGCATGGCTCGACGAGGGATCGCGCCGGTCGTAGCCGGCGATAGCGTTCAGCACCAGGGCCGCGTCGCGCACGGTGCGCGTCAGGGGTCCCATGTGATCCAGGCTGTAACCGAGCGGCACCGCGCCGTAACGGCTTACGCGGCCGAAGGTCGGTTTCAGCCCCACGACCCCGCAGAACGAGGCCGGGATGCGTATGCTTCCGCCCGTGTCGCTGCCCATGGCGGCGGCCACCATGCCGCCGGCGACGGCTGCGCCCGAACCGCCGCTCGACCCTCCCGCGATGCATTCGGTGTTCCACGGGTTCGCGATGGAACCGAAGTGCGGATTGTCGCTGGTGATGCCGTAGGCCAGTTCGTGCATGCCGGTTTTGCCCACCATCACCGCTCCGGCATCGGTGAGCTTTTCCACCACCGCAGCATCGTACGCGGGGAACTGCTTCACAAACAGGAGCGAACCGGCGGTCGTCCGCACGCCTTTGGTGTAGAACAAGTCCTTATATGCGATGGGGATGCCGTGCAGGGGGCCGCGATCCAAGCCGCGCGCCAGTTCTTCGTCGGCCTGGCGGGCGCGATCGCGGGCCTTGCCGGCGGTGATGGTAAGGAAAGCATTGAGAGCCGGATTAAGGCTCTCAAGGCGCGCAATGCTCTGTTCGGCCAGTTCCAGGGCGCTCGTGCGGCGCTCGCGCAACAGGGCGGCGGTTTCGCGGATGGTCATTGGCCGGGCTCCTCGGGGCACTCAAATGTCACGGTGGGTTCCAGATCCACCGGCAAGTGCACGGCGAGTGGCCGGAAAGCGGCCTCCAGTGCGTCTAGTGGCGCGGTTACGCGTGGCAGTTCATCCGCAGGGATATCCAGGCCATGGGCGGCGACGAGCGAATTCCAGTCGGTCATCGCTGCCCATTGTACCGGCACGCGGGTAAAGAGCGAAACCCGCGCGCCGGCTTCGGCATCGTCATAATAGAGGATATGAAGAACGTTCTGGCACTGCTTCTGGCACTGGGTATGTGGACCTTGGCCGGAGCGGCAGCGACAACCAACACACCGAGCGACAGCGAGATCGCCCGGATCATCGCCAAGTTCGCCGCCAAGGAGGCCGAATTCGCCCAGGCTCGCGAGAACTACACCTACCGGCAGACCGCGAAACTGCACGAACTGGACGAAACCGGCTCCGTGCGCGGCCGGTGGGAAATCGTCTCCGACATCGTTTTTTCGCAGGAGGGCAAACGCAGCGAGCGCGTCGTGCACGCCCCGGTTCAGACCCTGCAAAACCTCATCCTGACGCCGGAAGACGAGCAGGACTTGCGCAGCGTACAGCCGTTCGTGCTGACCACGAAAGACATCGACAAATACTACGTGCGCTACCTGGGCAAGCAGAATGCCGACGAGATCCCCTGCTACGTGTTCGCGGTGAAACCGAAGACCTTGGAGCAGGGACAGCGGTACTTTTCGGGAATGGTGTGGGTGGACGACCGCGACCTGCAGATCGTGAAGACCTACGGCCGCGGCGTCGGTTATCAGAAGAAGAACAGCGACAACCAGTTCCCGAAGTTCGAGACCTACCGCGAACAGATCGACGGCAAGTACTGGTTCCCGACTTACACGCGCGCCAACGACACGCTGTATTTCCAGACCAGCGCGCAGCGCATCCGCATGACAGTCAGGTACGAGGACTACAAGCAGTTCAAGGGCGAATCGAAGATCATTTACGGCGAGCCGGTGGAAACCGGGCAACCCAAGGAGACCAAGAAGCCCTGATTTTCGCTGTTTAACCCCCGGATGGCGCCGCTGGAGGGGCGGCACTATGCGGGGACGCCTGCGACATGCTCGAATAGAACCACTGGGAAATGCCTTCTTTCTGGATCCACATCCGGCGCCGTGCCAGGGCTGTCTCCCGCCGCGCCCGCGAGTTGAGGATGATCTGGCAGGGCGTCGTCTCGACCGATCACCCGGTCATGGCGCACATTGTCCCCATCCGACGCTGCAACCTCACGTGCGCTTATTGCAATGAGTACGACTCGACGTCGAAGCCGGTTCCGGTGGGCACCATGCTGCGGCGCATCGACCGGTTGGCGGCTCTGGGCACCACCATCATTACTATCAGTGGCGGAGAACCGCTTTTGTACCCGGACCTCGACTTTCTCGTCCGGCGCATCCGGCATCACGGCATTATCGCCGGAGTGATCACCAACGGCTACCTGCTCACGCCCGAGCGCATCCACCGGCTGAACCATGCCGGGCTGGATCACATGCAGATCAGCATCGACAATGTCACGCCCGACGACGTGTCGATGAAGAGCCTGAAGGTGCTCGACCGAAAGCTGCAGATGCTCGCCGGACACGCCGAGTTCCACGTGAACATCAACTCGGTGGTGGGTGGTGGCATGCGCGATCCGGAAGATGCGCTGGCAATCGGCCGCCGCGCCGTCGAGTTGGGATTCACTTCGACGGTGGGGATCATACACGACGCGACGGGCCAGCTCCGGCCGCTCAGCGGCAAGGAGCGCGAAGTCTTCCTGGCAATGAGGAAGCTGGAGAAGTCCAGCTACGCGCAGATCAACTACTTCCAAAACGACATCGCCCAGGGGCGTCCGCACATCTGGCAGTGCCGCGCCGGGGCGCGCTACCTCTATGTTTGCGAGGACGGGCTGGTGCATTACTGCTCCCAGCAGCGCGGATACCCCGCCAAGCCGTTGGAACAGTATTCGCTCGAAGACATCCGGCGTGAGTTTCTCACGCGAAAGCCCTGCGCGGCTTACTGCACGGTGAGCTGCGTACACCAGGTGTCCTACATGGACTTCTGGCGCTCACCGCAGACGATTCGCCCCTGCTCGCGCACGCAGCCCGCCGCTCCTGCCAGCGAAACCATCGTCCAGATACAATCGATCGGTAGGTAACTTCGTGCATCAGGGAGTCTGTTCATGAGCTTCAGATGGGAATTCGCGGTCGCACGACGGTGCGTCGTCATTCTTGCGCTGGCGTCGCTCGCCATCCTTCGGGCTGCCTCCCCCGCGGGTGCGTATCAACCATCGCCTGTTCCAGATCGCGTTATCGTAAACTGGACCGAAGACCCGTCGACCGGGTTCTCGGTCACGTGGAGAACCGGCGAAACGGCACACAAGGCCCTCGCCGAAATCGTGGCGGCGGGGGATGACCCGGGACTCGATAGGAAAGCGCAGCGCGTGAACGCATCCACTGAAGCTTACGAGACGGACCAGGGGCGCGCATTGAGCCATCGCGTCACCTTCCGGGCTCTGATGCCGGACACGCTGTATGCGTACCGCGTTGGAGACGGAGCGATTTGGAGCGAGTGGAACCAGCTTCGCACGGCCGGCGCCAAGCCCGACCCGATCGCGTTTATTTACTTCGGTGACGTGCAGTCCAGGATTTACTCCCTGTGGCCGCGTGTGGTGCGCCAGGCCTATTCGATGGCGCCGGATGCGCGCTTCATGGTGTTTGCCGGCGACCTGATCAATCGACGCGGCGTTGATCGGGAATGGGGCGAGTGGTACGAGGCCGGCGGCTGGATCTACAGGCTGGTGCCTAGCTTCCCCGCCCCGGGCAATCACGAGTATGGAAGCTCGAAACAGCTCCCCCCGAACTGGCACTCACAGTTCACGCTGCCCGCCAACGGCGTGGCCGGACTTGAAGGCACCAACTACTACATGGACATCCAGGGTCTACGAATGATCGCCCTGAATTCGAATCTGAGGCAGAGGGAACAGGCGGAGTGGCTCGACCGTTTGCTGGCGAACAATCCCAACCGCTGGACGGCGGTGGTGTTCCATCATCCCATCTATTCGACAAAGCGCGGGCGGGACAACCCGGAACTCCGCGAAATCTGGCAGCCGGTCTTCGACAAGTACGGCGTGGACCTGGTATTGCAGGGGCATGACCACACCTACGGGCGGACGAATCTGCAGACAAGCGGGAAGGTCCGCGCTCCGAGGGCGGGAACGATCTATGTGGTTTCGATGAGCGGCGCGAAGATGTACACGCTGGGCCATTCGAAGGTCTTCGCGCGCACGGCCGAGGACACGCAACTGTTCCAAATCGTGCGCATACAGGGCGACACGCTGCGCTTCGAGAGCCGCACGGCCAGCGGCGCACTGTACGACGCCTTCACGCTACGCAAGCAGGCCGGCAAACCCAACAAGCTGACGAACCAGATCCCGGCCACGCCGGAGGGGGTGCGGGCGGCCTCCCCGGCCCGGTAGCCGGCCAAGGCTATAATAGAAGCGAGTTATGCCAGTTGCGTGTATTCTAAGCACGTACTTCGAGGTGGCTCTGGACCAGGCCCTTTACGACCGCCTCGACGACGGCAGCTATTCGGGCCGGATTCCGACGTGCCCTGGTGTGGTGGCCTTCGCGCCAAGCTTGCGGCAGTGCGAGCGGGAGTTGCGCTCGACGCTCGAAGACTGGGTGTTGCTAGGCATTAAGCTAAACCACCGGCTGCCCATACTCGGCGGAATTGATCTGAACCAGGAGCCAGCGCGTGAGCCGGTGGACGCCCTGTAAGCGTCGAGATTTCGTCCTTAAGCTGCGCCGTCTTGGATTCGAGGGTCCGTTTGCCGGCTCACGCCACTCCTTCATGGTCCACCAGAACCACCGATTGGCAATCCCATCCAACGCAGAGTACTCGGTTGCTCAGCTCCACGTCATGATCAGAGAGCTGGAAATCATTCTCGAACGCGAGTTCGATGCGGATGAATGGGCGCGGCTGGCAGTGTAGGGCGCACGTCCACCTGGATGCCGACCTAAGCGTTCTCTACCGGCGGTTTCCGGTGGGGGCTGGCTTGGGGGCCTCTTCCGCCGCCGCAGGCGCCGATGGCTGCGGGATCCCCAACAGCTTACGTAGTTCCGCGTCGACTTGCTGGCGGATGTCGGGATTGTCGCGCAGGAACTGGCGCGCGTTCTCGCGGCCCTGCCCGATGCGCTCTCCCTTGTAGCTGTACCACGAGCCGCTCTTTTCGATCACGTTTTGCGCCACGCCCAGGTCGATCAGATCGCCTTCCCGCGAAATACCTTCGCCGTACATGATGTCGAATTCGGCATCCTTGAACGGCGGAGCGACTTTGTTCTTGACGATCTTGATCTTGGTGCGATTGCCGGTAACCGCGTCGCCATCTTTGATGGCGGCGATGCGGCGGATGTCGGCGCGAACCGTAGAATAAAACTTCAGCGCGCGGCCGCCCGTGGTGGTCTCCGGGTTGCCGAACATGATGCCGATCTTCTCGCGGATCTGGTTGATGAAGATCAGGCACGTGTTGGACTTCGAGACGATGCCGGTGAGCTTGCGCATGGCCTGCGACATGAGCCGAGCCTGCACGCCCATAAACGTATCACCCATCTCACCGTCGAGTTCGGCCTTGGGCACCAGCGCCGCCACCGAGTCCACCACCAGCACGTCGATTGAGCCGGAGCTGATCAGCGCGCTGGTGATTTCGAGCGCCTGTTCGGCGTAATCGGGCTGCGAGACAAGCAGGTTGTCCACATCCACGCCGAGCTTGCGCGCGTACGTTGGATCGAGTGCATGTTCCACGTCGATGAAGGCCGCCATGCCGCCGGCTTTTTGCGCCTCGGCGATGACGTGCAGCGCGATGGTCGTTTTGCCCGAAGACTCCGGCCCGAAGATCTCGCAAATGCGGCCCCGCGGGAATCCACCGACGCCAAGGGCGTAGTCAATCGAGATAGCTCCCGACGAGATCGCGGACACCGGCAGGATGGCCTCCTTCGAACCCAGCCTCACGATGGAGCCCTTGCCGAACTGCTTTTCGATCTGGCCTAGAGTTACGCCCAGAACACGCGCTTTTTCTTTCTCATCCATAGGGGTGTGACGATCCTTGTCCGACAGCCAATTATACCGTGGCGAGCAATCTCACGCCCGCGGGCACGATAAGTTCTGCGATGAAATCAACTTCCGGACGCGAGGGTGGGAACCGGGAGA
>CAZLOS010000186.1:0-9095 GCA_964561215.1 uncultured Solibacteraceae bacterium | reverse complement strand
CCATATCGACATTTTCAGGGCGAAAGCCGAGGCCGCGGGGCGCGCGCTGCCGGTATCAATCAACATCGGGCTGGATCCGGCCATTTACCTGGCAGCGTGTTTTGAACCGCCCACTGCGCCTTTCGGGTTTGACGAACTCAGCGTGGCGGGGGCGATCCGCCGGCGCGCCGTGGAATTGACGTCGTGTGTTTCGGTGGCGGCGAAGGCTATCGTGCACGCCGAGATCGTGATCGAGGGGGAGATCCTCCCGGGTGAGCGCGTTGCCGAGGACGTGTTGACCGGATCGGGCTACGCCATGCCGGAATTTCCCGGCTACGAAGGACGGGCGCAGGCCACCGTGCCGGTGATCCGGGCCCGCGCGGTCACGCACCGCGAACGACCCATTTACCAGACGCTTGTGGGCCCCGGCGCGGAGCACACATCTCTCACCGGGATTCCCACCGAGGCTAGCGTAATACGGCTGATCGAGAACACCATGCCCGGCCGGCTGGCGAACGCGTACGCGCATCCGGCCGGCGGAGGTAAGTATTTGATCATCCTGCAGTTCCGCAAGCTCACGGAGGCGGACGAAGGACGGCAGCGCCAGGCGGCGCTGGCGGCATTCGCGGCATTTCCGGAGCTCAAGCACGTGATTCTGGTGGACGAGGACGTCGATCTGTTCGACATCAACGATGTCATGTGGGCCATGACCACGCGCTACCAGGGCGATGCGAGCACAGTCTTCATCCCGGGCGTGCGCTGCCATCCCCTGGATCCCTCGCAATCACCGGATTTCAGTCCGACGATCGGGGCCGAGGGCGTCTCCTGCAAGACCATCTTCGATTGCACGGTGCCTTACCGGATGAAAAGCCGTTTCGTGAGGCCGCGTTTCGGTGACGTCGATCTCAGGCGGTTCTTTCCCGACGGCTTGCCAGCTGGGCCACATCTCTAAGGCAGCGCGGCGATCAGTTTGTTGATATCGTCAGGGCTGATGTAGAAGTGGGGCGAGGTGCGCACCCAACCCTGGCGCGGGCCGGCGATAATGTTCTGTTGTTTGAGGTCGCGGACAATCGCGCGGCTGTCGACACCCTCTTTGCGGAAGCTGACGATGCCAGCGCCGCTTGACGGTGTGCGCGTGCCAAGCACTTCGTAGCCTTTGGCTTTGACGCCATCGGCAATCTGATCGCCTAGTTTCTGGACGTGCGCGGCGATGCGGTCGATGCCCACTTCGAGCAGAAACTCGACGGCCGCCCTCAGTCCGAAGCAGCCCGCCGTATTCAATGTGCCGCACTCGTAACGGCCGGCGTCGGGACGGAGGACCATGTCGCGCGATGCGTAATCGTTATAGCTGGCGACGTTGGTCCAGCCGAACTCGACCGGCTCGATGGAATCCTGCAGGTCCCGCTGGACGTAAAGAACACCGCAGCCTTCCGGGCCGAGCATCCACTTGTGGCCGTCGGCGGCGAGCGCGTGTATGCGGGCCTTGCGCACATCCACGGGGAAGGCGCCCAGGCCCTGGATCGCGTCTACGAAGAAGAAGCATCCGTGGCGCTGGCAAATCTCGCCGATTGCGTTCAGGTCCGCGCGGTACCCGCTGAGGTACTGCACGAAGCTGATGGCCAGCAGGCGGGCGCCGCGGGCGGCGCGGTCGATTTCCTCGATCGGCGCAAACACGCTGAGCCACTCCACCTTCACGCCACAATCTTCCAACTTCTTCCACGGGAAGTAGTTAGCGGGGAACTCCTCCTGGAAGGCTACGACGCGGTCGCCGGGATGCCAGTCGATACCCCGGGCGACGGTCGAGACCCCCTCGGAGGTGTTCTTGACGAGCGCAATTTCCTCCGGAGTCGCATTTATGAGCCTGGCCGCGGCGGCGCGGAGCCCCGCGTAGGTTTCCATCCACTCCTCGTAGTGATAGGAGCCGTACAGGAGGCAATCGTCGGCCAAGTGATGGATGGCCTCGGCAGCGCGGCGGCAGAGGGGGGCGACCCCGGCATGGTGCAGATAGATCAAGTGTTCGGCGACCGGAAAGTGGTGGCGGTATTCGCTCCATACCGCCGTGGTATTTACGTAACCCATCAATCCAACTATACGTTATACGTGTAGGCGGGCCGCAACCGGAGACCGCGTGCGGCACTATAATGAAATCGAGGGTTGGGGAGCAAAGGAGCATCACCATGAGACGCGCAATGCGCAGCGGCGCCGTCCTGGCGCTGGCGTTCATGCTGGCGATTCCCGCCGGTATCCTGGCCAAGGATAAGAAGAAGGATCCCGATGCCATCGGTGACCGGGATGTCGGCAAGGGCCTGAACTTCTATTCGCTTGAAAAAGAGATCGCCCTTGGCAAGCAACTGGCCCAGGAGATTGAGCGGCAGGCGAAGATCGTCGACGATCCCATGGTGAGCGAGTACGTGAACCGGGTGGGGCAGAATCTGGTGCGCAATTCGGACGCCAAGGTCCCGTTCACGATCAAGGTGATCGACGGCGAAGAGGTGAACGCGTTCGCGCTGCCGGGCGGTTTCTTCTTTGTCTACTCGGGGCTGATCCTGAAGGCGGATAGCGAAGCCGAGCTGGCCGGAGTGATGGCGCACGAGATCGCGCACGTGGCCGCCAGGCACGGCACGCGGCAGGCGTCGCGTGGCACGCTGGCCAACCTGGCCACCATCCCGCTGATTTTCATGGGAGGCTGGGCGGGCTATGGCGCCCGGCAAGGGGCGGGCGTGCTGATCCCGGTGGGCTTCCTGAAATTCTCGCGCGGCTTCGAGTCCGAAGCGGACATGCTCGGGCTGCAGTACCTTTACAAGACCGGCTACGACCCGACCGCGTTCGTGGACTTCTTCGAAAAGATCCAGACGCTGGAAAAGAAGAAGCCGGGCACCATGTCGAAAATCTTCTCGTCGCACCCCATGACGGACGACCGCATCCAGGCGGCGCAGAAGAACATCCAGGAAATCCTCAAGGCAAAGCCGGAGTACGTGGTCACGACGTCTGAATTCGATGCCGTGAAAGACCGCCTAATGGCCATGCACAACCGCCGCAAGATCGACGACAAGGACGCCAACAAGCCGAAGCTGCGCAAAGCGCCCGGAGCGGGGACAGGTCCGATCGAGGGCGAGGGCGGCGACAAGAAGAGCGGCGACGATTCGGAAGATCGCCCGACGCTGAAGCGCCGCAACTAACAGGGGCTATTCGAGCGGCTCGAAGCGCGCCTGGAAGAAGCGCAGATAACGCGGCTCATACACCATCCGCAGGCCGCGGACCTTACCGCGGTCCCGATAGACCGCCAGTATGGATTCGGCGACCACGTCCATGTGAGCCTGCGTGTAAACTCGGCGCGGGATGGTGACGCGCACGAGTTCCAGCTTGGGCCGGTGTTCCAAGCCGGTGTCCTTGTCGCGGCCGGCCGAAACGATGCCGCGCTCCATGGTGCGCACACCGGAATCCAGGTAGATCGCCGCGGCCAGCGCCTGCGCCGGATACACCGACTGATCCAGATGCGGCAGGAACGCCCTGGCGTCCAGGAAGATGCCGTGCCCGCCGATGGGCAGGACGATGGGGATGCCCCAGGCGCGGAGTTTATCGCCGAGATAGAGGACCTGGCCCACACGGGCGCGGATGTGTTCGTCGTCGACGGATTCCTGCAGCCCGATAGCCACCGCTTCCATGTCGCGCCCCGCCATGCCGCCGTAGGTGTGCAGCCCTTCGTAGATCACCACCATGTTGCGGGCTTCTTCGAAGACCTCCCAATCGTTGACGGCGAGGAAGCCTCCGATGTTGACCAATGCGTCCTTCTTTGCGCTCATGGTGCAGCCGTCGGTGAGCGAACAGGTTTCCCGCACGATTTCGGCGATAGTGCGGCCTTGCTGTCCGGGTTCGCGCTGCTGGATGAAGTAGGCGTTCTCGGCGATGCGGGTGGCATCGAGGATGATGCGTATGCCATGGCGGCGGGTGAGTTCGCGCACCGCGCGGAGGTTTTCGAGCGAGATGGGCTGTCCGCCCGCCATGTTCACAGTGGCCGCGATACTGACGTAGGGTATGCGGGACGCTCCATATTCGCTTATGACAGCTTCGAGCTTCGCCAGGTCGACGTTGCCCTTGAAAGGATGCTCGCTCGCCGGGTCGTGCGCGTCCGGGATAATGACGTCGACGAACGATCCGCCGGCGAGTTCCTGGTGGAGGCGCGTAGTGGTGAAGTACATGTTGCCGGGGATAATGTGGCCCGGCTTGATGAGGACGCGCGAGATGATGTGCTCGGCGCCGCGCCCCTGGTGGGCGGGGATAAGGTGCTGGTAGCCGTAGACGGAGCGGACCGTTTCTTCGAGGTGATAGAAATTGCGGCTGCCGGCGTAAGCCTCGTCGCCCAGCATCATGCCGGCCCACTGGCGGTCGCTCATGGCGGAGGTGCCGGAGTCGGTGAGCAGGTCGATATAGACGTCCTGGCTGCGAAGCAGGAAGGTGTTGTACCCGGCCTCGCGGATAGCTGCGAGGCGCAACTCGGGACTTACGAGGTGGACAGGTTCGACGACTTTGATCTTGAAAGGTTCGGCCCAACTGCGCCGGACAGGGGGTGCCGGGTCCATCGGTTTGCCTTTTCCTCCGCGAGCTTCTAGTATAGAACTTCGGCACCGCACGCCCGGTGAACCGCAATCCATGGGTTGGAAGGAGAAACCTGCGCATGTGGAATCGACGCAAGGATGAGGAATACACACCAAGGCAGACGGCTGTGCCGCCGTCATCGGTGGAACTGGCCAAGGAGGGATTACCGATGTCCACGCTGTCTGCGCGCATGGACCTGGACGCACACCGAGCAACCGCTTCGATCGGAAAGTCCGTCATTGTCAAAGGCAATATTTGCAGCCGTGAGGATCTGTACATCGACGGCGAGTTGGATGGAGCCGTAGAGCTGCAAGAGCACCGCCTTACGATCGGTCCGAACGGCAAAGTGTCCAGCAACGCAGTGAAGGCCCGCGAAATCGTTGTGCTGGGCACGGTCCATGGCAACGTCGAGGCCGGCGACAAGATCGAGATCCGCAAGGATGCGAAGCTGGTTGGCGACATCAAAACAGCCCGTATCATCATCGAGGACGGAGCTTATTTCAAGGGCAGCATCGACATCGTCAAGACCGAGACAGGCAAGGCCGCCATCCCGCACGCGCCCAAGGCGCAGCCGGCGGCCACTCCGGGCAATGCCACGCTGCCGCTGGCGGCGGGAACGGGAGAATCCAAGCGCTGACGGAAGGAGGTCGTGGGCCGCTGGTGAAAGAAGTTGCCGTGCAAGCTCGGCCGAGCCCGGGTGTCGAGCAATTCTTCGGTATCATACGCGGGAAACATGGCTTGTCGCTAGTGGATTTCGCCAGCGTAAGCCAGTCGAGCGTGAGTCTGATTACGGGCCTGGGGCACAAGGTCTACTTCGAGGATTTCTTCGAGGAATTGGATGCGATTTTCGGCAATGGCGATTTCTACGCCAACCAGGCCGAGGCCAACGCAAAGGACCGCTTTCTCCGGAGCGCGCTCAACCACGGCGACGGCGCGGTGGACGGCGTGCTGATTTGGGATTGCCTCGAATTCCTGACTCCCGCATTGCTTAAGACCGTTGTGGATCGGCTGTACCGCCAGATGAAGCCCGGCGCCAGCCTGCTGGCGTTCTTCCATGGCGAAGAGAGATCCGAGACCGTTCCGGTGTATTCCTATCGGCTTTCGGACGAAAAGACCCTGGCGCTCGCGCTCCGCTGCCAGCGCAAGCCGGCCCAACTGTTCAACAACCGGGGGCTTGAACGGCTCTTCGGCGGGTTCCAATCCGTGAAATTCTTCCTCACGCGCGACAACCTGCGCGAAGTAATCGTACGGCGCTGACGAATCCGGCATCTCGTACCAGGACCTTTTGCGGCTGGTTCCGGCACCGTTTTCCCATTGGCAGCGTCCGGTTGCGCTGGGATAGTGGAGAGGATGCGCAGTGTCTCTGCACAACTGGTCCGCTATACCCGCAACTGGCTGCACTACGGGATGCTATCGCTGATAGTGCTTTGCGCCCTGGTGGCTGCCGTCGAGAGTTTCTTTGGCCGGTAGCACCTCACGTCTCACAACAAAAGCGGCCCGCCGAAGCGGGCCGCGTGTGTTCCATGCACTTCGGTCTTCCTACGGATCGATGAAGTTGACCAGCGTTGTGGATGTACTTCTCGCTCCCTTGTCGTCGGTCACGGTCAACTCGAAGACGTAGTCGCCCCAACCCTGCTGGAAGCGTACTGTCGGGGTAGCGGTGTTGCCGCCGACGATCTCGGCCGGCTTAGCTCCCGACACGCGCCAGGAGTAGGTAATCGGATCGCCGTCCGGATCGTAGGAACGCGAGCCGTCCAGCGCGATCTGGCTTTGCGTGGTCGTCTGATTCGGTCCGGCGTCGGCAACCGGCGCGCGATTGCCGCTGGTTGTCGAGCCCACCCGGACGATCACCAGGGCCGTCGCCTGCGTGCGTTTGCCGTAAGCGATCAGCGAGTAGCTCACATCGCCGGCCGGGTTCACCGTCACCGAACCGTTCGCAGCCACCGTGCCGATGCCGGTGATGACAACTTCGGTCGCGTTGGTTGTCGACCAGGTCAACTTCACCGGGTCGCCAGCCTTCTTCGCGGTCGATGGGCTGGCCACGAAGTCCAGAATCTTCACCGGAGAGATCACGCCGACCGTCGTCACGGCGGAGACCTCGCCGAGCGAGTTACTGGCCGTGATGGTGTAGGAGGTGTTCTCCTTGGGGCTGACCGTGGAGGTGCCGGTCGGTTCCACCTTACCAACGCCGCTGATGGTCACTTCAGTAGCGTTTTCCACCTGCCAGACCAGCGAAGCCTGCTCGGTGGGCAGGATCTCGACCGGTGTGGAGGTGAAACGGACGATGCGCGGGGCCTGGGCCGGCGCCACGGTCACGGTCGCCGTGGCGTTCACTTCGCCGTAGCGGTTGCGGGCCGTGATCTTGTAAGAGGTCGTATCGGTGGGCGATACCGGAGCGGTGCCGCTACGTTGCACTGTGCCGATGCCGGAGATCTCCACCGTGTCGGCGTTCTCGGTCTCCCAAGCCAGCGTGGAAGTCTCGCCTTTGGCGATGTTGGCCGGGGTGGCGTTGAAGCGCAAGACGCGCGCTTCGGGCCGGTCGACCGTCACCGTCAGGGTTTTGCTCTGCTCGGTAGCCTTGTTCCTGGCGGTCAACTGATAGACCGTGGTCGAGTCGATCGCCACCGTGGATGTTCCG
Source organism: uncultured Solibacteraceae bacterium (assembly GCA_964561215.1). Classification (GTDB taxonomy): domain Bacteria; phylum Acidobacteriota; class Terriglobia; order Bryobacterales; family Bryobacteraceae; genus JAJFUV01. The sequence continues at coordinate 1,882 of CAZLOS010000186.1, read as the reverse complement.
GCGCGCGGATCGACTTTGCCGATGCCGCTGATGGTTACTTCGTCGGCTTCCTGCACTTCCCAGACGATATTTACCGGTTGGCCGGCCTTCACCGTGTTGGGAGTTGCTTCGAAGCGGACGATCTTCAGTGCCGCCGCGGCTTGTGTGCTTACCGTGACGCGAGCCACGCTCTTGGCGCCTTGCGGGTCCTTTACTGTGAGACGGAACTGGTAGGTCTGGCCCGCTGCCGCTGTGAAAGTGGCCTTCGCTGCGTTTACGCCCGTGATGGAGACTGTCTGGCCGCCGATCTGGGTCCAATTGAAGGTGATCTCGTCGCCGTCCGGATCGTAGGAAGCGGAGCCGTCCAGGGTGACGAGGCCTGCGGGCGCGTTCATCTGGTCGGGGCCGGCGTCAGCCACAGGCGGATCGTTGCCCGTGCGCACGCGGCGCGTCAACATCTCGTAACGCAACCGCGGGATGTCCACGGGGACCGGTTGCTTCATGTCGCGGAATTCCTTGGGCGAGCCGAAGTGGCCGAACTCAACGCCGGCCACCACGCGGCCGCTGTCGTTCGAACTGATCAGCGTTTCGTTCAGCCCGGCTTCGAGCGTGAAGGCCACATGATGATTCAACGGCTGCACCAGGCGCACCATGCCGCCGGGACGATTGTTGCCGCCCTGGCGGAACATGGCGCCGAGGTTTCCTTCTATATAGGAATCCTTCCACAGGCCGATCTGCGTGCTGCCGCCGATCTGGTCAACCACTCTCAGATAAGTCTCTTCGAGAATGTTGCGGCTAGCCGTCGTGTAGGCGCGGTTTATGACCGCTTCGTTCATGAAGCCCTTGGTGCCGAACAGCCCGATACGGCCGCGGCGGAACAGGTAGTCGAACGTCATGGCCGCCTGGCCGAGGGTGCCGCCGTTCTGCATCTCGCGCATGCTGATGTGCTTGAAGCTCGAGAACAGGCCGGCCTGCACGTTGCGGTACCGGTTCACAAGGCCGATATCGAACTGGCCTTCCTGCCGTTCGCGGAAATACAGGTACTCGCCCTCGATCTGTAGCGCTTGCGAGGAACTGAACGGCGCGAAGAAGCGCCCCTTGCCGGTGAAGCTTACATTGCCCATCGTGTCGGGACCGATGTTCAAGCCGAGCACGGAGAACTTCTCGGTTTTGGGACGCGCCTGCTCAACCGCCTTCACGATCTCGGCCACCTTGGGACTCTCGACCTTCGGCGCGGTGGCGATCTGGTCGACGTCCTTCTTCAAACCGGATTGACCGGTGCGGAGGTCGGCGACGTCTTTCTTCAAGCGTTCATTCTCGCCTTTGAGGTCGCGCAGCAGCGCCAGGATCTCGTCCAGTTTGTCGAGCTTCTTGAGGATTGCGTTGCAGCAGTCTTGCTGCTTCTTCGCGATTTCGCTAAGCGCCTTGATCGCATCGCCCACGCCGCCGTCGCTGATCACGTTGCCTTGCGCGTCGGTGAGCGTCAGGACCACGCGGCGGTTCATGAAGCGCCCCTCTCTGCTCTTGTTGTCGACCTTGGGCAGCTTCTTGCCGCGGCCCACCACTTCGACCTGGTCGGGCTTGGCGCCGTACTTGACCAGGAAGCTCTTGACGGTTTCAGAACGCGAGACGGCCAGCTTCTGGTTGTACTTGTCGGAACCGATTCTATCGGTGTGTCCTTCTACTTTGACCCGGTATTCCGGGTGGTTCTGCAATAGGCCTGCCAGGCGGAGCAGGCTCGGGTATCCATCGACCAGGACCGAGGAGTTGAATTCGAAGTTGATCTCTTCCCAATCCTCCTTGGCTGCCGGGTTTGTCAGACCTTGCGGGGAGAGGTAAGTGGCGCATGCCAGCAACAACACTGGTAGCGTCCACAGCATTCGCCTCATAAGGATGATTCCTC
>CAZLOS010000185.1:256-9164 GCA_964561215.1 uncultured Solibacteraceae bacterium | reverse complement strand
ACGGGAGAAAACTTGTAGTTGTGACTTGGGTAGACAAAGGACGACGTGACTGAGAGCTTGTCGATCAAGTGGCTGAAACTCGACTGGTCCAACAGGAAGGGCTTTTCACAAAGGACATGACACCCCGCATCGAGTGTCTGCAACAGCTGCTTAAAATGTTGTGAAGGAGGAGTGCAGAGATCGACGAACGCTAGGCGTTCGTTGTCGAACAGCTCCGACAACGAGGCGTAGACAGACAGTCGAGGATCCCGCAGTTTCGCGGCCGCCCGTCGCTGCTCGCTGCAGTCCACGACCGCCACGATCGTCAAATCGTCCATCTTCAGGTAAGCCTCATGGTGACCAACCGCGATCGTCCCGTAGCCTACCAACGCTCCACGCATATCGATCTCCTGGAGAATTCGAAAGTGTTCATTATGACACGGTTGCGCTGTGCTCGGCTTCCCTTTTCAGTCGTCACGGGTGGAGTGGCGGTAGAGCGGGTGGCTGGAATTCCGAGAGAGGCGCCTCAGCGTTACAATAGGCACATGGATCGCACTCCTTCCAAGTGCCGACCAGCGCTGTTCGGCTCTGATTAGCTCCCTGCCCGCTCCCTGCGGCGCGCACCGGTTGGAATAGCCCGGTTCGCGGGTCTTTCACCTTCTCAACCCACATCGAGTCTGGAGGAGCATCATATGAGCTTAGAACAGGTCCGGTTAGATCTTCCGCTGTTGAATGGTCCCCTTCCGGGGCCGCGAGCGACAGCGATCATCGAGCGGGATAGGCGCGCCATATCGAGTTCTTACACTAGGGCCTATCCGTTGGTAGCAGATTGCGCCGAAGGCGCTATCGTCCAGGACGTGGATGGCAATCGCTTCCTCGATTTCAACGCTGGCATCGCGGTGGTGGCTACCGGCCACTGCCACCCCAAGGTTGTGGACGCGGTCCAGAAACAGGCGGCGCGGCTGATCCACATGTCGGGCACCGATTTCTACTACGAAGGAATCGTGATTCTGGCGGAGGAATTGGCGGAGACCGCGCCGGGCGATGTCGCGCGGCGGGTCTCTTTCGGCAACTCAGGAGCGGAGGCCGTGGAGGGCTCCATTAAGCTGGCACGCTGGTCCACTCGGCGCGATAAGATCATCGCTTTTTTTGGCAGTTTCCATGGGCGAACCCTGGGCGCGCTTTCTCTCACCGCGCGTAAGGCCGTACAACGTGCCGGATTCGGCCCCCTCATTCCTGGGGTGGTGCATTCACCCTATCCCAATTGTTACCGCTGCGCCTTCGGCAAAGAGAAGGGTAGTTGCGCGGTGGAGTGCGTCAAACACATCGAAGACACCATCTTCAATACCATTTCCCCGGCCGAGGAGACCGCGGCTTTCGTCATCGAGCCGGTGCAAGGTGAAGGCGGGTATGTCGTGCCTCCCAAGAAGTTCTTCGACGAACTGTCGCGCGTCGCGAACCAGAATGGTATTCTCCTCATCTGCGATGAGGTGCAGTCCGGTATGGGCCGGACGGGCAAGATGTGGGCGTCAGAGCATTTTGACTTGGTGCCCGACATTCTGGCCGTGGCCAAAGGAATTGCCAGCGGCATGCCGCTTGGCGCTACCGTGGCGCGTGCCGACCTGATGACCTGGCCCCCCGGGTCCCATGCTTCGACTTTTGGCGGGAACCCGGTGTGCTGCTCGGCGGCGCTGGCGACCATTGCGCTGCTCAGGGAAGGCTTGGTTGACAACGCCGCCCGTATGGGTGCACACCTCATGGGTCGATTACGGGACTGGCCTGCGCGGTTCCCCGTAGTTGGCGAAGTGCGCGGCATGGGGCTGATGATCGGTGTTGAGTTTGTGCGCGATCAGGAGACGAAGGAAAAGGCGCCGCATCTGCGCGACCGGATCGTCGAACTCGCGTTCGAGCGCGGGCTTCTGGTGTTAGGCGCGGGCGAGAATTCGCTGCGCCTCTGCCCGCCGCTTGTGGTGACGCGCGACCAGTGCGAGTTTGCCGCGGATACGCTGGAAGAGTGCGTGAAACAGACTATGCATATTAGTTTTTGAACGCACGCCCGAAACCGAGGCTCCACGGCCGAACTGATCGATGGAAGGCCGCCGAGGGGGATGGGCGTTCACCTGATCACCTGATGGCTCCTGATGGCTCTTTGCGAGCAATCAGTGGCTTATGATAATATCTCGTGATGCGTATCGAGGACGTTTCGTTTGGCGCATCTGTGCGGACCACGGGACTTCCCCGTTACGTCACAAAAATCAATTTGCGAGGTGCCCCATGTCTGAACATTCGAAGACAGATTTCGCCCGTTCGATTGAATTGATCTCACACGCGTTGGAGGCGGCCGGAGGGCAAGAGGCCATACGGAAGGCCCTCGATGCAGTCGGCGGGAGGGCTGCAGTTGCTGAGGCGATGGAAGCGATCGCCGTAGCTGAAGCTATAGAAACAGCCGGCGGCTCAGGAGCGGTAGCGGGCGCGATATTTGCACTCGGCGAGGGCTGTACGAGTTCCGGTTGTATCGAAGCTGTGAAGGCTGCAGGGGGAGCATTGGCGATCGCGAACGCGCTTGAAGCTGCCGGCGGCGTGCCCGCAATCGCTGAAGCACTGCGAGCCGCCGGAGGACCGCTGGCGGTGGCAGAAGCCATTGATGCGGTAGTCAAATCGCCTCACGCTGCGTAAACATCGACTGAGCCCCGATGCCGAAGCTGCGTGAAACTCTACTTCCGTTTACCATCCGCAACGCAGCGCGGCTCCGATTTTACACGGAGTCCTGGCAGGGGATTGATCATAGTTCGATTTCGTCAATTGCCGATTTGCCTAAGCTCCCGACTCTAGCCAAGGCAGAATATCGGCGGTCGTTGATGTACGATGAACCAGCTGTTTCCGATACGGCTTATATAAGTCACACTACGGGAACAACTGGACCTTTGACTTGGCGCCATAGGTCGTTGGCCGAGGCCGCCCTCATAGGGCAGCTCTTCGCGGACCGAACGGAACACCCAACCTCCGACTTAGCGCTGACGTTCCGATACGATCATCATGGCATGGCGCTTCCAGTACCTGGCCGCACACGTGCGATGCCCATAGGCCTCAGCGACGAGGCGGAACTGAAGCAATGCGTTGAAATGCTCACCGCGTCTTATCGATTCAATGATGGGATCCTGCGTCCTACCATCATTACTGGTAGCACGCGCGATGTGGCCATTTTGGCCCAAGCATGGATTGAAGCAGGAAGTCCAGAAGGCGCCCTTCCAGTCCACACTCTGTACCTCATGGGCTTTGTTGATGCTGGCTTGTACCGATTTCTTACAGCCGCCTTCAGTAAAGCACAGGTAATCGAAAAGTACTCCCTCACTGAGATTTTCGGTGGTGCCACCCGCATGTGGCCTTCACAGCAGTTCATCTTGGATCCTTACGTAGTAGGCGAAATCATCGACGATCATGGAATGCCTGTGCCTCCTGGAGTTGCTGGAGAGCTAGCTCTTACGGAACTCTTTCCCTTCATACAAATGCAGCCTCTGATCCGTTACCGCACGGGGGACATCGCCCTGGCTTTGCATTCCGAGGATGATACTATGCTGTTCGAGTGGTGGGGCCGCCGAAACACTTGTATCGAGGTCGATGTCGGTGGAAAACGGGTTTGGGCAGTCGGCTACAGTCGCATTGCGGATTGGCTATCACGCCAGGCCATTGTTGCGCGACACCGGCATAAACCGGGTCTTTCTTCCCTAGTGAGCACTGATTTTGGCGAACCGTGCTTCACTGTAGTAGACAACAAGGCGGACGCAATCGAACTCGACATCGGTCTCCGAATCAACCCGTGGTGGGACAAGGATGCCACAATAGAACTCGCAAGGGAACTTTGGGAAGCGCTGAGGTCGATAGCCATTGCGCCGCTGGAGTGTTTGCGGTTGCGACTGCGCTTCCGTCATGTTCCTCGACCGCCGGACGACTATGCCACAATAACGGTCGGACCTGCCATTGAGTTCTTGTCGGCGCGTTTGTCGGAAGCTGTTCCCTCCGTGAGTGTCCTCCAGAGTCAAGGGCAGTCCTGTGAATAAGACGGTGAGCGCCTATGTCCCGTGCTACAACGCTGAGAGATACCTGGCCGCCACATTGCGAGGCTTGTTCGCCCAAACCCACGCGATCGACGAGATCATCGTCGTCGATGATGGATCTGTCGACAATACTGCTCAGGTAGCGCAACAATTCCCCGTGAAATTGTTACGCCACAGTGCAAATGAAGGCCTAGCCGCAGCCCGAAACACCGCCATTCGTCATGCCAGGCACGACCTTATAGCCTCTGTTGATGCAGACGTGGTTCCCAGTCCGACTTGGCTCGAAAGACTCTTGGAGAAGTTTACCGACACGAATGTCGCGGGCGCTGGAGGCAGGTGTGTAGAGCAGTTCCAGACCACTGCTGCTGATAGGTGGCGGGGGCTTCATCTTGTTCAGGATTTGGGTGAGCGCGATTGTATAATCGCCCCGCTAGATAATAAGGGATTGTCAGGATTTGCTGCCGTATTTCGAAAGGCCGCCATCCAACAAGTTGGCGGATACAACGAACGCTATCGCACAAATTGGGAAGACTGGGATATAAGTGTGCGGCTACGGGAGGCGGGCTACGCACTCATCTATTGCCCGGACGCCGTGGCCGTTCACATGAGAACGGACACGCCTATGTCTGTCGTTCGCACGGCTTGGCGATGGGTGTTTTGGGAGGACTATTGCGATGGCCGCTATGAGAGGATTATTCCCAAGCTCTTGATCAACTGCCGCCGGGCGTGGATGAATGCACAGCAGCACCTCGAACGACGGGACCGTGCTCTGCTGATTATCGACTGTCTGTACTTGGTCTGTTTCGGATGTTGGGACCTTCGCTTTGTTCTTGAGGGGAAGGGGGAGCGGCACCGTTGACGCCATAGTAGGTTGTCACAGTCAGCATGACGGATGTCTGGTCTGCGATAAACGTCCTGCAGTCCGGTGGAGGATGTCATTAACGTCAGTCCAACTCCGGCAATGCGCGTCGTTTTGGCACGTGGGAGGTCGCACATCCGGCAGTGCGGTTGTGGCCCGGCAACGTCGATGCGACCCTGGAATTCGATCAGAGTGCCTTACTTGTTGCTCATCTCAAGCCAGTCGGGACTCTGCTCAGCGTGGCGAGCGATCTCCTCAAGCAAGCGCTCAATGCGGACTTCGACCCCCCAGCCAAAGTCTTGCTGAGCATCATGACTATCCATGATGAGCCACGGGACGTCGTACGGTCGTTCGTGAGCATCGGCCAGAGGCTGGTGCGGACCAAAGCGCGCATTGCACCACGCGGTCAACTGGGCCAGGGACATCGAATTCTCCAATCCGCCTCCGACGTTGTATACGCGCCGACCACCGGCGGTTGAGCAACGCATCTGGGCACACATTAGCGCTGCCAGGTCATTCGGATGAAAAACATCTCGAACCTGCTTCCCACTGCCCTCGAAGCCGATGTAGCGCAACGGGCGCCGCCGCAGGTGAGCATTGATCCAGTACGAAAAGATCCCCTGATCGATTGTGCCAAACTGTCCTGCTCCCGCGAGCACTCCGCAGCGGTCGACCCAAACCGGAAAGCCAAACGCACTGCAGTATTCCAGCGCGATCATTTCGGAAGCGAGTTTTGTGCAGCCGTAAAGCGAAACTGGCGTGCTTGTGGAAAAGTCCACGCAAATGCCGTTTTTAGAAACGCCGGCCGGTAGCGCTGCGGTGTCATCTAGTTGAAAGGCGTTGCCCTCCGTCTTGAGGGGAAGTGAACGTAGCTTTGCGATCGAGTAGACCCTGCTGCTGCTTAGCAGCACCATTCCGGCGTTGTAGCGCTTGCAGTATTCCAGAACGTTCACAATGCTGGCGAGGTTATGCTCGAACAGTTGTCGGCTGTTAAGTTGTCCCCGCACGCCCGCAAGAACACTGGAACTGGCTGCAGCGTCGATCACCCAGTTTGCGTCGGGAGGTAACGCGTCGAAGTCACTGGCGAGGCGAATGTCGCCGTGAACGAACTCTATGCCCAGTCGGCGTAGCCGCGAGCGGTTGATCTCTGATCCCGCCCGCATCAGATTGTCCATTCCCGTGATCGAGAGGCCTTCGCATCGCTCCAAAAGTGACTCCGCGACGGCAGAGCCCACAAAACCGCAGGCTCCCGTAATCAGAATCCTCATCAGACCGCCTTAGAAGCTAACCGCTCTATCCAACCGGCAGCGATCTCCTCGAAAATCTGGGGCAGAGACTTCTTGATTTCCCAAGATGGATAATGGGCTCTTATTTTCCGGAGGTCGCTGTAGTAGCAGATGTGATCGCCGTCACGATTCTCCATCGCGTATCGCCAGTTCATCGGTCGCCCCGTCACCTGTTCGGCCATCCGGAAAGCCTCCAGAATCGAGCAAGAATTTCCTTTGCCACCGCCTAGGTTATAGACCTGCGCCACGCGTGGGGCTTTCCAGAACTCAAACATGAATCGTGCCACATCTTCAGAGTGGATGTTGTCGCGCACTTGCTTCCCCTTGTAGCCCAACACCTTATATTCCTGTGCTTCGATGTTGCACTTGATCAGGTAACTGAGAAAGCCGTGCAACTCAACGCCTGAATGATTCGGTCCGGTAAGGCAACCGCAGCGCAGGCAACACGTCGGCATATTGTGATATAGACCGTACTCTTGCACCATTACATCGGCTGCGACCTTGGAAGCACCAAATATCGAATGCTTCGATTGATCGATGGGAAACTGCTCTGAAATGCCGTGTTCATAGGCCGGATCGGCATATTCCCAGCGGGCTTCTAATTCAGTCAGAGGAATTGTGTTCGGCCGGTCACCATAGACTTTGTTGGTGGACATGTGGATGAACGGCGATTCGGGACACGAGCGTCTGGCCGCCTCCAACATATTGAGCGTGCCCAACGCGTTGACCTCAAAGTCGAGGAACGGAACGGCGACAGCGAGCTCATGCGACGGCTGCGCTGCTGTATGGATGATCAGGTCCGGGTGAAGTTCGTTCATCAAGGCCAACACACGACCGCGCTGGCGAATGTCCATCGCTTCGTGACGATATCCGGGGATTCTTCGACGCAGCCGTTCCAACACCCAACTTGTGTCGCCTTCCGGCCCAAAGAAGACGGCGCGATGGTTACTGTCGATACCGATGACCCGGAAGCCCTGGTGGGCGAAAAATGCTGCTACCTCCGAGCCGATCAAGCCACACGAGCCTGACACCAGAATGGACGGTTCGCGCACAGAACAGAGTATCCCATGATTTACCGTCGATGGCCGTGGGCGAAAGGCGGACCTATGTCCAAATCGGGGCTCTTGCGAGCCCTTACGTACTCCGCCAGTGTGGCCATCTTCTTCGCTGCAGCAGTGAAGCCGAGCGAACGAGCCGGAATCGGTTGCGCAACAAGCGTCAGGCTCCTTCTGGAATTGCTAGCAGTCGCTGAACCATCTCTCGCACATTCGGGAATTTATTTTCGACGAGGTATGATCGATAATACTGCCCCTTGTGCCGCTGCTGAGACGGCGGTAGCCCAACGAGTTCAAGGGCGATTTCATGAGCTTTCTGGTAGTCGGCGAGTTCAGCCTGCAGTCTCTCAATCGTGTCGAACATCGACCTTCGTTCGAGAGAACGGGCATCCTCAGATCTCATGGCCCTGCTCGACGGATCCTGGCCGCCGTATGGACCTCCACTTCGCATCATGCACCTCCCGCGGAACCCCTAGTCTCTAGGCTAGGCGAGTTCTCGTGAAGACTATAACACAGACGAACTAGGCGGCTGGCTACTGTGGGTCGGTCGGGAACAGAGTCTGCAATATTGGTTGCAGCGTTGCAACCAACGGCGGTCGAGGTTGACGACATACGAGTCCCACGTCTGGATCGCGGCTTGATGCGCGCGACTTCCGGATCGGTGAACTCAAATTCCTTCGTTGCCAGCAACCGCGCGAGAGTCCACACACGTTCCTGGCCGGCGATCATCTCGCGCCTCACTTCGACCGCCTTCTCCTCATCGGCGTCGAGCGCGATGCGGTTCTGGATGGCCGAGATCGCGCGAATAGACCCCTCGTCTGCCCGCCTCCCGCCCAGGAGCGTGCAGGTTCTGGCGCTGGGCATGGTCCGGTGTTAGCAAGTGTCAGCTGCATTGAGTTATCTTTTTGGGATTACGGGTTCGAGTAAAGAAGGATGTAGCCGAGGGTGGTCCCTGCTGGGGTTCTCACCTTGAGCACGCCGGACCAACCGGAAGGGTTGTTGGCGGCGCCGAGTTCAGCGAAGCGGTAGCCGTTGCCGGAGCCGCCGGCGAGGATGAGTTCCCCGTTGGCAGTGAGTTCGAGGAGGGTACTGTCGGCGAGGTTGGAAGCGGGGCCGTGGATCTTGAGGGGTGAGGTGGTGGCGTCTGGGGCTGTAATGACGGTTGGGCCTGCGGCAACACCCGAGGAGGTGTGCGGCATTTGCAGCGCCCAAGTGCGGGCGTAGGCGGCTTGCGGATCGTCGCCCTGCTGGAGGCAGGCGCCCCAGAGGTGGATGTCGCCGGTGGTCCAGTCGTCGTTGTTGCCTAGAAACTGACGGACCACGATCCAGAGGCCGGTCTGGCCGCTCGCGAGCGTTCCGGTGATCTTGAAGCGCTGCCAGGAGGTCGTCAGCGTAACCTGCGCGGGTCCGGCTAGGTAGGCAGCGTAGACGTTGTTGACGATCGCCAGCGAGATCTTGCGCGTGCCCGAGTGGACGCGGGCACACACGTAGAAGGTGTAGGAGCCGCCGTCCGTCAGGCCGGCAACCTGCTGCTGAATGACAGGTATGGTGGAGACGGCGGTGATCACGTCGGCGGTCTGGTTGCCATCAGGCGCGATGATGGCGTTCGACGTCACCGAGCAGGAGCCGCCGTTCTTGTCCCAGGCGGCCGCGGCGAAGTTCTCCGAGTGCTTC
>CAZLOS010000185.1:0-246 GCA_964561215.1 uncultured Solibacteraceae bacterium | reverse complement strand
GTCGAGCGGGCCGCCGATGGTCTGGTGCGGGCCGCAATCGATCGGGCCGGTGAAGTGGTCGCCCGCGCGATCGGCGGGCACGTACCCCAGGGCGTTGGTGATCTCGCCGGTGACGGGCGGCGCGGCGTTCACGACGACGCTGACGCGGTCGTTGGCCGGATCGTCGGCGGCGTCGAGCGTAACGCGCGTGCCCTCGACTAAGTTGATGGCGCGCCGGGTACCGACGTCGGCGCCGTTGTGCTGGAC
>CAZLOS010000184.1:0-9273 GCA_964561215.1 uncultured Solibacteraceae bacterium | reverse complement strand
CGTGGAGTCGTTATAAACCCAGAGCGCCTTTCAAAAGCGCGCGGTTCCGGGAACTGCTCGATGCGGCGGCCAATGAGGAGCCGCGCGCGGTGGCAGCTATCGAGGAGACCGCGAATTACATTGCGCTGGCTGCGACGAACATCGCCACGATCGTGAATCCGGCGGAGATTGTGCTTGCCGGCAAGATTACCGAGGCGTTTCCTTTGATTCGCCACGCGGTCGGCACGCTGTACCTGTCGCCGTATGCCAGGGTGAATTTGCGCCGGTCCTGGTCTGCGCGCGAAGTGCCGCTGATCCACGGTGCAGTATGCCTGGCCGTGAACCAGGCGATCAACACACCCTTCTTCGGCATGTCAACGAACATTTCCCGGACTGATATTCGCCGGAACGGGATTACCGCTTCTGAACTTGAATAAGGGGGTCTAATGAAACATCTGGCACGCAACATCATCGTGCTCCTGGCGTGCCTGGCCGCGACCGGCTGGGCTCAGGAGTTCCGTGCCACCATCGACGGCATCGTGACGGATCCGAGCGGCGCCGTTGTGGTGGGGGTAAAGATCAAAGCGACGAACGTCGAACGCGGAATCGCGACCGAAGCCGTCAGCAATTCGGCGGGACGGTATACAATCCAGTTTCTACTGCCTGGAACCTACAGATTGAACGCGGAGAAGACGGGTTTCCGCTCTCACGTCCGAGAAGGCGTCGTTCTGGCCGCATCCGACCGGCTGGGCCTTGACATCCGGCTCGATATCGGGAGTCTGACCGACGCGATCACCGTGGTCGGCGACGTGCCGCTCCTGCAGACCGAGAGCGCCTCCCGTGCCTCGATGGTTGATAACCAGGTGGTTGAGAACGTGCCCGCGGGCACGCGGAACGTCTTCGCGCTCCAGTACACGCAACCCGGCGTCGTCAAAGCCAGCACGTACTGGGGCACCATGGGCATCACCGCCTTCGGCAACATCAACAGCGTATCCATCGGAGGCGGTGTCAAGGGCGAGAACGAGGCCGTGATGGACGGCGTCACCACCACGCAATCCGACCGCGGTGTCGCCTACGTTCCGCCTCTCAGCACGACACAGGAAGTGACCATCCAGAATCACTCCTATGACGCGCAGTTCGGCAGGGTCGGCGGCGGCGTCACCGTCATTAACCTCAAGTCCGGCACCAACGCCTTCCACGGGCAGATGTTCGAATACAACATGAACAAGGCCCTGATCGCCATGCCCTGGGAAGCCAACAAGGCTGGTCTCAAGAAAGAGCAAATCAAATACAACGCCAACGAATTCGGCGCGCAGTTTGACGGTCCGGTTTACATCCCCAAGGTGTTCGATGGCCGTAACCGCCTTTTCTTCCTGCTGTCCTACGAGGGCGAACGAACCCGCCAGACGGGTGGCCAGGTGCGCACACTGCCGCAAGCCGAACAGCTTCAGGGCGACTTCTCGAACCTGATGACCGACAAGGGGCAGGCCATCACCATCTACGATCCGTCCTCCACCAAGTTAGGCGCGGACGGAAAGTACACGCGCACACCCTTCGCCGGCAACGTGATTCCGAAGGACCGCATCAACCCGGTCGCCGCCAAGCTGCTGACTTACTACCCTCAGCCGACCAGACAAGGCGACGGGCTGAGCCGTTCCAACAATTACATGAACTTTATGCCCAATGAGGGCAGCCTGGACGCATGGATGGGCAAGATCGATTTCCAGGCCACGCAAAAGAGCCGGATCTCATTCCGCTACGGACAAACCGACAACATTTACTGGCAGAAGCGCGTGTGGGGCACGAATGCCGCCGAGCCCAACACCGAATGGCCCGGACAGCGCGTGCCGAGGAACTGGGGCGCGGACTGGACATATACGCTCACGCCAAAGTTGGTGCTGAACCTCCGTGCCGGACTGTCGCGCTATGAGACCTTCAACGGCAACTCCTTCGCGCGGGGGTTCGATCCGCGCACTTTGGGATTCCCCGCCTCGCTCGTCAGCCAGTTCACTACGCTGCAGTTCCCGCGCGTCAACATCGATGGTTACTCCGAAATGGGCGCCAGCTACGTGACGCTCTATCAAACTCACGATAGCTGGACGTTGCAACCCAACCTCAGCTATTCGATGGGCCGCCACTTCCTCAAGTTCGGGGGCGAATTCCGCCGTTACAACGACAATACGCTGCAGCCCGGAGCGGCTGCCGGAACATACAGCTTCACGCGTGCCTGGACGCAGGCGAATCCCCTGCAGTCGGACGCGCTCAGCGGCAACGGCTTCGCTTCGTTCCTGTTAGGCAATCCGGCCGGCGGGAGCGTGGACCGCAACATCGATCCGTCCTACAGCAATTTCTATTACGCATTGTTCCTGCAGGACGACCTGAAAGTGAATTCGAAACTGACGCTGAATCTCGGCCTGCGCTGGGATTACGAAACTCCGCGCTGGGAACGCTTCGACCGCATGGTGCGTGGTTTCGCGTTCGATCAGGCCAGCCCACTGGCTTCCAAGGTGCAGGGCCTGAACCTGAAGGGCGGACTGGTGTTTGCCGGCGTAAACGGACAGAGCCGCTATGCTTTCGATACCTTCAAGACCAACTTCCAGCCGCGCGTCGGCGTGGCCTACCAGTTCCTGCCTAAACTCGTGTTCCGCGGCGGCTGGGCGTTGAGCTACCTCGGCCAGTCGAGCCAAGGCAATCCGACCGGCTTCAGCTTGGCCACGCCGATTGTCGCCACGCTTGATGGCGGGTTGACGCCGGCCGCGAGCCTTAGCGATCCGTTCCCGGCGTCCATCTATCCGAACGGACTTCTGCAGGCTCCCGGCTCCAGCGCTGGAATGTCTGCGAATCTGGGACAGGCGATCGGTTTCCAGTACGTCAACCGGAAGCTGCCCTATTCGCACCAGGTTTCATTCGGATTTCAATACGAGATGCGCGGCTGGCTGTTTGACGCGTCCTACGTCGGGAACTTTACGCGCCGCCGGCCCGTCACTGTCGGACTGAACTTCCTGTCGCTTTCGGACCTCCAGGGTCTCCCTGTCGATCAACGCCAGGCCTACTTCACGTCGAAAGTGAACAACCCCATGGCCGGACTATTGACGGGCTCTTCGCTCAACGTGGCGCAAATCACGCGCCAACAACTCCTGGTCGCTTACCCACAGTACACCAGCGCCACGATGAGCGACGTGCCAATCGGGAAGCAGCGCTACGATTCGCTCCAACTCATGGCGCGGCATCGCTTCTCGAAAGGGCTCACCCTGACAGGCTCCTACACAGTATCGAAGAGCCTGGAGCAGGTGAACGTACTGAACGCTCAGGACACTAATCTGGCAGACTTCCTGAGTACCGGGCTGGAGCAGCGGATCGTGGAGTTCGACGTTCCCCAGAAGATCGCCGTGGTGGGAAGCTACGACCTTCCATCTGGAACGAAGCGGCCCTACCTGGCCGACATGCATCCGGTATTGAACGGCATTCTCGGCGGCTGGACGCTGGCCGGTGAGGGCGTGATCCAGTCCGGGTTCCCCTTCTCGTTCCCCAATGCGGCTCCGCTCTTGGCGCAGAGCGCCAAACTGACCAACGCGCAGCGCGACGAGCGCGCCATCGCGGCGGGACGGACAGGCTTCGACCCATCGCTAGACAAATGGTTCGACACCGGTTTGTTCCCGAGGACTGCCGGACCGGCGCCGTACACTCTTCAGAACTTTCCCACGAGGTTCCCCGACGTGCGCTGTGAAGCGTTCTATGTCACCGATTTCGCGCTGTTCAAGCAGTTCACGGTCCAGGAGCGCGTCCACCTGCAGGTGCGCATGGAGACGCAGAACATCATGAACCATCCGTGGCTGTCGAAACTCCAGAGCAACAACGTGACCAATTCGAGGTTTGGTCAGTTGGCCATGGAGATGAGCAACGTGCCCCGCATGATTGCGCTAGGCATGAAGATCGTCTTCTGATGACAGCACGCCCTCCGTCCTCCCGCCACACGCGAGGGGACGGAGGGACTCATTTTGAATGTTGAAAGAGATCGAAGATCAGCGCGCGCCCGTATGCTCCGCCAGCACGTGGTGCGTCACGTAAGAGACATTCACGGGCACATAGGATTTGTAGCGCGCTTTCAGGACCACCTGGAATTGCTCCGGCAGAATGCCGGGACGGACCTGGAGCTTCCGCACCAGTTCCTCGGCGTAGTTCGGGCGTGTGACGTACTCGACGGCCGCACGGGTTCCCTCGGTGGAAGTGGCGGCAAGAATAGTGATGTGACCCCGGCCATGCAAGCCTGGCAGCCGGGTGATCAGGGCGTATCCCTCGCGCGCTGTTGAACCGTCGCCTTGAATCGCGGCTTTTCCTTCGTTGTAAGATGTGGGTTCACCCGCGCGGGGACGCAGGTTTTTGATCCCGCCATTGCGGATCACCAGGTCGCGGTCCTCTGGCAGTTCCGGGACCTGTGGGTTGGACTTCTCGGGTCCGACGAAAATCAGGTCGCTGCGGCTGATATCTTCCCAACTAAGATCGTTGCTTGGCTGCACCGCAACGTCGCGATGCCGGGCGCCGAAAGCCAGAGCCAATCTGAACGCCCCGATGGCCTCACCTACTCCCGTATAGATGTAGGATGGGACTGCCGGTCCGCTCTGCAGACTCCGCTCCAAGAGCTCCGGTACGCCCGCCGCCTGCGTCTTCGACCAATCGTTGTGTTGTGGGTCCCGGAAGAACCCGCGCGGAACCGCAAGGAACATCGGCGTGCCAAGGGAGACGATCACCGGTCTGTCTCCTTCGATATAGGGCCGCCAGAACGCTTCGAGGCCTGGACTCCAGTGTCGGATCGACCACTCATCAGACTGGCTACCTCCGGCAGAACCTTTCGGCCGCCAGATCAGTGCGGTAGCCGCCATGGCGACGACCCCGAATGCCAGTATCACGGCAGCCAGACGCCAGCGCCGGTCGACCTGGACGGTTTTCCCCACCGGTTGCGCTTCGCCCTCGGCGGACCGTTCCCTAAAGACCAGCTTGAAACTGCCTTTGGGCAAGTCCACAATCAGGGGGTCCTGGGCGCCCTCTCCCCGATAATAATCGCCCAGTTTTTTTCGTAGATTACTGACGAGGACTCGGGTGGAAGAATCGGTTTTCGGGTCGTACCCGGCTGGTTTTCCGAAGGCCTCGGTGCCGACGGTATACTCCTTCAAGCCGTCCGCCTTTCCCTCCAACGTTTGCTCGCCGAGGTAGCTGAGCAGCCTCCGCAGGGATTCCGCGTTCCTCAACGCGGTGCTGGCCAGAAGACGCGCCAACTGCTGTGATTCAGGAGAGATAGGACTTCGCGCCGGGGGCACAAACTCATTGTAATTCAATGCCGTCGGTGTTAACTAACCGGTTAAACACACTATGTTGACACCTACCCTGTTGACTATGTAGGCCCCCTGCCACAACACTTGATCAGTCCTTCAGGGGGCGAGAAGTTATTTGTGTGCGGTCCAGTTCAAATGCCGAATGGGAGGGAGTATGTCTCGATTTAAGAGTATCTTGAGGGCGGCGTTGCTGTTCTGCCTTTGCGCGATTTTGCAGGGCCAGGGGTATCGCGCCAGTATCAGTGGGCGGGTCTCGGACCCATCCGGAGGCGGCGTCCCGAACGCCAAAGTGGTAGCCGTCAACACCGCGACGAACATCGAAGCGCGGGCGGCGACCAGCGCCGACGGGCTTTACGTAATCACATTCCTGCTGCCAGGCACGTATAAGGTCAGCGCAGAGGCCACCGGGTTCAAGACGGCTGTCAGGGAAGGAATCCTGTTGCAGGTGAACGATCGCCTGACAGTGGATTTACACCTGGAGGTTGGCCAGGTCCAGGAGAGCGTGACGGTGTCCGGCGAGGCGCCGCTACTGACACCGGAAAGCGCTTCGCTGGGTCAAGTGATCAGCAACAAGACCATCGTAGAGCTGCCGCTGAACGGACGGAACCCATTCGCGCTCCAGCAGTTGGTGAGCGGAGTGGTTCCGACCGGACAGAGCGGCAATGTGAACCTGACGCGGCCGTGGGACACCAACAGCGTTTCCGACATCACCGTGAGTGGCGCGCCGAACCGCGGCAACATGATCACGCTGAACGGCGTTTACTCCAAGGGCGGCAATCAGGTGTCCTACACGCCTTCCATCGACGCGGTCGAGGAATTCAAAGTTCAGAAGAACTCTTACGATGCCGAGTATGGACACGTGGCGGGCGGCACTATTAACGTCGCTACCAAGTCGGGAACGAACGAGTTGCATGGTTCGATGTACGAGTTCTTGCGCAACCAGAAGTTTGACGCCAACAGCTTCTTCGCCAACCGCAGTGGTGCAGTTAAGTCCAAGTTCCACATGAACCAATTTGGAGCGACCGCCGGCGCGCCGGTGCTGATACCGAAAATCTACAACGGCAAGAACAAGACATTCTGGTTCTTCAACTGGGAGTCGGTCCGGCAAAACACGCCGCCTTCCACGAGCCTGACAACCGTTCCTACCGACGCCCAGCGCGGCGGAGACTTTTCCGCGCTGAGGACCTCGACCGGCGTACCGATCGTGATCTACGATCCCACGACGGTTTCGGCGGACCCGAACAAGCCCGGCGCTTACATTCGGCAGCCATTCGGGGGAAACCAGATCCCGTCCGCCCGCATCAACCCGATCGCCAAGAACGTACTCGGCTACATTCCCGGGCCCAACCGCAGCGGCGATCCGGTCACCGGGCTGCAGAACTATGTCTCCACGGGCGGCGGCGTGCTGAACTACGACCAGTACGGCTCGCGGATCGACCACAACTTCGGCGAGAAGAGCCGGATCTTCGGTTTCGTGGGCATAGCCAACTACTCTGCGAACAACTTCAACTTCTTCAATAACTTGACGACGGCCAGCACGAGTTTCCAGAACACCCGCTCGGTTTCGCTGGACTACGTGCGGAACTGGCGGCCCGACTTCATCATGAACGTGCGGCTGGGCTATGCACGCAAGTACGAAGGGACTCGGGCGAGCAGCGCCGGCTTCGACGTGGCATCGCTCGGATTCCCGCAGAACCTGGTTTCGCAGCTTCCTTTCCAGGTTTTCCCCCAGTTCGGCATCGGCGATTGGACGAGCCTGGGTTCGGGAGGGCCATCCTACAACGCTTCCGACGGCCTGAACAGCTACATCGGCTTCACCAAGGTGAAGTCCAAGCACACCATGAAGTGGGGCATGTACTCGCTGGTCCTGCGCGAGTATGACGACCGCGGAGCCGGTAGTGGAAGTTCCGGAACTTATTCCTTCGGCCGCAACTGGACACAGGCCGATCCTTTGACCGCCAGTGCCACTTCCGGGTGGGGCGGCGCAAGTTTCCTGCTGGGACTCCCCGCCAGTGGCCAGGTCGGCGTCGGCGGCTATCAGGCCACGCAGACAACTTACTGGGAATTCTACTTCCAGGACGACATCAAGCTGACCAGCCGCCTGACCCTCAACATCGGGCTCCGCTATGAGTATCAGGGCGGGACGACCGACCGTTTCGACCGGGTGATCCGTGCGTTTGATTTCGGCTACACACCGTCGTTCGCAGCAGCGGCCCAGGCCGCCTACCTGAAGAATCCGTACTCGGGGCTGAGCGGCATCAATGTGAAAGGCGCTCCGGTATTTGCGGGCATCAACGGCCAGAGCCGCAGCTATCTGGATCCGGAATTGGATAGCTTCGGCCCGCGCATCGGCCTCGCCTACAAGGTGAGCGATCGCATCGTGTGGCGCGCCGGATACGGAACCTTCTACAATCCGCGGCTGACAGGTGTGGACTTGAGCGGTTTCAATACCGCCACGCCGATGGTCACCACCATCGACAGCGTCAATCCGGTGAACACTCTCTCCAATCCGTTCCCGAGCGGCCTGAACCTGGTACCTTGCGCAACCCGTGGACCGGAGTGCCTGGTGGGAACCGGCATCACCTTCCGCAACCCGAAGGTTGCGACACCGACCATTCTCAACTACTCCAGCGGCTTGCAGATAGAGCTGCCTGGACGTTGGTTGCTGGACGCGGCCTATGTCGGCTCCACCACGCGCCGCTTCAATCCGAGTTGGGCCATCAACGCTCCGCCGTTATCCTCCCTGTCGCTGGGAACGGCGCTGCTGGGATCTGTTTCCAACCCATTCTATGGCCTGATTCCAGCTTCGTCAGGCACGCTCGGATCGAAGAACATTCCGCTTTACCAACTGCTGGCGGTAATCCCGAACTATCCGTACTCCAGCACCTGGGCAGTCTCCGGCGTTGGGCACAACACTTACCACAGCGGCCAGTTCTCCCTGGAACGCCGCTTCGCCAACGATTTCAGCATGCTCACAAGCTGGACCTGGTCCAAGCTGATGGCGCACAGCAACTACATGAACACCGGCTTCTCGGATGCGTTCGAGAACATGGTGGCGGACATCGACCGGACGCACCGCGTGGTGATGTCGGGCATCTACACCCTGCCGATGGGCAAAGGCAAAGTCCTCGATCCGCACAACGCGGCGGCCAACCATATCATTGGCGGCTGGCAGTTCAGCGGCGTGGCCAGCTTCCAGTCGGGCGGTCCGATCAAGACCGCGGGCAACACGGTCGCTACCGGGCAATCCGTGATGATCTCCGATCCGAGCATCAACAAGTGGTTCAATACGGGCGCCTTCGCTGTCCAGACGGGGCTTCCGCAACCGCTCGGACAGCGCACGCTGACGCAGTACCTGAGCCAGCTTCGCAACATGGGCATCAACAACTTCGACCTGGCGCTCGACAAGGCGTTCCAGTTGAGCGAACGGTTCAAGCTGCAGTTCCGCTCGGAGTTCTTCAACGCCTTCAACCGGCCCCAATTCGGCAATCCGGATGTCAGCGTGACCAGCGGAAACTATGGAAAGATTACCTCGCAAGCGAACATCCCACGGCAGATCCAGTTCGGTCTAAAGCTGGTCTATTGATGTTCGCCCAGATGACCCGCAGACACTGGGGCGCGCTTCGGCGTGCCCCTTTTTTATTCACACATCACGCGGGCGGACATACCAGTCGAGCGCTTCGTCCTGCGACAGGCGGGCCGGTTCAGAGGCTGCTTCGGGATGCGTCCGCCGGAAGCGATCGAGCATCAGGCGGCTGAGTTGTGAGACCACGTCGCGGCGCCTGGTGGACAGGTCTTGGAACTCGCCCGGATCGTTTGAAAGATCGAAAAGGCGCTTGTAACGGCCGGGCGTGGGATTGTCCGTTTTGTACCCGTCGCCTCGCTCGCGTTTTCCCGAGCAGTGAATCAACTTCCACCGCCCGGTGCGCACGTAGGCTTCTTCGTTCTCCAGGTACTCGCTGAA
>CAZLOS010000183.1:5123-9321 GCA_964561215.1 uncultured Solibacteraceae bacterium | reverse complement strand
CGCCACTGCGGTGCGCGCCTTCCGCAAGCTCCAGGAAATTCGACCGAGTGGCAGAGTCCTTGCCAAGTTCATTTACATCTGCAGAGACATGGCGGCATCGCACGATCAACGTCACGATTTGATCGTAGAGTTTTTAACCTCCGATATGGTTCAAGCCCTTCCTCGGGACGGCTTCCGAGGCTTCTCGAATATTATAGAGCGCCCGCTGATTGAGATGCTGCGTCAATCGTCGCCCGAACAAGTCAGGCGTTGGATACCCCACGCGCGTGTTTCCAGCCCCCTACAACCAACGATCCTGCGTGTCCTCCTCAGAGCTGCATTTCCGATGATCAGTCGGGAAGCCGAATCCTGGCCCATCGGCGAACTCTCGCCCGACGTGCAAAACATTCTGGCGCAACATCGCACCCGCCGACACACAAAGAGTGTCCCCTGGATACGGCTTTCTGAAATCCGACGCAGGAGGTCGTCGTAGGGAGCTTTCCATATCAGTAACAGCTCAGTCTCCAGCGGGGCACCGGCGTACGGCTGCCAGGTCTGGCCGAGCTACTAGCACTGTACGAGTTGTGGTGGATTGATGAAATCCTTGCGGAAGCGCCGCGCCTTCTGGTGGTCCGATTCGGGAAATCAAGGGAAAACGCCCTATACCGCGAGACAGCGATGCGGGATTTCTTTCGCGATTCGTTGGTCGAGGATTGCGAGAACGAACTCCTTGCCCTGCTGGTCGGTCGGGGTTCCACCAGCGCTCGTACAGCCGCTGGTTTTTGAGGTGGTGTTGAGGTTTTTGGGGAGCTTGTGGGAGTCTTGACGACAAGCCCCAGTCTGCTATTGTCCACGGTCCTGCTGCTGGGCCTGTCGGCTGCCCGGCGGGACGAGATAATCTGTGGCGATACGTCGCTCATGTACGAAGTCCTTTCCTTTGTGCGTGGGCACCCGCATCGGCACGTAGTGCAAAGTGGCTCGTTCCGAGTGGGAGAGGCGTCATCTGGTATTGCAGATGACACGGAACTCCGCATACTGTAAGATTTCTGAAGCACTCGACGCCCGTGCCTCCTTTCGAGGAACACGTTTGGTTCGACCGCCTCTTCGCTGAAGTCGACCGGTTGAAGGGCCTTCAGCAACAGAGTCCAGAAGAACTCGGGGCCATGCTTCCCCCCGATCCTCGAACGGGCTTTTCGCAGAGCGCTGATAGGAACACCTTAAGGATGCCGGTGTCAACGATCACCAAAATCGACGCCAACACCTTTGATCGGTTCCTGAGCGGCAGGAACCCATTCGAGGGTGGGCCGTGCGCCTTTGACCTCTCGGAGGTCGCCTTCATCTCTCCGGCTGGGATGGTACAAATCACGGCGGCATGTCATGCGCTGAGTAAGAACGGCCAGAAGCCGTGCATTACCGTTGCTGATCACTCCGTACGGGGTTACCTCCTGAGGTCAGGATTCTTCTCGGCGGTGGATGGCGTCGCCACCATCACCCCACCGCTCCCGAGGGTCCTTACGGCGATGTCGGAATATCAGCGGGGTACGAACCCGGTACTGATCGAGGTGACCAGGATAACGTCGGGGTCCGAACTGCCCAATCTGCTTGACCAAATCGTGAGCGTGATCCAGCATCGGCTCAAGTACAAGAAGCAGGATGCATTCGACATCGCCGTGGCGATTTCCGAATTAAGCCAGAACACCTTCGACCACAACGCTGGCTCCTGCGGCTTCCTTGCGATGCAAGTATACGGTAAGGGAGCTAAGCGCTTCCTAGAGGTTGCGGTCGCAGACTACGGCGGCGGGCTGACTGCGACCCTAACGCGCAACCCAAAGTACCGCGACATTCGATCAGACGTTCAGGCCATACGTCGCGCTATTCAGCCCGGCGTGTCCGAGCACGATGATCCAACGCGCGGCACCGGCCTGTACCACCTTGTCGAGATCACGTATCGGCACCAGGGTTCTGTTCAGATTCGTAGCGGTCAGGGCAAGGTCCACTTTCGGATGGACAAAAAAGTCGGCTACGAGTTTTCGGTGCCGCTGGTGCCTGGAGTTCAGGTCTCGCTCTCTCTTCCGGCGAAAGGGCGCTCTTGACAGGCGCTCTACACCTGCTACACTGTAGGTGATGGAACAGAGGCTAGTCCTATTTGAATACGGAAAGCACCTCTGGACCCGTGACTTGGCCCGCACCATACGACGGAAGGTGGTTGAACTCATGGAGGACATGCCGGCAGGGCATGTGCTGGTCCTGGATGCCAAGGGAGTGGAGGTTTTTGATTTCTCGTTTGCGAACGAGCTGTTCGGGAAGACGGTGATGTCGCTCGGGGGTGAATACGCGGGCCGGTTCGCCATCGTTGAGAATCTCACCGAGTACGCGAGGGAGAACCTCGTGAAGGCGCTGGAGAGCATGAACCTGGTTATGGTTGAACGTCGTGGGCGCAAGTTCGATCTCCTGGGCAAGGTCAACGCCGTGGATCGCAGTACCTTCGAGGCCGTGGTCGCAGCCAAAGACGCGGTCACATCGGCGAGCCTGAAAGACAAGCTCGGGCTCAACCTGAACGCGATGAATGAGCGCCTCGGCAAGCTAGTCACGCTCGGCCTAGTGCGCCGTGAGAAGGTGGCCTCGCCGGCCGGAAGGGAGCAGTATGAGTACCGAGTAATGAGGTAAAAATTTTTGCCCTCTCCTACAGCAACAACACTGTACGAGATGGCTGTCTGAGGAGAACGATTAACCGCCGCCGAGCGGCAAGAGGAGATGATATGCCGAATGAACATGAGCACGAACACGGGCACCCCAAGGAGGTCCCGATCATCATTGACAAGAAACACTACAAGTCGCCGGACCCGACAACCGGTGCCGCGCTCTACGTGCTCGGCGGGATCGCCGCCGACTATGACCTGTGGCGGGAGGTGCACGGCCACGGGGACGACGAGTTGATCCCGAACGACGGCACCAAGGTCGACCTGAAGCCGGGGGACAAGTTCTACTCCGCTCAGCGCACGTTGAACCCTGGCGGTCACAAGCGGTAGGAGTATGGCGATACAAGTTCAATCGCTCATCCCCGAGATCGATACCGAGTTCTTGGAAGAGAAGGGCTACCGCTTCGTGGTGCACGACGGCGGCGGTTTAGTGGGCGTGGTAGTTCACGACTACGCCCTCCCGTCGCCCTACACTCCCGACCGGGCCGACCTGCTCATCAGGCTGCCCGCTGGTTACCCGAGCGCGAAACCCGACATGTTCTGGACCTCCCCCGACGTGAAGCTTGTCAGCGGCGCGTGGCCGAAGTCCTGCGAACACCACGAGGACCACTTCGGCCGGAATTGGCAGCGCTGGTCGCGGCATTTCCCCGACAACCGCTGGCGACCGGGTACCGACAACCTGCGGACCTACCTAGCCGCGATCCGCGCCGAGCTGCTGAAGGGAATCTGACATGGAGTACGCGCTCACTTTCCCCGAGGTGCTCTACGAGGAGTTGGTTCGACACCTATTCGGGAGCCACGATTCCGAGCAGGCGGCGTACTTGCTCTGCCGCTGGGCGGCTGGTCGCGAAGAGGTGCGCCTCCTTGCCCGGGAAGTGGTATCGGTTCAAGCTGAGGAGATTGAAGAAGCCTCGCAGCGCCACATGCGCATCCCGTCGCGGTCGTTCCTGCGCGCCCTCAAGCGGGCCGCCGAGACCAAGCAGGCGTTCGTGTTTGTCCACTCCCACCCGGCAGATGTGCCGGGGCACTCAGTCCAGGATAATCGCGAAGAGGTCCAGATGTTTCGTACCGCGCACATCCGCGCAGACGCCGCTCCCGTTCACGGTAGCCTGGTTTTCTCCGCTCCGGAACGGCCGGTCGGCAGGGTGTGGCTACCCGACGGGAGCATGCAGCCGATGGGCAGGGTACGGGTGGTCGGCAACAGGCTCCGCGTTTTCCGGCAGGGGCGTGCCGTCGAGCCCGACCTCGCCCTCTTTGACAGGCAGGTGCGCGCGTTCGGCGGGGATCTCCAGTCCTTGCTCAGCGTGCTGCGTGTCGGCGTGGTCGGCGCGGGGGGCACCGGCTCGGCGGTGTGCGAGCAACTCGCGCGGCTCGGCGTCGGCGAAATCCTCATCGCCGACGGCCAGACCCTCGACGCGTCGAACGTGACGAGGGTGTATGGCTCAACCGCTGCGGACCAAGGGCGCCACAAGGTAGACATCCAGGCTGATCACCTCCGGCGCATCGGACTTAACACCAAA
>CAZLOS010000183.1:0-5113 GCA_964561215.1 uncultured Solibacteraceae bacterium | reverse complement strand
GCACCAGGGATGTCACATACCGAAGCGTCCTTCAGGAGTTCAAGTTCTGCGACATGATCTTCGGCTGTACTGACGACGAGTGGGGACGCGCGCTGCTGAACCGGCTCGCCGTCTACTACCACGTGCCGGTGTTCGACATGGGGGTAAAGATTGATTCCCACGCCGGGGCGATCCGCTCCGTGAACGGACGGGTGACGACGCTCATGGCTGGCACGCCGTGCCTGCTCTGTCGGGGACGAATCTCGGCGGATCGCGTCCGCGCCGAGTCGGTCGCAGCGGTAAATCCGGACGAAGCCGAGGAACTGCGGCGAGAAGGCTACGCTCCGGAGCTCCAGGAGCCCGCACCGGCAGTCGTTCCGTTCACTACGGCAGTTGCCGCTAGCGCGGTAATCGAGCTCATGCACCGCCTGAGCGGGTTCATGGGCAGTGAGCGACGTTCCACCGAAGTGCTGCACCTCTTCGACCAGACGGGGGTCCGAACCAACGGTGGGCGGATCGATCCAGAGTGCTTCTGTCAGAGTCGTCAGTTCTGGGGGCGGGGCGATGTCGAACCCTTCCTCGATTCCACCTGGAGGCCGGAATGATAGGCCGACTTCTCGTGTGGCTGCGCGAGCTGTGGCGACAGCTCCGCCGACGGTCCAGGTACGCAGAGGTACGGCACGTGGCGTCAATTGACGAGGTGCCCGACCGTCTCGGTCCAGCAATCTACCTCGTCGTCCGCGGCGGTAAGCCTCGGTGGGCCGTTATGTCGTGTCCGTGCCGGTGCGGGGCGAGAATTGAGGTGAACCTGATGACAAGTCAACAGCCTTACTGGCAGATTACCGAGGAAGCAAATACAATAACCCTGCGACCTTCGCTATGGCGCTCACATGGCACTTGCAGGAGCCATTTCTTTGTCGAGCGCAATAACGTTCGTTGGGTCTGATGCATGAGATTTTATCTACGATGGTGGTTCTCTTCATTTTCTAGGCATGAAACAGCACCAATTTCAGACACTGTCTCCCAACATCTCCGATAATGGCCTTCTACGCGAGCCACAGCGGGAAGGGTACGCGGAGATCATAAACCATTTCGGTCAGGCGGACTCGGAGCGCGAGGTCGGCGTCGTGCTTCCCGTTGGCTGCGGCAAATCTGGCCTCATCGCGATCACACCGTTCGCGGTACACGCCGAGCGCGTGCTCGTTATTTCGCCCGGCTTGCGCATCGCGGACCAACTATTTAAGGACTTCGACCCGACGTCAGGGCGTCTCTTTTACCAGAAATGCCGCATCCTCTCCGGGCCGAGCTATCCGGAGCCGGCCGAGATTCGGGGCGGCACCACGAACAAGACCGACCTCGATGAGGCGGACGTTGTCATTACGAACATACAGCAGCTCCAGGGCGCATCCAACAAATGGCTTGCGCAGCTCCCGCACGACTACTTCGACCTCATCCTCGTTGACGAAGGCCACCACAACGTCGCGGACAGCTGGGAAATCCTCCGTCAGAAATTCCCCGCAGCGCGGATCGTGAATTTCAGCGCGACCCCGACACGCGCGGATGGCCAACTGATGGCTGGAAAGATCATTTACTCCTACCCCATCTTCAAAGCCATCGCCGCCGGGTTCGTCAAGAGGCTCAAAGCGCTGGTACTGAATCCCACCACACTGAAGTACGTACGGCGTGAAGATGATCGCGAAGTAGAGGTTAGCCTCGAAGAGGTGAAGCGGCTCGGTGAGGAGGACGCCGACTTCCGACGGAGCATCGTGAGCTCGAAGGAGACCCTGGCCACAATCGTCGATTGTTCGATTCGAGAGCTAGAGACGCTCCGCGCGACCACTGGCGACAGGCGTCACAAGATCATTGCCTCAGCGCTGAACTACCAGCACTGCATTCAGATCGTCGAGGCGTACCGTGCTCGGGGGCTCCGGGCGGACTACATCCACAGCCGGGAGGACAGCGCAACCAACGACAAGATCCTTACGAAGCTCGAGAACCATGATCTCGATGTCATCGTCCAGGTACGAAAGCTGGGTGAGGGTTTCGACCATCCATATCTGAGCGTCGCCGCTGTCTGCAGCATCTTTCGCAACCTCTCGCCATTCGTACAGTTCGTCGGTCGCATTATGCGAGCCATCGCCCAGAACGAGCCGGACAACCCGCTCAATCGTGGCGTTGTCGTCTTCCACGCGGGAGCGAACGTTGCCCGCGTCTGGACCGATTTTCAGGACTACAGCAAAGCGGACCAGGATTACTTCGACCAACTGCTGCCCCTGGAGGAGATCAACTTTGTTGACCTGAAGGAGCTTCAACTCGAACCGCAGCCGAGGCAGGACTACGAGAACCCCTTCGAAATCAAGAAGCAGGAGCGCGTCTCGCTGGAGGTAATCCCGCTCTTGAAGGACGATGAAGAGCTGCGGAATGCCGTTGAGCTTATCAGGAGCCGTAGGCTTACGCCCGAACAGCTGACGGAGATATTCCAGCCGCTCCCCACGACAAAACAGAAGACCAGACGAGCTGCAAAGACCGCCCTCGATGCAGAGGTCAAGAACGCCGTAGGGCGCATCCTAGGCAGTCGCGGGCTGAACCCTAAAGGCAAAACCCTGGACTGTCAGAAGCCACCACGCGAGAATTTTGTGGTGGTGAAGGCCGCGCTCGACAGGAAGGTCAACGCGCTCGTCGGCCGCAAGGAAAAGCAGCGAGGCGAGTTCACCCAGGAGCAGATAGATCTCGCTCGCAAGGAGTTGCGGCGGCTTGAGGATGAAGTACGGAAGGAGGTAGTCGATGCCAAGACCTAAGTCATTCCTACCGCAGCTTATCGTCGATCAGGCCCAGCGATCTCACACCTGCCGTCAGAACGACGGCCATACTATCGCGCGCGGGGAGGCTCGGCTCACTGTCAAGGACGGTCGGGAGGTTCTTCGCTACTGCCCTGACTGCGCGATCAGATTTTTGGAGGCCGACCTTGAGGAAATTCGGGCAGTCGTCCGGCAACTTCGGTCAGCATCGACTGGCAGCCCGGAGTCGAGTTAAACATTCACCACCAACCAAGGAAGGATATAGATCATGAGCAAACGAACTGTATACCACGTTGTCAAAGGTGACGACGAATGGAGCATCAAGAAGCAGGGCGCGGATCGTGCCAGCGCCACCGCCGAGAACAAGGCCCAGGCGATTCAGCGCGCCGTTGAGCTGGCAAAGAATACCGGCGGGCTAGCGCAGGTGAAAATCCACCACCAGGATGGGACAATTCAAAGTGAACGGACGTACGGGAAAGACCCCGAGAAGTATCCAGGGTAGCTCGGACGCGGATGCGGTAGACAAACGAGGAACCATAGAATGTACACCTATCGTGACGGCTCCGGCAATCTTTACTTCATCGCCGCCCAAGACTGCCCACCGGCACTTGCTGCTGAACCACAGATCAACTGGGGCGACCTGATCGGCCGCGGCATCCTGGTTGTGGGAGGCTTGGTTCTCGGTGCTGCGTTCCTCGACGCCCTGTTCAGCCACCGTAAGGTCTTCCGACGGGCTACGCCGCGTGACACCTTTCGCTACGAACTCTGGCAGGGTTCGCAGCGCGTCCAGTTCGGCATCACGAACGACCCGGACCGCCGCTGCGCCGAGCACGTCGCGGCAGGTAAGCGGTTCACTGCGATGGAGGTCGTGGGACCGGCGGTCGCCCGCGCTTCGGCCCGGAGCTGGGAGCGGGGCAACATCGGGGCGTACGCCCAGCGCAAAGGTCGCCGCCCCAAGTACAACAAGGTTTCCTGAGAGGGGCACCCACTCGGTAAGCCCTGGCGAGGAGCGGAGGAGCACTATTGTGAACCATGCTGCTTCTGCGTCTGTTCCCACCACTTTCGCGCCTTCAAGACGGGTGCGTATGGATCGAATGGCCCACTGGTCTTAGGAAGACCGAAATCCTCGCCGGTCAGGGTAGCCAGAGCACGCGACGCGCAAAGCGGGATGCCCTCAGAAGCGGCATCGGAGCTGTACAGGTATTTTGCGATGAACGGCACATCGTTTTTAGAGCCGAGCCCCGCGATGGCATCCAAGAGCCAGCACCGAGTTTGTGGGGAACTAGAAGACATCCGCGATTTTATTACCGGAATGGCATCCTGCGCCTTGATCATGCGCAAGGCAAGCGAAGTCTGCTCGACGACGCCTGAATCTCGTTCGGCTGCTAGCAGGTGAATCAAGGCTGGACTTGCACGTGAGTATCGAAGCTCGCCCAGCGCGCGTGCAGCATTCGCCCTGACGTAATGCTCGTCCGATTTCAGTGATTCAATCAAGAACGGTGCGGCTTCTTCAAACCTGAGCATCCCAAGGCCGCGAATGGCAAGCCAGCGTGTATCACTATCGTTCGTCGTCTTCGCCAGCCTAAGGAGCAGTGGGCCGGCCGAGTAGCCTCTTTGGACAATGAGACTCAAAACCCTCTCTTTGTCGGCCACGTCGCACGTCTCTTGAAGCCGAAGCACAAGCGAAGCTGTCTGCTCCTGATCTTGCGCACCTGCAAACCGGCTAGACGCGCACAGGGACACGTACAACAAGACCGCAAACATCCTTCGGGACCTCAGCATCTGCGCCTCCCGAATATAAGTTTCGTACGGAATATGGCCGACGCGGATAGGCGGGAGAGCATCATGCTGACATTCCAGTCAGAGGCGATCTCTGGAAGCTTGAGCAATCTTCAGTTGCAAGAACGCGGCGTAATCAGGGTTTGTGCTCTTGAATCCGACAGCGAGAGACTCCAACTGCCGGCGCTGTTCCTCCGAGCCGTAGCCGAGCACGAGCCGGATGCTGGCAAACAGATCGTCTCCATTGGCGTGTGAACGACGAGTCACCTTAGGGGCGCGGTCCAATGCCTCAGATAGACAGGCCCTCTGCCCCTCATCAATCAAACGTGCAGCAAGAAAGGACGAACCGGGACGATCATCGCGGAGAGCCGTTTTCACTGCTTCAAGGAACATCGCATCACTGCGATAGCTGGACAGATATGCCACTGCCGGGCGCAACGCAAAACTGGGGCTGTATGAGAAAAGGGGGTGATACGGTTCGTCTGCGAAACCGGAGAGGTCCGCTGAGGATGTCCGGTAGATCGTAGAAAGTAGCGACTCTCACACCTGAGGGCGTG
>CAZLOS010000182.1:0-9420 GCA_964561215.1 uncultured Solibacteraceae bacterium | reverse complement strand
GTACCGCGATTTCGATCTCGCGGAAGCATACGATGGCCTGCGGAAGAACCGCATGGAAGCGACCATGATCCCATGGCGCCGGGGACCCGCCACCGCGCTCGACCGGACTTACTACGAAAAAGGGTTCTTCCCCGCACTGAGGCCGGGCGAGAAAGAGACCGTGCCGGAGGTTGATAGTTTTGAGCGGCGGCAAGCGGTGTCGGTCACCCTCGAAGCCGCTTACGACGACTGGTGCCTGGCGCAATTGGCCAGGGAACTCGGCAAGCAGAGCGACTACGACTATTTCATGGGGCGGGTGCGCAACTACCGCAACGTGTTCGACCAGCGCATCGGGTTCATGGCCCCGAAGAGCGAGGACGGGAAGTGGATCGAACCGTTTGACCCGAAGTGGGGCGGCGGGCAAGGCGGGCGGGACTACTTCACCGAGATGAACTCCTGGACTTACACCTGGCACGTGCAACAGGACGTGGATGATCTCATCCGGCTGATGGGCGGACGCGAGAAGTTCACGGCGAAGCTGGACCAGTTGTTCCGTGAACAGTACCGGGGGTTCGAGGAAGGCGCGAAGTTCGTCTTCCTGCGGCAGTTTTCGGACCAGACGGGGCTGATCGGCCAGTACGGGCACGGCAACGAGTCGAGCTTCCACATCCCGTACCTTTACAATTACGCCGGCGAACCGTGGAAGACGCAGCGGAGGGTGAGGGAGATCATGCACGTGTGGTACCGTGCGCATCCGCTGGGGTTCGCGGGCGACGAGGACGACGGCGAGTTGTCCTCGTGGTACGTGTTCAGCGCAATGGGATTCTATCCGGTCTGTCCGGGCAAGCCGGTGTACGATATCGGTAGCCCGGTTTTCGAGGAAGTGAAGCTGCACCTGGACAAGGGAAAAACCTTCCGCGTAGTGGCGCGGGGAGTGTCGGCGGCGAATAAGTACATCCAGTCGGCCGAATTGAACGGCCAACCTCTGAACAAGCCATGGTTTACACACAAAGACCTCGCCAGGGGCGGCACGCTGATTCTCGAAATGGGACCGCGGCCGAACCAGTCCTGGGGCAAGTAGCGCTCCGCCGGCGCGAGTTATTGGCGCTGGCGCCCTTCATCCGCTCCACGCAGTCCGGACACACCATTGTGCTTTCCCGCGTGGCGTCGCCGAGCGAGCAGCGCGCGGCGGACGAACTCCAACGATTCCTGTTTGAAATGACGGGCGCGCGCCTGCCCTTGGTAGACGACCGGCATAACGTGAAGGGTCCGATGCTGTTGGTCGGGTGGAGCGAGGCGGTGGAACGGTTGCGCGTTCCCGCCGCGTGGGAGAAGTTGGGCGACGAAGGTTTTGTCCTGAAGAGCGTGGGTGAGCATACCATTCTCGCCGGCGGGCGCAGGCGCGGCACGATGTATGCGGTCTACGAGTTTCTCGAACGCCTGGGATGCCGCTGGTACACGCCGGACTGTGCTCGCATCCCCAAGCGGGCTTCCATCGATCTCGCGGGATTCGATGAAGTGCACCGCCCGGAACTCGAGTACCGCGAATTGTACAGCGGGCCTTCGAAGGACAAGGACTGGGCGGCCCGCAATCGCGTCAACGGACATTTCTCCGCTTTGGACGAAAGCACGGGTGGTAAGATCACTTACTACCCGTTCGGCCACAGCTTTTATGAGTTAGTTCCGCCTGCCAAGCACTTCGCCTCGCATCCCGAGTACTTCTCGTTCACGGGGGGAGCCCGCAGGACGGAAAGGGCGCAGTTGTGCCTGACGAATCCCGATGTGATCCGGCTGGGGATCGAGAGCGTATTGCGTTGGATCGGGGAACACCCCGAGGCCACCATCTACTCGGTCTCGCAGAACGACACTGAAGGCTGGTGCGAATGCCCCAACTGCCTGAGGGTCGAGCAAGAGGAAGGCGGGGCGCACTCGGGGCCGGTGGTGCGTTTCGTGAATGCCATTGCGGCGGAAGTGTCGAAGAAGCACCCCGAAAAGCTGATCGACACCTTCGCCTACAGTTGGACAGAAGCTCCTCCCCTAAGAGTGCGGCCGCACCCCAACGTGCGAATCCGCCTGGCGCCCATCGGATTGTGCCAGGCGCATCCTTACGAGCATTGTTCGCGAAACCGGTTTTTCCTGGACCGGCTGAAGGGGTGGGCGCAACTTACAGATCACCTGTATGTCTGGCATTACTTCACGAATTTCTGGCAGTACCAGCTTCCGTATCCCAACCTGGATGAACTCACGGCGGACATCCCCATGTACCGGCGCCACGGGGTGGTGGGGATGTTCCTACAGGGCGACATCGGGCCCGGGTACACCACGGAGTTCGGCGAACTGAAATCGTACCTGTTAGCGAAGCTGCTTTGGAACCCGGCTGCGGATGCCGGGGCGATCATGCGCGAGTTTCTCGACGCATACTACGGGGCCGCTTCGCCGAAGGTGCGCGGGTACTTGGAGCTTACGCACCGGGAAGTGCGCGAGGCTCCGCGGGGCAAAGGCAAGCCGATTTGGACCTATAAGTCGCCCAGACTGGGCCCGGATTTCCTGCCCGCGGCGAAAGGCATGTTCGACGGCGCGGAGAAGGCGGCCGCGAGCGGCGCCGTGGCGCGGCGCGTTCGAAAAGCAAGGCTCTCGGTCGATTGGACCGAATTGCTCGAGGCCAAGCGCTTCATCTTGCGTGGTGACACGTGGGGACCGGCCGATCCAGACCTGTTTTGGCGAAGGTTCCGCGAAATCATGACCGAGGTGCGTTCCTATGGGCTGCCGCGCCTCCATGAGTGGTACGGGATCGAGGAGACCGAGC
Source organism: uncultured Solibacteraceae bacterium (assembly GCA_964561215.1). GTDB lineage: Bacteria > Acidobacteriota > Terriglobia > Bryobacterales > Bryobacteraceae > JAJFUV01. Next base: position 6,635 of record CAZLOS010000182.1, on the reverse strand, counting down.
GCGAGTTCGCGCAATACGTGAAGACTTACCATGTCGCCAGGATCGAGAACGACGTTCTGAGGGTGGCGGTGGCGCCGGGATTCCACGGGCGGATCATCAGCATGGTGGACAAGCGCACGGGGCGGGAGGCCGTGCGGCAGCCGGACCCCGACGAGCGGTTTTCCAACCTGGAGGCCATGGGCGGGATCGTCCTGCTGGCCCATAAGGGCTACTTGAAGTCCGATTGCCACATGCCGGAGTGGAGCGCGGAATCTTCACCCTCGCGCGCATCGGTTGTGCTGGCCGGCAAGTGCGCCGGCGGGCTTGAATTGCGGCGGCGGCTGGAACTGCCGCCGGGCGAGCGCCTGCTGCGGACCATCACAACGGCGGTGAACCGTGGGGCGAGTCCCGTGCAGCTTGCGCTGCAGTCGCGCGTGGAATTCCAGCCCGGCGACATGGACCATCCGACGGTCGACTTCTCTTACGTTGCGGAGGGCGGGCGCATCGTGCGCAAGACGCTATTGCCGGTGGCGAATGGGTACTTCGGCATTGAAAGCTTTCCCGGCGACGTCGAGCCGCGACGCGAATGGCGGCTCATCAATCCGCAGCTTTCCCTGACGCTGGTCAACCGGTTCAACCTGGAGCAGGCCGCCATCCGCAGGCTGTGGTACAGGGGCCGCGGGGAGAACAAGGTCAGCCTTTGCGTGTGGAGTCCCGAGCGCGTGTTGACGCCGGGGGAGAGCATTCGGTTGGATGCGGACTACGGCATTGAATAGCGACTCGCAGCGGCGGGCATCGATCGTCTCAGGACGATGCGCAAATTGCAGTCACTCAAGTGTGAAAATTCTCATCTCACTGATTCCAGGCGGTTTCCATTCAAACGCGTAGCTTGGCGACTGGACTGCGCCGGTAGAATCGCTTTCGGCAGGCCGTATTGTACGCAGATTTGTTGTGGAGAACACAGAAGAGATGCCAGTACCACATCGCGAGTGTCTGGTTGTGAGACGAAGTACGGAGGAGGAGGTGCGTTTGGTTCTGCGTGAGAAGGAAGTGTTGGTCCGCGAGATCCACCACCGCGTGAAGAACAACCTGCAGATCATTTCGAGCCTGCTGAATTTGCAGGCATCCTGCGTGAAGGACAAGGCGGCGCTTGAGGTCTTGCGGGAAAGCCAGAATCGAGTAAGGGCGATGGCCATCGTGCATGAGCAGTTACACAAGGCCCGCGACTACTCGCGGATAGACCTTCCGGAGTACGTGGCCAGCCTGACGACCAATCTCCTACGGTCGTATGGCGTGGAGGCGAAGGTCGTCACGGTGAAATTGGATGTCGAACCGGTGGCATTGACCATCGACACGGCGATTTCGTGCGGTCTCATTATTCACGAACTGGTTTCCAATTGCCTCAAGCACGCGTTTCCCGGAGGGCGCAAAGGACAGATCAACATACTGCTGCACGGCGAGCCGGGAGGTTTCAGGCTGTCGGTTCGCGACAATGGCGTGGGTTTCTCGGAGGCAGGGGGCAATGGTCGCAGAAGATCTCTGGGCCTGCGGCTGGTGAACATTCTGGCGGAACAGATCGACGGGGTGGTGCGACGCAAGCACAACAAACGGGGAACGGAATGCACGGTGCGGTTTCGCGAAACGCACCAGAAGGAGGCTGCATAGAAGATGGTGAAAGCGAGAATTCTCATCGTCGAAGACGAGCGGCTGGTAGCGACGGATATCGCCCAATGCCTGCAACAACTCGGCTACGAAGTCAGCGGCACGGCGGTTTCAGCTGTGGATGCGTTGAGGCAGGCTGTGCTGAAGACGCCCGACCTGGTGCTGATGGACATCAAGCTGAAGGGGGGTATCGACGGCGTGCAGGCGGCCGGGGCATTGCAGGAACGGATGGATATCCCGGTGGTGTACTTGACCGCCTTCGCGGACGTTCGCACCGTGGAGCGCGCGAAGCACACGGTTCCCTCGGGTTATGTCCTGAAGCCGTTCGACGACCGTTCACTGCGAACGGCCGTGGAATTGGCGCTGCACCGGCACTCCTCGCCCCACAAGCCCTGCCGCCGGGAGCAGCACCTTTCGGCCGCGCTCGCCGGACTGCGTGATGGAGTCATCGTAACGGACTCGCGGGGCAGGGTGGTGCTGATCAACCACGCGGCCCAGAGTCTCACCGGGCGAACGGAGCGTGATTCGCTCGGACGGCCGGTTTCCAGGGTCTTCACTGCTATCGACCGTGAAACGGGGGCGCTCATCGGGAACCCGCTCGGGCGCGTGGCGTTGGACGGCGGCGCGGTGTGCACCGCGGACCGGACCGTGCTACGAGCAAAGGACGGCGCCAGCAAGAGCATCGAGGCCCACATCTCGCCCATCGTTAACGCGGAGGGACAGGGGGACGGGGTGACGATCGTGTTCCGCGAGGCGGCGGTAAGTTAGTCAGCGTTTCGGCGACACCTCGATGCGGCAGGTTGTGCCAGCCGGGACGCGCAGCGGATAGCCGTGGATCAACTCGCTGCCGAGGCGGAGAGAATCCGCGCCGGTGCCGGCATTCCTGATCGTGTACAACGTGTTCTCATCGACGGTGTACCATTCCGGCCACTGATTCAGGCGCGCGTAGTCCTTACGCAGATTCAGGATGCGGCGGTGGCGAGCGTAGTCGAAAACCACTTGGCCGCTCCAGTCCGCCGGCGAGGACACGGTGAGACGCAGTGTCGTGCCGTCGCGCACCGCGCCGAGTTCTACGCCCGGTTTCCAGCCCTTCAGGTAGCTACCCTGCGACTTCAACAACGCGTAGAGCAGCAGCGTGCGGTTCCAGTTGCCATCGCCGTACCAACGTTCAACAGTGCCTTCGGCGGACTGGTAGGGGAACATCTTGGGGATCGAGTGATCGATCCAGGCAATGGCCTCCGGCACGGGCTCGTGAGCGACCAGATAGATGGCGCCTTCGATGGAGTCGGCCAGATCGTCGACGGTGTTGGACGGCTTGGTCCAATCGTAGTCGCGATAGCGGCGGAGGTTCTTGAGGACGTTCAGAACCGCCTGGCGGTACTTCTCTTCGCCGGTCGCCTGATAGTAAGCGTAGATCGAGGCGTAGACGTAACCCCAGCAATCGGTGAGGTGGTTGTTGGTGATCTTGAGGTCTGAAACGCGGATTCCGCGATAGATGAAGCCGTAGGGATTGGCGGTTTCAATGACGCGGTCGAGCACTTTCCTCAGCACGGGGCGGTAGCTCTCGCTTCGGGGCAGGCCCATCTCGGTTTCAATGGCTCCGAGCAGGACGAGCCCGACGATGGTCTCGTTCCCGTGGTCGCCCAGCCAGGCTACTTCGGAGGGCACGCGCTTGTCGAAATCGTACTTCGCCGTCGGCAGGTAATTACTGCGCGGGAGAACTTCCTCGATGTAGGCATCGCCGATTTGCTCAGCCCAGTGGAGGAAACGGCGGTCGCCGGTCATGGGAATCAGGCGCGCCAGGGTCTGCAGCACGTCGCCGTTCAGTTCCGCGCCATCCGACGGCAGGTTGCCCCAGCGCGACTTGAATGGCGCGCGGAGCATGAAATCCTCGGTCATGTCGACCATGCGATAGAACCAGCGGTCGCGGCCGAAGAACTCGGTGACGGGCACCATGCCGTCCTTGCAGTACTCACCGGCCCCGAAGAAACTCGGCGGGCCAAGCGTGTTAGTTTTAAGGTCCAGGTTGGCAGGAATTTTGCCGCCGGGCGCATCCGTGTACTGAACCTCGCTGCGCAGCATTTCCACCATTCGCCCTTTGTAGAGGTCCGGATCAGTGAAGTGAGCGGTGAGGATGAGGAAAGGATAGTTGTCCGCGCCGGAGTTGTGCGGCGTGTAGAGCAGCTCGCTGTTCATCCGTCCGCGAATCATACCGGGCAGACGATCCGGCAGCAGCTTGGTTTTCGGATCGGCGTACGCGAGCCACGCCTTCATGTTCCTGTCGGCGCGGATCAGGACGTCATTGACGATGCGGCCATTAGCTCGGGCCTGCTGCCAGGCGTCTTCGGCGGCGAAAGTGACGCCGGAACTGAGTAAGGCGACGGCGAGGGTGCAAAGCTTGAAGGTCATGCTGCTAACTCTTTCTCGGCTCCATGGGAGGCACGGGGCCGCGGCAAAACAAGGATGCTTTCGGGGCGAGGTAACGGACATTGAGATGTGGTGTCACCAAGCGCGTGTTGCGGCGGTATGAGGAGTCCATGAGCGCCGCCAGCATGCCGGTGGTGAGCAGCGTGCGCTCGACGGGATAGGCGGGTTTCCCGGTGACGATCGTCTGCTCTATGTAGTGCACGAGGGGGCTGAAGTGGCCGAATGGCCGCCACGGCTGCAACCAGACCTCGGTGGAGACAGGCCTCTGTTCGCCGTGCAAGGAAGCGGAGAAGCCCGCCTGCGCAACGTGGCCGTTAAGAATGTAGACCGCCGCGCGGAGTCCATCCGAGTACTCGATGACGAACAGGACCGGGTTCTTTACGTTGTCGCGCATGCTGCCCGGCGAACGATCCTCGGTTCGGTTTGTGGCTTCTTCGAGCAGCGGCCCTGCCCAGGGATGTGCGTCGGTCCAGCGCCAGACATGCTCGCCATCCAGGCACTGGACGGCCTCGACGCCGGTTTCGCCACCCGCGCGGCGCTCCACCATGCACTGCAGCGTTTCGAGCGCGTGGAATCCGTACGCCTCCTTGTCACCATTGAAGACGGTCACTGCGCTTTCGATCCGGGTGCCGAGAGGTAGTTCGAGCGGCGGGCGGCGCCATGCCAGGGGCAGCGATGAGCCCGCCATGAGCGGGAATTTCAGCTCGCGCGACTGATCGTACATCCAGCGGGCCTTTTCCCAATCGACCGAAAGGTGCTTGTCACAGAATACTGGCACGGCGCGCCGGGACTCGCGGAAGACGTCGATGACCTGCTTATACAGCTCGTAACGCGGATAAAGGTGCTGGCCCTTCTCGTTGTGAGGATAGTTGCCGTGCTCGCCGACCAGCACCACTCCATCGACCGCGAGTTTACCCGAACCGAGCGTGAGAGCGTCGCGGACGGTGGGCCAGATCTTCACGCCATGCCTGGCGGCCATGGGGCGGCTGATGTCGTTGCCGGGGACCTGATCCGTGTACATGGAGACCACGCGCGTGAGCGGGCTGATGCGGCGTCCCTCGTAGTCGTAACCTTCGAGCAATCGGCCCACGATCACGTCAGCGTGCGAGTTATAGCGGTACTCGGTGATGATGGTGGCGATGCGCTTGGGCGCGGCGGATGCAAGCACGGGCCACACGGGGACCAGTGTGGCGGATTGAAGCAGTTGTCGTCGATTCACGGTTTCCATTGGGCACTTAAACGGGGCGGATCGAACAAGCCGTAGTCCAGAACATCATACTGCGAGCCTGGCGGCTGCGTTCGCGGTGGATTCGCCCAGTATTCCGGAACAGCCGCCATGCGCGGTTTGCCGGGGTTGTGGAATGGGCCAAAGACGTTGCGCGGCGGAGTTATGACGCGCACGGCGACGGTATGACGTCCCGGGGGCGCGGGCAGGTCGGCAGCGTATGGCGGCCATCCGAGCAGAGCGGCGCGGCCGATGCGATACGGAAGCCTTGCGGAGCTTTCTCCACGGAGAAGTCACCCCGCAGATAAATGTTCTCGATCTCCATGCGGACATCGAACGGACGGCCGGAGATGCGGATGGCGTTTTGTCCGGTCCGCACGAGGGACTGGACAGAAACACTCATGATGTGCGGATCGAGCCAGCGTGTGCCGCGCGTGAAATCCACCGGCTTCTCGTTGACCGTTACGCGATAGAGTTCCGGACACTCGATGGCAAGCTCCAGACGCGCGGGTGGTGCAGCGCCGGAGGCTTCGAACCGGAACGCGGCGTCAAAGCCGGAATCGGGTGGAAAGTGGTTGCGGTCGAAAACGCGCGTTTTGAATTGCACGGCGGCGTCCCAAGCGGGGCGCTCGAAGCCGTGAGCGTGCCAGATAGTCCAGTCGGCGTGCCATGTGTTTACGCCAGTTTGGCGTTGCCCTTGTGTGGCGAGGTCGCAGTAGTCGAGGACAAGAACGTTGGCGTCTTCCTGCGTGACGCTCCACGGGCTTGCGGAAATCGGCGTGAGACGCGACGAGACGGTGGGTGGTGCAGGCGCGCCCTTCTCGCGGACGACGAACAATTCCGAACCGGCCGGCGGCAGGTCGAGATCGAAGGTGAGTTGATGTCCTTCGGAGCGATAGGCGGCCGCCTCGGATTCACCTTTTACCGTGTCCCAGCGCTCCAGCGCGTTGCCATCGATGGTAGCCCGCGTTTTGAACGGTGCGGGTCCGGAATTAGTGAAAAACAGCACACGTTCGCCATTGTCCAGGAATCGCTCAGCCATGCCGATTCCGGACGGGGCTGTCTGGTCGAAGCTCACTCGCGGCGGCGCGATGCGCTGAATAGCCTCGATCAGGGGCTCGCCCTCCCGCACCTCCTAACACGCGGCGGGATACTTCTCACGCAGTGCGCGGACCGCGTTGCTCGCACGCCCATCGACGTAGGCGGCGGGTTCGGAGAGGGCGAGAACGCGTCCGCCGGCGGCAAGAAACTTCTCAAGTAACGGCACAGTCTGACGCCGCTGACCCGAAACCCGGGAGTTGAACCAATCGAGACTGGAGGTATCGTAGGCAGTTGAGGTCCT
>CAZLOS010000181.1:0-9449 GCA_964561215.1 uncultured Solibacteraceae bacterium | reverse complement strand
GCCGAAGGTCTTGGGCATGAGGTCCTGTTTTGAATTCAGGATCATGTCCCAGGTGATTTCGAGGCCCGAGTACGCGGCTTCCCTCGCCATGATGCAGGTCAAGGTGCTCTCGGCAACCTCCTGGCCGTGATTGATGTACGGGCCGGTGCCTCGAACACTGTTCACCAGGTTCACGTGTTCCTGGATCTGCGGATTGACAGCGGGCTTCCCGCCCATGTCGCGGCAATCGGAGCGGCCCTTGCTGCCCACCAGAAGCTCGTACACCTTGTAATAGCAGCCTTTGGGGTACTGGCGGCACTCGCTGATCAGCTTCAATCCGTTCGGATAGGTGAACTCCGAGCGCAGATGATCGTAAATGTTGCCGTACAGTTCCGTGCGGGGCCTCCAGGCCGCGCCGCCGCTCGCCACCACCTTCACCGGGTGCATGCCGACGAACCAGTTGATCAGGTCGATGTTATGAAAATGCTGCTCGACGATCTGGTCGCCGCAGAGCCAAAGGTAACTGTACCAGTCGCGATGCTGCCACTCCATGTCGCCCCACTTGGGATCGCGCTCCTTGGCGTGCATCACCGGACCGGAGTAATAACCCACATAGGCTGCCACGATGTCGCCGATGGCACCGGCCTGCACCTTCGCCCGAGTCTCGCGGATGGCGCTGTTCGAGCGGTTCTGCGCCCCGCTCACAACGGTGAGTTTCTTCTCTTTGGCCTTGAGCGCGGCGGCCATGAAGCGCCGCACGCCGGTCGCGTCGGTCGCGATGGGCTTTTCGGCGAAGACATGCTTGCCGGCGTTGATGGCCGCCTCGAAATGCATCGGGCGGTATCCCGGCGGCGTGCAGAGCATCACGATGTCGACGTCGCTCGCGATCAGCTTCTGGTACGCGTCGAAGCCGACGAAGCGGTTTTCTGCCGGGACGTTGACCTTCGACGCGATGGCGGTATTGCGCGGATCCTGCCGCAGTCTGTCCAGGCACGTGAGCAGCTTGTCTCCGAAAACGTCGGCAAGCGCGGTCACTTCCACTTCGTCGTTGCCCTTCAAAAACTGGGTGGCCGCGCCCGTTCCGCGGCCACCACAACCAATAAGCCCTGCTTTGAGCTTTCGAGCTTGCATAAGTATGTCCCGTCTAGATGAACTTGTACTCGCCAGGAACCGGAAGAGGCGGAACTGTCATCTTTTCGTCGTAGCCGAAGGACTTGGGCATCAGATCCAGCTTGCTGTTCATGATCATGTCCCAAGTGATCTCCAGGCCGGAATAAGCCGCTTCGCGCGCCATGATGCAGGTCATGGTGCTCTCGGCGACCGTCATGGCGTGGTTGATGTACGGCCCGTCGCCGCGGATGGAGGCCACCAGAGCCATGTGCTCACGCACGTACGGATTCTCCAGCGGGTCATGGAAGCCCTTGCGGACGTCCTGTTTCGTGCCGGAACCGAGGTCATGGCAATTGCTGCGGCCCTTGGTGCCGATGGCGAGTTCGCTCACATCCGAGTATGCGCCCTTCGGGTATTGCCGGCAGTGACTGGACATGTGCACGCCGTTCGCGTACACGAAATCCGCGGTCAGGTGGTCGTAAATGTTGCCGTAGATTTCGTTCCTGGGGCGCCACACAGCTCCACCGCTTGCCACCACCTTCACCGGATGCGTGCCCATCACCCAGTTGCAGACGTCGATGTTGTGCAGGTGCTGCTCCACCACCTGGTCGCCGCAGATCCAGACAAAGGAGTACCACTGGCGATGCTCCCAGGTCATGTCGCCCCACTTGGGATCGCGCTCTTTCTGGAAGACCACGGGGCCGCCGATCCAGTTCGCATAGGTCGCCGCCACGTCGCCGATCGCCCCATCGTGGATCTTCTTGACGGTCTCCTGGTAGTCGCGCGCGAAGCGCCGCTGGGCGCCGCTGACCACCGTCAGTTTCAGCTCTTCCGACTTTTTCGCCGCGGTCATGAAGCGCCGTACACCGACAGGGTCGGTGCCGAACGGCTTTTCGCAGAACACGTGCTTCTTGGCGTCGATGGCGGCTTCGAAGTGCATTGGCCGGTAGCCCGGCGGCGTGGCCAGCAGGACCACGTCGATGTCGCTGGCGAGCACCTTCTTATAGGCGTCGAAGCCGACGAAGTGGTTTTCCTGGTCGACCTTGATGCGATCCTTCAGCTTCGGATTCTTCTCGACGTCGCGGAGTCGCGCGAGCGACTTCTCGAGTTTGTCCTCGAAAATGTCGCCCATGGCGACCAGCTCCACGTTCTGGGAACCGGTCATCAGGTCGATGACGGCCTGCGTGCCGCGTCCGCCGCAGCCGATCAAGCCGGCCTTCAGCTTCTCTTTGCCCGCGCCGCGCACAAGTTCGGGACGCAGGATCGTGAAAGCGGACGCGCCCACGCCGGCCGTGCCCGAATTCCTCAAAAAAGATCTTCTCGATAAGTTGTTCAAAGATTGGTCCATGGATCAATGCCTCGGTCGGGACTATTTTACAACCAACCGGCTTTTGGTTTATAGCGGTGCGATTCACATTCGTGTTCAGTCAGACTGTCCGACGTCTGGAACAACAGGCGACCCTGCGAGACAATGTTAGTTTGGCCCATCGGCCGAGTGAGGAGAAAACAATGCCTGCAATCGAAGGCGTGAATGTTGTCATGGTTGGCCCACGCCGCCCCAGCGGACACGAAGTCGACTTGGCGGCCACGCTTGAGCTGATCGATTTTCACAATTCGACCGGTGTGAAGGGCATGGCCGTCCTGGGGACCACCGCTGAGTTCGTGCATCTGGATTTTGAGGAGCGCACCAAGCTGATTCCCCTGGCCGTGAAACGCTCCAGGATTCCCGTGATAGCCGGTGTGACGCATTCGACGTTGGACGGTTCGATCTTGCTCGGCCGGTCAGCCGCTGCCGCCGGCGCGGCGGCGCTGTTGGTGATGCCGCCGTACTTTTTCCGCTATGAGCAGGAGGAAATTCGGGAGTTCTACCTCCGTTTTGCCGACGCGATCGATGGCGCGGCGCCCATCTTCCTCTATAACATCCCATTTTTTACCAACGAGATAGCGTGTGATACGGCGATCGATCTGATGTCAACCGGCCGGTTTGCCGGCATCAAGGACTCCAGCGGCAGGTGGGAGTATTACACCCGGCTGCGCGACCTGCGCGCCAGCAAGCCATTCACGTTGCTGATCGGCAACGACGCGATCTTCACCCGCGCCCGCACGGATGGCGCGAACGGCGTCATCAGCGGGGTGGCCTGTGGTGTCCCCGAGTTGATGGTCGGCTTGGACCGCGCTATCGGCGCGAAAGACGCGGCGAAAGTGGCACGCCTTGAAGCCCGGCTGCAGGAATACATCAAATGGCTCAACGAGTTCCCCACCCCGCTGGGCGTGAAGGAAACCACGGCCATGCGCGGTCTGAAGGTCGGCCCGAATGCCGTCGCGCTCGGTCCGGCGCGGCAGCGCAAACTCGAGGAGTTCCGGGAGTGGTTCAAGGGCTGGCTGCCCCAGGTACAGAAAGAGGTAGCCTAGTAGTTGATGTCCGATAGTTCCCCACTGAATTCCACGCAAGCTGCGGAGGATTTTCGCCGCGCCGCCCATCAAGCTGTCGATTGGATTGCCGATTACCTGGCAGACCCGAGGGAGTATCCCGTGCTCCCCGACGTTCAGCCGGGTGAGTTGACAGACCGCCTGCCGCAATCGGGGCCGGAAACGGGGGAACCGATCGAGCGTTTCCTGGAGGATTTCCAGAAGCTCATCATCCCGGCTACGACCCACTGGAACCACCCCGGATTCATGGCCTTCTTCGGTTCCTCGGCTTCAGGCCCGGGCGTGCTCGGCGAAATGCTCTGCGCCGCCCTCAACACGAACGCCATGGTTTGGAAGTCCGGGCCTGCCTCGACCGAACTCGAACAGACCGTGTTGGGATGGTACCGGCAATGGCTGGGGCTGCCGGAGGATTTCTTCGGCGTCATCTATGACACCGCGTCGATGAGCAGCACGCACGCCATGGCGGCGGCGCGCCAACTGGCCGATCCGGAATGCCGGCAGCGAGGCACTCGCAGCGGCCTGACTGCGTATATTTCGACGCAAACGCACTCCTCGATCGAGAAGGCGGCCATTGCTCTTGGCATCGGGCAGGAAAACGTCCGCAAATTGGAGGTGGACGACGAGTTCCGCATGCGGCCGGATCTGCTCGCCTCCGCCATCGAGCAGGATCTTGCGGCGGGACGCAAGCCCTTCTTCGTCACCGCCACGGTGGGTACCACATCAACAACCAGCATCGACCCCGTGCCCGAAATCGCCGACATCGCCGAACGTCATGGGCTCTGGCTCCACGTCGACTCCGCTTACGGCGGCGCGGCAGCGATCGTGCCGGAGCTTCACCACATCTTCGATGGCGTCGAGCGGGCGCAATCGGTGGTGACGAACCCGCACAAGTGGCTGTTCACGCCTTCCGATTGCAGCGTTTTTTACACACGCCGGCCCGATATGCTGCGCGAGGCGTTCTCGCTCATCCCGGAATACCTGCGGACCAAGGATCACCCGCGCGCGGTCAACCTCATGGATTACGGATTACAGCTCGGGCGCCGCTTCCGTTCGCTGAAGCTGTGGTTCGTGATGCGCTACTTCGGCCATCAGGGCCTCCAGCAAATCCTGCGCAACCATGTTCGCTGGGCGCAGGATCTGGCCGCCCAGGTCCGCGCGGATTCGCGCTTCGAGATCATGGCCCCGACGCCGCTTTCAGTCGTCTGCTTCCGGCTGCGGTCCAGCGATGAGGCAAACCAGCGCCTCATCGACAAGGTGAACACATCGGGGAAGGTGTTCCTGTCGGGAACCGTACTAAAGGGCAGGTACACCATCCGGCTTGCGATCGGAAACTTCGGCACCACCTGGGCCGACGTGGAACAGGCCTGGAACCTGGTCAAAGCGGCTGTGTAGCACAGCCCGGGCGGCGGAATCAGTTGGCCGCTACTTCCGCGTGCATCGAGGAGGGGTGGCTGTCCAAGCGTCGAACTTCTTCTTCGAGATGCGCCAAATCCGTCCGGACGGCATCGAAGTCCCGGCAGGCCGTCGCGCGGCGGATGCGGCGGGCGTATTCGGAGAGATCCGAAGCCGCCAGGCGATCGGCGGCATCCTGTAGCTTCTGAGCCTCGGCCATGGTCCCAACTTCGTCCTCGCGACAGGCCGCCGCACGGAGCTTTTCCAACCGCACCGGCGAAAGCTGCATAAACAGGACCGACATATCGCCGGACTGCGCGCGCCGGACGCGGTCTCCGGCCAAGGCCGGCGAGACACTTGCCAACGCCTGGTCCTGGGAAGCCAGGACGAGCCGCAGACTCACGGTGAACGTGCTGCCGCTACCGACCTCGCTCTTCACGCGGATATCTCCGCCGAGGGCCTCGACCAGCCGGCTGGTAATCGCCAGCCCCAATCCCGTGCCGCCGTACTTGCGGCTGATGCTGCCGTCGGCCTGGGAGAACTTCTCGAAGATCAACGGCAGTTTCTCGGGCGCAATGCCGCAGCCGGTGTCGGCAACCTGCAGTTCCAGGTTGAAGCGGTCTCCGCCAGGATCCGGAGCGCCGTTCAGGCGGACCACCACGTAGCCGACCTCCGTGAATTTCACGGCATTGCTGAGCAGGTTGTTCAGGATCTGCCGCATGCGCAAGGGATCGCCCGTGAACCGGTCGGGAAATTCGGGCGGGATCTCGGCCGATAACCGGATGCCTTTCTCGCGCGCCCGTGGTTCCTGTGCGTGGACGCAATCGGCCACCACCAACCGCAGATCGAAGGCGATGTGCTCGATCACCATCTTGCCGGCCTCGATCTTTGAAAGGTCCAGGACGTCATTGAGCAGCGCCAGAAGAAGGTTCGCGCAACGCTGTGCCGTCTCGAGTTGCTCGCGCTGTTCGGCGGACAGCGGCCCGTCCAGCACCATGTCGATCATGCCCATCACGCCGGTCATCGGCGTGCGCAGTTCGTGCGACATGTTGGCCAGGAACTCGCCTTTCACCTGGCTGGCGGTCTCCGCGCGCCGCGTCGCTTCCTGGAGATCCTCCGTGCGACGGCGGATGCGCTCCTCGAGCATTTCGTGGTGGCTCCGTATCTCCTCGCGCGAGGCTTTGAGAGCCTCGATCATCCGATTGAAGCTCTGGCCCACGAATTCGATCTCGTCGCCGGTCCGGCTGATCTGCAACGGCTCCAGCCGTCCTTCGCCCACCGCCGTCAGCCCCTTCTGCAACAGAGCCAGGGGTCTCACCATCAACAGGATCGTGAAGCAGGCGATGGCGCCGGCCGCCAGCACTACCACGGCCGTGACCGTTACGCATTCCATCAAATCGAAGCTGCCATGGCGGACGGCGTACGCTAACACGATCACCGCTACCCAGAATACGAGCAAGGCGGTGAAGACAGAAAACTTCGTCGCCAGCGACCGGTTTAGCGGCAAGTGAGACACGCTATGTCCTTGAGATGCTCCTGTCATCTATCGTCGCTTCTTTTGCGATCAGCCCCCATTGGTAGAACACCCTAGCCGTGCCTAGGAAACATCTCTGATAAACTGAATCTGGCCGGATGTTGCCCCGGATTTTCATATCGGATACAGGAGTACGAATATGAGCCAAATCATCGCCACTGATCATGCTCCCCGGGCCATCGGCCCCTACTCGCAGGCCGTACTTGCCAACGGCTTCGTATTCCTGAGCGGGCAGATCCCGCTGGATCCGGCGACCAACCAACTTGTGGAGGGCGATGTCGTGGTGCAGACCGAACGCGTGTTGGAGAACCTCAAAGCGGTCCTCCAGGCGTGCGGCTCTTCGCTCGGCAGCGTCGTGAAGACGACGGTATTCTTGAAGGACATGGCGGACTTTCCGCGCATGAACGAGGTCTATGGCCGCTATTTCCCCGCGGACGCTCCCGCGCGGTCGACGGTGCAGGCGGCCCGCCTGCCCCGCGACGTGAGCGTGGAGATCGAAGTCATCGCCGTGGCCGGCTGAGGACCGGCCTCAGTGCGCGGAATACTGCGGCTGGGGGGAGTTCAACTTGACGGGGATGGTCTTTTCTTCCTCGTTCACTTCCACCATCTCCCCGAAGGTCTGGTAACCCTTGGCAATCACCTGAATGAGGATCTTGCCTTGCGGGATGGGAGGAATGCTCACAACACCCTCCTGGTTGGTGCGCAATTCCCAGTGCGTCCGGACCTTCTTGCCGAACTTGGCGACCGAGCGTCCCTCGACGAAGCGCACGATCACGCTGGCGCGGTCGATGGGCTTATCGCCGGGGCTGCGCACCTCGATGCGGAGTTTGGTCATGGGCGGGTCGGCCAGAAGCGGAAAAGCCGCGGCGAAGAGAATAGCCAGAAACGACGTTCGCGTCCACATAATCAACCATTATCTCAGAGGCCGGCCGTCTGGGAGACGGCCTCCGCCGCCAGGTAGCCGCTGCGCACGGCGCCCTCCATGGTGGCGGGCCAGCCGGTACGGGTCCAGTCGCCCGCCAGGAAGAGATTCCGGTAGCGCGTCCGCGCGCCGGGGCGCAAGGCGTCCAGACCGGGCCGGGCCGAGAACGTGGCCCTCACTTCCTTGACCACGTGCGCCTTCTCCAGGCGTGCTTCGTGGACCGCCGGCAGGTAAGCAGCCAGTTCGCGCACGGTCTCCTCGATCACCTCCGCGCGGCTCTTGTCCACCAGGCCACGCGAGGCGCTGACGACCACGAGCAGGTAACGTCCGCCGCGTTTGTTGAACATCCAGTGCAGCGCACCATCGAGCAGTACGGCGTGCGGCAGGTCCGTCACCGGGCGGTCGAACCACAGGTGGATGCCGGTAATGGGCGATCGCCCGAACTCGGCGGCGGGGATCCGGAGCGGCGCGAGCAGCTCCGAAGCGCGATCCACGGGCAGCGCGGAAACATAGTAGTCCGCGCGTTCGACGCGGCCGCCGGCGCGCACGCCCCGCACCTCGTTCTCACCGAAGAGCACTTCGGACACCGGTGTCTGCAAATGGATTGTGACGTTGCTGTAGCGCCGCCAAACACCGGCACCGTACAGTTCGCCGAGCGGCACGGACGGCACCCCCATCGCGCTATCCCGGGCCCCTCCCAGCATGCCGGTTTTGAGCACCTGAAAACCGTGCGAGGCAGCCATGCGATCCAGATCCTCGTTCACGGCGCTGACCAGCACGGGCTTCCAGAATCGCTCGATAAGACGGGCCGGCTGTCCCTGAGCGTCCAGCCATTCGCGCATGGTGATGCGGTCGAGTTCGTCCCGCGTGCTCCGGTCGCGCCGGATGCGGGCCAGCGCGCACGCCAGGGCGAACTTCTCGCGGCCGGTAAGAAACTTGACACTTGCGAAAGAGCCGGCGAAATGCAGCGGCGCCGGCAGGAGGCCGGACCTGAGTGTCGACAGCGTGCCGCCCCGCTCCAAAAAGTAGTAGCGATCGTGGAAGCGCACCTTATTGGCGACGCCCAGCCGCGCGTAGAAGTCGAGCAGCTTTTCGCAGCACCCGAGCAGGATGTGCTGGCAGTTGTCGATGACCTCGGCTTCGCTGTGGGGGTAAGGATAGGAAGTGGCGCGTCCGCCCAGAAACCCGCGCGTCTCGAACAGGTGGACATGAAAGCCGGCATCCGCCAAACCCACGGCTGCCGCCAGGCCCGCCAGCCCGCCGCCGGCGATGATCGCATCGCTCATCTAAACCACGGGCATGCGGGCACGCTTTCCGCCTCCGCCTCCGCCGTCCAGCAACTCCATGGCGATCCACACGAAAGCCGCCAGGAACAGGACGTAGAAGATGTCTCCGAAATTCGGCATGCCTATTTGATTATCGGCCGCGATTGCCGATTCGCCAAGAACCAGAAGTCCTGGTACTTCAAGCTTTTTACCGAACCGCTCCGTATAGTTTCACTACGTTCTCCATCAGGCGAAAACCGCAGTCGCCTTCCAGGGTGAGCATCGACTCGGGGTGGAACTGCACGGCCTCGATAGGCAGGTCGCGGTGCCGCACACCCATGATGACGCCATCTTCCGTCTCTGCAGTGACTTCCAGGCACTCCGGGAGCTTCTCACGCTTGGCGAACAGGGAATGATAGCGGCCCACGGTGAAGCGCTCCGGCAGTCCCGCGAAAATGCCGCGGCCAAAGTGACGGATAAGAGAGGGCTTACCGTGCATGGGATAGTCCAGCACGCCCAGTTCGCCGCCAAAGGCCTCGACGATGCCCTGCAGTCCCAGGCACACCCCGAAGACCGGCACTCCCAGTTGGGCCGCGTGGAGGACCAAGCCGGGCACGCCGAAATCGCCGGGACGGCCCGGGCCCGGAGAAATCAGGATCAGGTCCGGCTTCACCTGCCCGATTAATTCCAGCGGGAAGCCGGAGCGATAGGTGACCACCTCGGCGCCCGTCTGGCGAGCGTAATTGGCCAAAGTGTGTATGAAGCAGTCGTCGTTGTCCACCAGCATCATGCGGATGCGACGCGCGGGCGCCGGCGC
>CAZLOS010000180.1:0-9929 GCA_964561215.1 uncultured Solibacteraceae bacterium | reverse complement strand
GTACGCTCTCCAGCAGGAACTGCAGCATCACGTCGAAACGGCGGGCGCCCAGCGACTTTCGCACGCCGATTTCGTGCGTCCGCTCGGTGACGCTCACCAGCATGATGTTCATGATCACGATGCCTCCCACCACCAGCGAGATGCAGGTCACGGGCACCACTACCGCCGAAATCATGCCCAGGATCTGGTCGATCATCGTCCGTACGGCATCCGGCGTGACTACCTCGAACGTGTCGGCTTTGTTGGGCGGCGTCTTGAAACGCGCGCGCAGGGCCACGCGCGTAATGTCGATGGCCTCGTCCAGCTTCAGGCTAAGCTCCGGCCGCGGCCGCGCGAACACGGCGATGGACTGGCCGGTGCCGAACATGCGCGTGAACACGGTGTAGGGGATGTAGATCTGGTTATCCTGGCTTCGACCGAAGGCAGAGCCCAGTTTCTCCTGCTCGCCCAATACCAGGAAGTCGATGCCGCGGATTTTGATTGTGCGCCCCACCGCCGGCGAGCCCGGAAACAGCGCCGTGCGCGCATCGTACCCGATCACGCAGACCGCTTGCCGCGTACGCTCCTCTTCCGGCGTGAAGAAGCGCCCGTCCACCAGCGTGACATCGCGAATCTCCGGCAGATTGGCGCCCGCGCCCAGCACCACGGCGTCTTCATACTTCAATCCGGCCTGGCGAACCTCTTCGGCGCGCTGCCGGTACGGACTGTACAGAATCCGGTCGCCGGTCAACGCCTGCAAATACTGATAATCCTCGGCCCTGAGTCGCTTATTGCGGCGGAGTTTTTGGAGATACTCGCGCATATTGCCGGCCGTGCCGACCTGCGCGACTAGATAGCTCTCGCTGCCGAAGATCTTCGACGTGCTCTGTTCGGCGTACAAGCCCAGGCCTTCGATGGCCGCGCCCACCATCACCACGCTGCCCACGCCGATAATGATTCCCAGCAGAGTCAGGAAACTTCGCAGCTTGCGGGCGCGAATCGAGTCCACGGCCAGTCGAAAAGCGTTCGCCAGCGCATAAATGGACCTCTCGAACCCAGCGCGGTAGACGCCCATACCTTTTATCTATCATCCCCCAGGGATGCTTCCGGGGCAATGCTTTCGGTAGCATGTTAGGTGCGCATCTGAGGATATGCCGGACGCTGCCCCATCCGAATACGGCCGCTGGAGTGCGGGAGAAGGTTCGCCCGCAATCGAGTATTCGTGCGCGGTGCTGGATGACATCCGGGTGCTCGTGGTGGATGGTTTGCACCGGCTTAGCCGGGGCGGCATCGAAATGGGCGGCATTTTGTATGGAACGCGCTCGGGCCGGCTCTTGCGGATTGAAGCGCAACGTCCCATCGAATGCGAGCACGCGCACGGGCCGTCTTTCAAGCTTTCGGATAACGACGTTGCCGCGATGGAGCGCCAACTCGCCGCGCCGGCCCCTGCGGCGGGTTTAGCGCCCGTGGGCTGGTACCACTCCCACACCCGGAACGGCATCAGTTTGTCTGAAGAAGACCTGAAGATCCACAACAGGTTCTTCCCGCATCCCTGGCAGGTCGCTCTCGTGCTGCACCCGGAAAAGTTCGGGCCAGTCACCGCCGGTTTCTTCTTGCGCGAGGCGGATGGTTCGATCCGCCCGGAGTCGAGCGGCCAGGAGTTTGAAGTCGTGCCCTCGGAGGCCCGCGGCACCGTCGAGCCTGCGCCCCCCGCCGCTCCGCCCCCGGCCGCTACGCCCACGACGCCCTCCTCCCGGCCCAACTCGCAGATCCTCATGCCGGGCAGGACGCCGGGTGTCGAGCCCACGCGCGATCTGCCGCCGCGCATCCTGGAGCCGTCCGAGACCCCCTCGCAGACCGATTCGGAAAAACTCGGCGCTTTCCTCCAGCGGCTGGAGCCAAGGCGCAACCGAGCGACGCGCTGGACCGTCGCGGCGCTGCTCTGCGTGGCCGCTTTCTTCCTGGGTTTGGGAGCTCGCCCGTTCTGGTCGGCACACCGAGCGCCGCAGACGATGTCGCTGAGGGCGTTCGACCAGGGCGGACAGTTGCGCATCGAATGGGACAGCACCGCGGCGCCGGTGCGCGAGGCGCGCGGCGGGATGCTCGTAATCGTCGATGGCGGCGATACGGCCAACATTGCGCTCGACCACGAACATCTCATCTCCGGCGGCATCAGTTACGCGCGGCGCACCTCGGACGTGGACATTAGGCTAAAAGTGGCCGGCCCCAGCCAAACCGTGCAGGAAGTCACGCGGTTCGTGGCTCCGCCGGCACAAACTCAAGATAGAGGAGCCCAGTAAGCGTGGACGGGCACGAATCCAGACAGGAAGGCTTTGCGAAGTGGGCCGCCGATTTCGAATACCTGCGCGGGCTGTTTTGCGACACGCTGCGCGGCGACGGCGATGCCGAACTCGCGGATTTCCTGGAGACCTGCTTTCACGAAGAGGCCGGCGGCGCGGGGCCGCTGTCGGCGCGCCACTGCCAGGCGCTCAGCATCGCGTTCCAACTCCTCAACATCGTCGAAGAGAATACCGCCAACCAGTACCGCCGGCGCGCCGAGGATCCCCGGCGCAGGGAAGGGGAGCGCGGGCTCTGGCTCTATAACCTCGCCGACCTCGTCCAGCGCGGCTTCGATGAAGCGGCCGTGCGCCGTGTGCTGGAACAGGTTTCCGTGGAACCCGTACTGACCGCGCATCCCACCGAGGCCAAGCGCGCCACCGTGTTGGAGCACCACCGCACCATCTACCTGATGCTGGTGGAGCGCGACTCGCGGCACTTCACCGACGTCGAGATCTCCATCTACGAGCACCGGCTGAAGGCCGCGCTCGAGCGCCTGTGGCGTACCGGCGAGATCATCCTGGAGCGGCCGGACGTTACAAGCGAGTTCCGCAACACGCTCTATTACCTGGAGCACGTGTTTCCCAGCGTTGTCGAATTGCTCGACCAGCGGTTTCAACACATCTGGCGCACGACATTTCACAGCGCGCCGCCGCGGCTGCCGCAGTTGCGCTTCGGAAGCTGGGTGGGAGGCGACCGCGACGGTCATCCTTTCGTCACCAGCGAGGTGACCAGCCGCGGCCTGCGCCGCTTGCGCCAGGGCGCGCTCGATGGTCTCGGGAACCGCCTGAAGCGGTTGGGCGCCCGCCTGAGCCTTGCCGAACCGGAGAACGGCGGAGTGCCGGATCTGACAAGGCGGTTGCACGAGATGTCCGGCGGCCTGGGCGAAGCCGGCCGCGACGCCCTGGCACGTAATCCTGGCGAGCCCTGGCGGCAGTTGGTAAACCTCATGCGGCTGCGCCTGGAGAGGGTGGAAGGCGGCACGGAGACCCACGGCGGGTACCGCTCGCCGGGCGAATTGCTCGAAGACCTCGAAGTGCTCGAAAAGTCTTTGCGCGAGGCGGGCGCCGGAGAGGTCGCCGACATGGACGTGCGCCCGCTCGCGGCGCAGGTGCGCGTGTTCGGCTTCCACCTGGCTACCCTGGATATCCGCCAGAACAGCGCTTACCACGACCGCGCGGTGGAAGGGTTGCTGCGCGCCGCGGCTTTCCCGCGCTGGAACTATTCCGAATGGAGCGAGGAAGAACGGCTCGCGTTCCTCAACCGCGAACTCCAGACCCCGCGCCCGTTCACCGGCCCGCATATGCGCCTCACCGAGGAAGCCGGGCATGCGGTGGAACTGTTCCGCGCCTTGCGCGCGCACCTGGACAGGTACTCCCCCGAAGGCGTCGGGCCGCTCATCGTGAGCCAGACGCGCAGCGTGGCGGACCTGCTGGCCGTCTACCTGCTCATGCGGGAAGCCGGCCTGCTTGTGGAGGTGCCTGGCGGCCTCGCGGCGGAGATCCCCGTCACTCCACTGTTTGAAACCATCCACGACCTCGAGCGCAGCGAGGGGGTCGTCGCGGCTTTCCTCGATCACGACGTCACGCGGCGCACCTTCGAGCATCTGGAGCGGCGAGACCGGCGCGGCGCGCACGAACTGGTGGTGATGCTCGGCTACAGCGACAGTAATAAGGATGGAGGCATCCTGGCCAGTCACTGGGGCATCCATCGGGCCGAGCGCAACCTCGCCCGGCTGGCGCGCGAACGGGGCCTGCGGGTGGCGTTTTTCCACGGCCGCGGCGGTACCGTCGGGCGCGGCGCGGGCCCGATCCACGCCTTCCTGGAAGCGCTGCCGGGCGGGTCGCTCATGGGCCGCATGCGCGTCACCGAGCAGGGTGAAGTGATCGCGCAGAGATACGCCAACCGCGTCACCGCGACTTATCACCTGGAGCGCCTGCTCGCCGGGGTTACGCGCACTACCTTGCTGCACGAACGCTGGGACGATCCGCCGCACCCGCTGGAACGCTTCTGGCCCGCGGTTGTCGAGAGAGGCTTCCAGGCCTACCGGCAGTTGGTCGAGCGCGATGGTTTCGTGACTTTCTTTCGCCAGGCCACGCCCATCGACGCCATCGAGCGCACGCGCATTGGATCAAGGCCCGCGCACCGTACCGGCAGGCAAACCATCGAGGATCTGCGCGCCATTCCGTGGGTGTTCAGTTGGAGCCAGGCGCGTTTCCACCTGCCGGGCTGGTATGGAGTCGGGTCGGCGCTCGAATGGCTGCGCGCTGAGCATCCGCGCGAGTGGAGCGAGCTTTGCGGCCCCATTCGCACGTGGCCGTTCCTGGCTTACCTGCTCGAGAACGTCGGCGCCGCGGTGCTGATGGCCAATCCCGGCGTCATGCGCATGTACGCCTCGCTGGTTGAGGATGCCGCGGTGCGCGACGACATCCTGGGAGCCATCCTGGCCGAGTACGAGCGGACGCGCGCTCTGATCGACGAGCTTTTCGGCGCCCCCGGCGAGACGCGCCGCCCCCGCCTGATGCTCGCCATCAGCTTACGCCGGCAAGCCCTCCTGCGCCTGCACGAAGAACAAGTGCGCCTGCTGCGTGCCTGGCGTGCCGATCCGCGCGAGGACACTCTGCGCGAACTCCTGCTCACCGTGAACGCCATCGCCATGGGCCAGAAGACCACCGGCTAGAAACTGCATTTGGGGCAGGGCTTCAGCCTGCCTCCGCTTCAGAACGAGACCTGCACCGACTGCAGCATCTGGTTGAAGGCCCGGTCTACGTATTGCCGCTCGCTGTCGGGCGCGATGAACACGATGTACATGATCCCGTTCGGATGCGCCACTGTCACCACGCGGTCCAGTTCGGTCTGGCCCTGGAAAATCGAGTTGGCGTAAAGCGACGTAACAATGGCGCTCTTTCCGCCGACTTTGGTTTCGACCGGCATGTCGCGGCCGGCGCGCATGCTGGGATCACCGCCGCGAAGCTGGGCGACTAGTTCGTCGGTCGCCTGCCACAGGCTGACATTGGCGTTCTGCGGCTTGTAGAAGGCCACGATCGTGCCGTACCCCACGCTCAACCCGTTCTGGCCCTGCTGCACGCCGGAGGACGGGGCGATCGTGACGCTCGAATTGTCCTGGCTGGGAGCGGTCTGCCAGTTTTCAGGGTAGGATATACGGAACTCTTTCCCTTGGAATTGCTGCATGCGTCCCGAGGGGCGGCTGTTCGGAAGGGACAGTCCGGCCGCGGTCGTCGCGGCTCCGCCTTGCTGCTGTCCTTGCGCCTGTTCTTGTGCCTGCGCCTGCGCCATCGTCTTCTTCGGAGCGGGTATGCCGGCGACAATGGATTTCATTCTGGCCAGCTGTCCGCTGTCTCCCGCGTAGCTCCGCTGGGGCATCTGCGCGATCATGTCCTGGATCGCTTTCATGCGGTTGCCGGGGTTGGGGTGGTCGGAAAGAAACTGGGGCCCTCGCTGCCCGCCGGCGGCTTCCAGTTTCTCGAAGAAGCGGGCCATCTCCACCGGGTTGTAGCCGGCCTGCGCGGCGATTTGCGCGCCCATCAGGTCGGCCTGTGTCTCCGCCGTGCGCGAGAATTTCAACAGAAGTGAGTTCGCGCCCAAGCCGATTCCGAGCTGGCCGAGTTGCCCCAGGATGCCGCCGCCCAGCTTCTGGCTGGCCAGCATCGCGGGCAACTGGATCAGGTTCGCCTTGCTCACTTGATTCGTCCCGTGCCGCAGGGCCACGTGCGTGATCTCGTGCGCGAGAACGCCGGCTATCTGTGCCTCGTTGTCCGCGGCCGCGATCAGGCCGGTGTGAACGAACGCCGGACCTCCCGGCAGCGCGAACGCGTTGATGCTCTTGTCGTTGACTACCTTGAATGTGTACGGGTATTTGTCCGCTTGCGGCTGTGTCGCAAGCTTGCTTCCAATGGCCGCGATGTAGTCGGTCAACTCTTTGTTGTTGACTACTTCCACCTGCTTTTCAACCTGTCCCGCCGCTTCCTTGCCCAGTTGGACGTCCTGCTCCTTCGAGAAGAGATTGAATCCGGGTCTGAATTGCGGCAGTTGCGCGAAGCCCGGTACTACCGCGCATAGAAAGAGTGCCGCCGCCGCCATTCCTTTTCGCATTCCACGCATTTCCGTTGCCCTCCCTACTGTCACATTACATCCGGCTCGGAGACGTTGCCAATGAGCGTCAGAACGCCATCCGCAGGTTGCCCAGTGCATCCTCCCAATGCGGCATCCAGGCGAGCGCCACCAGGCGTACCTGGATATTGGTTCTCTTCAGCTTCACCGGCACGGTCTCGAACACCTCCGCCGCCGGACTCATCGCCGCCTCTATTGCCTGCCTCTCGGAGTTGAACTGGGCTTCCAGATCCGAGAGTTGCTGTTTCATGGCCTCCACCGTCTCCCCCGCGCGGGCGACGTCCTGCGACTCTTTCCACGCGCGGCTTCCGGCGCGGGCCGCCGTCGCGGCTCGTCCCATCGTCGACGTGCTTACGGCTTTCCTGCCCAGGAAAGCGCCCAGCAGCGTCGCGCCCACGCTGATGGCGGTCTGCATCTTCTGCGCGCTGGCCTGCTCCCGCTCCCGCTCGACGGCCTGTTCTGCGCGGCGGATCCTCTCTTCGAGAGCGGCCATCTTCGGCGCGTAAGCCTTCCGCAGCTTCTCGACGCCCTCATCGCGCTTTTCGCGGCCCGCCAATTGGAGCCTGGCCCGGAAGTCTCGCTCCGATTCTCCCGGTTGCGAAGCTTCACCCAGACTCGGACTCCTCAAGATGTCGAGCGTCTGGCTCCCGTAGAGCCATGTCACGAAATCCCGGCTCCAGGCGGCATAGCTCTTGGCTTCGGACGCCTCTGCGGCAAGCTCCCCGAATGCGGCGTTCTCGGCCGGTTCGCGCTCCAGATCCTCGACCGCCAACTGCGCTTCCTCGCTGTTCTGCCAGTCCACCGCGACGGCGCCGGACCCAATGGCCGTCAATAGGGTGAGGTCCCTCGGGCAGTCCACGTTCGCCTTGGCGTCCACGAAACGCACTTGGGCGGAGCCAAGGAGCATCGGCTCGTAAAGCAAACGGGAGCCGGCTGGACACGCGCCGCGCGCTGGCACAAAGTACTGTGCAACTTCCGGAGGCAGGACGGGCCGCGGCGCAGCCTCCGGGGATGGCTTGCCGGCGGCCGCGGACGGCGCCGCGGCCGGCGGCTGATTCCTCGCCGACATCAGCGTCTTGATCTGCGCCCGCGTCAGCGGCCCGCGCAGATAAGACATCGCCCAGCGCGTCTCGAACACCACCGGCGCGTCTTCGTGAACGTTGTTCATCAGGAACACGCGATTGGTGAGTTGCGAAAGGATCTGCTCCATCCGCTGCCGGTCGACGCCGGCTGCCGCGGTTTCGAGCCCGTCCAGGACGCGATTGCGGTCGCGCTCCGTCTGGAGCCGTCCGATGAACCAGGTCCCGGCGTTCGCCAGACCCTTGTAGTCAAGGTCCACCGGGTTCTGCGTGGCCAGGACCACCCCCACCCCGAACGCGCGGGCCTGCTTGAGCAGCGTGAGCAACGGCTGCTTGGACGGCGGATTGGCCACTGGCGGGAAGTAGCCGAAGATCTCATCCATGTAAAGCATCGCGCGCAGGCTGGCAGTCCCTGACTGCATTCGCATCCAGCCCAGCGTCTGGTTGAGCAGCAGCGAGACGAAGAACATGCGCTCGCTGTCCGACAAGTGCGCGATGGAGAAGATCGAGACGCGCGGCTTGCCCTGCGGCGTGTAAAGCATGCTCGCGATATCCAGCGGCTCGCCTTCCATCCACGCCTCGAAACCGGGCGAGGCCAGCAGGTTGTTCAGCGCCATCGAAAGTGCGAACCGCTCCTTGGCCGGATAGAACGCTTCGACGTCGAGCACTCCGATGCGCGTCATGGGCGGCGTCTGCACCGCCTGGATCAGCGCCGCCAGATCCATGTCCTTCCCCTGCTTCCAGGCGTTCGTCAGGATGGTGGCCAGCAGGATGTGCTCCCGGCTCTGTACCGGGTCGGCCTCCATGCCGAGCAGCCCCAACAGCGCGCTGGTGGTAGCGTTGACCCGCTCGCGCAGCAGTTCCGGATCGTCTACAATCGCGGCCCCCGGCGCGGAGAACGATTTCAGGATCGAGACCGGCAGGCCCGCGGTGCTGCCCGGAGTGTATACGGCGAAATCAGCCGCTTCTTTCAGACGCCGGATGCGGCCGGCGTCCTGCCCCCATGCGGCCAGCCCCTTCTTCCAACGCTCAGCCTGTTGCGCGGCGAATTCCTCGGGCGCCATTCCCTTCCTGCGCGCATCGTCCTCGTTGATCCAGGGCAGGAAATCACCCGGCGCAAGGTCCGGAAACGTCAGCAGCAGGTTGGAGATGTCCCCCTTGGGATCGATGACCAGCGCCGGAACGCCGTCGATGGCGGCCTCTTCCAACAGCGCGATGCACAGTCCGGTCTTCCCGCTGCCCGTCATGCCGAAACACACCGCGTGGGTGACGAGGTCCTTCGAATCGTAAAGGATAAGGCCGTCCCCGGCCTTGCCGGCGGCCGGGTCATAGATCCGGCCGAGGTAAAAGGATCCGAGTTTTTCGTAGTCGATCATGAGCGTCTGCAATTATACCCCCGGCGCTCATCCCGGCCCGTCTGCAACGTCTTGACAGGCGGCGCGGCATGCGACGACGATAGTCGGCATATGTGGACGAGAAGACTGGGCGCTTTCTGGGCAGCCGTGTTCTGCTGCAACCTTGCCTTGGCCGACGTGATCGTCATGAAGAACGGTGACCGCGTTACCGGCAGCATTGTCAAGAAGAGCGGTAAAGAGGTCACCATCAAGACCGACAAGTTCGGCGTCGTCACCACCTCCTGGGAAGACGTGGAGTCCGTGAAAGCCGACAAGCCGGTGAACCTCGTTCTGCAGGACGGGCGGACGATTCAAGGTACGATGGCGACGGTCCGCGACAAGATCGAGGTGACGGCGAAGGATACCACCCTTAGCGTGGCGCCGGCCGACGTCACCACTATCCGCGACGCCGCCGGGCAACAGGCCTACGAGCGGCTGCTACACCCTGGCTGGGGGCACCTTTGGGCAGGGACCGGCACCATCGGTTTCGCCGGCACCAGCGGCAACGCGAAGACCCTGACCTTCACCACAGGCGTCAGCGCCGCCCGCATCACCAACACCGACAAGACCTCGCTGTATTTCAACATCATCAAGGCCTCGGCCTTGATCAATGGCAAGAGCGCCTCGACCGCCCAGGCCGTCCGCGGCGGGCTGGCCTACGGCCACGACCTGAACCCGCGATTGTTCGTGAACGCGTTCAACGATTACGAATATGACAGGTTCCAGGACCTGGACTTGCGGTTCGTCCTCGGCGGCGGCTTCGGCTTCCACGCTGTCAAGACGGAGAGGAGCCGCCTGGATCTGCTCGGCGGCGGCGCGTTCGACCGGTCCAGCTTCAGCAACTCGCTGATCCGGAAATCCGCCGAGGTTTACTGGGGCGATGAATACAGCCTGAAGCTCAACGCCGCCACCAGCCTCGTGCAGAGCTTCCGGATGTTTAACGACATGTCCAACACCGGCGATTACCGGGTGAATTTCGACGTCGGCGCCTCCACGAAGATCTCAAAAT
>CAZLOS010000179.1:0-10254 GCA_964561215.1 uncultured Solibacteraceae bacterium | reverse complement strand
CGCATCGGAAGCGCTCCGGCACAGGTCCAACCCTCTACCAGTTTTCGTTTTTGGCGCCGCAAGAGGTACAGGCTCAAGCACGCGTTTGCAAGAAGGAACAGGGCTGCCGACAGAACGGTGTTGTTCATCGCAAATGCTCCCTCCGATAGATCGGCCTTCATTGGTAACTCTTTAGATGGGGAGCGAAAGAAAAGACAATAGAACACCCACCCTGGCGGCTGGGCGGGGGCCATTCTGTGACTCAACCCTGCCCGGCGCCGTGCACGGCGTCTACCTGATGGCGAACAGACGTAAGCACTCTGCGTCGTGTCGCTTGGACGGAGAGGAGCCAAGGAACGCGTACTGGATCTGACGCCCGAGGCGCGGTCGGGGGCCGTACGAAGCGCAGCGCGGGCGCGGCGGGAAGAGATCACGGGGCTTAAGCTGGCCGTGGATTCGGGCACAAAACAGGCACAAGAAATAAGTAAGGCCCGTAACTGATTGCAGCTACGGGCCTTAAGATGGTGCGGAGAGGGGGACTTGAACCCCCAGGGGATTGCTCCCGCTAGCACCTCAAGCTAGTGCGTCTGCCAATTCCGCCACCTCCGCGGTGCGAACTTTCGAATACCAGTTTACTTCTTCACCGGCGCCTGTGGAGCAGGTGCCTGGGCCGGCGCCGGAACTCTTCTCTGCTGCTGCGTTTGCGTCGTGCCGCCGTGCTTTTCGAGGATAGTCTGCGCGCCGCCGGACATGCGCGACGAGGCCACAGCCAATACCAGCGAAGTGATCATGAACAATGCCGCCGCCGTCGTCGTAGCTTTGCTGAGCACGGTGGCCGAGCCTCGCGGGCCGAAAGCCGTCTGGGATCCCATGCCTCCGAAGGCACCAGCCAAGTCCGCCGCCTTGCCGCTTTGCAGCAGAACGACGACTACCAGGAAAAAGCACACAATGACATGAACGATAGTCAGCAGAATGATCATAAGATTCTAATCCGGAACTTCGCGTGCGCACTCCGCCGGCCGTGGCCGCCGGGTCCACTTCAACTATGTTATCACGGATGGGAGCCGAGACTGGGCGGTCGCGCCCGGGACGGCAGGATGCCATTCATCGAGGTGCAATGAGATGCCTGATCCGATCCCAGCTTTCTCGCGCAGGAGTTTCTGCGCTTCCTCCGCGGCGGCATCGTTCTCGCCGCTGTTCGGCGGCATTGGTCCGGCTAAGCCGTGGGCCGGCCCCGCCGTGGTCCGCAAGGCTTATGTCGCGGTCCGCAAGCCGACCTGGCCGAAGCCGGGCATAGATGTCGAGGCCACCCGCACGGAAATCGATGCCAAGCTCGCCGAGATCGAGCGCCGCCATCCGGAGCTGATCAAATTCACGGGCGGCGAACTGGTCCGCACGATGGACGACGCAGGGGCGTACGTGAAATCGCTGGACCCAGCCGCGACCGACGCCAACCTGGTCGTCACCATCACTTCCGGCTCGGACGGCATGGTGAAAGCCATCGGGGCTAGCGGGATGCCCACGCTGCTGTTCGTGCGTCCTTACGCCGGCCACGCCTGGGGCTCCTTCTCGGAATTCGCGCAAGCCGGCAACAAGGCCGACGTGCTCGCCTCCAGCGACTATGACGACCTGGACGTCTACGCGCGCATCTTCCACACCATCCACGCGATGCGCAAGAGCAAGATCCTGGTGGTGGTGCCCGGCGCGAAGCCTTCGAAGCAAGCTGAAGAGTTCAGCCGGCAGTTCGGAACCACGTTCCGTTCCATCGAGTACGCCGATCTCAAGGCCTCCTACGACCGGATCGGCGAAGACGCCGCGCGCAAGGAGGCCGACCGTTACGCCGCAGCGGCGCTGCGGATCGTCGAGCCGTCGCGCGAGCAGATCTACCGTGGCACCCGTTTCTACCTGGGTGTGAAGGAACTGCTGGAGCGCGAGGGCGCCAACGGCATCACCATCGATTGCCTGGGCGGGATCAACCGCGGTGAACTGCCCGGCTATCCGTGCATCTCCTTTTCAAGGCTGGACGACGAGGGACTGTTCGGAGTCTGCCAGGCCGATCTCGGCTGCACGATGACCGAATTGCTACTCACGCCTTTCACCGGAAAGCCGGGTTTCCTGTTCAACGTGGTGATCGACACCAGCCGCAACGAGATCATTCAGAGCCACTGCACGGCGCCCACGTCGATGCGCGGCATCGGCGCGCCACCGGGGCCGTACATCCTGCGCACTCATCTGGAAACCAGCGAGGGCGCCGCCGTGCAGGTCCTCATGCCGATCGGCGAAGCGATGACGGTGGCCCGCTTCCTCGATCCGAAGCGGCTGGCGACATTCAGCGCCGAGGCCATCGCCAACGTCACCAGCGACGAGGGCTGCCGCACCCAACTCCGCACGCGCGTGAAAAATGCCCGCAAGATCCTGAACGGATTCAAGGGCATCGTGCACCGCGTGAGTTACTACGGCGATTACGCGGACGCGATCGAGAGAATGGGCCGCCTGATGGCGTTTGAAGTGGTACAGGAAGGATAGCCACCCAGCGGCCCTTATCCGGCAGTCTCAGAGCTTCGTATACGCCTTAATGACTTTGACCAGCGCGCCGGCGATCTGGTGCATGTCGTCCTCGGTGAATGTCGGGTACGAGAAGCACGTGAACGTGTGCTTCTCGTGCCACTGCGCGTTGGGCACTTCCACATGGCTATAATCCACGCTCGACGGCGTGGCGTATTCCCCCGACCGGAACGGGAACCCGCTGCGCCCGAACGAATTGTGTTCCCGGAACGCCCGCTCCGTGTGGCACTGCGGCCAGAACACCTTCCAGCACGGCGCCCCTTCCGCCACCACCGCCTGCACAAACTCCTGGATGTCGCAGTTCATCTGATCCAGGTCCAGCGAGAACGCGAGCACGTACCAGCCGTTCTGCCTGTCCGGCGTGTCCACCGGGAAGTACTTCACCTCCGGACGCGCGCGCAACGCGTCGATCACGATCTTCGCGTTCCGCCGCCGCGCCGGCATGTTCCAGTTGTCCATCCGGTCCAATTCCGCCAGACCGATGGCCGACTGCATCTCCGTCATCCGGTAGTTCCACCCCACCATGTTGTGGATGTACGGCAGCTTCTGTTCCAACTCCATCAGGCTCAACCGCTGCTGGACGTCGTAGCCGTGGTCCCGGAAGCTGCGCGCATTCCACGCCAGGTCCTCGTCGTCGGTGGTCACCATACCGCCTTCCCCGCCGGTGGTGAAGGTCTTGTTCTGGCAGAAGCTGCACCCCGCCATGTCGCCCAGCGTGCCGGTCTTCTTGCCCTTGTAGAAACCGCCGAAGGCCTCCGCGTTGTCCTCGATCACGAACAGGTTGTGCTTCTTCGCGAAGGCCGTGATCTTGTCCATGTCGCACACGTTGCCGTACAGGTGCACCGGCATAATGGCCCGGGTCCGCTCGTTCACCAGCCGCTCGGCCGACTCCACGCTCAGGCAGTGGTCCTCCAGGTTCACGTCGGCGAAACGCGGCACCGCGCCCGCCTGCACGACGGAGAAACTGGTGGCGATGAACGTGTAGCTCGGCACGATCACTTCGTCGCCGGGACCGACGCCCAGCGAGGTCAGCGCCACGTGCAGCGCCGCCGTTCCCGTGGCGACGCTGATGGCATACTTCGAGCCCTGCCACTCGGCGAAGCGCTTCTCGAACTCCATGCCCTTGCGCCCGGTCCAGTAGTTCACCTTCCCCGAACGCAGCGTGTCGACCACCGATTGAATGGCTTCCTCGCTGAAGTGAGGCCAGCCTACAAGCTTATTCCTGACGGCCTTTTGGCCGCCGCGTATGGCTAGTTCTTCCATGCGGTTTTCCTTTCCGTTCTGTCCTGGTTATCGCACTGCCGCCGCCCGTAAGCGCCGCGGCTTCTTCGTTTCCAGATCCTTGCGGCTGCAGCTGCAGGGGACTGGTCATTCTCCTCAACAACTCCTCGTCCTGCAGCGCATGGCTGAAGGCCAGGGAGGCCGCGCCTTTCAATCCACCTTCGTGTCCCAGGGCGCTGGCTTTCAGCTCGACCCCTTCCAAGAGGTCGGGCAGGCAGTGCCGCCCGAGCGTTTGCCGGATGCATGGGATCAGCAGGTCCTGGCCCTCGACGTAATCGCCTCCTAAGACGATCAGTTCGGGGTTCAGCAGGTTTATCACGTTCGCGAGCCCAAGGCCAAGATGGTGTCCCACGCGTTCTATGACCGCGAGTGCCGCGCCATCCTTCGCCCGGGCGCGCGCGAACACTTCGGTCACCGGGTAAGACTTCGGGTGCTGCCCGGTCCGACCGGTCATTTCGAAATACTGACGAACGATGTTGGGACTGGATGCGATCGCCTCCAGGCATCCTGTCTTGCCGCAGTTGCACCGGTCGGTTGCGGCCGGATCCACGGTCATATGTCCAAACTCGCCGGCCAGTCCCCGCGCGCCCGTCACCAGCCGGCCGCCCACGTAAAAGCCTATGCCCACCCCGATCCCGGCCATGACGTAGACGCAGTTGTCGCAGTTCTGCGCGACGCCCAGCGATCGCTCCGCCAGAATCTTGCAGACACCGTCGTTGGCATAGAAAATGGGCAGGTCGACGAATTGCTCCAGATGCTTGCCCAGGGGGAAATCTTCCCAACCCAGATTGACGGCAGTAATGCCTCCGGAGGCATCCGGCAGTCCGGTATAGCTCACTCCAACCGCCAGCGTCCGCAGACGCTCGGCGGGATCCAGGTTGCCCAGCACCGCCGCGATTCCGTGCTGAAGATCCCGGACTTCCAGCCGGTTCCGGTAATTGACGTCTTCCTCCCAGCGGTACCGCACGTCGCCCAGGAAGTTCGCCAGTCCGATGCGGATGCGCGTTCCCTCGAGATCCACTACCACGAAATAAGCGGTCTCGGAGTTCAGTTTCAGTACTTCCCGCTTCCGGCCCCCGGTCGAACGCAGCTCGCCGATGCGCTGGATCACGCCGCACTTTGCGAGGTGCTGCACGGTCAGGCTGACGCAGGCGGAGTTTAACGCGGTCGCCTGAATGATCTCGCGGCGCGTCGCCGTGCGCCGCTGGTACAGCAGAGCCAGGATTTGCCGAAACCATTGTTTAGAGATCTTCAGATACGCACCCGCGCGATCGCGGCCTCCTCAGCGGTCAGTCTGGCATGGCAGCACACCGATATAATTGTAATAGTTAATTTTTCTCTTGACAAGTCAACTCCGTGCCTATAAAATCCCTACAGTAGAAAGCGATAGGAAGTCCGCTAGCTTTGGTTGAGAGCTATTAATATAAGGCAATAACTAAACTGCCTCCAAACGAAACTTCTGTCCGTGAGGATCGGAGACGTGTATTTCCAAGGTGGGAAAAGTGTGGTTGGACGGACTCTCAATACCTAGGACCAACATAGCCGCTCGCAACTCTGGCCTGAGTTGCCTGAATGTGAGCCAATAATGGACGGCGATCCTTGGGCGGAGTCCTCCAGCATCCCACTGACTCTATTGATCGAAGTGCCCCCGCCTGGTTCCCACAACGGTTTCCCGAAACGATCTCGCGTAGTCCCCTTCAGGCGCAGTAGTTCGCGCCGCGAAACAACGCCGGCGATGCCTTCGGTAGTGAGGCAACGGCCATGACAGCCGTGCAGCGCTGTTCGCCGACCACATCGAAAGCGGTTGTTCACAGTCTACGTTGTTCCATGCAGCTTCCATGTTTGTCGAAGACCACCTCTTCCAAGGAGACAAATATATGTTGAAGCAGTTGCGGTTACGGCGGTGGCGGAGGGCGCGGGAACTTCGGTCTTCCGCCCCTCCGCCGCCACCTGTTAGTGTAAGGAATCTATGACTCGACGAAACATCATCGCACTCCCTATGGCGGCGGCCGCAGCGGCCGCGGCTTCGGGGACGCGCTTCAAAAAGAGCATCTGCGACGGCATCATTCCGGAGTCGGCACCCCTGCCGGAGGCTTTTCGCCAGGTCAAGCGCGCCGGCTTCGACGGCTACGAAATCACCATGGGGGTCAAGCTCAACCTGGACACTCCCCCAGGTGAGATCAAGAGCATCGCGGCCGCGGCTCGCGACAACGGCGTGACCATCGTGACTATTTCAGTCTCGCGCCCGTTTTCGAGATGTCCTCTGAACGATCCCGAGCCGGCCGTGCGCGCCCAAGGCGTCGACGTGATCAAGAAATCCATCGACATCGCTCAGGCATTGAACTCGGGCACGATCCTGCTGGTGCCCTCCCGCGTGGGCTCGGGTCCGCAGTTGACGCACCGCTACGAGGATACCTGGAAGCTGACCGGCGAGGAGCTCAGGAAGACCATCTCCCATGCCGCGCAGGCGAGGGTCATTCTCACTCTCGAGAACGTGTGGAACAAGTTCCTTTTGAGCCCACTCGAAATGCGCGCTTTCGTGGACCAGTTTCACAGTCCCTGGCTGCAGGCCCACTTCGACATCGGCAACGTTTTGCAGTTCGGCTACCCGCAGGATTGGATTCTCACGTTGGGTCCGCGTATCAGGCGCATGCACATTAAGGATTTCAGGCTTCGGACCAACCAGTTCGTTCCGCCGATGGAAGGGGACGTAGACTGGAAGGCGGTCGTTGACGCTTTGATTAAGATCGACTACCGGGGATGGCTCTCGCCGGAATACGGCTACGACGCCAAAGACCCGGACCAGATCAACAGGCTTTCGACAGTGGTGGATCGAATCTACGCGCTAGCCGGCTAATTCCGGGTTGCGCGGTCGATCGCCACGTGGAAGTTGGATATTCGTAGTTCGGGATTGGAGAACAACATGGAAAATTGCACTCGTCGTACTTTCCTGAGCGTTCCCGCGGCGGCCATCGCCACCGTGGGCGCGCCCGCAATTCTGTCCGCGCAGTCTCCCAGCGACACGCTGCGTGTGGCTTGCGTCGGCACGGGGAACCGCGGCACATGGCTTCTGAAAAACGTGCTGAAGGTGCCCGGGGTGAAGGTCGTGGCGGTTTGCGACATTATCCCCGAGCGCGTTGCGAACGCAGCGAAGCTTGTCTCCGAAGCCGGCGGATCGGCCGAGACGTACGCGGATTTCCGCAAGATGCTCGATCAGCGCAAGGACATCGACGCCGTGGTTCTGGCGACGCCGGACTGGACGCACAAGGATTTCGACATCGCCATTCTCGAAGTCGGCAAGCATCTCTATGGGGAGAAGCCCATGGCCTTGACGCCGGCCGACTGCAAGGCGGTGGCGGCTGAGGTGAAGCGCTCCGGCAAGATAGCCCAGTTCGGGTTCCAGCTGCGGCACGACCCGGCGACGAACGCCGCCGAGAAGTTCATCCACGACGGCGGCATCGGCCGCGTACTGATGTGTCACGGGATCCGGCACAGCGGCGAGGGCTTGCCCCGCACGACGCCGTGGTATCACGACCGCACCAAGTCCGGCGACATGATTGTCGACCAGGGCATCCACATTCTGGATCTGTTCCGTTGGGCGATTGGCGGCCATCCGCTGCGCGCCTATGGCACCGGCGGCCAAAATCTGTTCAAGAACGAGCCTCCGGGACGCACTTGCATGGACGGCTACAGCGTGATTTACGAATACGCCAACGGCGTCTACATCAACTTCAGCCATCATTACTACGATCCGCCGGCTTTCACCGGAACCACCGAGAACGTGTTTGGCAGCGAAGGATCCATCGACCTGGTGAAGGGCGTCTGGCAGCCTCGCGAAAAGCGCGGGCAGATCAAGCTGGACATCCCCAACAGCGGCCAGGATTCCACTTATATGGCGCTGGCGTCGTGGGTGGATTCGGTGAAGAACAACAAGCAGCCCATCAATGGAGCCGAATCCGCCATGGAAACGACCTTGCAGGCGTTGATGGGCACCAAAGCGATCTACGAGAAGCGCGTGGTCACCTGGGACGAGATGGTGGCCTAACTGAGAGCATTGTACAGAGTCGTTGGTGCTATCATTCCCTACTTACAGGAGAGTGATCTTGTCTACACTCAACCGTCGAGAGTTCGTGAATTATTCGTTCGCGGCGGCCTCGCTAGCCGCTAGTTCCTGTCAGCGAGTCCTGGGGGCCAACGACCGCCTTTCCCTGGGCGTCCTCGGCTGCGGCAGCCGAGGACTGCTCAGGGAGGCTCTACAGTTCCAGAAGGAATGCAACGCGCAGGTGGTTGCCATCTGCGACACCTGGAAACAGCAGCGCGAAAAAGCCATCGCCATGGTGAAGCAGGCATCCGGTACCGCGCCCGAGGAGTTCGTCCACTATCAGGACGTGCTGGCATCGAAGGGTGTCGACGCCGTCATCATCGGCACTCCGGACCACCAGCACTGCACCATGCTCACCGCCGCCGCGCGCGCGGGCAAGGACGCTTACTGCGAGAAGCCGCTCGCGATGGACCTCAAGGAATTGAACGAGGCGGTTAGCGCGGTAAAGGCGAACAACCGCATCGTGCAGATCGGTACGCAAGTGCGCAGTTGGGCGCCTTCGGTCTCCGGCCGCGCCTTCGTGCAGTCCGGCGGGCTGGGCAAGATCTTCAAGATCGAGCAGTCGCGCAACAGTAAGGAACCGTACTGGTACACCTATGGAGAGCGCCCGATCACGGAGGCCGACGTGGACTGGAGGAGCTTCCTCATGAACCAGAAGAGCAGGCCCTTCAACGGCAAACAGTACGCGGGGTGGTACGGCTTCCGCGAGTTCTCGCGCGGGCCGCACACGAACCTGATGGTGCACTTCATCGACCTGGTTCACTACGTCACGGGGGCCAAAGTTCCCAGGAGCGTGATGACCATGGGCGGGAAGGTCCGGTTCAAGGACGACGACTACACCTGCCCGGATTCCATCGAGTGCGTCCTGGATTACCCCGACGAGGGATTCCTGGTGCGCTACAACTCCACCTTCGGCACCAGCGCGAACAGCTACCTGAAGTTCATCGGAACGAAGGGCGTGATGGACGCCAGCAACTGGAGCAAGCCGTGGACTGTAAGCGGTGATGGTTCGAGCGAAGAGGACCGCATCCAGCCGGGCACAGCCATTCCGCAAGTGGAGAGCACGCACCACATGAAGAACTTCTTCGAATGTGTGCGCTCGCGCAAGGCCCCGAACGCGCCCATCGAAGCGGGCTTCTCGCACTCCATCGCGACCATCATGGCCGATCTTTCGTACACGACAGGCCGGAAGGTCACCTACGACCCGGTGAAGCAGTCGATCAAAGCATAGCGACCCGGAGGAACACAATGCGAATCCATTCGAGCGAATCCCTTACCCGGCGGCAGTTCGCCGGCAGCGCGGCGGCCCTGGCCGGGGCCCTCGCGCTGGGCGCCGCGCCACGCGGAAAGGACCGGTTTCAGATCGGCTGTTATACCCGGCCGTGGGACCAATTCGACTACCGGATCGCGCTGGACGGCATGGCCGAAGCCGGCTACAAATACGCCGGCCTGATGACCCACAAGAGCGCCAAGTCCTGGGTCATCGTAACAACGGATGTCAGCGAGGAAGAGGCGGCGGCGATGGGCGAGGAGGTGCGCAAGCGCGGGATGCAGACGATCTCGATCTACGCGGGCAACTTCCCGGTCCAGAAGTCGGTAGAAGCCGGCATCGAGGGGCTCAAGAAGCTCATCGACAACTGCGCAGCCGTCCGCTGCCCGAATCTGCTGCTTGGAGGAACCGGGAAAGCGGAGTTGGTCGCGCCCTACTACAAGGTGGTGGCGGAATGCTGCGCTTACGCCGCGGCGAAGAAGGTGGCCCTCAGCGTCAAGCCGCACGGGGGCAGCAACGCCACGGGTGCGCAGTGCCGGAAGATCGTCGAGATGGTGGGACACAAGAACTTCGGCATCTGGTACGATCCCGGCAACATCTTCTACTACTCCGATGGGAAATCCGATCCCGTGGACGACGTGCCGTCGGTGAACGGACTGATCGCGGGCATGAGCATCAAGGACTTCAAGCCGCCCAAAGAAGTGCTGGTCACTCCCGGCACGGGCAAAGTGAACTTCCGCGAGGTTTTCGCCCGGGCGAAGAAGGGCGGCTTTAAGCGCGGGCCGCTGGTGGTAGAGTGCCTCGACCGCGGCGCCGACGCAGCCGCGATCATTAAAGAAGCGCGCAAGGCGCGGCAGATGCTGGAAGAATTGATCGCCGGGTGACATCCCGACCGGGCCTGGCCCAGATAAGTGAATCTGCCATATTTCATTAGGATGCGGGCTGCGCTGTTACCAGTTCGTGGCCGGTTTGCCGGGGATTCGGACTCAGGCTTCGGCCGGGTTCTCCTCGTTTGATACCGTGCCGAGGTGTTCGCGCACCGTTGCCTGTACCTGTC
>CAZLOS010000178.1:0-10417 GCA_964561215.1 uncultured Solibacteraceae bacterium | reverse complement strand
GTGTTATGTTCTTAGAAAGGATTGGGATTGGGGTCTGCCCCCGAAAGTGGCGTGGAGCCCATCTGTGCTATGAGGATTTCTATGGTGGGCGCGACAGGACTCGAACCTGTGACCTCCTGCGTGTGAAGGACGGTCATCGGCTCCAAGGACTCCATCGTTTTTCGGCTATTCCTAACAATTACAACAATCTGGGGAATCTGCTTTCGCTCAAAAAGCAACCCAGGTGGCCTCAAAAAGATGCCGTTCGGGCACAGTTATGGCACAGATAACGCCGCTGCCGCCGCTCGACACCTTCAAGGGTTTTGACACAGCCGGAAAAGAGCAGGGGCGCACCTCTATCAATCTCATCTTCAAGGACTTTCAAACACTCCGAGAGCCTGCCTTTTTGCTGATGGCGCCCCGATGCTGCGGGACGCGGCTGGCCAGCGCGAACTCCATCGAGGCGCATCCATTACGTGGCTGGCGAGACGGTTTCCGATGAGCCTGAATCCAAAACGGTAGGCACGCGATCTCCAGGACTTAGCTGCATGTTCAGTCGGGAACCCCCAAGATTCCACCCAGCCTCCCGGTCAGTGTGGAACGCTTCTTCTCGTCGAGCCTTTCCAGGTTTTCGAGCCGCCAGCGAACAGCGGGCAGCATCTCAGCGCCAGGCAAGGCCAGTGTTGACCAGTCCGGCTGCCCGCGCTTGATTGACATCAGGAAGCGGCGGTGATCCGCAGGCATGTTTCCGACGACTTCGGCTATCAAGTCTTCTCGCACCTGCAGGAGTTCATCGAGTGTTACGGCCCTCTCTGTCATGCCGTCAAAACCCCTGGCGAATTCCGCCGCGATACCGAGCCGGGCTGGAGCCAGCACCTCCGCCATTGGCCGGTTGTGGCTGACGAGGTAGACGAGAAAGGCCTTGCGGAGATCCTCGGTGATGCCTTCGTTGGCCAGCAGGTCTCTGACGTCGAACAGGTCGCGCGGGTGCTGGCGGTCGAGTGCAGCGACGATCTTGCCAGCGTACAGGTCCGGAAAGCTTACGACCTGCATTTCCGCAAACCCGAATTCGTCCTCCACGCGCGGCGACACCGTCCGGATAGCCGGCTCAAAGACACAGCCGCGCAGGACCGGCGTGACTTCGATCTTTATTTGCACGCCGTCCGC
Source organism: uncultured Solibacteraceae bacterium (assembly GCA_964561215.1). GTDB lineage: Bacteria > Acidobacteriota > Terriglobia > Bryobacterales > Bryobacteraceae > JAJFUV01. The sequence goes on along the minus strand of CAZLOS010000178.1, from coordinate 9,271 downwards.
ACGCACGAGCAGCCTTGTGACGCAGTTTTCGCCTTGCCCTTGCAGCGAGACCGGCGTCACGCGCGCACCTGGGATACCGCAGCCGATGCTGGCGCACATGCGCCACATCCCCTGATCGATCGCAGTCAGTGATGCCGTTCGGTCAGCAACGGGTAAATAGGTAAGGTCAATGTCTACGGACAGGCGGGGCATATCGCGCCAGAAGAGATTTATGGCAGTTCCGCCTTTGAGAGCGAAACAAGTCTCTCCAGCAACGAGCGGGATAGCCTTGACGAGCAGTGCGACCTAGCGGCGATAGAGGTCAGACAGCGGCATCAAGTGTCTCCGGAACAGTAATGTTGTACTTGGTATCGAGTTTTCCGCCGCGCGCGATCATGCGTTTGCCGCTGCCCAAGTCTATCCCGTCCCGGTTCAGTCCTTTCAGCCAGGCATGATTGTGCCGCTCGGCAAACCACAGGAAGAGCCGTTTCGTCTTCACACTATGGCACAGGGCAAGCAGATGCTGCAGTCGGCGCGGGCTCAGGTTCCGCAGGCCCTCCATCAGCACGTCCGCCTGATGAAATGTCTCACGGTTCGGGATCTCGTCCAACAGTTCGAGAATCGCCCGCTCCGGTGAGGATAGGATCAGAGGCCAGCCCCAGTGCCCCCACTGTTGACGGATGAGGCCTACCGACAAATCAGTGTTGAGGGCCCCGTAATCCTGTTTAACTCCGTCCGCACCGTCAAGGCCCACAGCTCCGGACTGGTCCTTGAATAGCCTTGTCGCCGCGTGAAAGACGAATTGGTTTTCCAGGTGAAGTTTGGACGTCCAGCCGGGCGGCGTTTGATTACCGTAGAGGTGGATTTCGCGAGGGCCGACCACGTTGAGGTAATGGCCGAATCCCTGAATATCGAGCGCCGTGCGACCGCCCACAGCGAAGGGATACTTGAGCAGACTCTGAAGGGAGATGACCACGTTTTGCCAGTGCAGGCTGTCGTCCTCAACGGGTTCCGGCATTTTTGCGGGCGGACGTCGGTATACGCCGCGCGCGATCTGTTCCAGCCAGCCGTTTTTCACGTACTTGCTCCGCAGACCGCTTGAGAACCCGTGACGCTCAAGCCATGTGGCCTCGACCACCAGCCCATCGGGGAGGTTGTGCTGCAGCCAGTTTAACTTGCCTTTGATTTGCGTCCCCATGGTTCGCAAAGTAGCAAATTCTTAAACCGAAGGCAAGTTCAGAAAAACGGCAAGATACCAACCTTGGGTACGTGAAATGGCATTGATGCAAACCAAACCGGGTGAGTGGCGACTGAACACCGCTGCGCAACACAAGCCGTATCTGTCGGGCGCTCACCCGTAGAGAGCAAGACATTCCTGGTGAAGTGTGCCGGAGAAGACCTCTATCCTGGCCGGGGACTTCGCTACGATCTCCTGGGCGGGGACCAGAATCCGCAGTTTTCCCCGCGCCGCTGTTTCGGCGGCCGATGCTCCGTACACGATTGCGCTGACGTTGGCCCACACGGCCAGTGAAGAACACATCGGGCAGGGCTCGCAGGTGGAGAACAGGACGACGCCTGACAGATTGCCGATATCGAGAGTGCGGGCGGCCTCTCGCAAGACGTTCATCTCGGCGTGCAAGGACGGATCTCTCTTGGCGATGGCCGTGTCGTGCCCTTGCGCGAGCACGCGGTCACCCAGAACGGCGACCGCGCCATAGCCCTTATTCCCTTCTTGCCTGGATCGCTTAGCCTCTTCAATCGCGAGCCGCATCCGATCCTCAAACGGCACGCGCACGATTCGCTCCAGGCAATGGTCTGACAGCGGCCGTATCGTCGCGTAATCCCGGAGGAAGCGAAGCTGAGGATCAATCCGCGATACAAACGCCTGGGTTGATTTCTCGTAGGCCTCTCGGCAGACCACGCGCGTGTCCAGCCCCAGTCGCTGGCAGGCTTCCAGCGTGAGGCACGGATTCCGCGAGGCCCAGACAATCTCGTTTTCATCTTCGTGCAGAATGGGAAGGTCTTCTGGCGCCAGGCCCATGTATTGAAGGAAGAGTGTCTCAAAGGCCGAACGTGGAGTGGGCGCCGTTCCCGGGCTACCCGAGCTGCCCGAGGCGCTTCGCTCATCCCACCAGGTGTTCCGCTTCGTGACGGTTTGCTGTTCGATGGTCCTCAGGCTGTTGTTTCGAAGACGGTCCATCTGACTCAAGACTTGCTCTTCGAACGTTGGTTGACCACAAGGCATCATCGCAGTGTAGCGCGGCACGCGGCTGGTTGATAATCAGAGAATTGAGAATTGAGGTGAGCATGAATCCGTCACGAGGACGAACTCAAAGGGCGACGGCACCGGACCGAGCACTTCGACTCAGCAAGGCCCGGCTCGAAAGCATGGTCGAAGAAGCAACGGTCGATGCCTATGGCGAGTCCGAACAGGCCGGCGGCTTCTTCACCATGATCGAGGAACATCTCCGCGTTCCGTTCTCCACAACGGTTCTTGGCGTCGAGGTGATCGTCAGAAAGATCGACATGACAGAGTCTAGTGAGATCGTCGCTATCTGCCATCACGGGAAAGAGAAGCAGCGGATTTCGGTGCTGGAACTTCCTCTCCCCTCGCCACCGCCGGCAGGGGCCGAATGGATTGCGGCCTACCGCTATTGGGAGAGTAGCGAACGGTGAGCGAGTACCAATATTACGAATTCCGCGCCGTTGATCGCCCTCTCGACGAACGTGCGCTCCGTACTCTCCGGTCGCTCTCCACGCGGGCCGAGATCACACCAACCAGCTTTGTGAACACCTACAACTGGGGTGATTTCAAAGGCGATCCAGATGCCCTGATGGCGAACTGCTTTGACGCGTTCGTCTATATGGCGAATTGGGGCACGCGCCGGTTCATGCTTCGCTTACCGGGGAGATTGCTCACCCGTCAGCTTCTCTCCTCGTATTGCAGGGGCGAAAGCCTTCGCGCGCGCAAGGCTGGCGAGTTCCTCGTCATTGATTTCTGTAGACAGGAAGACGGTGGAGAGTGGGAAGAGGGCGAAGGATGGATGGCTTCCCTCATTCCGGTGCGGGCAGATCTACTGCGAGACGATTACCGATGCCTGTATCTGGGGTGGCTATGCTCCGCGCAAAACGAAGAACTGGATGAGGACGAAATCGAGCCGCCGGTGTCCCCGGGCCTGAAAGCGCTGTCGGGATCGCTGAAAGCCTTCATTGACTTCATGGGTATCGATGGTGACTTGGTCGATGCTGCGGCGAGCGAAAGTGCGCAACCAAAGACGCCGCCGACCCGCGATGAACTGGCTGCATGGATCCGAGCCATACCAGAGAAAGACAAGGATGCCCTACTCGTGGATGCGGCGCTGAATGCTGCTTCGCAGACCGGAGTGGAGATCCAGCGGCGTTTCGACCTGTCTCAGAAGAACGGTTCTCCTACTGAGGCGCAGCCAAAACGGCGGACAGTCGGCGAACTCCTTGCTGCTGCAAGAGAGCTCGCAGCCAAGAGGGCGCGTCTGGCGGCTGAACGCCAGGCGGCGGAACGCGTGCGCCAGGAGCAGGAAGCGACCGTAGCCCGCGCTCGATACCTCGACCAGTTGGCCGGGACGGAACAAACCACGTGGCGAAAGGTCGAGATGCTCATTCAGACCAAGCAGCCGAACAAATACGACATCGCCGTGAATCTGCTTGTCGATCTGCGCGATCTGGCCACGCGGAGCAAGCGGGAAGCCGATTTCCAGGCTGCTTTGGGCAAGCTGCGCGACTCCCACGCGGCGAAGCCCAGCCTCCTCCGGCGGCTCCTTGATGCTGGTTTGTAGTCAGAAGACTCGTGGTATGGCTTCCGCTGTTCGTGTCAGGCGTCGTAGCAGTACATCACGGAACATGGTGTCTGGCGGCGGGCGCTTCGCGGCCAAGCGGGCCAGGTCATTCTTCGCGTCCGCGAGGACGTCCAGTTTGTTGGCGGCAGCCATGAAGCGGTTGATCGCTTCAAACGCCCGCCAGATCCGCTCCATGAGGCACACGACACCGCCAGCCGCTTGCACCGGGTCCACCCACGCGACCTTCTTGATTGCGGCTGCGAAATCGCGCCCGAAACGCCCACTTCTGCGTGTCTGGCATTGCCTGTTCGAGTTTACCGGACGCGGCCCCGTGGATCACCCGGTCTCAACTTATTCCCTGTCTCATTTCCCGGGGCAGGTCACCCTGCAAGGTGTGCCAATTGTGAGTGTCTCAGTTTTGGGATTCAGTCCATAATGCCGCTGCCGCCGTTCGACACCTTGAATCCTTGAATAGTTTTGACGCAGCGGAAACGAGCAGAGGCACGCCTCTGTCAGTCTCATGTTCCGTGCCGCTGCCTGGCAAGCAGGCGCGTCGTTTCCACGGCGTCGCGAGCAGCCGCGGGTGTATGTAGATTCGGCGACTGAACCTCGATCAGCCGTCACACTCCTAAATTCAACCTCGACAAGTGAATAGCTTTGTTTCGTGCGCCACTCGTGTGCCACGCGTCAGCGGAGGTATTTCTATGGCACGAAAAGTTAAGCCGCTGCTGTCGTCGGTTTCGGTGCCGTCCCGCCCCGGAATCATCTACAATCGACGTTTCGGAAAGGACAAATAGGTATCGATGCCGGGAACCTTCGCGCACATGACCTTTGTCAACGCGGTCCGCTCAGAGTCGCTGGAGGCGATCCCCGGGCTGGATGGGGAGACTAGGGAGGCCATCGGGCTGTTTCTCAACTTCTGCGAGCTCGGAAGCGTGAGCCCCGACTATCCGTCGCTGACGGTTTTCGACAAGGGTGCTGCGTGCTGGGCCAACGTAATGCATTATTACGCCACTGCGGACTTCGTGAGGGACTGCATCCGCCACCTCACCGAACATCCGCCCGCCGATCCGCTAGACCGACAGCGATGCATCGCGTGGCTCTTCGGCTACGCCGCCCACCTGGTCGCAGACCTCGCCGTCCATCCCGTGATCGCCGAGAGGGTCGGCTGCTACGAGGGGCACGAAGCCCTTCACCGCCGCTGCGAACTGCATCAGGACGTATATATCTTCGATCGCATCATGGGTGAGGACGTGTGCAGCGCGGAGTACTTGCGCCGCGCCGGCATCATGACCTGCGCCGAAAACGGCGCTCTGAATCCCGCCGTGGCTTCCCTCTGGTCGAGCGTGCTGAACGTCATACCGCGGGCGGATCTCGAGCTGAAGCTTGGCCCTAAGAGCCCGACCAAAGACCCCGATCCGAACCTCTGGCACAAGTGGTTCACCGGCCTCATAGACAACGTAGCGGAAGAGGGGCGCCGCCTCCCGGCGCTGGTGAGACGGCTCGGAGAAGACGAGTTGTACCCGCAATTGCAGGACGTAGATCCGACGTTCATAGACGATCTGAAGACTCCCTCCGGCGAGCGCACGTCGTATCTCGCGATTGTCGACCGGGTTCGCGAAAACATCATCCGATACTGGGGCGAACTCGGCACGGCCGTTCAGGAGAAGAATCCGCGGCTGTTCACGCTTCCGAACGCCGACTTGGATACGGGGGTCGCCGAAAGCGCGCCACTGTTCTGGAGGAACGCATGACCGCCGCAAAGAGCGTCGCGCTGATCTCGGTACTTCTTCTTGGCGTGGGCTGCCACAAGCACTACCAGCCGCTCCTCCCGCCGGCCCTCGGCCCTTCGATGTCGCGCCTCACGTCCGCGTTGCAGGCCGAACTCGGCCGTTACCCGAACGAAGCGCTCGTCGCCGAAACGCTGAAGAAGAAGCCGGAACTCGAGCTCGACTTTCGGCAATACGAGGTCCGGACGCGATCGAGCGGAACGCGCCTCGTCGTGCTCGTGTGCACGAAGGACGGCAAACGCGCCCTCATGGAGGACGCGTCCTGGACGCCGCGGGTGGACAAGAGATGGTACGAGGTCACACCCGCAGTTCCGTGCGAGTTCACTATTGAGCCGCGGCCGAGCACAACGGGCAAATAGCCTGCCAGAGGTGAACGTATTCCCCGGGTTCGGCTGTATCGCCGATTTCGCGAGTCGAGGCGGGTCCCGAGGGTATCACTGGTCGTCAATCGCCTGTGGTGCCGACCGTATCACCTCCCGTGGGGCTCTGGTTGCGAGTTTGCCGTTTCCTGCGAGTTTGGGCCGGTCTCGGTAGATTCGGTTGCCGTTGAGGCTGCGGGCCGGTACTGGGTGCCGTATCGGGAGTCGCGGCGGGTTCGGTTATGTCCCCTCCCGGCGTCGTGGGGTGCCCCTGTTCTTTCTGGCGCAAGCCCGCTCACCTGGGCCGCCCGAACTGCGGCGGGCGCGCTCCGCTTCCGCACGGGCATCTTCCGAACAGAAGTTGGAGACATGAACGAAGAAAACGTCTTCGCTACCGGGCGCAGGGAGAGATCAATGCGCGCCGCGGTGAAGAATACGCAAGCACGATGGGCCAGCGCCTCACCGGTTCAGTCGAAGCCGACCGGGAGCGCGAGCGCGGGTATCTGCGCGAGAAGGTAACAATCGAACGTGAGAAGGAGCGCAACAGCCGCTCGCAGTGGTATCCCCGGCGCGCCCATTGGTGCCGCCCTTACTCGCCTGAAATGAAGGGTTCCTCGCTGTTCCCTTCCTGCTTACAAACGACCTCCCTGGGCATGATGGCGTGCTCGGTTAATTTGGAATCCGGGGGCTACCGCGGCCACCTTTGCCGACCGAGCGTGAAGTCCTCCGGATTCATCTCCTCCAGAAACTCTTCCCGCTCGTCATCATATGCAGCCGCCGTGTGCACTCTGGCCCACAGAAGCGTCAAAACGGCGTCGTAGTTCGGAAGGAAGACGGAGTGCTCGAGGAGCGTCTCGACCGTTTCGGCGTCGGGCCGGTTAAGCCAGGCATCCGGCTGAACCGCGGCGAAGTTCGACGGCACTGCCGCTCCGCTGAAAAGCTTGGCGGCGAACGATGCCGGCCCGGGCAATTCCTCAAGCGGAAGGAAAAAGCGGAACGCCGCGCTTCGCGCGAACCACCGCGCATTCCCAGAGACGCTCCAGACCAGCGCGCATGGAAGATCGGTCAGGTTAAGAAAGCTGCGTGTCGTCGCCGTCAGGCTGGTATCGAATTCATTCGCGACGGTAGAGATCTGGGCGAGCGAAAACTCCCGGAGATTGAATGTGCGCCTCAGGACGGCGCTCGGCAGCAGGAACTCGGCTGCGAACTCGTTCGCCTCGAGCTCCGGCCGCCGCAGGCGCGTTGAGAAACTCTCGATCGCGCGTTGCTCGCAAATGTTCCCGAGAAGGCGATGATGCGGGATGACGAAGTGCCCGATCTCGTGCGCGATGGTGAACCGCTTCCGGGACTGCTCGCGGATACCGGCGTTCACCGCCACGATGCCCTTCTGGGCACTCCGGCTCCGGACGAGAGCGCCGTCGAAGCCGCTGGCCGGCACCTCCTTCACCCGCAGGCCCAGCTTTTTGCAGATGTCGTTGAGGTCGGGCTTGGGCCCTGTCGACAACTTCTGCGCTACAAGGTTCGCGAGTTGAGCGGCGGGGCTCACTCGCCGTTCCCCTCTTCCCAGTCCTCTTTGAGCTCTTCGGTCAATTCGTCGATGACGGCGTGGTCGCTTGCGTTCAGGTCGCCGGCGCGGTTCCTGTACGAGAACGCCGGGTCGTTCACCGGGCCGAGAACCGGGCCCGCAAGCTTGTTCGCGATCTGCTGGAGAAGCGAAGGCGACGCCTGGTCGAGGCTGGTGATGTGCCTGGTCGCCTCGAGCGCCGCCTGCACGTGATCCGGCGGCACATGGTTCCTCTTCCTGTACGCGACGGCGGCGTTTTCCGCCATGCGGCGGATCGCCTCCGAGGGATCTTCCCCCGGCGCGACGGTTTCGAATAGAAGATCGAGGTTGTCGTCGCTGAGGCTGGTCGGGTCGCCGAACAGCTTATCCAGCATGTCAGGTTCGTCGTTTGGCAACCTGTCGTTCGGCATATAGTTCCTTTACCCCATCGATTGAGAGCAAGCGCTGCTTGAGGTTCGACACTTGCTTCGGGGTCTTGTTGAGAATCTCTCCCAGCTCCTGATTCATATTGTGATCGCCCGAGAGTAGCTCCGTCGCGGCAAGGAGATCCTCGAGATCCTTGTCGCCGCGGACGAGCTCATAGAGGCGGGCCTTCACGTCGATTCGCGCCCGCTCAGGGGCGGGCGCCCGCGGCTTCGCCGCTCCTGCCGGCTTGGCGGAGCCGTCGTCGAGCGACCCCGCGACGTGCTTCTGCCGGCGCAGGTGGTCGATTGCTTTCCTTTTTAACACTCCGCATAGGAGCGCTTCAATGCTGCCCTTCTCCTGGTTCCAGCCGAGCCCGTTTGAAGAGGAGAAGAAGGCGTCCATGGTCTCCGTCACGAGATCCTCGGCGGTGAAGGAGTCGATGGAGTCTCCGAGGTTGGTTCGGCGCACGATGCCGGCAGCGACGACCCGGAGCAGCTTGTACAGCCTGTCCCAATCGATATTCTGAAACCGGTTCACTATGCATCCGCCTGGCTAGAGGGTGCGCGGCCACGTTCAAACCTCCCGCAAAGGATATTCGAACGTACAGGCCCCATTTTTCCATAAATTTTCCGGCGGTGGGCAGGAAATTCGAGCACCTCATACGAATGCACTATAGGGGTTCTTGTAGCCGCCCTCGGGCGGGGCGCAAACGGTGCCGTACAGCGAGCCTCCTGGAGCCATTTCAACATGTCACTGTACATTACGCGCATCAAGCCCAACCCGGCCGGCAAAGACCGCAGCCCACACGGGCAGACCTCCGCCGCGCAACTCGCGGGCGAATGGGTCGATTTTCAGAACAACGGTTCCGCCGGCGTCGACCTGGCGAACGTTGAACTCTACCACCGGGCGTACCACCAGTACGGCCAAGAGCCGACGTGGGAGAAGGTAATGGGATTCAAGGGCATTCTGGGGGCCGGCGAGACAGTTAGGGTGCATTCCGGCACCGGCCCTCTGAGCGTCGTCCGGAGCGAAGATCTCCAGGGCGCCAAGCACCACGTGTTCACCGAGAAGAATTACGTGTGGAACGACAAGGAAGGCGATACCCCCGCCCTGTACAACGCGGCGACACAGGTGACGCTCGATTCGGCGAGCTACGACCCGAACCCGCCGGAGGGCGAAGCCCTCGTCCGGGTCGGCAGTAAGCTGATGGCGCCTCAACCCGCCTATACCGGAAGAAGGTGGTGAGTTTGAAACAGGAGCGGCTTCCGTGGATGGACTGAGTCACGCGGGGGCCACTGCCACATAGACGAAGCGTACAGCAACAAGAGAACGATTCGCGGGTCATCCACCGTCCCTGATCCG
>CAZLOS010000177.1:0-10463 GCA_964561215.1 uncultured Solibacteraceae bacterium | reverse complement strand
GCTGGCCCCACGTCCCTATGGCTCGAATCCTTTCCCCGAACAACGTAGCTGCCCATTATTAACATGACAGCTCAACTCTGGATTGAGAATGAACGAGCTGGCACTTGGCGATGGTGCATCAGCTTCAAACGGGAGGATTTCTGGAAACCCCGGGTCGCTCAGATACCACGGGTCCCGGCGGACAGACACAGTCACCGTTTTCGCAGATGTGATGGCTGTCATGTGCTTTGTCAGAGCGAAGCCTGACGAGAAGGATACAGCCTTCGATTGCAAGTAGAAGCTGACAACACATGACGTTGAACCGCCGGTCGCAGCATTCACTTTGGCAATAGACATGGACAGCAAGCGAAACTCAACATTCTGCACAACTATTCTCTTCGGGTCTCCCTGGCCAGCAAGAATCTTCCGCCGCAACTTATGGTCGAGGATGTAATCAACGACAGCAGCATCGTCGGTGAACCACACCCTCGCTGCCGGGCCCTGGAGCCCAGGCTGGCGGGTGATGAGGTTAACGCACTTCACCAGATCATCCAGGCCTCCCAAGCACGGGCTCGAAGGCCCGCCATCGCCTTTGTGAAGCATTCTCACAAGATCATTCGAGCTCGTTTGCTATCGTGAGCATTCCAAGTTTGTGCCCTGCTTTCGCCTTTTGCACAAAAGCACGGGCGAGCTTTTCAATGTTGGTCATGCGGAACTGCGCTGCAGGCACCAGAATTGACTCGTTCACAAGCCCGCAAGCATCCACCCGACTAAATACTGTCTCGCATCGAGCTATCGTTCCAAAGAAGGGAAGCCAATAACCAGCGGCACACATTAGGAACATCGAGACGCGCATGTTATTCTCCCTAATTGCACCCTGCACCCAGCCAAAGCGAGATAACTTGCGACGCAGTGCCCGCGTCGACGTTGAGCCCTAGCGTACGGGCAAGATCAACATCGTTGAGACCCGTGTCCGTATGCAGCGCCTCATGGATGAGCGTCAGGTTTTGGGACGAAGCCAAGTCGGGCATGTTATACATGATCGACACTCACAGCTTTCCATCCCCTTTTCCCTACATCCGCGGGGCGTAGTAGCCTTTGCGGGCTCTTACGACTACGTCCTTGCGATTGGTGACTCGCATTTCGATCTTGTGATAGAGGCCGTCCGCTTTGAGCGGCTCGGGGCGGTAGAAGATGTTGTACTGGTGGCGCAGCTCGTTGGCGATGTTCTCGAAGGACTGCGACAGATCCTCCACCTTGAAGGGGAAGAAAGCCTGCCCGCCCGTCTCGGATGCCATGTGGCGCAGCACCTTGTCCCCGTCTGTTTCGATTCGGCTGATGTTGGTGGAAATGGTGTAGACGACCACGTCGGCTTTCTGGGCCATTTCGAGCGCCTGGCCGAGCGTGTAACGGCTTTGATTGTCGTCGCCGTCGCTGACGATTACCATGGCGCGGCGGAACTTGCTGCGCGGCTGATCCAGCATGAGCTTGTCGCGGCAGGCATAGAAAACCGCGTCGTACATGGACGTACCGCCGCCGGGGCGCAGGTTGTTGATGGCCCCGGCAAGCTTCTGCGGATCATCGGTCAGGTCAGACACCAGCTCGGTATTGGTATCGAAGCTCACCACCATGGCGCGGTCCTGATGCGGGCGCAGGAGCGTGTTCAGAAACTCCATGGCCGCCGATTGCTCGAACCGGAACCGCTCGCGGATGCTGTTGGACGTGTCAATCAGGATGGCCAGCCGCAGCGGCAGATCGCTTTCGGCCATGAACTCCAGGATTTTCTGTTGCTTCTTGTTCTCCAACACCTCGAAGTCGTCTTTGGTGAGGTTGGTCAGGAAGCGGCCCTTTTTGTCACTTACCGTAAACAGGACGTTGACGCGCGTCACGTCCAGCACGATGCGGTTCTGGTCGTCGGCGCCGGGTACGGGCGTCTGCGGCGCCGGAGCTTGTGCGCTCAGTGCGAAGGCTGCGCAAACACAGATCAACAACGCGTGGATTGGTTTCATGACGGCTCGCTTTGATTATAGAAGTCCTTTGATCCACTGCTCAAGCTCGGCCGGGAGCGGCGATTCGATGGTCACCGGCTCCCCGGTCATGGGATGCGCGAAGCGGATGCGGTGAGCGTGTAAGAAGTAACGGTTCAGCGGCGGCCGGTTCTTGACCTTCGCCGGCGCGCCGTAAAGGCGGTCCCCCACAACCGGGTGGCCCAGGCTGGCGAAATGGACGCGGATCTGGTGGGTGCGTCCCGTGTGGATGCGCACCTCGACCAGAGTGAAACCCTGCTCGAAGCGCCGCAGGACTCGATATTCGGTGAGCGCGGGCCGCCCGCGTTCCAGGCGTGCCGTCATGCGAACGCGCTTGAGCGGATCGCGCGTAATGGGTTTCTCAATGCGCCCCTGGTCCTTGGGCAGGCTGCCGTGCACGAGCGCGATGTAGGTCTTCTCGGTGCTGCGCGAGGCGAATTGCGCAGCCAGGCGCCGGTGCGCCAGATCGTGCCGCGCGGCCAGCAGGACTCCGCTGGTGAAGCGGTCCAACCGGTGCACGATGCCGGGGCGCATGTCGCCGCCCAGAGTGGACAGCGTCTTGAAGCGGTGCAGCAGCGCGTTTACCACCGTGCCGGTTCTGCATCCCGCGCCGGCGTGGACGATCATGCCCGCGGGCTTGTCGATGGCCACGACGTCGTTGTCTTCGTACAGGATCTTCAGCGGCAGCGCTTCAGGCTCGGCCTTGAGAGGCGGTAGAGCCTCCGGTTCCACATCGATGATCTCGTTGCCCTGCAGTTGGTAGGAAGACTTCACCGCCGCGCCATTGGCGTGCACGCGCCCGCCGCGAATCCAGCTTTGCAGGCGCGCGCGGCTGTAAAGCGGCATATGGTCCCTGAGGAACAGATCCACGCGACGGCCCACGTCTGATGGGGAAACGGTAAAGGTCATCCAGCTCCGCTATCTCTGTTATAGCGCGTGCGGAGGGAACCAACCCTTCAGGAAACTGGCTTCACTGGCTTCGTAAACTGCCTCGGCCAGGTGCTCGACGCCTCTTTGGTTGCCCCAGGAGTAGTTGATCCACAGCCGGCCCTTGAACTCACAGAAGTCGATGTCGGAGTTGTTGCAGTTCTCGGCAGTGGCGATGCGCCGGCGCTGCCCGGCGGTGAGCTTAGGATTGGCGATCTTACGATCTTCGTCTGAGGCTTTCAGCACTGGATTGAGCGGGCTCGGCGTCCAATGGATGAGATCCTGCGATCGCACCACGCGCATCTCGTAGCCTTCGTGAGCTTCCAGGTAGAAGTCGTAATACCAGCCGTCCAGGTAGCGCAGGCAGTGGGGCGCCGTGTAGCGATCTTTGGCGTAGACACACTCGGGCGGGGTGAGTTCCCAGGTACGCAGGTCCTTGGATGTGGCAAAGCGCGCGGTGAAGGGCCGCCCGGCCTGTTCCTTGGGCTTGTCGATCTCGAACATCAACACATAATGGTCGCGCGCCCTGCAAATGGAGGTGTTGAAGATGCCCCAGCCGGGCATGTCGAACACGGTCCAGGATTCCCATTTTGCTAGATCGCGCGACGCGAACATCCGCAGCATGGGCTGCCCGCCCTTCTCGACGCCGGTGACGTAAACCGTGCCGCCATCAACAAAGGCGCTGGCGAATTGATGGCTGTGGGCGAAAGCCGGCGTGGCTCGGCCGGTGGCGCGTTCCACGAGACGGAAATAGTCCTTGTGTTCGGGATTCGCCCAGTAGCCCGCGCGCACCCACTCACATCGATACAGGCGATTCTTCCACACGATGGGAGTGGTTTCGACCAGGTCGAGGTCAATGGTCCCGAGTTTCCGGATGCGCGGACGCTGCGGCGCGGCAACCAGCGGCAAGGCCGCCGTGGCCAGGAATCCCCGGCGGGTGGGAAGCATGTTCCGCATGATTTACTGTGTCCTTCCGTCTCCAGGCGACGCGGGCCGCATCGCCTGATGGCGAGTTACCAGTGTACTGTATGAAGGAATGGGAACCGGAGGAATGGCCCTGTTGAACCGGCGCGAATTCATCGCATCCGCGGCGGTGGCCGGGGCGAAGCCTGTGGCCGGGCCGCCCAAGCGCTACCTGATGCTTGACAGCCGCGTCGTCGAGCGCGCCGGGCACGCCGTGCTGCGTGCCGGGAAGGTAAGAAAAGATCCGCGCAATCCGCTGTTCGCAGAGGACAAAGCGTGGGAAGCGCGTTTCGACAATCTTTACGCGAACGTGGTGCGGGAACCCGGCACGGGCCTCTACCGCTGCTGGTACAGTCCGTTCATCGTGGACGAGGCCGTGCGCACGACGCCGCGCTCCGAGCGCAAATCGAAGCCGTATCGCGCGCTCAAACGCGAGATGGGCGTTTGTTACGCGGAATCGAGCGACGGCATCGTGTGGCGCAAACCCGCGCTCGGCATCGTGGAGTTTGAAGGCTCGCGCGACAACAACCTGGTGGTTCGCGGGCCGCATGGCGCGGGCGTGTTCCGTGACGCGCGGGAGCCCGATCCCGCGCGGCGGTACAAGATGTTTTTCCAGGAAAAGACCACTTCGGGCGCGTTCTCCCGCGACGGCATCCACTGGTCCGATCTGGTCTCCTTCGCCTCCATCGGAGCCGTGGGCGACACGCACAACAACGCTATCTGGGCGAGCGCAATTTCGCGGTACGTGGGGATCACCCGGTTGTGGGATCGGGCCACGAGACAACGCCTGGTGGGGACGACCGAAAGCGAGGACTTCCTACATTGGACGAAGGCGGTGGAGGTTCTGCGCGCGGACGCCAGGTCGCCCGAAAGCCAGACCTACGCCATGCCGATTTTCGAATACGCGGGGGTGTACCTCGGCCTGCTCATGATGTTTCACACGCCGTCGGACACGGTGACTTGCGAACTGGCCTGGAGCGCGGACACCCGGTGTTGGGAGCGCGTCGATCCCGGAAATCCACTTATCCCGCTGTGCGGCGAGGGCGCTCATGATGCCGGATGCGTATACGCCGCGGCTACTCCGGTGGCGCTCGACGACGAAATTCGCCTGTACTATGGCGCGAGCAACGGCCCGCACACCGGCTGGCGCGACGGCTTCTTCTGCCTGGCGCATCTACGTCCGGATGGCTTTGCCGCCATGGACGCGCAAGACGACGGGACGGTGATCACAAGGCCCGTGGAGGTGACCGGCAGCCGGCTCGTGGTGAACGCCGACGCTTCCGGCGGGGAACTACGCGCGGCAGTGGCGGGCGATGAGCGGCTACAAGTTGAGCGCGCCGTCCCGTTGCGCGGCGATCAGGTCAGCGCTGTGTGCCGTTGGCGCGGCGCGGACTTGAAGCGCCTGCGCGGCAAACGCGTGCAACTCGTGTTCGCGCTGCGTTCGGCGCGAATCTTCAGTTTCGGTTTTGAAGGCTGAACGTCACGCCCGCGACTTGATCCGCGGGAAGTACAGCCAAAGGTGTCCGCCGTTGTCGTTCTCGCCGAACACGAGTTCGCCGTCGCGCCCGGTGACCGCATCGCCGAAAACGTAGCCGTAGCGCCGGCGCCCAATGATCGAAACGGCCACGCCGAGGTTCGTCACCTCGCGCTGCTGCGGATCGTAACTGAACATCTTGGCGATCTCCGCGCCGCAGAACCCGAACAGCCGCCCATCGAATGTGACGGCCATGGGCCCCACGGGCTTGAGCATGGTACGCCCCAGCGGCGCGCTGAAACCGGCCGCTTCGTTGAAGGAGAACAGCTGGCCCTGGGCATCGGCCGTGTAGAGCAGGCCGTCATGCGGATCGCTGGCCCATTCGAGCGGCTGGCTCCAGTCTCCGGCGGGGAGTTTCACGGCGCGTCGCTCCAAGGCCTGCCGCTCCGGATCGTAACGCCAGAGGGAATCGCCCTCGTCGCGGCCGAAAACGCCGCCGCGAGAACCCACGGCAATCTTCCCCTCGCCGGGCGCCGCTCCTATGATCCGCGGCTTCGGCGCGTCGATATCGAGCGCGAACACGTGGCCCGTGGTCGTCCCGACCACCTGCTTGCGCGAGGCCACCGCAACGGCATCCACCACCGCTTCGCCCGGCGCACATTCGCCCTGGTCTTCGATGGCCGGACGCCGGACGCCCCACTCCTGGATGAAGTCCTGGCCGAACAACCTTACCAGTTTGGTACTGACCGCGCGGCCGCCCTTGGGGCCGTTCACGAAAGCCACCACGCCCTTTGCGCCGCAGCACACCGCCGCGCATTGCGTGGCGCCCTCGATGGCGCCGATGTCGAAGACGAGGCCGGTGAGCCCCCGGAAGCACGCCACAATCAGGTGCGCCTGATGGCCGCTGGTGCCGCCGTAGATGGTGCCGTCGGGAATGATATCGAGCGCCGTGATGCGGCTTTCATCGAGCGGGATGGGCACGGTCATCCCCGGCATGCAGGTCTCGAAGGCGATCAGCGTGCCTTCGCGCGTGAACGTCTGCGCAACGTCCCTCAAATACGCCTTGATCTCGGGAGAGTTCCGGTCGAATCTCGGTTTGTTCTGCATGACGTTCCTCCTAGCCCCACATCCGGATCGGAAGATGAGCGTTCTTCCGCTTGCGGCTGGCCGGCATTGAGACTTTGAAGATCCCGCTGGGACGCTCGCCGACGTGGCCGAAGAACAGGTCGCCGTTGTGATCCACGGCGCCGCGCGATACATACTGCGCCAGGCCCGTGGGATGCTCCAGGCGCGACACCTCTTCGCGCTTGAGCGTCTTGGGGTCCAGCCTCCAGACCACGCCCTCGCGGCTCTTGCGCGGCGGGGGCATGGGGTTGCGCACCGGATCGTGCCAGCGCGAAGCGACATAGTAGAGCTGGCCGTCGCCGGCGAAGGTCAGGCCGCCGCAGTGGTCGAGGAACATGTCGACGGGCATGGTCAAGTCGCGCGGCTGCGTGGCAGGCCCCAGGCTTTCGACGCGCGGCCAGGGCTTCTCGTTCGGCCAGATGCGCATCAGGTAGGGATTCGGGCACCAGGTGGAGGCGTAAACGCACTCGCCGTCGGGCGAAGGTGCGACGTCGTAAAACACGCTGTGCCAGCCAGTCTCGTAAATCGGGTGCGGCAGCGTGAGGGGCGACACTTCCAGCCGCTCCGTCTCGGGCGTGTAGCGGACCAGGTGGCCGTAGTCGTCCGTGGTCCAGACGCGGTGCGACTTATCGAGGAAAAGCGTCTGGCAGTTGATGGAGCCGATGCGCCCGATGTCGCGCCGCTTGCGCGTTTTCAGGTCGTAAATGAAGAAATGGTCGCGCGGGTAGCTGAGGGCGTACATCAACCGCCGGTCTTCGTCGTGCAGCAGGCAGCGGCACCCCTCCTTGGGGATGAGCGTGTCCCACCACAGCACCTGGTCCTTGCGCGTGTCGAAAGCAAGCAGGGCGGCGCCGCGGAACAGACGCTTCTCATCGTGCCATGAGTACCACGGATTGTAGACGGGCAGATCGATGGGCGGCCCCGACAGGTGCGTGGCCATGTACATCACGCCGTCCGACATCGACGGCGCGAAACTGTAATGGATTTTGCACTGTGTGGCGTGGCCGGTGTTGCCCGGATCGTCCACTTTCTCGGCCAGGTTAAACAGGAAATCGAGCTTGTCCTTTTCCTCGTTGTAGCGAACCGGTTTCACGACGCCGCCCGGAACGCCCTCGGCGCAGGACGACGCGTAGATGCGTCCGTCAGGCCCCACCGAGAGCGACCAGCAGGTATCGGATTCCGGATGTTCGGTGAACGGGTACCATTTCGAAGGGTACGGCGTCTCTGAACCCTTTGCCGCGGCCAGGCCCGCGGAGAGAACCCCCGCCCCGGCCTTCATGAAGTCGCGGCGGACCATTCCGCGCGCTTTGCTCATGCGTCTCCTCCGGCGCCGCCGTTGCGGCGCCTGTGAGATTGTACTTCACACGCGTGGAAAAATGGAAGGCGATTGCGAGAGCCTTCCGCCGGCCGTCCCGTCCGATATAATGCCTCCATAGGACATGAAACGCGAAAATAGACGGAACTTTCTGCAGACCACGGCGGCGGCGCTGATTGCCAGCCGCGCCGTGCCGGTGCTCGGCGCGAACGACCGGATCAATCTGGCAGTCGTCGGATTCGGAGGCCGCGGCCGGGATCACGTCAACTTCCTGTCGGCCATTCCGGATTGCCGCATCGCCGGCATCTGCGACGTGGACCAGGCGGCGCGCGAGCGCGGAGCGGCGCTGGTGAAGAAACTTCAAGGCAGCGACCCGAAGACATATTCCGACATGCGCCAGGTGTTCGACGACAAGAACATCGACGCGGTGAGCTTCGCCACGCCCAACCACTGGCATGCGCTCGGCACCATCTGGGCCTGCCAGGCGGGCAAGGACGTCTATGTGGAAAAGCCGGCCTGCCACAACATATTCGAAGGCCGCAAGATGATCGAAGCGGCGCGCAAGTACAAGCGCATGGTGCAGGTGGGCTCGCAGAGCCGCAGCCAGCCGCACAAGCGGCTCGCCATCGAGTTGCTGGGGCAGGGAGTGATCGGCAAGGTTTACATGGTCAAGGGGCTGTGTTTCAACCCGCGCAAGTCCATCGGCCGTACGCCCGACACGCCCGTGCCGCCCGGCGTCAACTGGGACGTGTTCCTGGGGCCGGCGCCCATGCGGCCGTTCAGCATGAACCGTTTCCACTACAACTGGCACTGGTTCTGGGACACCGGCAACGGCGACATCGGCAACCAGGGTGTGCATGAGATGGACGTCGCGCGCTGGGCGATGAAGGACGCGGGCCTGCCGAACTACGTGAGTTCGACGGGCGGCAAATTCCTGTACGAGGACGACCAGGAAACGCCGAACACGCAACTGGCCACGTTCGAATTCGGCGGGAGCCAGATCGTGTTCGAAGTGCGCGGCCTGATCACGCCGGGCGAAGGGGACGTGCGCCGCGCCGACCACTTCGTAGGCGACATCTTCTTCGGCAGCGAGGGCTTCATGACCCTGGACGGCTCGGGCTTCCGCATATACATGGGGAGCAAGCGGGAACTGGTGCGCAATGAACCGCGCACCGCGCCGAGCAGCGAAGATACCCGGCCGCACATGGCCAATTTCCTGGCCGCCGTGCGCAGTCGAGATTACAAGACGTTGAACGCGGATGTCGAAATCGGAGTGACCTCGGCCGCCTACTGCCACCTGGCGAACATCAGCTACCGAGTGGGGCGGAGACTGAAAGTCGACCCCGCCGCCTGGAGGTTTGCAAACGACCCGGCCGCAGACCGCCTGCTGACGCGCAACTACCGCGCGCCGTACGTGGTGCCGGAGAAGGTGTGAGCAAAGGTTGTGCAGGAGATGCTGGGCCACTCCAGCGCCGCCCTCACGATGGATATTTACGCCCACACCATGCCGCATATGCAGGAGTGGGCCTAGGAGCGGGTGGAAGCACGGGTGCACGGTCAAAATCCTTTGTCGAGTGCAAGCGCCAGTGTGGGAATCCTAGCGGCCACGGAGATTCCTAGGCAGCCATCGCGGTGAGCGGCATAACGTATCGCGGACGGTCGATAGGGTTCTAGGACTCCGATCCTGGGTCAGATTTTCGATAACCCTACTTCAAGACCGGAATGCCCACGGGACCTACGCCGCATCGCGTATAAGGCGTAAGATGGGTGATAAATGTAGAGGCTCCGTTGCTCCATCGCCTTCGTGATGGCCGCCTGTCTCACCTTTGGACAGCGGATACCGGACAGTCAGGTGAAGGTGCGGACCATATGCGAAGTACTCGGCGATGTGCGTCAGTATGCTGACGCTGCTGTGGCGGTCGTCGGGCAACTAGAGCGCAGCGTCAGCTTGATCGATCACTACGAATATCTATCGCAGGACCGATGCGGACGTCCGGTTGTCACCAGCGGACATAAACGGTCAAACAAGATTCAGACCTGGACTAATTGGGAAGAGGGAATGCCGCAGCCGCCGAGGGACAGTCCAAAACTCAACCAGGCAGTCGTCGCGGCAAAGTTGTCGGTAGTTCGCAGGACCACAAGGCTGGGGTTTCATCAGGAACCGCGTTTTAAGACGGAGGGGCGTTCGATTACGTACAGCCACACCGTCACCGTGCCGAATGAATGGGCCGTTGTGTATGGGCGCATCATGAGATTGCCTGCGGTTGATGAAGATTCTGGCTCTGGAGGCTCCGGTGGTGACCACATGCCTTTGATGGTGATTGCTGAGCCACATCAGGTCCACAAACTCACCGACACCGGAAAGCTGTTGCCCGAGCGCAGGTGACCGACCTTAGGTGCTCCCTTCTGCGCAATCCCCATGCTGACGAGGCCAAACGGCTTCACCGGTAAGCGTCGCCCATCCCAATTGTGGTTCTCCTCAGTCTTCCCAAAGCCCACTTATCGTTCCCCACCACGATCAGCCGTAGTTTCGCTGTGATGGCCGGATAGCTGCCCCATAAGCGGCGATCTCGACCTCATTGTTGGCTGCCTGGAAATCCGCCGTAGACTATTCTAGGGTTCCGGAGACGGGCTACGTGATTCCGCAATTCAG
>CAZLOS010000176.1:0-10511 GCA_964561215.1 uncultured Solibacteraceae bacterium | reverse complement strand
AGTGAAACACGCGGGCCTGGACGTGGTCTAACGGTAGCGAAGAACATCCGGAGGCGAAAGGCTATGGACAGCGTAGCATTCACATTCATTCTCGGCGTTTGCGTGATCGTGCCGGTCGCGGGATTCGTGACCGCATACTTTTTCCGGCGGCTGAGCAGCCGGGAGCGGCTGGAGGCCATCGAAAAAGGCGTCAGCATCCCGTATAACTCTGTCACGCCACGGCAGCGCGCGGCTCGGGTGCGGCGCTGCGGCATCGTGATGGTAGCGCTGGGCATAGGTCTCGCGCTCAGCATGGTCGTGGCCTGGCTGGTGGAAGGCGATAAGGGGGCGCTCATCGGAGCGGCATTCGGCTTCATCCCGGCACTGATCGGCGCGGGCCTGCTCGTCGACTACCGGCTGCTTCGCAAGGAACTGGCCGAAGAGCAGTAGCGCGCCCAGCTACTTGTGAAGGCCGCGGGTGCGCAGGTAGGCCACCAGATCGGCTACATGGTCCGTCTGGATGCCGGTAGCGCCGCGGTCTATGGCGTCCTGCCAGGCCGAGGGTGTATCTTCAGGCCCCAGGCGATCGACGAAGATTCCCGCGCCTGAACGGCGGGCGGCCTGAATGATCTCGTCCTGCCAGTCCCTGTGGGAGAAGGCGATCACGGGGGGCTTCAACTCTGCGATGATCTTTTCGACCACCGCGAGGCTCACCGACTCGGGCATCACCCTGACCCGTGGGCGCAGCTTCCGGACACCCTTCAGGTAATCGAGCCCGCCATAGACCACCACGTGGCCGTCCATCTTGTGCCGGTCGAGCGCGGCGACGAGATCTTCGGCGGAAACGCGCTTGGCGTCCACATAAACGCGGATGCGTCCATTGGCCAGCGCCAGCGCTTCGTCAAACGTGGGCACCTGCTCGCCACCAACCTTGAGCTTGCGGATTTCGGCGAAGGTGAGCTGGTCCACCGCGCCTTTGCCATTGGTCGTCCGGTCCACGGTCCTGTCGTGCATCAGGACGAGGCGCCCGTCGGAAGTGGTTTGCACGTCGACCTCGAAGTAGTCCGCGCCCAGATCGATGGCGGCGCGGTAAGCAGCCAGCGTGTTTTCCGGGTGCGAAAGGTGTTCGCCCCGATGGCTGATCACGGCGATGTGCCGATCGGCCGCGAACATGCTCCAAGTGGCCAGGAGCAGGATGATCATCCTCATGCGACAAGATTAACGCAAGAGCGCTGGCAGGCGGGGCAAGTAGCTTGGTACCCTCACTGTTTGACCTGGAAGGAGTGAACGCGGTGAGAATATTTATGCTGCTCGGGCTGCTTGCGCCGCTGGCGGCCGGGAGCGGGCCAGACTGGAACTTGCGCGACCACATCCGGTTGGCCGACGTCGTTGTGCAGAGCCATCGCGGCGCGGGCGAATTGAATTCGGAGAACTCGGTTGAGGCCTTCGAACTGGCCTGGAAGCTTGGCACCATTCCCGAAGCAGATTTGCGTACCACGCGCGACGGAGTGATCGTCGCGTTCCATGACGACAATTTCCGCCGTATGCTCCCCAAGGCCAGCCCGGAAGAGCAGAAGCGCGGCATCCAGGACCTCACCTGGAACGAAGTGTCGCGCCTGGACGTCGGCGCCTGGAAAGGGGAGCAATTCGCAGGCCAGCGCGTGCCGCGGTTGTCCGACATTCTGAAGATCTTGCGCAGCCATCCCAAGCGGCATATGTATATTGACATCAAGAACGTGGATCTCGAGCAGTTGGCGCGGGAAGTCGGCCGCTCGGCCGCGCAATTCACCTTGGCGAGCACGGACTACGAGGTGATCCGCCGCTGGAAAGCACTGGCGCCGGCCTCATTCACGATCCACTGGATGGGCGGAAGCGAGGGGCAACTGTCGAAACGGATCGCCTCCCTGCGCGAAACACGCTTCGCGGCCATCGATCAACTCCAGATCCACGTGCATGAGAAGGCCGGCTCATTCACGCCTTCGCCAGCATTTCTGATTGAAACTGGCAAAGAACTGCGCCGGCACGGCATCCTCTTCCAAGTGCTTCCATGGAACAGCAAGGATCCCGCCGTGTTTCGCCGTCTGATGGACCTGGGCGTGGCCAGCTTCGCCACCGACTATCCGGACGTGATGATGCGGACCATCCGCGAATACTACGCCGAACGCGGCAAGAAGGCCCGGCCATGAGCGTAACGGGCGTTGAACCGGCAGCCGGCGCGGCCCGCACCCACCGATATTGGGAAAACAGGATTCTGATTTCCACCATTGTGGGCTACGCGCTGTTCTACTTCGTGCGGAAGAACCTGAGCGTGGCCATGCCGGCCATGGAGCACGATCTGGGCATCAGCAAGAGCCAGCTCGGGCTGTTCCTCACCATGCATGGCGTACTCTACGGCGTTTCCAGGTTCGCAAACGGCTTCCTGGCCGACCGGGTCAGCGCGCGCTGGATGATGCCGGCCGGCCTGGCGTTGTGCGCGCTGATGAACTTCGGTTTCGGCACGAGCGCGGCCGTGATGAGCTTCGGCCTGTTCTGGTTGCTGAACGGCTGGTTCCAGGGCATGGGCTTTCCGCCGTGCGCGCGCCTGATGACGCACTGGTTTCCGCCGCGGATCCTGGCCACGAAGATGTCCATCTGGAATAGCTCACATTCGCTCGGCGCAAGCTTTGTGGTGGTGCTGTGCGGATACCTGGTGACGCGGGACTGGCGCTTGTGTTTCCACGTTCCGGGAGCGATGGCGCTGGTTGGGGCGGTGCTGCTTTTCGCGGTGTTGCGCGATACGCCGGAATCGATGGGCCTGCCTCCCACAGAGGGCACGGCGGAAGTGGCGGACGCAGGCGGGCCCGAACGCGGCATGTGGCAACTGGTGTTCCGCAACCCTTACATCTGGCTGCTCTCGTTCGCAAACTTCTTCGTCTACACGGTGCGTTACGGCATTCTCGACTGGGGCCCCACGTTTCTCAAGCAGGCGCGCCACATCGACATCACGAAAGCCAGTTGGATGGTGGCGGCCTTCGAGGTCGCGGGCATCCTTGGCATGCTTACGAGCGGCTACTTGACGGACCGTGTGTTCGGCGGACGCGGGGCGCGTGCCTGCCTGGTGTACATGGGACTCTGCGGTGGGGCGCTGGTTCTGTTCTGGAGCCTGCCCGGCGTGCCGGTGGCCGTGAGCGCGACGCTGCTGTGTACGGCTGGTTTCTTCATCTACGGGCCGCAATCTATGATCGGCATCGCGGCGGCGAACCTCGCCACGAAGCGCGCTGCCGCCACCGCGACCGGACTGACGGGACTGTTCGGGTACTTCAGCACTGTTCTATCCGGAGTGGGCATCGGTACTTTGGTCCAGAGCCGCGGCTGGGACGCCGGATTCATGATGTTTATCGGCTCGGCGGCGGTAGGGGCTGTCCTGTTCGCGATGTGCTGGCCGGCACGGGCGCACGGATACGCGGCCGGCGGCGGTCCGGGCGAGACAAAACCGGCGCATTTGGAGTAGGATGTCAGAACAACTCAGCATGAGCATGGTTTCCAGCGGCAAACCCAGAACCGAACAAGAGGCGGCCGAGCAGGAACAACGGGTTCCGTTGTTCAACGTGGTCCTGTTCGATGACAATGGACACACCTACGACTACGTCATCGAGATGCTGTGCCACGTGCTCCTGATGTCGACGGCCGAAGCGTTTCAGCGCGCCGTCGAGGTGGACACGGCCGGCCGCACGGTGGTGATTACGTGCGAACTGCCGCAGGCGGAGTTCGCGCGGGACCAGATCCATGCGTATGGGCCGGATTGGCGCCTGCCGCAGTCGAACCGGTCCATGCAAGCGGCCGTGGAACCGGCGGCGGTTTCCTGAGAAGGCTTTCGCGCAACGGACGCTATGGTTCCGCAACGGGCGCAATGAGAATCTCATCTTTCATGGCGTCCATGGCGCGAAAGTCTTTCCCTACTGTGTTATTCCATCCACTCCGGATGGCGCGAGGTGGCGTCGAACTGGTCGGTGGTTTTGAATAGCTCGAAGTTGCCTTCGAGGGCGGCGTCCTTTGTGCGGGCCACCAGTTCAGTGCGCTGCTGGGACGTCAGCGGCCGGTAGGCGCGCACGGCTTCCAGCGCCTGGTCCAGCCTCTGCGGGTTGTCGCAGCCCGTGATCACTACCGACGTGGGCAGGCTGAGCGCGTAATGCAGGCACTCGGTTGCAGTGGCAATGCGGCTCTGCGGGATGGCGCCGCTCGCCATCGGCTTCATCCCCAGCACGGCGATTCCCTGCTCCACCAACTTGGGCACCACCTGCCCGGCGAAGCTGCGGAAACTGGCGTCCAGGACGTTCAGCGGCATTTGCGCGGCGTCGAAGTGGAACTTGTTCTTCGCCGCGAGTTCCAGCATGCGCAAGTGCATGGCGGGATCCTTATGCCCGGTGAAGCCGATATAGCGGATCTTGCCGGCCTTGCGGGCTTCGAGCAGCGCTTCCAGCGCACCGCCGGGCGCGAAGAAGCGGTCGGGATCGTCCATGCGGATGTTCTCGTGAAGTTGCATGAGGTCGATCACGTCGGTCTGGAGGCGGCGCAGGGATTCGTCGATCTGGCGTGCGGCGGCCGCCTTCGTGCGCCCCTCGAACTTGGTCATCAGGAAGACCTTCTTCCGGTAACCGTCACGCAGCGCCTTGCCCATCCAGGTCTCGCACTTGCCGCCCATGTAGGCCCAGCCGTTGTCCATGAACGTGACGCCTCGATCGATAGCCGTCCGGACGATCCTGATGCCGACGTCTTCCTCGCGAGGCCGGCCGATGTGCGCTCCCCCGAGTCCCAACGCCGACACGCGCTCGCCCGTCCGCCCCAACCGGCGGTAGAGCATGTCGCCCTGGCGTTCATCGGCCGCCATGAGCGGCAGAATCCCCGCAGCGATAAGAAACTCACGCCGCAGCGGATGTTGTTGTCCGGACATGAAACCACCCCTTTCCTGGTGGCATTTTAGCATCACCGGATATGTGCAACTGCCGCATCGTAAAATGTACACAGGCTTTCAAGGAGGTATCTCGTCGAAATGCGGAGGTTCGCTTGGGGCAGCCTGTTGTGCTGCGCAATTTGGAGCGTAGTGCTGCGGGCGGACTTCGCGGCCGGACAGCGCGCCCTGGACCGGGGCGACTACGCCACGGCGGTGAAGGAGTGGCTCCCTTTGGCCGAAAAGGGTAACGTCGCGGCGCAGTTCAACCTGGCCGTCCTCTATGCCAGCGGCAAGGGCGTCCCACAGAACTACACGGAGGCGGTCAAGTGGTACCGGTTGGCAGCCGGGAAAGGCGACGTCCGGGCGCAGTGCAACCTCGGCCTTCTGTACGATCAGGGGGAGGGTGTCCAGCAGGATCATGCGGAGGCGTTGAAGTGGTTCGGCCTGGCAGCCAAGCAGGGAGATCCGCTGGCGCAGTTCAACCTGGGGCTCACCTATGAGAAAGGCCAGAGCGTGGCGCAGGACTTTTCCGAGGCGCTGCGCTGGTACCGGCTGGCGGCGGCGCAAGGCTATCCGGCGGCGCAGTGCAATCTGGGCGCTCTCTACGAGCGGGGCCAGGGCGTGGCGCAGAGTTATGCCGAAGCCTTGAAGTGGTACCGCCTGGCGGCCAAGCAGGACGATGCCGTAGCACAGTGCAGCCTCGGCTTGATGTACGCGAACGGCCGGGGCGTGCCGCAGGATCACAAACAGGCCCTCCCATGGTTCAGGCTGGCGGCTAAGCAGGGCTATCCCGATGCCCAGTTCAGCCTGGGCATCCTGTACGACAAAGGGCAGGGTGTCGCCCAGGATTACGCGGCGGCTCGCGAATGGTACGTCCAGGCGGCTAAGCAGGGACACGCCGATGCGCAGTGCAATCTGGCCGTCCTTTACGACCAGGGCAAGGGCGTTACAAAGGACTACGCCGAGGCGCGGAAGTGGTATCTGCGGGCGGCCGAGTCGGGAAACGCAGCCGGACAATTCAACCTGGCGCGCATGATGATGCTGGGCCACGGTGTGGATCGGAACTTCCCGGAGGCCGCGAAGTGGTACCGCATGGCGGCCGAGCAGGGGCACGTCGATGCTCAGTACAACCTGGGCGTGATGTACGACAACGGAGCGGGCGGCGGCATCAGGCAGGACTACCAGGAAGCGGCCAAGTGGTATCGCATGGCGGCCGTCCAGGGCAACACCGACGCGCAGTTCAACCTAGGCATTCTCTACTCCAGGGGGCGCGGTGTTCCGCAGGACTTGGTGCAGGCATACGTATTGTTCGAACTTGCCAGTACAAATGGGGACGCCGACGCGATCGAGAGCCGGGACATAGTGGCTGAAAAGATGAAGCCCGAGCAGATCCGGCAGGCGAGGGCCCTGGTGCAGAACTGGAAGGCGCAATCCAAGAAGTAGGATTGAAGACTTTCACGCCATGATCCCCTTGCCTTTTCATTGCGTCCATCGCGAAACCTTGGCGTCCGTGGCGCGAAAGCTGTTTACCCCGAACCCGGCAGGAGGACTTTCGCGCCATGGCCGCGCAGAGAACGCCACGCCTTTCCTTAGGTCATTGCGTGAAACGGCATCACGCCAACCCAGGGGGGAGTTATAGACTGTAATGGTGACGGATGGCGGCGGTCGGATCGGGCGGCGGATTCTGGACGTCGGGTGCGGCATCAATAAGCGCCCGGGCTCCATCGGGATCGACCGCAATCCCCGTTCGCGCGCCGATGTCATCGTGGACTTGGACCACTTTCCGTATCCCTTCGCTACAGGGTCGTTCGACGAGATCCACGCTACGCACGTGATCGAACACCTTTCCGATGTCGTCCGCGCCGTCGAGGAATTTCACCGTCTGGCACGGGCCGGCGCCCTGATCCGCATCGAGACGCCGCATTACACCGACTTCAGTTCCTTCTGCGATCCCACGCATCGCTGGCACTTGAACAGCTTCTCGTTCCGATACTTCGGCGAGGACCACGGCGGCTTCGGCTATTATTCCGATTGCAGATTGCGTGAGATTTCCGTACGGATCAGGCTACTAGCTCTCTGGAGGTGGGCCGGCTTCGAATGGCTGGTGAATCGCTCGCGCCGGTTCCGGCGGTTCTGGGAGCACTACCTGTGCTTCCTGGTGCGCGGCAAAGTGATGCTGTTCGAGTTCGAAGCACTGAAGGACTAAACCGGGAATTCGACCAGGCCGACCTTCCTCCGTCGAAACCATGATGCAATGGCTGTACCGGCTGGCCGACTGGGCTCGCCACCGCGCGAGGCTGCGATCCTGGTCCCGAACGCAGGCATCGGGCAGGCGCGGCGAAGACCTCGCGCACCGGTTCCTCCAACGGATGGGTTTCCAGGTGGTGGCGCGCAACTACCGCGCCCAAGGCCGACCTGGAGAAATCGACATCATCGCCTGGGATGGCGATACGCTGGCGTTCGTCGAAGTGAAGACGCTGGTAAGTTCGGAGTATTCCGCGCCGGACCGCGCCATTGATGCCGACAAGCAGAGGAGCATGTTCCGGACGGCCTGCGCCTACCAGCGCCGCGCCGGTGTGGAGTGGGGCCGCATCCGCTTCGACACCGTCAACGTCCTGCTCACCGACCCGCCCGGGATCACTCTCTTCCGGGACGCTTTGCATCCGCTGCGCCAGGCAGCGCCGTAATACAATAATCATTTATACAGATTAAGGGAGGGACTTCCGCGGTTTGCCTGAACTTCGTAGAGATCCGATCACCGGCCGTTGGGTTATTATTTCCACGGATGTGGCGCGGCACCCGCGCGACTTCGTAAAGGATCACGTCGTCGCGCATGGCGATCCGCACTGCCCGTTCTGCGCCGGCCAAGAGCATCGCACACCGCCCGAAGTGCTGGCCTACCGCGACGGCGGCGGTCCCAACCAGCCGGGTTGGCGTCTTCGCGTGGTGCCCAACAAGTACCCCGCGCTGCGCGTGGAGGGCGAGTTTCGCCGGAAGGGCGAAGGCATTTACGACAAGATGAGCGGCATCGGCGCCCACGAGGTGATCATCGAGACGCCGGACCACGTGGTCAGCCAGGCGGAGTTGCCAGAAGCGCGCATCGAAGACATCTTCTGGGCCTACCGGGACCGTATCCTGGACCTGCGCAAGGACCGGCGCTTGCGGTTTATCCTTCTGTTCAAGAACCACGGCACGGCCGGCGGGAGCGTCGTCGAACATACGCACTCGCAGTTGATCGCTCTGCCGGTGGTGCCCAAACGCGTGCAGGAAGAGATGGAAGGGTCCAAACGCTACTACGATTTCAAGGAGCGCTGCATCTGCTGCGATATCGCGCAACAGGAACTGGCTTCCGGCGACCGGGTGGTGCTGGAAACCGACAACTTCGTGGCATTCTGCCCGTACGCGCCGCGCTTCCCCTTCGAGACCTGGATTCTGCCGCGGAGGCACCGCTCGCATTTTGAGGAATCCGATGCCACGGAGATACGCAACCTGGCCTGGGTGCAGCGGGCCGTTTTGCGCAAAATCGAGAAGGTGCTGGAGCGTCCGCCGTACAACTGGATGGTGCACAGTTCGCCGGTACAGGAGGCGGCCATGCCGCACTACCACTGGCACATCGAGATCATCCCGCGCCTGACGCGGGTAGCGGGTTTCGAATGGGGCTCGGGCTTCTACATCAACCCCACCCCGCCCGAGGAAGCCGCCAAGTTCCTGCGTGAAGCCGGATTGGGTTAGGCCGCACGACTATACCAACACCTTCGTTGTCCCGCCCCGGGTGAGGTTGATGTCCATGTTCGGCAGGTTTGTTTGCCAGGCGCCCGCCGTGAAATCGGGGACGTCGATGGAGCTGGAGCGGTTCATCACCGACCACGCGCTCAACGGTATGATGGAACTCCAGGTGACGCCATCATAGACGTCCTGATCGAGCGGCAGCCCGTTGCGCAAGCAGTCGATCAGTCGCCAATCCTCCAGCAGGTCGGTCCCTCCGTGACCGGTGCCCACGCGCTTTGATAGTTCGCGCATCCGGGTGATGATCGCGGGTGTGTATTCCTTGGCCAACGCATCGTACTCCTGCTGGGGAACCCATCCGCTGAGATCTTTGGAGATCCTCGGCGGCAGCGGGTATTCCAGTGCCATTCCTTTGGTGCCGGTGATGCCGTGGATCACGGTGTGCGGTCCGCGCGGGCTGGTGGCGTCGTGTTGGAGCATGACGGTGCGGCCCTTGAGCGTACGGATGATGCTGGTGTTGATGTTGCCGCGGTAGGTCTTGTCCGCAAACGGCTTGAAAAACTCGTCCGTCGCGGCCAGTTCGCGGGCCTTGGCCTGCATCATGAAGTCGTTGCTCTCCATGGACACCAGGTAATCGAACCGGTCGCCGCGGTTGATGTTCATGATCTGGGAGATCGGCCCCAACCCATGCGTCGGATAGATGTTTCCCCGTTTCGATGCGTACAGCTTCAGCCACCACATGTCCCAGTACGTGGTCTTGGAGAAGTTGTTCTTCATCTTGCTGGTGTTGTAGGCGCACTCGCCATGAACAATGTCTCCGAAGAAGCCCTGCCTGGCCATGTTCAGTGTGAGCACCTGGAAGAAGCCATAGGCGTAGTTCTCCAGCATCATGCAGTGCTTGCGGGTGCGTTCGGCGGTTTCCACCACCTTCCAGCACTCATCGAGTGTGGCCGCCACCGGCACCTCGCTTGCGGCGTGTTTTCCATGCTCCATGGCATAAACAGCCATGCCGGCGTGCATGTAATAGGGAGTCGCGATGATCACCAGATCGACGTCGTCCTGCTCGCACAGCTTCATCCATTCATCTTTGTTGCCCGAGTACAGGGTCGGATTGTGACTGGTGCCATCCAACCGTTTGCGCGCCGCGGCCACACGCTCCGGCCTGACGTCGCACAAGGCGCGGAACTCCACGCCTTCGATGTACCGCATCGTCTCCAGATGGGAGGGACCGCGGTTGCCCAGGCCAATGATGCCGACGCGGACCTTCTCGATCTTCGGGGCAGCGTACCCGGACATATTGAACCGCTGCTTGCGCGTCTTCCGGGCGTCCGGCGCGGATGCGGCTCCGTTGAGGAGCGGAATGCCGGCCAGTCCGAGTCCGGCCAGACTGGTTCGCTTGAAGAATGCCCTACGGTTGTTGTTCATCGTCGACCGTCCTTTCCAGGCATGAGTTGCGCCCGGCGGTTGGGTACAGTATGGCAGAATCGTGCGTCTGGCTGTGAGGGAGGTCTGAGGTGGTTCAGGCGAGGGCGGATGCGACGAATGCCGCACGGACAGGATTCGCCAGAAGGCGGCGGGCCATGAGGTTGGAATCGGCCGTTTCCAGCCGGCAGGTACGTGCGCCTGCCTTCCCTTCCACAAGCACCTTGCCATCTTGCTGGCGAACCCTGTAGACCATCGCAGCACCGGTGTTCATTGCGAGGGAATCTAGAGGCCAATCGGAATCAGCTACCAGACTGATCCCTCCTCCCGTGCCGATGAGAATGGTCATATCCGACGGAGGAGTACCGGCTCCGGCGACGGTTTCCGCGGCTTCAAAGATCCGCGATGCGTTGTCCAGGAACCGATTCATGCTTAGGCTTATCGGACCGGCGCC
>CAZLOS010000175.1:0-10530 GCA_964561215.1 uncultured Solibacteraceae bacterium | reverse complement strand
CCTGATCTCGTGCTTCGATGATATTGTACAGATTATTGTTTAACAGCCCCTTAGCTCAGGCGAACCTCGCCGAGCGTGCAGCCGTCGTGCAACTCTACAACGCGCTGGGCGGCGGTTGGCATTAACCCAAGAGTTGTAGAAGTATAGTGGCGGGAGGACGTTGTTCGTCACCGAAGTTGGCGCCATTTTACGCCGCCGGGTTCTTGGATTTGATTTCGATGACGTTCTTGACCTTCTTCCCAGCCTTCGCGCGCCGGCCTTGAATCCGGCGCGTTAATTCGTCCTGGCGCTTCAATTGCACGATGGTGTACTCCTCCGTGATCTTCGTGTTGGCGTGACCGGCGATCTTGCTGGCCTCGATGCTGCTGCCGCCGACTTCCTGCCGCCACGTGATGTTGGCGCGCCGCAGGGAGTGCGGCCCGAAGCCGGGGAAGTCGCAGCCTTCGGCAGTCGCCGCCCGCTTGAGCGCCTGCCGCACGCCAGAGTCCCACATCGGCTCCTTCGGGTCGTCTGCCTGCGGGAATACCCATGCCTCCGGACCACGATTCTTCAGCTTCCCGATCCAGACCTTGTAGCGTGGACTCAGAGCACCCAGCGCCAGCACCCGCTTGCTCTTGGCGGTCTTCGGCTCGTCGATATCGCCGCGCCAGTTTCGTTGGTCGATTCGGATGCAGCCCTTTTCGAAGTCGACATGCCTTACCTTCAGGCCGGTCACTTCGGAAATACGCGTCCCGGTGTCGAGGCATGTCTCGCAGACCAGGAGGTTCGGGTCTTCGAGGCGCGCCAGCACGCGCGCCGTCTGATCCTCGTCGAGGATGCGCTTCTCGCGGACTTCCCACTTCTTGGGGAGTTTCACGCGGTGGATCGGATTGGCGAACGTTTCCGGCAGGAGTTCCCACTCCTGCGCCTTTGTGATCACGCCGCTCATGATGCCGCGCAGGTCGGACATGTGGTGCCACGACGTGCAAGTATCCTGCAGCCAGTCGATCACTTCCTTGGCGCGGAACTCCCCGAGGCGCGTGTCCTTCCACTTCGGGAGGATGTACTTATCGATGTTGAAGATGTACTTGGCTTTGGTGGGCGCGGCCAGGAGCGGCTTGCCGCCGACCGACTTTTCGACGAAGTCGGTGCGCCACATCTGGGCCAGCCTTCCGAAAATGATGGCGCCGGGTTCGGGCGCGGGTTCGGGTGCTGGCGCGACGGCTGCAACTGCGGCCGCAGCCTCGGGGCGCGTGGGCGCGGCATTCAGGTTCACCAGGAACTTGTCGCGATCCGCTTCGGCTTGCTTCTTCGTAATCG
Source organism: uncultured Solibacteraceae bacterium (assembly GCA_964561215.1). Lineage (GTDB taxonomy): Bacteria > Acidobacteriota > Terriglobia > Bryobacterales > Bryobacteraceae > JAJFUV01. The sequence continues at coordinate 9,231 of CAZLOS010000175.1, read as the reverse complement.
CGTTTGGCCCTTTGCTGGGCCCGACGATCTGGCGCTTCCGGGTGCTCTTCACCGAGCCATCCGGCTGGGGTTCGTCGTGCCAGTAGCGGAAGAACCAATATGCCGTCTTCCAATCTTTGCACTCGTTAATCTTCGGGTGCTGTACTCTCTGTTTCAAGTAGTCTCCCGTCAACAGCGCTCGAATGTTACCTTCGTCCGTAAACATAGGCAAGGTAAGTTGTTTCAATCAGATAGAGATCGCCATGCGGCTTGTGCTCTGGCAGATGTACAGCGTCTCCCGCGCACGGGTCACTCCAACGTAGAACTGCCGGATCACCGAGTCGTACGGCACGCCGCCTCGAGCATACTGGGCGTCCCCGGACTGGCTGAGATCCGGGAACAGATAGACCACGTCCGCTTCGCCGCCCTTGACGGAATGGATGGTGCCGACTACCACGCGCGGTGTCTCCACGAGCGTTTGCGCACCGTGGAAGGCGACGATATCAGCGGGAAATTGGGCACGGGGGTGGATCTCGGCGGTAACGCGGGACCGCCACCAGTCGAGCAATTCGCGCGCTCCGTGGTTGTACGCAACCAACAGCGATTGGAGCGCGGCAGTCTCGAAGAGGTCCTCCATGTCTTCGTAGGTAGCTTGACGCTCGGCGCTGTACGCGGCGAGCCGTTTCTTCGCGCCGTGCTTCAAGATGCCCTTCGTCTGGAGGCACTCGGCCCACAACGTGAGGTCGCCGTGTGTCCAGGGCCGGTGGCCATCACCGTAGTCGGGATGCGCCACCAACAAGGCAAGGATGCGGTTGGGCGTCGACGTGCGCCGGCCGAGTTGGAGCGGGTTCCACGCCCCGTTGCTCTTTCGGTACGGATTGTGGAACGGGACCGCGTTCTTACGGAGCACGCTGAGAAGCGGTTTCAACATGTAGGAGCAGGCCACCAGGAACATCACCGACTTTCCGTGCTCCAAATGCTTCATCGCCGAACTCAAGATCGACACGTCGGGCGCCTGGTAGGTGCCGCTGGTCAGCCTGATCGTTTCCCCGGCTTCCGCGCGGGGCAGATACAACTTCTGCTGCCGCCTGCCGACGCGGTGGATCAGCCGGTCGGCCACGGCGTGGACCGCCTGCGGCACACGGTACGACTGCTTAAGGATGATCTTGTGGTCGTCCGGAATGTCGGGATCGAGAAACGCCTCAGGCGTCGCGCCGGTGAATGCGTAGATGGTCTGGTCGTCGTCGCCCGCCACGATGAAGTACTCCGCATGGTTGCCCCACGTCCGGACCAGAGACAACTGCATCCTGTTGAGGTCCTGCGCCTCATCCGCGAAGATCACGGACGGGGACTTCGGTGCGGCGTGAACGTCGCGCAGGCACGTGTCGACCAAGTCGGTGAAATCGAGCAGGCCGTTTCCCCGCTTGTACTCTGTCCACTCCTTTTCAAACTCGATTACCGTTGCCGGCCAGAGGTTCCGCAGGACCATCGCGCCGCGCAGCCGGCCTAACTCCTGAAGCAGTTCATCGCCGTACTTTTCGGTGGTGTCTTCCTCTCCAGCCGCCTCTTCGCCATCGAGCTTGCCCTGCCTCTTCACCGGCGTGATCTTGACGTGGGGATGGTCCCGGTTCCATTCATCCACCTGCGACTCGGCGATCTCCGGCCCGCCGAGCGCGTGCCAACAGTGCGAGTGCAGAGTGCCGACGCGATCTCCGGCGATAGGCAGATCGCGGCCCGCCAGTTCCGTGGCGGCTGCGCGGGAAAAGGATGTGACAAGGACACCCTCCGGCCCGTACCGATCCACAGCGCGCCGGATCTGCCGTGTGACGTTGGTGGTTTTGCCGGTTCCCGGTGGACCGAAGATCCTGTACTCTGACGTGACCGCGTGGTCCTGCTGCCCGATGCTGTCGAGCGACCCGGTGGCCTGACTACTGGCTGACTGCATGAGCATCCTCCTGCCGCGCTGTGGCCGGGTAATCGACGGGATCGAACTCCTCGATCGGGAGGCTCCAACGACTCTGCTCTTTGTGCTTCGAGCCGCGCACGCGGATGTGCTTGCCGCCCAGCACCTTCAGCATCGACGCGACGGCTTTGACGGTGAGGGTCTGAAACATCGTCTTGCCGATGTAGATCTGGAGATCGCTGGCGCAGATCGCGATACGCCCGTCGATGACCATGGGGCGGCGCTGATTCTGCACCATCTGCTCTTCGACGATGTCGATGAAGCCGGTTTCGGAGAGGTACTGCGAGATGTACATCCGGGCCGCGCCCTCCCACTCCTGCTCTTCACCGCCCTCGACGACCACGCAGGCGTGGAGCATGGCCTGCGCTATCTGCTCCCATAGCTTCGGTTTGATCTTCGGGATGAGTTCGCCAACCTGCGCAGCAACCGCCAGGCGCACGGCGTCCTGGGAGATGAACTTGCCGACGTTGGAGAACTCGATCTTCGCGTCGGGCAACTCCATGTGGTAGGTCGGCTCCTTGCCGGTGAGCTTGAGCAGCCGCAGTACACGGATGCCAAGCGCCTGCGAGATGCGGTCGCACAGGAGGCCCTTGGCTAAGGAGGGGTCGGGAGTGGGAGTATCCGCCGGCCCACTATCCTCCGGCGCACCCACCGCCAACTGTGGCGCAACGGGCGTACTTCCGGGCGCGTGGCTCGTGCCCGGTGCGCTTGGCAAGGGTGACCTGTCGCGCCAGTCCGACCGGCGCGCCGCCCGTGAAATGGTCCGCTGGAAATAGTCCACCCGGGTGCGCTGCTTCTGCGAATACAGGCTGCGGTGATGGACGATCAGATCCACGATCTGCTGCTCCGAAAGCCCCGCGTCCATGCCGAAGTCCGCGAGGGCCAGGTCGTACCCGCTCTGGCTCTGGTCCTTCAGATCGTGCCGCTGGCGCAGCCAAGTGTTCTTGAACCGCATGTCCGCGCTCATCCAGCCTTCGAGCATTTCGTCGGGAATACGCGCGGTCGCGGCGACGGTAAGAGGCTTGTCCGCGAACCGTTCAGTCCACTCGCGCGCCGCTTTCTCCTGCGCCTCCGGGTCGGGGATCGCCGAGTCGTCCAGGAAGTCCGTGAAGTCGGACAGGTTGTAGCGCGCATCCGTGAAGGAGTGAACAACGACGTCCTTCGGGTTGGCCGGGTCCTTCGCGTTGACGGTGCCGGGAATGCGCAGCACGCGAGCCAGATCGGAAAGCCGGTCGAACGCCCACCCACGCCGGCCCGCGTTCAGCCGCAGTAACGAGGACCAGCGCGCTACGAGCCCAGCTACGGCCTTGCGGTCCTCTTCGTCGTCGAAGACGTAAGGCTCTTTGAAGAGCCACCAGGCGTGCGCGCCGTTCCCGGTTGCAATCACGATGGTCGGCTGCATGGACGCCGGAATGATGGAGAGTGCGTCCGCGATGGTCGCCGGTAGCGCCTTCGTGGTGTGGGCATCGGACCTAAGGTCCAGGTCGGCCCAGAACCCGCTGATGGTTGCGATCTCGTCGGAAACACAGCGATGCACCGGCCCGTGGTCCTGCTTCGACAAGCCGACGCCCATATATACATCCCTGCCATGAACGCCGCCGACGTACGCGGCGGCGTCGGCGATCTCGCGGAACCATCGCGACCGTTTCTCGGGGAGCGTCCACAACAGAATGAACTGGTCATCCGGCTTGTTCAGCCAGAGGAGCCTGAGGAATTCGAGAGGCGTCATTTCGTCAACTCCCGGAAGCGCCGCAGAAAGTTGTCCTCGGCGGCTATCGAAGACCACGGGTCGATGACGTACATCCGGTGGTCCAGCGGTTCCACGCCGCACTCCGCGACGATCCAGTCGAGGTCGCTGACGGTTGTTACGTCGCGGAACTCGGTGGCCAGCAGAACCCTGTCGGCATGCTTGACCGACTCGGGCATCTCCGGCGCCAGGCCGAACTTCTGCGCGACGCACACCAGCAGGCGATCTTCCGAGTCGCGGTACATCTGCATTTGCGGCTCGCACTTCACCGGCCTGGGCAGATCGCAGAGATACGCTTCGGCGGCGTCATGCAGCAGCCCCCACAAGGCATCGGCGCGCGGCACCAACTGGCTCACTAATACGCAGTGCTGGGCAACGCTGTAAAAGCCCTCGGTATGTCCGAGGAACCGGCAGATGTTCGCCAGAGCGTGGGCAATGTCGCCGATATCGATTTCCTCGGGCTCTGGCGAAAGCGGGTGAACATGCTTGCCGCTGTAACTGCGAAAGTAGCTATTCATGATTCCCGTTCTCCATCGGCAACAGCAGTTGCTCGCGGCTCACTTCCTTCGTTTCCACTCTGGGAGGCGCAATGGGCAGTGGTGCCTTCTCGATCTGGATGGGCGCCGTTGCCCGCCACTTCTCGTAGGAGATCCACTTCTGGCCGGTCCAGACATGGAGCACGGCATCCGGGTCGTCATACGGCGCGTCAGCGGGCACCTGCGCGAGCAAGGACCCCTGCTCCTGACCCTCGCGCTGCCGCTCGCGGGCTTCGCGGTCGAGGTTCCACCCCTCCACGCTGTAGAAGCCACTCACGGCAGCGTGTCCTCCTCATCGCGCGGAATGCTATCGCGGTCCTGCTCGATGACCTCCGACACCAGCCGCGCAATCGCCGGCCAAGCCTGCGGCTCGATGGTCCCCAGGCCAACAAGTTTCCTTGCCGCGTCTTCTCCCTGATCCCTCGCCTTGCGCCTCATGCCACCCTCCTGAGCACCGCATCCACGTGGTCGATCCGCGCGCCGATCCACCGCATGACCGGTACGGCCATGGAGTTGCCGATGGCCTTGTAGCGGGGCCCGTCGGGAGTCGCGCCGTAGAGCTTCGCCCGCTCAATCGAGATACCCAGGTATTCGGCCATGTCAACGATCTCTTCCGGACGCAGTTTGGTGTTGTAGCCGGGGATCAACGTCCAGTCATCTGGGAATCCTTGCAGCCGCTCGCACTCGCGCGGAGTCAGTCTCCGCACCGCAACCCAGGACGCGACCAGCGGTGCGCCGTCGCCGCGCCCGGACGCTCCCGACTGCGCTTTGAGCGGCGGCGCCACAACATCCGGGGCACCACGTCCGTTGCGCGCGAAACGGCTCTCAAAAATGACCGCCGCGAGCTGCCCGCCGGCATTCGAGTGCGACTCGTTGTGGCCCATCGCTCGAAGCGTTGGCGCCATGTTCTCCACCGCATCGGCGCCGTAGTCTTTGCAGGAGAACGCCACAGCCAGCGGGATTCCCCGGCCTGAGCCATCCTCCGTCGCATCGAAGCCCTCACCGCGCAGCGTGTGTGCGATGAGATTGTGGTACTCGCTGCCGGACGGCCCGCTGCCACGCTTGGCCCACTTCGCGCTTACGGAGTGTCCAACAATGCGCTGCGCGACAACGTGCCCGCTTGCGGCTCCGTGCGCGCCAGGGTCATAGCCACCCGTTGCAGCGCGTGCTTCAAGAGTTCCGGCAATCTCCTCCCCCGTTTTTCGGCGCGGCGCAAGATTCCGGCGCAAGCTTTCGCGCTCAAAAAGTACCGCAGAGGCAGCCTGCCACCCTCCAGCACATCCAACAACGAAGACGCGACGACGACGCTGGGGCACTCCGAAGAACTGAGCGTCCAGAATGCGGTAAGCGAGCCCGTACCCGAGTTCTGCCAACGTCCAGAGGAAACCTCCAAACGTCCGTCCGGAGTCGATCGACAAGATGCCGGGGACGTTCTCCCACACGATCCAGCGGGGTCGAGCGCGCGCAGCCAATCGGAGAAACTCCAGCGTGAGGTTGCCGCGCGGATCATCCAATCCAAGCCGGTGGCCGGCGAGGGAGAAGGACTGGCAGGGTGTTCCTCCCACGAGAAGGTCAATTGCTCCTGCGGCGTCGTCGTCGATCTGCGTGAAATCGCCAAGGTTCCTCACCTCCGGGAAACGATGTGTCAGTACAGCGCTCGCGAAGGGATCGATCTCCGCGAACCACGCAGCGCGCCAACCGAGACCTCCCCAGGCGACAGTCGCCGCTTCAATCCCGGAGCAAACGGACCCGTAGGTCATTTGCGCCCCCGTTTCGGGCGCGGGCTGTAGTGGGGATGCCGCGGATCGAGGATCGAGTCGAGTTCAAACCAGTCCACCGTCTCGGCCGTCATGCCCGACAGTTCCAGGCCGGTGATGGCGTCGATGCGGTCGTGGATGACTTCCATGAGCGCGGCTTGCCGGTTTGTGGGCCGGGGACCTTGAGCCACCTTCCGCCCCTCGGCCAGGACTCTCTTGGTGTCGGTAATCTCAACCTCGATGGTCAGCACAACCTTGCAGGGCCTCATGGCTGCACCAGCCCGGAGAGGCCCAGGATCTGAAGTGCGTCCTCCACGCTGCGGGCCACACCCGCCAGGGCCCCGGCCATCTTCCACTCCTGGAGCCGCTGGGCCTGGAGCTTGGTCAACTGCGACGAGGCAGCGTTCGGACGCTTGACCTCGATCTCGAAGTGCCGCCCGCCGACCGTGCCGTACAAGTCCGGGTCGCCAGCCACGCCCATAGCCGTGCCGTGGCGTTTCCGCACAACGACGCACGGACGCTTCTTCAAGGCGGTCATGATTCGGGTGACGACCGCGTTCTCCAGAACCGGTTGGCGGTTCATTGGACCTCCACGGGCACCGTCAGGCGCACGCACTTCGCGTGGTGGTCGTGCTCCCACATCACTTCGGTCTGGCCGTCCAGCGCCGCTTCGATATCCGCGTCCGACAGGACGATGGCCTTGCCGCTACGCGCGACGAGCACCGCCAGACACGCCAGCAAGAGACAGGTTTTATAGTCGTTCGTGGCCATGTGCCCTCGCGGTTACAGCGGGTTGAGCTTCCCGGTCTTTCGTCCGGAGTTGTACGCTTCGATGACCGTCTCGGCAACGCAACGGGGCAGCGATGCCTTGCGGAACTGCCGCAGGCCCTTCGCGTCTCCCAGGAGTCCAGATGCGCCGCCCGGATACTTCGCGAGCTTTTTCGACAGCGCGGGGAGGTCGATCGACCCGTTGTAGGTACAGTGAACGAGTCCGACCCCTTCGATGATCTTGCCGTCCATGGCAGATTCGGTCCTGCCCCACGCGCCGATGACCGTTTCCAGAGTGAGCGCCAGCGCCTTGCCGCCATCGAAGCCGTAGACTCTCTTCAGCGCCGTAACGCAGCGCACTTGTCCGTCGCCGGAGGTATTGGTCGCTTTCAGGTTCCGTGCGTGTACGAGTTGGATGACGCCGACCGCCTCGGGCACCCCGGCTTTGACTTCGTTCGAGAATTTGCCGAACGGAGAAACGGCCGCGCGATCATTGAGTTTGAGGAACAGGGCCGACGCCCTGGCGTCATCGGTTACGTCGAGGTGAATCTTCACCTCGACCAGCCACTCTCCAAGCCCGTGGTCGATCAGGGCGCGCCAGCGGTGTTGCCCGTCGATGATCCATTTGGCCACCTGCCCGTTGATCTCATACTCGACCGCGTGAAGCACGCCGATGGCGTCCAAGTCGAGTTCGACCATCAGCTTCTTCAACTTCGATGGGACGATATCTCGCTGAGCAAACGGATGGACGCGCAGTGTCTGAGCTTCTACCCGCACTACTTTCGATCTTGGTTTCATTTGTCTTCCTCACTTGTGGATTTGAGCTTCGAACTGAGTAGCCGAAGCTGCCTGGCCGCGTCGCGGGCGATGGCTGCCCAGGTGGCTGTCTCTTCTGCCGTGCAAGCGCGGCGAACCGCAATCACATTCAGTTCCGACAAACCACGGCATGCCCCCCGAAGCTGAGAGAGTGCTTCGACCATCCTGCGTTTCGCCGCAGCGTCAATTGTCTGTTGCCGTTTGGTGGGAGCATCGGCGCCCTTTGTGGGCGCAGGGGGCTGTGCCGGTTCGGGTATTGGCGCTAATGCAGGCACCGCCTCGGCGCGCTTGATCACGTCGTGCAGCTTGACGGCGCCGTTTTTCAGTTGCTCCATGACGCTTGGGGCGACCCTCTCCTGGCTGGCGAGCTTCTGCACTGCAAGCGCCTGGCGAACCTTGTTCGTGCTGACGCCCGCCTCCTTTGCGAGAAGTTCGCGCGTCTCCCCTTTCGCCCCAAGCAAAGGTTCCGGTGGTTCCACCGGAACCTTTGGACTGCCCTTGTGAAATTGCTTTCCAGCTTCCGCCTGCCGGTCCCGCGCCGCTTTCTCCTCCTGCCAGGCGCGACGCTGCACGATTGCCCATGCGATCTGGTCCGGAGTGAGATGACGGCGCTCCACGTTCAGGCTCCAGATCCAACAATCAACCGGCATCGCGCCCGTGTACGTCTGCCGCCAATCCACGAATCGCGGTTCCACTCCGGCCTTGCGGCACGCCAGCAGTCGGTTGCGCCCATCCACGATCTGCCCTTCGTGAAGCACAATCGCGCTGAGCAAGCCGTTGGATTTGATGTCGGCGGCGAGTCCCGCCAGCGAGCTGGGGTCCATCATCGGGAACAGGTCGCAAACCGGGTGGACCGGCACTCCGTAATCCGGTTTCACTTCGCGCCTCCCTCGAAGTTCGGCGGCGCGATGAATCCGTCGTTGCCGAGGATGGTGATCACGTAAGGCTTGGGCGGTGCGGTCCCTGTCGCCGCGACCCAGGCGACATGGTGGTAGTGGGCCAGGAAGAGCTTCACCGTCCACCGCTTCGCGCGGGCGTGGATCTGGGCGGGCGGGAGTTTCCCTTGCTCGTACCACCTCCGCGCGTCGGTGTCGCTGCCGATTCTGAAGCGTTCGAGCTTCGCGCGCGCCTGTTCCGCGAACTGGCCGGCCTCGTTGTGCTCCTGCTCGGCGCGCTTCCGGGCCAGATACAACCGTCCGTAGAAACCGTCCTCATGCCCGGACGTCTTCACGAAGCTCTCGCCGGCCAGCCAACAGACGCGCTTCAAGTGGCGATTCCAAGGGCACTTCGTTCCCCGCACCCACTTGAGCGTCGGATCGTAGCCGGCAAACCGCCAGATCTGGCCGACTGTCCTGCACCTGGAAATGTCGATGTGTGCCGCGAGGCTGGCGGCAATCATGGGGCCCACGCCGATGATCCCTTTCGCCCAGCGCGCGGCCGGAATGGTGTCGCTCCATTCGTCGAGAGCGCGCTTAATCTGTTTCTCGACGATACGGTCCTGTTCGATGACCCACGCGATTACTTCAGGAGGCCGGAGAGGGTCCGAGGCGCGCCGGAGTTGCGCCTCGGCCGACTCCCGCTGGCGTTGCATCGAGTAATAGGCGTTGACGAGGTAACACGCATCACCGCGCTCGAGCGTGGCGGCGGTCTTCACCAGCACCCGGG
>CAZLOS010000174.1:0-10541 GCA_964561215.1 uncultured Solibacteraceae bacterium | reverse complement strand
GCCTTGGGGCTTTCTCCACGCCGCCTCATCGGCCACCAACCACATTGCGGGTGGCTGGTACAGGGATCAAAAGCGCACTACCGGGTTAGCCGTGGCCATGTCAAGCAGCAATTTTCACAAGAGCCAGGTTGGCGGCAGCTTCAATAGCGACTACATGTGGCGCAACCGTAACTTCCACCTGACCTCCAGCGAAGCCCTCGACGGTGTCGCCCGGAAATACGTGGTTTGGCACGTCATGCCGGGCTCATGGAGCAGCGCCCTCAGTTTCGCAAAAGCATTGAGATAACCGCGCTTCCGTACGCATATGACCTGAACACGTGCGCCTTGCCTGGCGCCAATTGGGCGTGCCACGCGGGTCGATTGTTCTGCACCTTTCAGTTCGTCATCGGCGCTCGTCGGTCCTGCGGCGGAGGTCGCCTGGCTAGCCTCCTCAAGTCGGCGATCAGCTCGTGGATTTCCATTCGGTCCACCTGGCAACGACAGCAGGAGGACAGATGCTGCTCGACCGGAATTGTCCACGATGCCGGCAGGTCATCCAGGATTTGCAGTGTCAGCGCGTCAAGGCTTATATGTCCGTCGTTCGTGAAGATCGGCACACCAGTATGCCGGCCGGTCTGAATGCCGCCTCCCTGGTGGCATGCAGGCCGTCGGCTTCACCCCCCGGAACAATCCTGCCCGCTCAAGTGTGCATCCCCAAGATTCAAGAAGTACTAAGGGTCCTGGACCCAAGCAGTACTCTTCGCCTACACGCAAGCCCGGTGTTTTGACAGCCTAAGCAGTTTGCCTTGGGCCGTCGATAGATAGATAAGCGAAAAACGAAGGCACGGAGGTAGAATCCATGTCTTTGGGCGAGGAGCCCGTCCGGCACGGTGTGACGCTCACGAGACCGCAGATCATTGCCCTTGCGTTCGTGGCGGTAGTCGTCGCAGGTCTCGCCATGAGCCTGGGGTACGTGGGTGGTAGGACACTCAACCGCGGCGGAGGCTCGCCGTCAGTCAAGAGCCCTGAGAGCGAATCGCAAGACGGAGTTCTCTCCCACCTGGCCACACAGGCTCGCCCCAAAACATCAGGTGCGTCGTTTGTGGAATTGCCTCCCCCACCAAGCGAAGATTGGGAATCCCCTGGGCCGCAGGCCCGCGCGGCGCATGCACGTGGATTCGTGCAACGCCTCTCGCTGGAACCCAAGTCGGGACAGAGATTCCTGCAAGTAGCGGAGGCAGGACGCGGCGTGGCTGATTGTGTCTCGGCGGAACTGGTGCGGAGGGGTTTCAAAGGACAGATCGTGGCCGGCAAGGACACCAGCGCCTACCGCGTGCTCGTCGGCCCACTACAGTCGGCTGAGATAGCCAGCACCACATCCGCTCTGCGGAGAATCGGATTCAGTCCGTTTCAAAGAGTCTATTAGTTCGGCACGGCTTGACATTCCTTCCACCGGGGTTTGAATCCCCAAAGCAGACGATTCATGATTGGGCCCTGAAACTGTGGTCTCCTGGCTGGGCGGGAAACCGCGGTGGCCTCTTCTCCCCCATTGTGGCAACCTGGGTGGTAGTCAAGTAATGGAAGCAGTGGCAGACCGGCACGACGTCGTGAGACACAAAAGAACCAAGGATTGCCATATGAGGACTTTTTTATTATTCGTCATGCTGGCGTTTGTGGTGTCCGCCGCAGAGGTGAAGCGTGAAAACATCGAGTGGCTGGATGCATGGTTGCCGAACGGCAACGATCACGACTTGCCGCGGGTGCTGCTCATCGGCGACTCCATCACCCGGGGTTACTACGCAAACGTAGAAGCTAACTTGAAGGGAAAAGCTTACGTCGGACGACTGACCACCTCCAAGAGCCTGGGCGACCCGGCACTGCTGGATGAGGTCGCGTTGGTGCTCAAGCAGATCAGGTTTGACCTGATCCACTTCAACAACGGCTTGCACGGCCGAGAGTACACAGAAGAGGAGTACGCGGCGGCATTCCCCGATCTGATTGCCACGTTGCGTCGCCATGCACCGAGTGCAAGACTCATTTGGGCCAACACCACGGACGTTCGCGTTCGCAACAATCTGGAGCAGGTGGATCCTGTAACCGCGCGGGTACGACGGCGCAATGAACTGGCCGCCGCCATTGTAGGGCGGGAGAAGATTCCAGTGGATGATCTGTTTGCGGCCATAAAGGACCATCCGGAATACCATGCTCAGGATGGTGTGCATTTCAACGAAAAAGGGCGCGAAATCCTCGCCAGGCAGGTGGCCAGTGAGGTGGCGAGGTTGTTGCCGCGCTGAGTAAGCCGCCAATGGCCACCGAGGAGTTGGCCACGATCAGGGCCGTTTCATGAGCCAGATGTCCGACTGCATAACCGGCCGCCGCCATCACGTCCCCGCTCGGAAGGGCCGTAGATGGTAGTACCAACTGTCGCGGGCAGGAGGTAGTCCAAAGAGACTGTTGCAGGGATGTACGACATCCTGCCGCGTCCTCCTGTACTCTTTTGTTCGCGATTCACTGAATGCTCCCCTGCCTGATCCGCCTCTTGGCAGAGTGTAGCTAACTTCGCGGTGCTGAGGCGCGGCGGGTGCGGCCGGGTTTGACAAATGTGAGTGCCAGGGGTCTATACTGCGGCCATACCGGACACAAGACCGGACATCTTTGCGGAAAGGGTGCGTGATTTCCGATGAAGATACGATGGGGAGTTTCCGCTCGCAGATCCTCGATCACGATTGTGTTTCTGGTCCTGCTCCTTGCCGCCGGCTACCAAACTCGCGGACCGGGGATCTTGGAACTCGTTGTTCTTGACGGAATCGGCGGTCCACCCACGCCCGCCCGCGTCGAACTGCTCGACAGGGAACAGAACGGACAAGTGGCGGACGACGCGTCCCCGGCCAACGGTGACTGCCTGGACCGTGCCGAGGCCGCGCGCATGACGCTGGCCGAGGCCCTCGGTAAGCTGACGAAGCCGCTCAAAAACCCGTACACGAAGAGAACGGAGTTCTACAGCACCGGAAACTCAACATTTTCCGCACTGCCACCCGGAGCCTACAGGCTCACGATCCACAAGGGCCCTGAATACCACGTCGAGGAGCGCGAGGTGCGAATCGCGCCAGGCGAGCGCACGCGAGTTGTCGTGGAACTCACCCGTTGGATCGATCTCCCGCAACAAGGCTGGTACAGTTCGGACGACCACCTGCACATCGCCCGGCCGGTGGAGGGCCTCAACCCGATCCTTTCTAAATGGATGCAGGCCGAAGACGTACACGTCGCGAATCTGCTGCAGTGGGGAAACTCGCGGGTATCGCACAACACCCTGCAATACGCCTTCGGCAAAGCCGGCTCTTACCAGGAAGGCGGCTACCTGCTGGCCGCCGGACAGGAGAATCCGCGAACTTACTTTCGAGGGCATAGCTTCATCCTGGGCGGAGATGCCCCCATTGACTTCCGATCCGAATACCTCGTCTATTCCAGGTTCTTCGGAGAAGCGCGGCGGCGCGGCGCCTTGAGCGGCTATGCACATCGCGGGACGTGGTTGGGCGCGCCGTATGGCCTCGCTGTCGATCTGCCGGCGGGACTGCTGGACATACTGGAAATCCTGCAGCAGGGAGACGAGGAGTGGTGGGCGTGGTACGAGATCCTGAACACTGGCTTTCGTTTGATACCTACGGCGGGAACGGACTATCCCTGCCTGGCCTCCCTGCCGGGCCGCGAACGGTTCTACACCCGCGTGGACGGCCCGTTAACCTATGAAGCCTGGCGGGCGGGTGTCAGGCGCGGGCGAACCTTCGTGACCAATGGGCCCATCCTTGATTTCCGCGTGGCCGGCAAGGAGATGGGCGAAGCGGTCCTCCTGGAGCGCGCGGGAACGGTGACGATCGAGGGGCGCGTTCGGTTCGATCCGAAGCGCGACAGAGTGGATAGGCTGGAACTGATCGAAAACGGCCAGCTGGCCGGGAGCTTCCCCCGCTTGAACAATGCCGGTGAGATCAGCTTCCGCCTCCCGTATCAAGCACGTCAGAGCTGTTGGCTGGCGATTCGCTCCCGTGGCAGACGGTTGGATGAAACAAGTTCTTTCTCCAATAAGTCGCTCGCGCATTCGGCGCCGGTCTATCTTACGCTGAAGAATGCGCCGGCGCTGGCACAAGGGCCACTGGCTCAGGCCATGGCGCGGGGCTGGATCGCCCGCCTTGACGACCTTGAAGCCCGCCTCGCCCCCGACCAGATTCCCATTCTGGCCCAGCCTGCCGGAAGCGATGGCGTCGCGGAAGCTGTTCTGCGAAGGGACCGCGATGCTCTCATCGCGGACATCCGGAAAGCGCGTAAAGTCTATACCAGCATCGCTGCAGGGCCGCGCAAGGGACGGTAACAACAGGCTTGAATAAATACCATGTTCCGCACTACGGCGTGGCAGGCCATAGTCCGAACATGGCGAGATGGTCCCGTATGAGAAACTGTCACTTATGACAGTTCGTGCCCTTGCGTTTTCCATTTGTCTGGCCACAACCCTGGCCGCCGCGCCGAAGGCGAAGAACGTGATCCTTTTTCTTGGAGATGCCGCCGGCGTACCCGTAATTAACGCGGCCGCGGCCTATAAGGGTTCGCCCCAGTCGCTGTTCATACAGAAGATGCCATATGTCGGATTGATGGACACATCCCCGGCGTCCGCCTGGGTGTCCGATTCGGCGGCCGGCATGACGGCCATCGTCACGGGGCAAAAGACGGAGAACGGGGTGCTTTCACAGTCGGCCACGGCCATCCGTGGCAAGAAGGACGGCGAGACACTGAAGACCATCCTGGAGTACGCCGAACAGCGGGGCCTCTCCACGGGTGTCATCAGCACGGATCGAGTCACCGGCGCTACTCCGGCGGCGTGCTATGCGCACTCCAACAGCCGCTCGAAAGCGGGTGAGATCTTCGCTCAGCTTCTCAAGCCTCCTTACGGGGACGGAGTGGACGTGCTGATCGGAGGAGGAAAGAACGTCCTGGCGGAGGCCGATAAGGCGGCCGGTGCCGACGCCTCCGCTGGCCTGAAGAACCGTGGGTACGTGGTCCTGACAACGGTTGATGAGTTCAAAACAACTTCTGGACGAGCAGTGGTGCTGATCGAGCAGGCCCCATTCGATGTCGCCGCCGCGGTGGAGCATGCGATCGGGACGCTGTCGCGCAACAGAAAAGGGTACTTCCTGATGGTTGAAGTCGACGCGCACACCAGCAACCTGAGGGAAGGCCTGGACCGGTTCCTGCTCCTCGATCGCATCATTGAGCGGACCGCTCGCACGGTGGGCAAGAACACGTTGGTGATCTTCGCCGCGGACCATTCGTTCGACACGCGTCTTCGAGGAGGAAATAAGGGCGACGTCCTGGTGCCGCCGGCCAGCGCCTCGAAAGAAGCGCTCGCTTCGCCGAAAGTGCCTATCCGCGTCCTCGGCGGGCACACCGGCGAAGAGGTAGTGGTTGCTGCGCAAGGACCTGGAGCCGAGCGGGTCCGAGGATTCTTCCCCAACACCAGACTGTTTGAGATCATGCTGGCCGCTTACGGTTGGAAACCGGATTCCAAGGGGCGCTGAGAGCGTTTTTGTTGAATCCAGGAGCTTGTTGAAAAACCGCGTTCTTGAGTTGCCGGAACCCTCTCTGTAACTTTATTTCAATCTGAAAATGGGTAATGCCAGCGCGTTGACGCCCTCTTTATCCGCCGCATTGAGGCGGCGGAGAGCGCCCGGTCGGCGCTCAAGCACACTGCTCCCGCAGTTTCGGTATGCGGAAGAGGTTGAAGGCCGCACAACTGAAGACGAATAGCCAATCCCCGTTGGCGAGTCCCCTCAACTTCACCTTTTTCAGCGGCCCGATTTGCTTCAGCCACCCAAACGGTTTCTCCACCAGCCAGCGCTTGCTCAGGCTGATCGCGTAGCCGGGATGCCGGGTGGTTCGGCTATCAATGGCGCTGCGCCGGTTCTTCGTGTTCCGGTTCACGTGGGGCGTGACCCGCAACCCTCTGACAGTAGAGACGAAATCCTTGGCGTCGTAAGCCTTATCTGCTCCCACCGTGATGCGTTTGCCGCACTGCTTCCGCATGTCGTGCAACATCAGCAAGGCCGCATCCCGCTCCCCGGTTTACCTTCGCTGTCCTTCGGCTGGAAGCTCTTGTGACTCGCCCACGCCTCGATCAGCGTGACGTCCACGGTGAAGTGCTCGTCGCTCATCAGCCCCTGCGCCTTTGCCTTCACCTTGGCGAAGAACTGCTGCGCCACTTCTTGATTGAGCAACCGGTCCCGATTCTTGCTGAAGACCGCGTGGTTCCAAACCGGCTCGTCAATCTCCAGGCCCACAAACCACCGGAACAGCAGGTTGTAATCGAGTTGTTCCATCAGCAGGCGCTCGCTCCGGACCGGATAAAAGACCTGCAGCAGCAACGCCCGCAACAGCCTCTCCGGCGGAATCGACGGCCGGCCCACCTTCGCGTACATGCCGTCGAAGTCCTTCGACATCTCGGCCAGCACCGCATCTGCCAGCTTCCGCACGCCGCGCAGGGGGTGGTTGGCTGGAATCCGATCCTCCAGGGACACGTAGCTGAACATTCCCGATTGCCATTGATCGTCGTTGCCGCGCATGCAATATAGACGACTAAAACATTTCAGAGGTGTCGTGTTCTGGGCGAGTCTTGCAACAAGCTCCTAGGAACATCCAGGTCCCCGCATATCGAGCGGCCTCCTTGGTAAGGCTAGCTGCCGCTTACCTGCCACTGCTCACACGGGCCCCATCCGCTGAACTGTCAAGTACCGGGCGCAGTTCGTCCGTGTACAGCCCGATCTCTTCGAATGGAATGGGACGGAAGCTCGAGGACCGGGGCCCCGCCGCGCCGGCCTTCCATCCCAGATTGCCCGAGGCCATGTCGAGGAAACCGGGATCGATGCGCGTGATGACATTGTCCAGTTGATCCTGCTTCACCCGTTCGTGCGCCAGGAATCTTACGCTATTCACCGACAGGTTGCGCCAGATCCTGTTGACGTACGGGCTCTCCTTGATCCGCGCCAGGTCTGGATACTTCGTGCTGTAAGGTGGCTCGGAGATCTTCACTGCATTGATGAATCCCTTGACGGCTTCGGTCGCGAGGAACTCACCCCAGCGCTTGTCGGACCACTGCGAAAGGCTGATAGCGTACGGGTTATCGACAAACAGATTGTTCTCGATCCAGTTGTCTTTCCCGCCGTGGATCTGTACGCCGCCGAAATTCGCGCCGGAGGCGCGGTGGAAGACATTCCCGTACACCAGCGTGCCGCTGATGGCGTCGTCCAGGCGAATGCCCGCCTGCCCGCAAGGTTCTCCGTTGGCAATGTCGTGCCAGTAGTTGTAACGGATCACCGTGCCGCGGTAAGTGGGGTTATAGAACATGTCGATGCCGCCCTGGTCGTCGGTCTCGCGCACGACGTCGTACACTTCGTTGAACTCAATCAAATGATCGTTGCCCTCGATGCGCATGCCGTGTGCGGGGGTGTCGTGGAATCGATTGTGCGCGACGCGTATGCCAACGCCCTCCAGGTAGACGGCCGGCGTGTAAGTGCGGTCGATGCGCGAGAAATCGTAAACATGGCAGTTCTCCACGACGTGTCCGGCCGGCGTGAGTGTCTTGCGATCGCCGCCGGTCACGCTGACGCCGCCGCGTCCCAAGGTGTGCAGATTTGAAGCCATGATTACGTGGCCCGTTCCGCCATCTACCGTAATGCCGGTGCCGCCCAATCGCCGCAGCGTGCAAGCCAGGATGCGGTTGGCTTCGCCCCCCTTCATCACCAGTCCGTCGCCCCGGCCCAGGTCGAACGTGAGCCCCTTCAGCGTGACGTGCGACGCGCCCGAGAACCGCACCAGCGGCTCTTCGAGCATGGACAATTCGATTACTGCCTGCGCCGGATCGTCCGGCGGATAGAAGTACAGGATGCCCGCGGCACGATCCAGGTACCACTCGCCAGGAGCGTCAATCTCTTCCAGAAGGTTGAACACGCGAAAGGGCTGACCTTGCTTGAACCCGTAGCTGGTGCCTTGCGCGGTCTGAATCTCTCTTGCAACGGGATCGATTCGCGCCACGCCCACCGTGACGTCCGCCCAGTCGTAAACCCAGTAACCGTAGAGCATGGCTTCGCGGCCGGTCTTCCACCGATCGATGCGCGGAGAATCGAACACGAAGCGGCCCGTCCTGCCCTCTGCCGCCACGCCGGTATCAAGCACCTTGCCCGTGCGAACGAAGCCCTCGTTCGGCCAGCGCGCCGGCGTCATGGGATGTCCGTTGAAGTACAACTCCATCGAGGCGTTGCTACCATTCGTCACGCCCACTCCGCGTGTGCCGAGCGTGCCGTACTGCGTGATACCCCGCTTCCTTAGGTCGACCTGCAGCGTCTTCCCCCGGCCTTCCTCAGGCAGCCTTGCGAGGATTCGGGGGTCCGTGACCGGCTCGAATCCCTCGATCCTGACGCCCGCGCGAAACACCGGCCGTCCGCCCGCGGCGGCAGTGAACACAACCGGTGCCTCGCGCGTCCCGGACACATCCTCTCCGATCTTCACACCCGCCGGAAGCGGATAGACTCCGCCCGCGAACTCAACCCTGACTCCACCCTTCGGAAGCCCCGCTCGCTTGATCCGGCGCACCTCGTCCAGCGCACGTGCAAAGCTCGCCAGCGGCCGCTCCTGCGTGCCTTCGTTCTCGTCGGATCCATTGGGGCTGACGAAAACGGTCTTGCCGGGCTGAGGCAATGGCGCCAGCCTGGTACGACTCGACTGCGGGTCGCGGGCAGGTAATCCCGCCTTCAACCGTTCGAGTTCTTTCGCGCCTCCCTCCGCTTCCCAGATGTGGTGCGGCGGAATTCCGGCAATGGCCTTCACCTTGGCGTAGGCCGCGATGCCTTCCCCGTAACGCTGTTCGAAGGCGAGGCTGCGGGCGATCTGCATCTGCGCCACGCTACGCCGCTCCGGCCGAGCCTGCGGGTCTTCCGTTACGCGCCGCCACACACGCCGCGCGGCATCGTACCGGCCCGCTTCCATCAGCGCATTGCCCCATTCGATGCGCATGTCCGCATCTGAATCGGCTTTCCGGAAGTAGCGGTCGGCGGCGCCATAGTCCTTCTGCAGCCGAGCCTCTCGCGCCAACCCCAGCGGCGCGGCGCCGGCGCGCGCCAGTGCAGCGCGCACCGTGGGATCGTTTTTGAAACCACCGTTGAAAAGGCCGATCCGTTCCATCGGAATGGGTTTGAAGCCAAGCTTGAAGGCCGGTGAATCACTCCTGAGCCGGTAGTCGCCGCCCGCCGCGTTTACGAAGCCGGGATCTTGACCGAGCAGATTGCTTTCGAAGGTCAGGTACGGGCGTGCCTTCTTCTCGATCTCGTCCCACCGGCCGCCAACTGAAATGTTGCGGGCTATCACGTTGCCTTTGGGGGTTTTGGGCTCGTCGTCGAGGATCGACGGTAGCTTCGGATATCTCGCTGCATAGGGCGCATCTTTGTAAGCGATGCCCAGGAGCGTGCCCTTTTCGCGGCCTTCCTTGACCCAGTCGTCGGCGTGGTAGCCGGCCCAGCCCATCGCGCGTGCGTCTACGTGCAGCGACGGCTTGCAATCGATGAAGATGTTGTTCTCCACGGTGCAGTCGCGACCGCCGCCGATGAACGCCGCACGGGTCACAT
Source organism: uncultured Solibacteraceae bacterium (assembly GCA_964561215.1). GTDB lineage: Bacteria > Acidobacteriota > Terriglobia > Bryobacterales > Bryobacteraceae > JAJFUV01. The sequence continues at coordinate 903 of CAZLOS010000174.1, read as the reverse complement.
TCCGGAAGACGTTCCCGTAGATCGCCGCCGACGCGAACATGTCGTCCAGGTAGACGCCCACGCATCCGCGGTTTTCGAAACCCGTAATGTCGTGCAGGTAATTGTGGCGGATGACGTTGCCGCGCATGGTCCAGTCGCGGCCCGCATAGATGGCTCCGGCGTCGTTCGACTCGAACGAGACGTGGTGGATTTCGTTGTATTCGATGATGTGCTCGTTACCCGAGAAATAGATGGCCATGTGGGGCGCGGAGTGGATCAGATTGTTCGCCGCGCGATTGCCCACCCCGTACAACGAGATTCCCGGATGATACATCCGGCACACCCGCCCGTAATGGTGTATGTGGTTGTTCTCCGCGAACAGCCCGCCGGGCTGGAGCGACTTGCGATCGCCTCCTTTCAGTGCGATGCCGCCCTTGCCGGTCTGGTAGATTTCGCATCCGGCAACGCCATGGCCCAACCCGGAGAGTTCCGCACCGTATCCGCCCAGGTTGCGCATCACCGACCGTTCCACCAGAACGCGCGATCCTCCTTCCACCTGAACCGCCGTACCGCGTGCCGCCTCGAACGTGAAACCGCTGAGCACTACGTTCGAAACATCCTTCATCACCACCAGGTTTTCGAGAACGGAAACGATGGTCTTGCCGGGGCCCAGGTATGTCGGCGGCCAGACGTATAGGATCCCGGTCTCGCGATCCAGATAGTATTCCCCGGGGGCGTCCAACTCCGACAGCATGTTGAACGCGTAGTACCACTGCCCTTTTCGATAGCCGTATACGTGATAGGGCGGCTTCACCGCCAGGATCTTCCGTTCGACGTCGATGGATTCGATCTGCTGGCGCTGGTCGGACCAATCCCAGAACCAATAACCTTGCAGCCACGGGTCCTTCTCGCCCACCCAATGCC
>CAZLOS010000173.1:0-10621 GCA_964561215.1 uncultured Solibacteraceae bacterium | reverse complement strand
CTCACGACCTCTTCCATGCCATGGAAGCGCGCTCCCAACTGCGCCACAGGCCCACCGGGATTCTTTATCAATGTAACACACAATCGCGGGCTTGGCTATGATGGCTGTTTATGACGCGCGAGAATGCCTGGTCCATCCTTTGCGAATACACCAAGAGCGAGAACCTGCGTAAGCACGCGCTGGCCGTCGAGGCTTGCGTAGCGGCTTACGCCCGCAAGTTCGGAGGAAATGAGGAGCAGTGGGCCGCCACGGCGCTGCTCCATGATTTCGATTACGAGATCTACCCGGAAGCGCCCGACCACGCTGTCAAGGGCGAGGCCATTCTGATCGAAAAGGGCGTGGAGCCGGAGATCCGCCGCGCCGTCCTCTCTCACGCCTCCTATAGCGGCGTCACTCGCGAATCTCCGCTCGAAAAGGCGCTGTTCGCTTGCGACGAGCTGGCCGGCTTCCTCACCGCCGTCGCGCTGGTGAAACCGAACAAAAGCATTTTCGAGGTGGAGGCCAAGAGCGTGCGCAAGAAGATGAAGGACAAAGCCTTCGCCCGTTCGGTGAATCGGGAAGACATCATCCAGGGAGCGGCCGCACTGGGCGTCGACCTGAACGAGCACATCGCGTTCTGCGTGAGCGCCATGCAGGCCCGTGCCGACGCGCTCGGCCTGCGTGGTAGCCTTTGAGTCATGCCCGGCACCTGGTTCCCGGCATCCTACGACCGCACGGCCAGAATCATTTCTGCGATGGCCTGCGTTCTGATCTTGGGAGTCGCGCTTGTCTCCCGGAACGTCCTGGTGGGTGGTGTAGCGTTGATCGCGCTCCTGGTCTCTTACGGGCTCTCGCCGCGAGGCTACGTCATTGCGAACAGGACCATTACGGTCAAGCGCTTGCTGAAAGATGTCGAGATTTCGCTTGAAGGCGCGCGAGAGATCCGGGTGGCCGGCTGCGACGACCTTAAGGGCTGCTTCCGGCTCTGGGGCAGCGGTGGATTGTTCGGCTACTACGGCTTGTTTCGTACTTCCAGACTCGGCAACTGCACCTGGTACGTCACGGCGCGCCAGCGTCCCGTGATCCTCCTCACGGGAACGAAGACCATCCTCCTCAGTCCCGATGACGCGGACGGCTTCCTGGCCGCGGTTCGCTCCGAAGTGCCCTTGCTGGAACGGCCCGCGGCGCCCACCACGATCGGGCCGGTTTCACGGACCGGCATGTGGATCGGACTCGGCGTGGGCGCCGCAGTTCTGGCCCTGGTCGCCGCCGCGATGACGTACTCGCCGGGGCCTCCCAAATTCACGCTGAGCGATGACGCGCTCGCCATCCACGACCGTTTTTACGCGTTCACTCTCCATGCCGCGGATGCCGACGTGAGCGGCATCCGCGTTGTCGATGTAAGACGGGACCCGGAGTGGCACATCACTGCGCGCACCAACGGCTTCTCTAACGCGCACTATCACTCGGGCTGGTATAAGGTGGCGAGCGGCGCGAAGGTCCGCATGTACCGCGCCGATGCGACGCGGTTGGTGCTGATCCCGCCCAAGGCCGCGGGCCCGCCGGTGCTGCTCGAAGTGGAGGACCCGGAGGCTTTCGCGGCCGAACTACACCGCCGGTGGGGAAATCCTTAATCCGGCCACTCGCATAAAGACTCGACGTAGGCGGCCGATCCGTCTCTCAGCCAGCCGTCCAGTTGCGCCGGTTCCTTCAATTGCTGGCCGCGTTCGCGCGGCACGACGACAAAGCGGCAATCCACGCCGGCCAGTGCGGTCATATCGCCCCAAAGCTTCTCGAACTGGGCAACCGGGTAGATATCTTCCTGTCCCTTGCCCCAGCGCTTCTTCACGTCCTTCAGCGTGATGTAAGTGGGCATACGCGCGGCGAGCGCGCGGACGGAGTTGGCGACTTTCTCCTCGTCATCCAGATCGGCGCGCGTGAGCCCGAACACGTCCAGGAACTTATCGATGTCCATCCAGGTGGTGCTCGAGTTGTAAAAGGACAGGTTGAACTCGACGCACTCATCCGGCAGCGCCAGGCCCTCCACCAGCCGCACGCGGCCGTTCACGCGGGCCAGCCCGCCGCCCCGGTCGTCCGAGACACGGTGGATCACCTCGGTAGTCAACGCGGCGCCGCTCGCGATGTGCAAGCCGAGAATGCACGCATCCAGCGAGACGCCCAAAGTGTCGAGGTTGTGCACCATCAGGTACCGCAGGTTCGGCGACAGGCGGAACAGTTCCCGCAGTACGCCGTTGCGCAGCAGGTTCGGCACTTCGTACCAGTGCCCCACAGGGTGGAGGCACTGCATGGGCAGGTTGTCGGTGTAGTCGCTTCCCTCCCCCGCCCGCTCGGCCCAGCCGATCAGGCTGGCATGCAGGCTCTCGCGGACCTTCTGGGCGCGCTCGTCGAGAAGCTGCTGCGCGGTTTCCTCCCAGGCGAACCGCAGGTCCCGCACCATAGGAACCAGCCGAAGACCGATGCCGCGGCCCGGTGACAGCATCAGCGGGGCGCGGTAGCCGTAGTTACCGTTGGCCGCCAGATAACTCTCGATGGCCTGGTGCGTCAGGTAGCTGGTGGTGATGACGTGCGGGATGTCGCACCCCGCGAGGCGCGACGCACGGCGGCTTTTGGCCAGATGCACTTCCAGGAAGCTGCGGTGGCGGCCGCCCAGCTTGGCGAACGGATTGATCGCCTTCACCACGCCTGCGCCTTTGGTCCAGCGGCTGCCGGCGCCTCCGGCGAGCGATACCACGGCCACGGCCCCATCCGAGAGCGCACGTTCACCCAGGGCACGGTACTTCGCCTCCAGCCCGTGCGTCACATCCACGACGTCGCCAGGCTGGACATCCTCGATCTGGGCGCTGGCGGGCAACCGGTTCCGCGCCAGGCCGATGCGCCCGCTCCGCATATCGGCGCGGATCTGTTCGTGTTCCACGCGGTCGAAGCCGTGCTCATCGAGCAGGGCATCCAGGCTCGCGGCACGCTCCTTGCATTGTTGCGCGTGGCGCGGCAGCAAGCGGTCGAACAGCGTCTCCACCATCCCGGACAGCTCCGGCTGGCGGCGGCACGCCTCGCTGAAGTCGGCCATCTCGGCGCGACGGAACGGGGTGAGCAGGCGGGGCTCAGTCCGCAATAGGCCGGGTAGCGTCTGCGCGTAGTATCCGGGAGGCATCAGCGCGTCTTCGCCCGTGCGCAGTTCCGCAAAAGAACCGCGCTCGTTCACGGCGAAGTCATACACTACCGGGTCCATGGCGAACGGCACGGCGCTTTCCAAGGCGCTCTTGGTTTCGCTCATGATGGCCTGTAGCCGGTCGACGGCTCGTTCTCGCCGCGCCGGGTCGAAGATGAAACCCATCCCGCCGCCGGACATGCCGCCTAGCATCCAGAATCCCCAGAAGTCGGAGCCGAACTCGCTGCGCACGCGGTTGATCAGCGTCTGCGTGTAAAGGTTGTTGACCCAGGGAATGATGGCCTGGATGGGGCCATCGAAATTCCGCTGCGTAGCCGCGCCGATGGCGCGCACATCGCCGGCTTTCAGGCAGGCGGTCACTTCATCCAGGATGCGCATGGCTCCCTGGCGACCCTGCCACTCGGCTTCCGAACGCAGCAGGTACTTCTCGGTGACCATCTCGAGAACGGGCCCGACATCCTGCGCCATACCGCCGTGAACCAGTACGAGGCTTTGCTCCAGGGCCCGGCGAGATCCGGGTGCGACTTCGTCGGGCCCGAATACATGGTGGCGCGGGAGCAGGCATCCGCGGCTGATGCCGAACTCGGCGTCGCCAGGCTCCGCCTTCACGCCATAGATCAGCTTGAGCGAAGGCCACAGGCCGCCCGAGTCCTGCCAGCCGCCACCTGAACCTCCCAGCCACTCGCCCAGAATGGCGCGCGCAGCGACCAAACGCCGGTCAGTCTCAGAGAGCGGCCCGGTGAGCGCTCGTGTCTGGCCAGTGGCGCGCATCATGGCCGAGATGAGGCAGCCCAGCAACGTGGTGGAGACAGCCAGGCGCGAGCCCTTGGGAATGTCGTTCACCTTGCTGACAACTTCGATTCCGTGGCCAGGCGCGCCGGTAAGCTGTTCGAGTAACTGCGACAAAGGTTGGGAAGCGCCTTCCATGCCACTCGGGACGATGCCGCTGGCGATGACCGCGGCCTTCAGCAGTCCCAGGTAATCGCGCGCGAAGTCGAAGACCTCGGCGATCGTCGTGATTTCAGTGCTCGCGCCCAGATCGATGCTGGCAAGGCGCAGAACGGGCTGATCGGTCACACGGACCCAGGCCTCCACCGGCGGCTTCGGCCCGCCGTTAGCGCCGTGCACGGCCAGGTCGATGGACACGTTCAGAACGCGCGCCCCTTCGGGAAAATCCATGCCGAGAAAGAAAATGTCGCTCCAGCCGCTGTGCGTCAGGTCCATGCGCACGGGGGTAGTCTCACGCAGGACGGGAAACAACGCGTCGGGCGAGGGCCGGTGGAGCAGTTCTTTCCGAATCCGCAGGGGATGATCCGCCGGATGGCCCACGCGGAACATCCATTGGTTGCCCGCCACGGACCGCACACTGCGGCGCACCTGCCCGGCAAGCGTCTGGAAGCCCAGCCGGTGATAGCCGCCGGCGAGCGCGCTGAACAGCGCCGCGTTGGGGCCCTGCTCGTGCTGCGCCTCCAGGAAGGCGTCCACGGCTTCTTCAAAACGGCGGCGCAGCAGAGCGGCGTGACCCGCGAAGGGGATCTTGCCGCCCGGCGCGGCGCCCTCTTTTCCGGGCAGGTGGAAACGGTAGATGGCGTAAAGGAAAAACAGCGCCCGCACGCGCTCGTAAAGGTTGGAGGTCTGGCGGCGGAAGCGGTCGAGTGCCTCGCATTCGGTCATCACCTGGTCGAGCGTCGCCTCCCGGCAGAAGGCATCCAGGGAACGGTCGCGCACGCTCGGGTCGGTGGACGTGATGATGCGTATGAGTTCGCTCATGGCAGCCTACTTCCCCGCGCTGCCCCGTGCCCGCACGGCCAGCAGTTCCAGCAGTTCGGTGAGAACGGCGTCGCGATCGGCGCCGCTCAGTGCCAGGGCCATCTGCGCTGTTAGCAGGCCGTAGCGCGCGCCAACATCGTAGCGCCGGCCGGCAATCTCCAGGGCCAGGTACTGCTCCTGCGCGGCGAGTCCCGCCAAAGCCTGAGAGAAGACCACGCTGCGCCAGCCGTCCGCGCCGGGGAGTTTTTCGAGGACGCGGAAAACGCTCGACGAGAGCACGTGCATGCCGAAGAAGCACAGATAGTGGCCGGCGCGCAGCCCGCTGACCACCAGGCGCTGCTCGGCTTCAGTAGGCGTCGGCTTCTCGATCACTGTCTCGATGCGGTAGAGTCCGTCGCGCCCGGCAACACGTTGCCCGCCGACGGTGCCGTAGCGGACCAGGAGAGTTTCGCGCGTCGGCTGCACGGCGGAGACGCTCGATTCCTGCGCTTCGGCGGTCTCCACCAACTGCTGTGCGCAGCCCTTCTCGACGGTGCTCACGGCAATATGGTCACCCACCAGGTGCAGGAACGAATCCTCGCCCACGAATTCGCGCGCGCAATAAACAGCGTGTGCATAGCCGAGCGGTTCGCGCTGCTGGATGAAGTGCAGGCGGCCGGCGTGATCGCCGACGACGCGTGCGTAAGCCTGCTCGTCGCCCGGGGCCACCACGACACCGACGTCCTCGACGCCCGCGCGCAGGGCTTCCTCGACAAGAATCCCGAGAACCGACTTCTCCCGGCCATCGCGGTCGATCAGGCACTGTAACGGCAGAGTCCGCTGCTTCGGACTCGCGGCAGTGATGACAGCTTTTCCGATTCGCATCTCTCAAGTCCTCTTCCCCAAGAGTCTAGCAGTACGAGGTGAGCAGCAGAGGGCTGGCTGTGTAAACTCAAAGTGATGGGACGTTTTCTTTGGCTTTTCGTGGCGGGAGTTCTTTCCGCGCAGATCAGCAGCATAAGCGGCACTCGTATCCGCGCGTACACGAAGTTCTTGTCGAGCGACGTCATGGAGGGCCGCGGCATCGGCACTCGCGGCGAAGCGGTAGCTACCGAGTACCTGGCGTCGCAGTTCGCGATCGCCGGCGCCCTGCCGGCGGGCGACAACGGCACTTACTTCCAACGCGTGCCGCTGGTGGGCATTGAGCCCACCTCGGGCGTGACTCTCAGCGCCGTGTCCAAGGGGCGCGCGGTGGCCTTCCGCTGGCTCGACGAATTCGTCGGCGGCAGCGAAAAGCAGCAGCCGCTTGCAGAGTTCGACACCCCGGCCATCTTCGTGGGCCATGGCATCACCGCCCCGGAATTCGGTTGGGACGACTACAAAGGCGTGGACGTGCGCGGCAAGGCCGTGGTGCTGTTCACCAACGAGCCGGATTCCACCGATCCGAAATTTTTCGGCGGGCGCTCGCTCACCTATTACGGCCGCTGGACCTACAAGTATGAAGAGGCGGACCGGCGCGGAGCCGCGGCAGTCATCATCATCCACACAACGCCTACCGCCGGCTACGGCTGGAACGTGGTGCGGAGTTCCTGGGCGCGCGAGCAGCCCTACGTCGCACTTGCGCCGGGAGCACCCGCGCTGGCGTTCGCCGGGTGGGTGACTTCGGAGGCGGCGGCGAAATTGCTGGCGCCCAGCGGGCATACGGTGGAAGCGCTGTTGAAGGCGTCGAACACGCGCGGATTCCGTGCCATCCCGCTCGGCATTCGCTTGCGCGGCCGCGTGCCGTCCAAGGTGCGCCAGATCAACACGAACAACGTGGTGGCGGTGATTCCGGGCAGCGATCCGGTGCTCAAAGACCAGGCCGTCGTTTTCGGCGCGCACTGGGATCACCTGGGCATAGGACCGGCGGTGAAGGGCGACAAGATCTACAACGGCGCCGTGGATAACGCCACCGGCTGCGCCGTTGTGTTGGAGATGGCGAGAGCCTGGGGCGCGCTGGAGCGGAAGCCGCGCCGCTCGGCGCTGTTTATCGCCTTCACGGGAGAAGAGGGCGGTCTGCGAGGATCGGAATACTATGCCGCTCATCCGTATTTCCCGCCGGGCTGGACCGCGCTGGCGCTCAATTTCGACAGCTACCTGCCGGCCGGCATGACCAGGGACGTCTCAGCCGGCGGTGCCGAGCGCACCACCGTCTGGAACATAGTAGAGGAATCCGCGCATCGGATGGGCTATGCGATCAAGCCGGAAACTCACAACGAATACGGCAGCTTTTACCGCTCGGACCATTTCTCCATGGCGAAGATCGGTGTGCCGGCGTTCTCGATCGGCCAGGGCGGGGAGTACGTGAACAAGCCCCCCAAACAAGCCGAGAGCACCTACCACCAGCCGTCGGACGAGTTCCAAGAAGGCTGGGACTTCACCGGGGTGGAGAACGTCGCACGATTTGGCTTCCTGATCGGGACCACCGTCGCCAATCAGGAAAAGCTGCCCACCTGGCTGCCGGGAGACGAGTTCCTGGCCTTGCGCGAGAAGAGCGGGGTAAAGTAGGGCTGTTCGCCGTCCTACGTCTTACAGATTGTGGCTATCGCCTGGGCCTCGGCGGAGCGGCCTTCGCCCACGGGGCCCAACTTCTCCGCGGTCTTGAATTTCACCGACACACGGTCGAGCGCGAGCCCCAGCGTTTCGGCGAGCTTTTCGCGGATGGCGAGGCGGAAGTCCTTGAGCTTCGGCCGTTCCAGGATGACCGTCGAATCGATGTTGACAACCTCGTAGCCCGCCTCGCGCAGCAGTTTCCGGGCATGCCGCAAGAAGACCTGACTGTCGGCGCCCTTCCACCTGGCGTCGGTGTCCGGGAAATGCATGCCGATGTCGCCGAGCGCGGCGGCGCCCAATAGAGCGTCCGTAATGGCATGGGAGAGAACGTCTGCGTCCGAGTGTCCGGCGAAGCCGAATTCGGACGGCACGACGACGCCTCCCAGGATCAGCGGGCGCCCGGCTTCTGTGCGGTGCACATCCCAGCCGGTGCCTGTGCGCAGTTCGCTCACGACGATGCCCGAGCGGATTTCTCGCCGGCCAGAAACAGCCGCGCCAGTTCCATGTCGCCCGGTTTGGTGATCTTGATGTTGCGGTCGCTGCCCGGCACGACATTGACCTCTACCTGATCGAGGCGCTCGACCAGGCTGGATTCGTCCGTGCCGATGAAGTCGTCCTCGCGCGCCTTTTCGAAAGCCTGCTTGAGAAGGGCGTAGCGGAACACCTGCGGCGTCTGCGCCAGCATCAGCCGTTCCCGGGCCAGCGTGCCGCGAACCTTATTGAGGTGCACCTGCTTCACAGTGTCCACCGGCACGATGCCGACGATGGCGGCGCCGGCGCGCGCAGCCTCCGCGATCACCTTCTCGATGGTTTCTCGGTCAATGAAGGGGCGCACCGCATCGTGCACGGCGACAATGTCGGTGTCAGGGGCCAACGACGCCAGGGCGTTCTCCACGGACTGCTGCCGCGAATCCCCTCCTTCCACAAGGCGCACGGGCTTGGCGGTGGCTTCTTTGTCCAGAAGTTCGCGCACCCAGGCTATGTCCTCGGCGCGCAGGGCAACTACAATCTCGCTCACCGATGGGCAGGAAAGGAATTTTCGAATGGTGTGCAACAATATGGGCGCCCCATCGAGCAGCATGAACTGCTTCCGGCTGGTGCCGGCCGATTCCGGCTGAGTGCGCCCCATGCGGGTACCAAGACCCGCCGCTGGCAAGATCACGGCAACTTTCATGGCTGTTGGTTATGTAGTAGTGGCAGCGGTCGCGCTGCCCGGTTGACCAGGATGATGCTGATCTTTCGTCGAGTTGTGTTCGCGCTTTTCCGTATGAGGGGCCTTCTCGTGGACGCCGTGGATGCGTTCGTCGAAGCGCCCGAAGATCATCTTCCCGGCGGTGGTCTGCAGGACGCTGGTGACGGTGATGTCGATGGTCTTCGAAATCATCTTCTTGGCGTTGTCCACGACCACCATGGTGCCGTCGTCCAGATAAGCCACACCCTGGTTGTACTCTTTGCCTTCCTTGAGGATGAAGACGCGCATGGCTTCACCGGGCAGCACGATGGGCTTCAGCGCATTGGCAAGTTCGTTGATGTTCAGCACCTCGACGCCGTGAAGCTGGGCCACCTTGTTCAGGTTGAAATCGTTGGTTACGATCTTGCAATCGTAGACCTTGGCCAGTTCGATCAGCTTCATGTCGACTTCGCGGACATTGGGGAAATCGTCCTCGAGGATCTGGACGTTCAGTTCCACCATCTTCTGAATGCGCTGCAGGATGTCCAGGCCGCGGCGGCCACGGTTGCGCTTCATGGAATCGGCCGAGTCGGCCACCAGTTGAAGCTCCCGCAAAACGAATTGCGGAATGACCAAAGTGCCATCCAGGAAACCGGTTTCGGCGATATCGGCAATGCGGCCGTCGATGATGACGCTGGTATCGAGAATTTTGAACTGATGTTTTGCGCTTTTTTCACCACCGAACAACCCGCCCAGAGCCGACAGGTTCAGCATCTCGCCTTTGTTCGCACCTACGATGAGACCCACATAGGTCATCCACAACAACAATCCGACCTGGATGAAAGGCACGAATGCGTACTCGGCGGAAGCGGCCCGCGAGATTACCAGGGAAGCGAGGAATGCCCCGAGAATGCCCAGCGTGGATCCGGCTGCCGCGCCGATCAGGCGCTTGAGGCTGACTTCTTTCAGCCGGATTTCAAAGCAGACGACACCAAGGCCGGCGAGGATCCCCACCCCGCTGTTCAGCCAAGGATTCAGGATGCCGATAGGCTTCAGGAAAAACGCTGCGGCGGTGATGGTCAGGACAAATAAGAGCCGGACAAATAATAGGTCGCTCACGTTCACTCCCTACTCGGACACCTTCAATTCGTGACAGCATCTAGCGGTGGCGTGCGCCCGCGCATTGAGTATAACATTGACGGGAGATTGCGTGCGCAATCTTTCAAGTGATTCTAATTACAGGGCCTTGGCTAACTCTTCAGCGAAAGCGCTCTGAGGAGTGGGAGGCCCCGTCCGGCCCCGGCGGTTCTTCTTCCCACCGCGGCGCGCCCGGTCGCCGGACCTGGCTGCACCAGCATGGGGACCGGCGCCCTTCCCCTTGGGTGGCTGGGCGGGATTGGCGCGCAGCAACCGGTCCTCCAGGGGGGCACGGTCAAAACGGCGAATGATCGCCCGCATCTCTTCCTCATTGGGGGTTTCGATGAAGGCGAATCCTTTGGACTCCTGGGTCTCCGGGTTTCGGATGACCTTGATCGAGTCGGCGACTAGAGTTTCTGAGCTCAGCCACGATTGAATATCGTCGGCCGTAACCCAGGTTGGCAAGTTTCCAAGAAAAACGGTGAAGCTCATTCGAAGGTGCTGATCACTCCGTGAGTTGAATTGTTTGGGGGGACATCGCGAGGGACGTCTTCCATGAGAGCACTCTTATCCTATCACACCCCGCAAGAGGTTGCATACGTGAAGCGTGAAATTGACACGGGCCATGTAGCTTTTGCGTTGAAATTGACTTCCGAGCGGCGGCAGGACGGAAACCGGGAGGGCCGCGGCGGGTTCTTCCGAGAATGACTTCCCAGAGTTTGTCGCATTCTTTTGTTTTCAACCAGTTGTTGGGTCCGTTCCGCATAGGCGGGGGCGGGGCGTCTTTGCGCGGGAAACCGACA
>CAZLOS010000172.1:0-10767 GCA_964561215.1 uncultured Solibacteraceae bacterium | reverse complement strand
CCCGCGGCTATCATCCGGACGCCATCCGCTACCTGCTTTCATCGGTGCCGTACCGCAAGAAGCTCAACTTTACTTTCGAAGCGCTCGACGCCGCCGCGAACGCCATCGAACGGCTGCGCAACTACAAGCTCCGCCTCGACACCGCGAAGTTCCCCGCCGGCGTCAGCGCCGCGCTAGACCAGCGCGCCACCCAGGCTGTGGCCGCTTTCGAGGCCGCCCTGGACGACGACCTTAATACCGCGGAGGCGCTCGGCGCGGTCTTCGAGTTCGTGCGCGAAACCAACACCGCCATGGATTCGGGCGAGTTTCTCGCGGGCAACGTGGCTTCGGCCAAGGACGTGCTCGCGCGGTTTGACAAAGTGTTCGACGTGTTGGAGCCGCGCCTGGAAGCTGGTGCTCTCTCCGACGACGCGATCCAATCGTTGATCGACGAGCGCAACGCAGCCCGCAAGGCCCGCAACTTCGCGCGCGCCGACCAGATTCGTGGCGAGTTATTCGAAAAGGGCGTCATCCTCGAGGACACCAAGGACGGTGTCCGCTGGAAACGGAAATAGCATGAAGTTCCACACAAAGGCAGTTCACGCGGGCGACCGCAAGCGCTTGGGCCCTGACACGCCGGTCACCACGCCCATCTACACGGCGGCCAGCTATCTGCACGATTCCACGGCGCGGCTGGACCGTATCTTCGGTCACACCGAGCACGGCTACGCTTACCAGCGTTACGACAACCCCACCAACGCCGCGCTCGAGGAACAAATCACCGCGCTGGAAGACGGCCACGGCACACTCACCTGCGCCTCCGGCATGGCAGCCCTGCAGATCGCCGTCCTGGCGGCCTGCGCCACGCGCCCGAAATCCGTGCTCTGCGCGGAAGCCATCTACGGTGCGACGATCCGCATGCTCGACAGCGTGTTCGCGCCGCTCGGCTTCGCCGTGCACTACGTCGACGCCTGCGATCCGGCCGCGGTTGAAGCCGCCGTCGCCGAATACAAACCCGGCTGCGTGCTGGTCGAAACCGTCTCCAACCCGTTGCTGCGCGTGTGCGACATCGAACACCTGGCCACGCTCTGCCGCAACGCCGGTGCTGCACTTATCGTCGATAACACGTTCGCCACACCCCTGCTGGTGCGTCCGCTCGAGCTCGGCGCGCACCTGGTAATCCACTCGCTCACGAAGTTTCTGGCCGGACACGGCGACGTGCTGGGCGGCGCTGTCGTTAGCGACGAGGAGCACTTCGAGCCGGTGCGCCAGCTATCCCGGACCTGCGGGCCGGTGCTGGGGCCCTTCGAAGCCTATCTCACCATGCGCGGCATCAAGACGTTCCCGCTGCGCATGGAGCGCCAGTGCGCGAACGCCCGCGCTCTCGCCGCATGGCTCCGCAATCACCCCAAGGTGGAGCGTGTGTTCTATCTGGACGACCCGGCGCACCCCGACGCCCCAGTCATCCGCCGTTTGCTCCCCGAGGGCCTCTACGGGGCCATGCTCAGCTTCGAGGTCCGAGCCGCGCAGCGCGACGGCATCTTCGCCTTTCTCGACCGGCTGAAGCTCGTGGTCCGCGCCACGTCGCTCGGCGACGTCCACACCATGGTGCTCTACCCGATGATGAGCTCGCACCGGGAAGTGCCGCCTGTCCTGCGCGACCGCATGGGCATCCGCGAGAATCTGGTGCGCCTGTCCACAGGCATCGAGGACATGGAAGACGTCGAGGCCGACCTCGACCAGGCTCTGACCTAAGCCCCTACGGCCGCTGGAAACCGGGCAGGTGCGAGATCAGGTTCAGGAACACCCGCGCGTGGTCGTCCCAGAAGTCCCACGAGTGTATGCGCGGTGAGATCTCCCGGTACTCGTACGGCACGCCCTTCTTCGCCAGCAGTTCGACGAATGCGCGGTTCTCCGCGATCAGGAAATCCTGCCCTCCGCAGGCCATGTAAATGAACGGCATCTCCGCCGGCGGCACTTTGTCCAACAACAGGAACGGGTCGCGGTCCTTCCGTGTCTGGGAGCCCGGCGCGCCGAACAGCGCCTCGATCTCCGGGCGCCTGCGCAAGGGCCGCCCCGTATCCGGCACAGCCTCCGGCCAGTCGTGCGCCACGCCCAGCGACCCGCTGAACGCGCCGATGGCCCCGAAACGCTTGTAGTTCTTCAGACCCAGGAACATGGCGCCGTAGCCGCCCATGGAAAGCCCAACGATGGCTCGCGACCGTCTCACCGGCAGCGTACGGTAATGCGAGTCCACGTAATCCACTACATCTTTCACGATGAAGTCCTCGAACTTCGCCTTCGGGTCCGCCGCGCTGTTCACATAGAAACTCTTGGAACCGTCCGGCATCACGACAATCACGTCATGCCGGTTCGCATACGCCGCTATGTTCGATCGGAGCGACCACATCGTGTGGTTGTCGCCCAGCCCGTGGAGCAGATACACCACGCCATAGCGACGCGCCGATTTCTCGTAGTCCCGCGGCAGCAGGATGTTCACCATCCGCTCCTCGTCGAGCGACGCGCTCTGGAACTTCACGGTCTGGACGTCCGCGGACGCCACGCCGGTAGGAGTTTGCGCAATCACTGCCGGCGCCGCCGCCAGCGCTAAGGCCAGGATCATCGTTCTCGCAGTCATAGATCTGATATAGTAGCGCTTCCGCTTACGGCAGCGGTGTAAGTGCGACGTCGTCCACCCAGGCCGTGCCGCAGATCTTGTTGTCGAACTTCATCGAAGCTTCGCGCACCACCTGGACGCTCACCAGGTTCGTCCCCACTGGCACGCGGATCGTCCGGCTCACCTCGGTCCAGTCGCGGGTACCTGTGTAGCCCTCCGTGATCGCTTCCAGCCGCCCCGGCGCCGTCGCGTCCGCGATGCGAAACCGCACCCCCTGATCGGTGGTGATCCCGCTGGTCTTGAGGAACGCCATGAACCGGTAAACGCCCGGCTGCACGACGACGAGCTGCGACGCGTGGTCGAACGCCACATTCGTCTCGCCGAGGAAAGCCAGGCGGAGGCAGCCCACCCCCCGGTGGGCCTCCCCCGCCACCCGTTCGGCCTTGGCCCCGCCGGGCTGCCGCAGTCTCCAGTCCAGGGCGGCGGTGGTGAGTTCCTCCTCGAAGCCGCCGTTGTAGAGCCGGTCCGCGCCGGGATAGGCGCCCCGCCTCTTCCCCAGGTGCCCGGCCCAGGCCGCGGCCGCGGCGGCATAGTCGCGGCGGGCCAGCAGTTGATCCACGTACTCGGAGGCCAGCTTGTCGTCGGTCCAGTTGTGCCCGGCGAGCCACCGCCACACGGTCTTCAATTCATCGTCTGGCGCACCGCCCAGCCGGTGCCTGAAGTACGAAGCCGCTGGCCGGCTCTCCTGCGGAATGCCCCGAGCCAGGACGTCGCCGACGGGGATGGCCATGCGGTCGTAGAGGGCGAACACGACGGCGTCGTAGTCCGGGATGAGTGCCAGGATGCGGCGGCCGTAGCCCATGGCGGCGGCCGGCTCATCCAGGGCGAAGTGGAAGTTGGCCGCGCGGATCAGGATGGGGGGGAGGTGGGGACCCAGCTGCGAGGCTCGCGTCATGCAGGCCCGGGCCTCCGGTGTGCGCTCCGCGGCGAGGTAGGTTTCGCCCAGGGCCGCCCAGCGGTAAGCGGAGGAGGGGTCTCGGCGCACGGCCTCGCGAAGGGACTGTTCAGCGCGCTCCGGGCTCTCGGCGGCCTCCGCTTCGAGGGCCAACGAAGACATCAGGAAGCGTAGCGGCGGCGGAGGGTCGCCGTTTTCCGCACTCGTGGTGAACAGCCACCCAGCCAGCGATCCCGTCAACAGAAGGAGAGCCGCAATGAGCGATACGAGCCGCATGGGATATTATTGTACAGAAACGCCTTAGTGTAACGTAACAATTCGTAGTACTTTTGTCTAACACAATGCTTGACGGCGTGAATTGCAGGTGGTAGGTTTGATATTTCACTGTAGTCCAGTGGATTAAGCAATACCAGTAGTTGGGACTGAGAGGGCGGTAGCTTGCCTCCTCTCGTGCTGCCACCGCCCGATGGTCAGTCTCCCTACACTCTCGATATCATCCCTCCACCCCTGGTTCGCTCTCCAAGTTCGCGCCAGGCACGAGAAAAGCGTAGCGTCCTGCCTTCAAGGTAGGGGGTACGAGGAGTTCCTCCCCCTCTACCGTAGCCGGCGCCAGTGGTCCGACCGCACCAAGGTGGTGGACCTCCCCCTCTTCGCCGGCTACGTTTTCGGCCGTTTCGACCCCCTCCACCAGCTCCCCATCCTGACCATCCCGGGCGTTTTGTCCGTGGTGGGTTTCGGGAATGGGCCCATGCCCGTGGACCGCTCCGAGCTGGATACAATCCACCGCATTACGGACGCCGGCACCCCGGCGGAGCCCTGGCCGTTCCTCGAGGAGGGGCAGCGCGTGCGCGTAGACTACGGCCCGCTGGCGGGCGTCGAGGGGCTTCTGCTCAAGGTTCGCAGCCAGTCCCGCCTCGTGGTTTCGGTAACTTTGTTGCAGCGTTCCGTCGCGGTACAGGTAGATCGGGACGCAATTTCACCCGTCTTGTAAAAAGCCATGACCGTCGCAAAGCCCAAGAACCGCATGATCAGTTTCCGCCTCTCGGACGAGGAGTACGAGCACCTGGTCAACCTTTGTGAAACGCAAAGCGCGCGCAGCCTTTCGGACCTGGCCCGCTCCGCCATGCAAAACCTGATTACGAACGGCGGGGTGAACGGTGGCGGAGACGGCATCGAGGAGCGGCTCAGCCACGTGGACGGGCGCCTCGACGCGCTGGACGAGGCTGTGGAGCGCCTCTCGCAGCGGATACCGGCCGACGGGGGGCCCGGCAAATGAAACTGTTGCTCCTGCTTGCATTCACGGCGGCCCTGAGGGCCGGGGAGCCGTCGACCCCCCACTACGTACTGGGCCCGGGCGACCAGCTGCTGATCCGGGCGATGGACGTGGACGAGATCAGCGACAAGCCGGTGCGGATCGAATCGAGCGGCCTGATCCACCTGGCGATGATCGGGCGGCTGAAGGCGGGGGGCCTCACGGTCGAGCAGTTGGAGGCGGACATCGCCAACCGGCTCAAGAAGTTCGTCCACGAGCCGCAGGTGTCGGTGGCGGTGATGGAATTCCGGAGCCAGCCGGTGAGCCTGCTGGGGGCGGTGGCGCAGCCGGGGGTACACCAGCTACAGGGGCGGAAGACGCTGTTCGAGGTCCTATCGCTGGCTGGGGGTCTGCGGCAGGACGCCGGGCACAGCATCAAGATCACCCGATTGAAGGAGAACGGCCCGATTCCGCTCGCCGACGCGAAAAGCGACGAGACGGGGCGGTACAGCGTAGCCTCGGTGGACGTTAAATCAGTTGTCGAGGCGCGCAATCCGCGTGAGAATATAGTGGTCATGCCCAACGACGTCATCTCGGTGCCGCGGGCGGAGATGGTGTACGTCGTCGGGGCGGTAAAGCGGTCCGGCGGCTTCGTCCTGCAGGAGCGGGAAGACATGACGGTGCTGCAGGCGCTGTCGCTGGCGGAAGGCACGGAGCGCACGGCCGCGGCGAAGAACGCGAAGATCCTGCGGCCCGCGCCGGGCCAATCGACGCGGCAGGAGATCCCGGTGAACCTGAAGGAAATCCTGGCGGGCAAGGCGGCCGACGTGCCGATGCGCGCCGACGACATCCTATTCGTTCCATCCAGCCTCGCGCGCAGCGCCAGCGTGCGCGCGGCGGAGGCGGCGGTGCAGATCACCACCGGCCTCGTAATCTGGCGCAGGTAAACGCCATGGCAGACGAACCGACCACCCTCCACCCATCCAGCCCGCTGGCGAATCTGATGACGCCGCCGCGGCCGGGGCAAGTCCCGGCGCCGTGCGTAGACGTGACGGCGTACGGCTACGGTTACGAGCAGCCGGAGGACGACACGCCGAGCGGGCTGCTCGAATATTGGCGCGTGCTGATGCGCAACAAGGGCACGGTGGTGCTGATCGCGTGCATCGGCCTGCTGGCATCGACGCTGTACACGCTGCCGCAGACGCCGGTATACCGGGCGAACACGACGGTCGAGATCCAGAGCCTGAACGCGGACTTCATGAACTCGCGCCAGTTGAACCCGGTGAACGACTCGTCGAGCGCGGACTACTGGAGCGGGGCGGACATCAAGACGCAGCTCCGGCTGCTGCAGAGCGCCTCGCTGACGCAGCGGGTGGGGGCGAAGGTAGCGGCGCGGCTGCCGGCACAACCGGCGGCGCCCGATTCGCGGATCGCCGCCTGGCGGAAGGCGCTGAAGCTGCCCACGCCGGCCGCGGCGCCCGGGGCGAAGCTGGCGGCGGCGGGCGCGGGCTGCGACGCCAAATCGATCGAGAACACGCGCATCGTGGAAATCTCCTGCGATTCGACGGACCCGCGGGTGGCGGCGGAGTACGCCAACACGACGGTGGCGGAGTTCATCGACCAGAACCTCGAATCCCGCTGGCAGACGACGCAGCGCACGGGCGAGTGGCTGAGCCGGCAACTGGACGAGATGCGCATCCGGCTGGAGCGTTCGGAGGATTCGCTGCAATCCTACGCACGCCAGAGCGGCCTGTTGTTCACGGCCGAGAAGAACAGCGTTTCGGAGGAGAAGCTGCGGCAGTTGCAGCAGGCGCTGAGCGCGGCGCAGGCGGACCGGGTAGCGAAGCAGTCCCGGTACGAGGTGGTGCGCACGGGCTCGGGCGCGGCGCTGTCGGAGGTCTCCGGCGACAAAGGCCCGGCGGAAACGCAAGCCAAGCTCACGGACCTGCAGCGGCAGTTGGCCGAACTCAGCTCGGTTTACACTCCCTCGCACTACAAGGTGAAGCGCATCGAGGCGCAGATCGCCAGCCTGGAGGCATCCCTGGCGAAGGAGCGTGTCGGCATCCTGGCCCGCATCCAAGGCGAATTCGAGGAAGCGCAGCGCCGCGAGCGGCTGCTGGCGGCCGACTACGCGAACCAGGCCCGGCTGGTGAGCACGGAAGCCGGCAAGTCGATCCGCTACAACATTCTGAAGCGCGAAGTGGACACCAACCGGCAGCTTTACGAAGCGATGCTGCAGCGGGTGAAGGAATCCAGCATCGCGTCGGCGATGCGGGCGTCGAACGTGCGCGTGGTGGACCCGGCGATCCCACCCAGCCTGCCGTACAAGCCGCGGGTAGGGTTCAACGCCGTGATCGGCCTGCTGGGCGGGCTGCTGGCGGGCGCCGCCTTCGTGATCGCGCGGGACCGGGTGGACCGGACGATCCAGGACGCGGGAGACCTGAACTTCTACCTGAACGCCCCCGAGCTGGGCGTGATCCCGAACGCGAACGTCGGCTCCGGCAAGCGCACCTACTATTTCCGCAAGCGCCCCGCGGCGACGCTGGCCTCCTCCGCCGAGCCAACGACGGCGGATGACGCCGTCCCGGCGGAAACCGACAAGCCGCCGCTTCCGCAGCGGTTGGAGCTGGTGACCTTCCAGAAGCAGATGTCCATCCTGGCGGATTCGTTCCGCACGACGCTGACGTCCATCCTGTTTTCGAGCCAGAACGGCCGGCGCCCGCGCGCCCTGGTGATCAGCAGCGTGCATCCCGGGGAAGGAAAAACCACAGTCGCGTCCAACCTGGCCATCGCGCTGGCGGAGGCGAACCAGCGCGTGCTGCTGGTGGACGGCGACCTGCGGCGCCCGCGGGTGCACGAGATCTTCCAGGTGACCAACGATGTCGGCCTGGCGGACCTGCTGCGCGATCCCGAATCCATGAGCAATGGAGCCGTAGCGGCGGCCATCCACAAGACAGACATCCCTCGGCTTTCGATCCTGCCCAGCGGCCTGTGCCAGGTGGCGGCCACGAACCTGCTGTACTCGCGCCACCTGCCCGAACTGCTGGAGCTGTTCGCGGCGGAGTTCGACATGATCCTGGTGGACGCGCCGCCGATGCTGAATATTCCTGATGCGCGCGTGCTGGGCCGCATGGCGGACGGCGTGATCCTGGTGGTGAGAGCGAACAAGACCACGCGCGACGCGGCGCAAGCGGTGCGGAAGCGGTTGGCCGAAGACGGGACGCCGCTGGTGGGGACCATTTTGAACGATTGGAATCCACAGACTTCGGCGGGCGGGTATTACGGGAAATATGGGAAGTACGGGAAGTACGGGAAAGACGAGCGGGGGTATAACGGGTGAGGGTTGGCGCCGGCGGGGCCGCCGGCGTTGCAGGCGGGGCCGCCTGCTCCACGGGAATTCCGGGAACGGCAAATGGAGAGGTTCGAAAACCGGGGACAGACAGCCTTTTCCGCATTGATTCATCGACAACCTGACGAGACACCTTCGTGCGGAAAAGGTGTCTGTCCCCGGTTTTCGGTCGTTGAAGATTTTGTTCGCGTGCTTGGGTGCCGGGTACACCTTGTTTCGGCGGCTCGGACCGTGGATTACTTGGAGCGGTGGATTTCCTTTCGCGATGGGCGGTGCCGGCGGGTCGTCGTCACCGGGTTCCATGGGTTGTGGGAGGCTCACCGGGATCCTTCGTTCCGCGACGTCCTCAATAGCGCGGAGCTTTGGACTCCTGACGGCATTATTCCGGTTTGGGTGGCCCGGCTTCGCGGCCACCGCAACGTGCAGAGAGCTCCGGGCATGGAGATCATGCTCGAGTTCTTCCGGCGCGCGAATCTCACGGGGTACCGCAGCTACTTTTATGGGGACACCGAGGGGACGCTTGCCGCTTTGCGGCGCGCTCTTGCCCTGGATTACCCTGGACACCAGATCGCCGGCACTTACTCTCCTCCCTTCCGGGATTTGACACCCGACGAGGATCGCGAGATCGTCGCTCGCATCAACGATGCCAAGCCCGACGTGCTTTGGGTCGGCTTGGGGATGCCTAAGCAGGATCGCTGGATCTATGAAAGACTCGACCGGCTTCAGGTTCCCGTCGCCATTGGCGTGGGGGCGGCGTTCGGTTTCGCGGCTGGCACTGTGGACCGGTGCCCGGCTTGGATCGGTCGCTTGGGATTTGAGTGGGTTTACCGGTTTCTGAAAGAACCGAAAAAGCTCTGGCGGCGGGATTTGATCGATGGGCCACGGTTTTTGTTTCATTTGGGCTTGGATTTGATTAGGAACGGACGTGGTGAGTGATGGGCAAAATGGGGGACAGGCAGCGAAGTTTCGCAAAAGCGGCGAAATTCGAGCCTGTCCCCGATTTTGCGCATTTTCCTCGCTCATGAGGCCCAATAAACGGCCAGGGCTAGGGCTATGGCCAGATCGTCGTGCCTTGGGCCGGAGTGGTCTCCCAGGGTCAGGAGTTCGTTGATTAGGGCGGCTTGATCGTGGACTGTGGTTGGGATTTTCAGGGTTTGTTTCTCCAGGGAGATCCTCAAGCGAGTTACCAAGTCGCGGCGGGGAATGTTGTAGCAGCCTTTGGGGCTTGGGTGGGCTTGTTCTCCCGCGGTGATGATTACCGGGTAGATGGAGATTCCCATACCGGCCCGCTGGAGCATTTCCACAACCGGGGCTCCTACTCCGGAGGCGTCTACCACCAGCGACAGGTGGGGTTCATAGAGCGTGGTCATCGTAGGGAGATCGCGGACCAGACGGGCGATCCTTTCGACTATGGTTATGTAGGGCAGGCCCAGGCAGAAGCGCTCGACGTGGCGCAGCGTGAATTGGATGTAGTTTTGAAATTCCAGAGTCACGGGGTCGCGGTCGTTCGTGAATTCGTGCGTCCTCTCTAAGACGGCCAGGGCGGCGGGGTCTTGGCGTTGGCCCAGGTCGAGACCCAGGAAGATATGAGGGTGTTGGGCGGTCATGGCGGTTATAGTACGGGGACAGGCAGCAGTGTCCACGCGCAAAAGACGCTTGGGACACTGTAGCCAGTCCCCTTTACCATAAGGGGTTTCCTTGGTTTAGGGGTTGGAGGGTGGGGTCGAAGGCGGCGTCCAGCATTTCTCGGGTCAGGATTTGGGTGGTCCCGGCGGTGAACTCGCAGAGGTACTCGCGGCGGTAGACGGGGTCGCCCAGGGCGATCCTTTGATCGGCGAGAAATTCGGGAGAGATGCGGGGGCAATCCTCGGCGGTGACGCGGAAGCGGGTCCAGGGAGAGGGCTCGCGATGCCATTCCTCATAAAAGAAGCCGGACTGGGCGTTGGGTGTGGACATGAGCCAGAGGGCGCCGTTGGAGACGGCGAGCATGGGGTTGAGGGCCTGGTAAAGATCGTCGGGGACGAAGGCGGCCTCGTCGATGAGGAGGAGCGAGACGGCGGAGAAGCCGCGAATGTTGGAGGCGACGCCGGGAAGGCCGACGAGGCGGCTGCCGTTGGGGAGTTTGAGGGAGTTTTCGTTACGGCCATCGCCCCGAGGCCGGGTTCCCAAGGCGCGCAGGAAGGCGGAAGATTTTTCGATCCACTCGCCGGACTGGCGGGCGGTGGGCGCGGCGACGAGGACGAGAGCGCGGGGATGATGCCAGGCGTGATGCAGCGCCTTGATGGCGGTGATGGTGGATTTCCCGAACTGGCGCGTGCAGCAGAGGACGAGGCGGGGGTCGGAGGCGCCGAGGATACGGGCCTGGACGGGGTCCGGGGAGAAATCGAGCGCAGCGCGGGCCCAGGCGACGGGATCGGGATCGAGATCCGGGCGAGGGGAGATGGAGCGCGGCGGGCGAGGCACGGGCTCGGGGTAAGTATGCCAGTAGGTCACGGTTCAAGCGGCCTCCGGGAGGGCAATTTCGGGGGTTTCGCCGGGTTCGGCGGGCGGAGGCGCGTCAATAGAATCAACAGGTTGCGGGTTCGGTTCGGGTTCGGTCGCGGCGGGGATTTCGG
>CAZLOS010000171.1:0-10891 GCA_964561215.1 uncultured Solibacteraceae bacterium | reverse complement strand
CCGGTTGGCGGGGCCGGCCAACGGGATCAACTCCCATTCGCCGGACGCTGTGTTCGCAACTTCCACCGCATCCCCCACCGCCCAGATGTGCGGGTCGCTCGTGCGCATTCGATCGTCGACGCGAATGCCTCCGCGCGCGCCCAGTTCAAGGCCCGCCTTGCGCGCCAGGCCCGTCTCCGGCCGCACGCCAATCGAGAGAATCGCGAGATCGGCGGGGAACGCAGCTCCCCTTTGAGTGCGCACGACGAGGCCCGCCCGGGGGGTGTGCTCGAAACCGGCCAAGCCATCGCCGAGCTGCAGGTGCGCTACACGGCCTGCCACTCTGTCCCGAACGTAGCCCGCCATCTCCAAATCGAGCGGCGGCAACAGTTGGTCCGCCATCTCGATAAGGGCGAGTTTCAATCCGCGGTGCGCCAGATTCTCGGCCATCTCCAGTCCGATGAAGCCGCCGCCGACAACCACGGCCCGGTGAGCGTTGCGGCTTGCGATCCACTCCCGGATCGCGCGGCTGTCGGGAACCGTGCGCAGGGTGAAAACCCCCGGCAAGTCGATGCCTGGAACCGCCGGGCGGACAGGGGCGGCACCGGGAGCAAGCACCAGCGCGTCGTAGCCTTCGCGATAGACCCGGCCCGTGCCAACGTCGCGAACTTCGACTTCCCGTGCCTGCCGGTCGATGGCGGTGACTTCGTTTCCCGTCCTGACTTCGATGTTGAAGCGGCGGCGGAACAGTTCCGGCGTCGCCAGCAGGAGTTTGGACTCGTCCCGAATCACGGAACCCACGTAGTAGGGCAGGCCGCAATTCGCAAAGGAGACGAAAGGTCCGCGTTCGAGCACCAGAATGCTGGCGTCTTCATCCATGCGGCGCAGGCGGGCCGCGCAACTGGCGCCACCCGCCACACCGCCGACGATCACGACACGCCGATGTGCCATATTCATGTGCGGACGTCAGCCCGCGGCCGGCGTCCCGCCTTCGGGCGTCCGGTTGAAGGATTGCAACGCCAGGTAACTGGGACCGAACCGCTTGATGTTGTCGAGCTGCTTGTCGTACTCGTCGAAGTGTTGCTCTTCTTCCGCCACCAGCCGCTCGAACATTTGCTTGGAGACGGAGTCGGCGTTCGCCGCGCAGGCCAGCGCGGCGGCGTTGTAACTCTTGGCGCTCTCGTCTTCCATCTGCGCGGCCTTGGCGAGCATCTTCTCCGGATCGGTGATCCGCTCGATATCCCCAGCCGGCTTCATGTTCACGTCGCCCCTCAGGAAGAGGATACGTTCGGCAAGCTGTTCCACGTGTCCCATCTCCTGGATGGCGATCCGCTTGAACAGCAGCGAGAGAGGGCCCAGGCCCTGATCGTCCAGGTGGAAATGGAAGTACATGTATTGGTGCACGGCCTGTAGTTCGTCGGCTACGGCCGTATTCAGTAGTTCGATGCTTTTGACTTTATCCACGGGGTCCTCTTAGTGCCTTCAGACTATCGACTCCAAAATCTTGGATGCAAACTACAGCTTGTCGGATGCAGAGTTCCGCACCTCCCTTCCCTCCATCATGTCGCATGCCATGACAGCGGCCCGCCGGACGAAACGCGTGCAGCCCCGCTTGCGGTCCTGTTCGTTTTCAAAGTCGGCGATCAATTCCCAGCAGTCCAGGGCATGGAACTCTTCGCGAAATGCCTTGCAGAAATCATGGGCCTTGGCGCCCGCCATCTTCTTCGCGGCTTCATCGGCGGTTTTGCGGCCGAACACGAGCCCCAAGGCGGCCACGGCGCCGCTCACCGCGCCGCAAGTCTTCTTGCACCCCATCCCGCCTCCCATCGCCGTGAGCAAATAGACAGGAGGCTCGTCTTGGCGAGACTGCTTGTAGACCGCCTGGAAAACCGACTCGGCGCAATTCCAGCCGGAGTGGAACAAGCGATCGGCTTCCTCCTCCGCGCGCGACGCCCGGCAGTTGCTGCAACTCATTCTGGTGTATCCTCCTCAGCAACTATTTGAGCACGGCCTCAGGGCGGCAGGTACCGTCAGGAAGCCCGCGATGATGCCTTTGCGCCCCCTCCTTCACTCAGGTCTTCCCGCGCGCTATGTGGATTCGAGGCACTTCCGGACATTTGTCCACACATTGCGGATATCGGAAGCGCAACCGTCCATCCCGTATTCGACTACGGCTTGTCCGCGGATTTGCGCCTCGGTCACCGCGCGGTCGTACCGCACGCGGCCGGCCAAGATCAGACCCCGTTCGCGAGCCACTTCTTCGATCCGTTCACACACCTCCGGGTTCAAGTCCCACTTGTTGATGCAGACCATCGCGGGAGTGCCAAAATGCCGGGCAAGGCCGGCAACACGTTCCAGATCGTGAAGGCCGCTCAACGTGGGCTCAGTCACCACAAGTACCAGGTTCGCGCCGGTGATGGAAGCAATCACGGGACAGCCAATTCCAGGCGATGCGTCGATGATCAGCAGGCTCGCACCCTGCTGCTGGGCGGCTCGCCTGGCGGCGGACCGGACGGTGCTCACCAGTTTGCCCGAGTTCTCTTCGGCGATCCCGAGCCTGGCGTGGACCAGGGTCCCGAAGCGCGTCTCGGATACGAACCACTCGCCGTTCACCACGGGACCGAATTCAATGGCCTTCTCAGTGCAGAACCAGGCGCAGACGCCGCAACCCTCGCAAGCGACCGGATCCACCCGGAAGGTTCTCTCCCGCTCGCCGTTGCCTGGGCCGTCGAAGCGGATCGCATCAAAACGGCAGACTTCCTCGCACTTCCCACAGGCGATGCAATGGCCCGCCTTGATCCTGGCGCGCTGCCCTCCGGCGAACGGCTCACGCTTGCTCGCGCGCGGCTTCAGCACCAGATGCAGGTCCGCCGCGTCCACATCGCAATCGGCCAGCACGCAATTGTGGGCGATCGCGGCGAAAGACGCTACCAGCGAGGTCTTGCCCGTCCCTCCCTTGCCGCTGGCCACGGCGAGTTCGCGCACCGGTTGGACCTGGGGACGGCAGATGGAGACCAACTCACTCATCGAATGGCCTCCAGAACCGCCTGCTTGTGCGGGGATAACCGGACCAACATCCGTTCCAGGCAGGCGCGAAACTCCGGAACCGCTTCGCAAGCGAGATCGCCGCGTGAGTAGGCTTCAGCCACCCGGCGGTCGTCGGCGATCTCGGCCAGAATATCGATACCCTGGCGCCTGCAATACTCTTGAGTCTCCTGGTCCCCAAGACCCGCCCGGTTGATTACCACCCCAAAAGACAGTTTCATGGCGCGGACCATCCCGACAGCGAGCTTCAAATCGTTTAGCCCGAACGGAGTAGGTTCCGTCACCAGGACGACGAAATCCGTTCCTCGTACACTTTCAATCACCGGGCAGGACGTCCCCGGCGGGGAGTCGATGATCACGAGGTCCACAAGCGGCGCGGCACCCTTTACCTGGCGGATCAATGGCGTACTCATGGCCTCGCCGATGTTCAGCACGCCATGCACGAACCGCACTGGGCCGGCCGCCCCCACTTCGAGCTTCCCGGTCTCACGCATGGCTTCGGTGATCGCGCCGGAGCGGCACACCAGAGTGCAGCCTCCGCAGGCGTGGCACATTTCCGGATAGACCAGGACTTTTTCCCTCAGGCAAACGATGGCGCTGAAGCGGCAAATCTCACCGCACAGACCGCAGTGCGTGCATTTCTCCTCGTCCACCAGCGGATGCAACCTCCCGATCGGACGGCTGGAGTCAATCCGCGGACTGAGAAACAGGTGCCCGTTTGGCTCTTCGACATCGCAATCCAAATAGGCGACACTCCGTCCATTGTGGGAGGCAAGCCACGCCAGGTTCGTCGCTACCGTGGTCTTGCCTGTCCCACCTTTGCCGCTCGCGATGGCAAGTTTCATGATGCCGACTTCGCTTCGAGTTCTTCGATCCGCTTACGCATGTCCTCCAGAGTGTTACCCAGTGACTCGGCTTGTCGCTTTAACACTTGGATCTCTGGCTCCTCAGCGGGTTTTTCCGGCGCGGTACCCTGGGCTGCGCCGGGCCGGTCCGCTGCCGCACGCTGCCACCCCGTCAGGCCTGTGGACCGGAACAGATTCCTCCACCTCCAGCCGCGCCCTCCAACACCTCCTCCCCGGCCTCGGTTCGCATTACCGGCCGCCTGAAATCCGCCACACCGGCCGGCACCCCGGCCGCTTTGTGGCCCCATTCCCAACGGACCTGTTCCATCTCCAAATGGCATTTGCTTGATCTCCTTCTTGCTTACATTCGTGTCATGTTTGTACCGCACTTGGCGCACACCGTCTGATTGCATGGCTGTCCGCGCACATGCGGT
Organism: uncultured Solibacteraceae bacterium; assembly: GCA_964561215.1. Taxonomy (GTDB): domain Bacteria; phylum Acidobacteriota; class Terriglobia; order Bryobacterales; family Bryobacteraceae; genus JAJFUV01. The sequence goes on along the minus strand of CAZLOS010000171.1, from coordinate 6,588 downwards.
ACGGTCTCGCCGCAGTTCGGACAGCGGCAAGAACCCCCCGGACCCTGGTTCCGTCTGCCCAATCGCCGCCGCCACCCTTGACATCCCGGCATGATGAACGCCTGGCTGGAGAGTTCACCACGCAGGAATGCACCCAGCACCTCGTCCACCGTTCCACATGTAAAACCGATCACCCGCACGCCGGCGGAGGCTAACCTAGCCTCCACCGGGTTAGATATGGCGCCGCAGATGAGGATCTCCGGCCTCAAGGTTAAAAGCTCGGCTACTCGGGCGAGAGGATGACTGCCCAGCAGATGCTGTTGTTCCCGCCGACTCTCCTTACCGTTTTCAACCTCGATCAAGAGCAAGTTGCCGGCGACGTCGAAAACCGGAGATACGCGGCCCTGCCACTGTGGAATCGCGATCCTCATCAACCGGCAAACGGGCATATCAATTGCCAAAGCGGCAAGTTGAAGTGGCGATGGATGATATCGGTTATCCGGAAATCGCGGCCACCGCACTCTGCAACGGTTTGCGAGACTATAGTGCAATTTGCAACAATGTAAGTTACACTTAGATGTAATGAATCATCACGATCCGATCCTCGACTCGATCAACGAGGGCGTCTTTACAGTCGACCGGGATTGGCGCATCACCACCTTCAATCATGCCGCCGAGCGGATCGCCGGCGTGCCCAAACGGGAAGCCGTCGGCCGCCTGTGTTCAGAAGTCTTCCGCGCGAACATCTGCGAAGCGTCCTGTGCCCTGCGGCGCACCTTTTCGAGCGGCAAACCGGTGATGCAGGCCACCGCGGACATCATCAGCGCCGCCGGCAAGCGCATTCCGATCCGTATTTCCACCGCCCTGCTTGCTGGAGAGGACGGCGCCGCAGTCGGAGGAGTCGAGACCTTCCAGGATCTGAGCCAGGTGGAGAGCCTGCGCAAGGAACTCGAAGCCAGGTATACGTTCGAGGATATTGTCGGACGGAGTCCGGCCATGCGCAGGCTCTTCGACATCCTGCCTGATATCGCATCCAGCAGCAGCACCGTCCTCATCGAGGGGGCGAGCGGCACCGGCAAGGAGTTGTTCGCCCGCGCCATCCACAACTTGTCCCCGCGCGCAAAGAAGCGCTTCCTCGCCGTGAACTGTGCCGCCTTGCCGGACGCACTGCTCGAATCGGAGCTGTTCGGCTACAAAGCCGGAGCCTTCACGGACGCCCGTCGCGACAAGCCCGGGCGGTTCGCTCTGGCGGATGGAGGGACTATTTTCCTGGACGAGATCGGCGACGTATCGCCGGCCATGCAAGTCCGGCTACTGCGGGTATTGCAGGAGCGGTGCTTCGAACCCCTGGGCGCCACTGAGCCCATGAAGGTCAACGTTAGGGTGGTGGCGGCCGCCAACAGGGATCTGGTCCAACTGGTCCACGAGGAGAAGTTTCGCGAGGATCTCCTCTACCGCATTCGCGTGATCCATCTGAAGCTTCCTACTCTGAAAGAGCGCCGGGAGGACATTCCGCTGCTGGTGGACCATCTCGTCAACAAGCTGAATCGAGTACAGGGTAAGGATATCGCGGGAGTCTCCCAGGAGGTTCTGGTGCGACTGATGGATCACGATTTTCCGGGGAACGTGAGGGAACTGGAGAACATCATCGAACAGGCCTTCGTGCTGTGCAAAGGCGGGTTGATCGAGTTGCGCCATCTACCTCCCGAGCTGCGTCCGCCGGAAACGCCTGGGCTTGGCTCATCCGGCGCGATGACAATTCAATCGATGGAGCGGCAGATGATTGAAGCCGCTCTCAAGCGAAACCACGGGAACCGCCTCCGCACAGCACGCGATTTGGGCATCAATCCCAGCACGTTGTACCGGAAACTGAAAGCGTTTGCGGCGCAGGGTCCGGCGTAGTACGGCTTGCGGAACATCTTGCAATCTGCACGACCGGCGAACTGGCAGCGCGCCTACTGCGTTGACAAGCCGAGGTTGGCATGCCGCGTGCACTGGTGACCGCTTGAAAGGACCCTCATGAAACTGGCAGTGACTTCACAAGGTACAAACCCGCAATCGTCTGTGGATCCGCGTTTTGGCCGGGCTGCATATTTTGTCCTCGTCGATACGGATACAGGCGGCTATTCGGCCGCGTGCAACAGCATCAACGTCAATGCGGCGCAGGGCGCAGGAATCCAAGCGGGTAAGAAAGTAGTCGAACTCGGTGCGGCCGTCCTGATTACAGGACACGTAGGTCCCAAAGCATTCGCAACGCTGCGGGCGGGAGACGTGGCCATCTACACAGGCGCAACCGGAACGGTCTCCGATGCAATCGAGGATTTCAAGGCTGGCAAGTTGCATTGCGCCGGCGCCGCCGACGTCGAGGGACACTGGTAGACCACGCGTGAACGTTCAACTCGACTGCATGCCGTGTTTCGTACACCACGCCCTCGACGCCAGCCGGCACGCAGGCGCATGACCGTCCCCCCGGCCGGAGGACGCCCGGCATTCTTAAGCGGGTTTCTGGCGCTCCGCCGCGAACCGGGCTCGGGAATTTCCGCCATTCAAGGGAAGAAAGATCGCCCAGGCGTGCGCACATTCAGATCCCTCAGGGTCCGAAAACGACGCCTCAGTCTTAATTAGGCGCTTCCCGCAGTCCAAGACCCAACCACGGATGAGGTATGCACCCGCGGAGGCGACAGGGCGGCGGAACCGCACGCGGAGTTCCGCGGTGAGCGCTTCACGCCCAGCGGCAGCCACGGCCTTCGACATTGCTTCATCCAGAACCGTGCTTACCAGACCGCCATGAACGATGCCGCGGAACCCTTCGAACTCGGTTGAAGGAGTCCACGTGGCCGTCACCTCGCCGCCGTTTCCACACTGATAAGGGATCCTCAGTCCTCGTGGATTATCCTGGCCGCAGACGAAGCAGGCCGTTTGCGGCCGCGCGCGTAACGTCCGCGCCGGTTTCTTTGTACCGGTGAGTGAAGACATGTTACCTGGTTTCCACTCTTGCTAATGGTCGCAGGCGTTCTCACCGGTCACGAGCGTTCCATCCAAATACTGGCGGACGATGGAAGCCGGGTCCTGGGCGGGCGCACCTGTGACAACTTGAATCGAAGCGGCCTGGAACAGATCATGCGCGCGAGAGCCCATGCCGCCGGCAATCACAAGGTTGACGCCCCGATCCCGCAGCCACGGGGGCAAGAGGCCCGGCTGGTGTTCCGGGGCCTCCACTTCGGTACTAGCCGTGATCTGTTTGGCCGCTTGATCGACGTCTACAAGCGCAAACTTTTCACAATGCCCGAAGTGCTGGGCGAGAAGTCTGTTCGCGAGCGGAATCGCAATTCGCATGGTATGTCAGTTCCTTTCCATTTGGGATCGCCGGACAACGGAACCCGGATTTGCCGGGAGGCCTGCTTGTACGATACGATGTAGGTGTAACTAACACTTATGCTACCTTTTTTTCGATCGCCGGTCAAGCGCCGCTCCTCGAAAGGAAACCGCCGCTGCATATGAGCACACTGCAAGAAGCCGTCGCCGCCCCGCCGGCCTCCAGCCGCATGCCCGGCTGGAAGTCGACAACTGGGGCATCAGCCGCCATCCTTCTCAGCCTTCTGTTTTTCGTGTCGGGGATTTGGAAGTTGACCGACCTGGACGCAACCGCGCAGCGCATGATCCAGTCCCTGGTGCCGGTTGCCCTCAGCATGCCGGCCGCGGTAGCCGTGGCCATCTTTGAGACTTTCACGGCCGTTCTGCTGCTACTGCCGCGCCATCGCCGCTGGGGCGCATGGCTCGCGGCCTTGATGCTCGTTGTCTTCATGATTTACATCGGCGTGCTGTATAACCGGCTGCTCGGCGAAGACTGCAATTGCTTCCCGTGGATCCGGCGTGTCGTAGGGCCGGCTTTCTTCGCGGGTGACGTGGCGATGCTGGGCCTGGCGGTGCTGGCTGCCTGGTGGTCGGTGGAGTCCCGTGGCTGGCGCCGCGCAGCCGTCATCCTGGGTTGTGTGTGTCTTGCGGCTGGCGGTTCCTACGGTATCACGGCGCTTCGCCGGGGGGCCACGGACGCTCCCCCGACCGCCATAGTGGACGGACGGCCGTTCAACCTGCGTGAGGGCCGCGTGCTGCTTTACTTTTTCGACCCGGAATGCATGCATTGCCTGGGCGTGGCGCGGGAAATGGCGAAACACGATTGGGGCGCCACGCGGGTAGTGGTCCTCCCTACGCGGCAGCAGCGTTTCGCGGCGGACTTTTTGGAAAGCGCCGGCCTTCGAGCCGGCGTTTCGCTCGACGCAGCGCTGCTGCGAAACGCTTTTCCTTTCACGGACCCACCCTACGCCGTCGCGCTGGATCATGGCAAGGCCGTCGCCAAGTTCAATTCCGGGCAAATGGAAAGCGACGACTACTATGAAACGCTTGCGCGTCTCGGCCACTTGACCCGGCCCTGCGCAGGCTCCGCGGAGTCGCAATGATTCAGCGGCTACGCATCACCGTTCTGTCCGACAACTACGCGGCTTCCCGCGATGCACTTGCGGAACACGGCCTGTCGATGCTGATTGAAGCTGATGGAAGCCGTATTCTCTTCGACACCGGTCAAGGTCCGGCCCTGCGTAACAATGTGGGGGTCCTGGGCCTGCGTCTCGCCCACCTGGACGCCGTTGTCCTGAGTCACGGCCACTACGACCACACCGGAGGCTTGGCCGGAGTACTCGAAGAATACTGTCCCGCCTCGATCTTCCTTCACCCCGCGGCAACGGGACGCAAGTATGCCAGGGGCGCGGGATCTCAGCGGCGCCCCATCGGCATGCCGGTGCCATCCCGTGAAGCACTGAACGCGTATCAGGGCCGCGTGGTCTGGACCCGCTCGGCCACGGAGGTGGCGCCTGCAATCTGGTGTACCGGAGAGATTCCGCGGCATCCTGGAATAACAGTGGTTTCGGATGTTTTCTTCCTCGACTACGACTGCCGCGACGCGGATCCGCTCTCAGATGACCAGGCACTGTTTGTAGAGACGGCTTGCGGCTTGGTGGTGATCGCCGGATGCACCCATTCGGGCGTACTGAATACGTTGGACTACATTGGAAAGTTGGCCGGGCGGGAAGAAGTATATGCCCTGATTGGCGGGATGCATCTAGGGCAAGCCTCCGTCGAGCAACTCGAAGAGGTTGGAAACGCGATTGAAGGCTGCAGTATCCAGATTCTCGGGCCGTGCCACTGCACCGGCATGAACGCTCACGCCTATCTGCGCGGGCGATTTCCCGCGCGGGTGCGCGAAGTGGGCGCCGGCAATACACTGGTGTTCGAATGAATATGCACTCCGAGATGAAAATCGAACCGATCGGTGTGATCGAAACGCCTTTTCGCCAGGAATCCGGAACGTCGATCCAGCCCTCCAGAGCACGTGGGGCGCGCGGAACGGTACACATCGACTCGCGCTTTTGCAAGGGTCTGAAGGATCTTGTCGCCGCCAAATGAGAATGTCGTATTAGTGCCAAATAGAAATGTCGTCTTGACGGGTGCAGGCTGGGGAGGTGTCCGACACAGGAGAGCTCCTCATGACCCAGCGGGAACGAGACCGACTGGTAGTACTCAAGAAGACGCAGAAGAGACTCCTCACGCAGCGGCAGGCGGCGGAGGAACTCGGCGTAAGCGTGCGGCAGATTCAGCGCCTACTGGGGAAGCTGCGGGAAGTCGGGGACCGGGCCGTGACACACGGGTTGCGTGGCCGGCCTTGGAACCGGAGGATGAGCGAGGAAAGACGGGAGAAGGCGGTACGGATTCTCTCGCGGCAAGTGTATCGGGGTTTTGGTCCGACGCTGGCCGCCGAGTACCTGGCGAAGCGGCACAAGCTGAAGATGGGCCGGGAAACGCTACGGCAGGTGATGATGCAGGCAGGGCTGTGGCGGGGACGGCGGCAGAGGATCGCGGCGGTACACCAGTGGCGGCCGCGGCGGAGTTCGCGCGGCGAACTGGTGCAGTGGGACACCTCCGAGCACGATTGGTCGGAAGGGCGGGGCGAGAAGCTGTACCTGATCCACATGCTCGACGACGCCACCAGCGAGTTGACGGCGCGCTTTGTGCGCCACGACTCGACCGAGGAGAACCTGCGCCTGCTATGGGCCTACCTGGAGCGCCACGGGCGGCCCGTAGCGTTCTACACAGACAAGGCCAGTCTGTTTCAGACGGCTCCCAAGATCCATCGCAAGGTAACGGAGTTGAACCGGGAAGAGCGTCCGCCGCTGCCGCCGACCCAGATCGGCCGGGCACTGCGCGAATTGGGGATTGCCTGGATCGCGGCGCACTCGCCCCAGGCCAAGGGCCGCGTCGAGCGGAGCTTTGGTACCGCGCAGGACCGGCTGGTGAAGGGGTTGCGCGTAGCCGGTGCGAAGACGCTCGAGCAGGCCAATCGCTATCTGGAAGAGGAGTTCGTGCCGTGGTGGAACCAACATCTGGTAGTCGAGCCGGCCAACCTCACCGATGCGCACCGGCCGCTGGCGACCGAGCCCAGCTTGGCCGCCACGCTGAGCCACATCGAGACGCGGCAGGTCGCCAACGACTACACCATCCGCTTTCGGGGCCGTCTGTATCAGATCGCGCGCGAGGATATACGACCGGGCCTGCGCG
>CAZLOS010000170.1:0-10943 GCA_964561215.1 uncultured Solibacteraceae bacterium | reverse complement strand
GATTGCCTTTGAGGATACGTCCCGTCACCGAATCTCGCACGTGGAGCAGGCCGCCAGGACTGCAATGCCAGCAGTCCTGCCGGCGCCATCTCTCTCCACTGGAACTGACCGAAATCCTCCTCCCAGTCAGAACTTAGCACGCCCGGCTGCTCCGCCTTCCTGCACATGGGCTCGGGCACTGGGCCAGGGCCAGTCCCAGGCTGCTTGCATCAGTCCCGCACGCACCGGATCTAATTCGACATGACGCACGGCGTAGAGCCGGTGAGCGTCATCCAGGGGACAGAAGAAGAACCGGTTTTGCCAAAGGCGGCCGCTGCCGTCACTCCCAGCGCGCCAGTCAAACCGAAGCCAAACAGTCGCCGATTCATGCCTTTCTCCGGGTCATGCGCTTGCTGGTCGTCTGCTGTGGGAGAAACGCACCTGCCTTGCGCAAGGTGGTTACCAGCATTTCGGTATCGATCTCCCCTGCAGGCCGATTCGTGCGAACGGACTGCAACGCCGCGGAGCGCAAGCCCGTGCCGAGGTCCGCCGCGCGCGAGGAGCGGCGCCGAAAGTGGACGCCGCATTTCGTGCGAGTAACGAAGAAGGCGCCGGCGCGCTGGAAGACGTGCAAGCGCTCGAAGTCGACGTAGGCCCGGTCCATGACATAGAAGGAGGCGGGCTCGGGGACGATCGTGTCGAGGATGTTGACGTCGTGTAGTTTTCCGTCGGAAACCTCAATAAGAGTGGGGATCGGGCCGCGCAGGTCGAGCAAGGTGTGCATCTTGATCGCGGCCTTGCGCGTGCGGAAACGAGCCCAGGGGAAGACCGACAGACAGAGGTCGATGGTGGTCGAGTCCAGGGCGTATACCGTGTTGTCGAGATCGAGGCCGAGAGACTCGTCGGTGTGCATCGGACGCGCGATGCCGATAAGAACCTGAGCGAAGTCGGCGTAGATACGCCGGTCGTCGGCTTCGTTGGCGTCGGCCAGCGTGGAGCGCGAGATCTTGCCACGAAAGCCCAGGTGGTAGAGTTTGCCTCCTACGGCGCGCAAGCAACCCTCGATGTCGCGGAGGCTCTCCCGAAAGGTCAATTGCGCAAAGGCCAGGCAAAGGCATTGATCGAAGCAAGAAAAGCCACGAAATCTGTAATTGCCTCGGTAGCGGGCGACACACTTCTGGGACTCGTAGGGCGGCAGGTGGTCCATCAACTCGGCAAGGCCAGAACGCTCCTGGAGTTCAAATCGAAAAGCCACGCATGGAGCCAAAGCAATAGCCGGACACTAGTGGTTCCAACCAGGCTTGCCCAAATGAGGGCAATAACATACTTGGCTAATCCATCATTGAAGGCTCAGCACTTGTGACGAATTCCTTTTCGATCCAAATGGAGTGCATGTGCGAGGGCTTTCCTACAACCTCGCCGACATGAAGTTCGAGGAGTTCGCTGCCAATTTCCGGCACTGGAACTATGCCGATAATCGGGAATACTCGCTCAACACAAAGCTCGAACAACGCCTTGGTTTCGCCTTCCAGCCCATGGGGAGTTCCGACCACCCTTATGCTGTCACCGATCTTCATACTGCCGTATTGGATTAGCTAAGTATATCAATGCCCTATTTTGAGAGTAGTACGACCGCCGCAATCAACAGACCCGCCGCGGCATAGAGAGCTCGATAGCGAGCCCGAAACCGCCGGATTCCCTCGAACGTCAGGCCGGCACGGATGGCTTCGGCGGACCCGGAGATGTGCAGCGGACAAATCAGGACAATGGCGGCGAGCGGACGCGGTACGACGCCGCACAGCGCGAGCGCCATCAGCAGCACATCGGCGGCCGTAAAGAGAAGGACCGCGCAGAGGAAGCTCCGCATCTTGCCGAATGTCACAGCGTTGGTTCTGATTCCGTTTGCCAGATCGCTGTCGCTGTCGCTGATTTCGTGGGTCAGGTGACCCGCCATAAAGACCAACGCGAAGAAACTGCCGATCTGAACGGCTCGCCAGTCGGGCGTCCTGAAGGCCGAGTAGCCAAGCAGGAAGTGCAGCAATCCTCCGGCGAAGTGGAGGGCCGAACTCAGCACCGGAACGCCTTTCATATGGATGCGTGGAAGGGAATACAGCGCGCTCAATCCGGCGATTGCCGCGGCGATCGTCAATGTCTGGTATCCGAAGGTCCCGAGCAGCAGAAGACCGAGCACCAGCAGCGCCAGCGAGAGATACCCGACGCCGCTCCGCCGGATACCCCGGCTTGGAAACACCCCACGCCTTCGGTTTGGGTCGCGAAGATCGCAATCCACCCCCGACAAGTCGTTGAGCACGAAGACGTGGGCCACCAGAAGAATGCTGCCGGCGGCCAGGACCGCGATCGCCATGCACGCCGCGGCGGTGATGCGTCCCATCGCGAACAGCGCTCCGAGCAGGGGCGATCCCTGCAATACGAGCACTTCGCCCAGGCGAATGGATGAAAGCAGGAGGAGCGCGGAACGGGCCGGATTCTGGCGAACATCAACGGCCGTTTCAGTGGTCAGCGCCACGGCGCGGCGCTCCCCGGCGCGTAAGCCCGCTTGTTCTCCCAATAGAGCCTGAGCCACAGCGCGTAGCCCAGATCTTCGGACCAGTAGAACCTCCGCACGGAGGCCGTCAGATCGTTGTGATAAAGCAATGGAGGGGACTGCCGCAGGGGTGCAAAGCCGTCGCGGGACAGCAGTTCCAACAGGCTGGCGACCTCAGCGTGCGAGGCCAGGGCGCCACCGTGGGTGGTGAAGCGCTTCAGCAACCGCGCTGCCGTGATCCACACCTGCTGCCCATCCGCGATCCGTGTCAACGCCGCGTCCGGCAGCTTGATCCTGCATCCGGCGTTGTTCAGGTCGGCTTGGCGCAGGATGGGGACCACAGGAGCAGTCCGGTAGTAAACCCAGATTTCGTCGTTCGCGATTTGCCGGTCCAGAGCACTGCACAGCGCACGGGCGGCCGGCGGATCCTCCTTCGCGAGCAGCATGAAGACGTGCATCTGGATGCCGATGTCGGCGGGATTCGGGTTAGCGCCGGCATCGATGCATTGGTAGCGATCGCGTGGGGCGAGCCATGTCCGGTAGAGCCCCTCCGGAGTCCGGTAGCGGCGCAGGGTCGCGAGCGCCGGCGCCAGTTTCCCGCGGTCTGCGGCAGGGGCGATTCTCCAGACGACGGAAGTGTCGTCCGCATCGGGAGTGATCGCACAACCCAGCGTACCGATCACGGAAGAATCGGGCCGGCCATGGTAGCGGACCAACCCGTCTTCCTCGATCTGCGCGGAAAGGAACCGCCCCGCCCGCCGCATATTCCCGCCCAACCGAGCCTCTTCCGCGACCGGCGCCAGCAGGTCGGCCATTACGGCGTTGAGAAACGTGTTCATTTCCTTCCGCGGATGAATGTAGGCGGGTGCGTCCGTGAACGCGGTGAGCCAATAGCCGGGAGCCTGCTGATGAGCCGCAATGGAAGCGGCTGCCTGTCGCGCGGCTGCCGAGAGCCTCTCCCCGGTTTCAGCATCTTCCACCGTGGTGAATTCGCGGTCCGCCAGGAAGAAAGCCTCGCCGCCTTCCACGGCCCGAATCTGAACAGCCAGCAGGTGATTCCCGGGATCGAACGTGCGCGCGGGCAGTTGGATGCGCCACCCGGAAGCAGACGGCACACCCAGAGCCTTGGTGACGTCGGGACGCACGAAGAAATCGTGCGTCGATGCAACCGCCTGGCCATCGAGCAGGATCGAGACTTCGCTGGGAGTGCGTCCGTTCGCCAGCGCCCACCCTTCGACATGCAGGTCCCTGGAACTGGCCAGGCTCAAGGCCTCTCCGTCGCTGGTCCTTGCGATATCGAGACTGCCACGCACCGCGGTGGTTAATTCGGCGGGAGCGGCCGGATGCCGCAATTCGACTACGAACGGGCTATTTCGCGGATCCCAGGCCGCGCGCGTGGCATGTTCCTGCCCGGCCGGGACGGCGTTGATCGCGAGGTCGCTGGCACCCGTATACCAGAAGGCGCCGATCACCTCAATAGCCACCCCCGCAAGGCAGGCCGCGACAAACACGGTCCATCCCGCGCGGTGGAGCCGGGTGAGAACCGGCGGCAGCATCCAGACCAGCATCGGCAGCGCGCCGGTAAGCCAACGCGGCCCCCACGTGACGCCTTGTCTCCAATCGGTACTCGCGTAGACGGCAACCTGCAGGAGGACGGCCGCACCCATCGCGACACTGAGAAACCGGTTGTCCGCGTCGCGCCAGACTCGCCGGGCGAAGACCGGGACGAATAGCAGAAACGGCGAATAGACAAACAGGCCTCGCGCCGGGCTGAACAGCAGGCCTAGAGCGCCGCCCACCGGATCGTAAGAAAAGAACTCCCTTTTGCCAACCAGCCCGTAGCCCCCGGCCCAGTGACCGGCGATCCCGAGATTATAGGCCATCAACAGAAGCGCGGGAGCAAGGGCCGCGCCTGCGAGCAACGGAGCCCTGCGGCCGGCCCACCACAACCCATATACTCCGATTGCTCCCGCCAGGATGGCATCGGGAGGCCGGTTGCACGCGATCAGCCCGCAAAGGACACCGGACGTTACAACCGCGCGAGAAGTGCAGGGGCCGGTTACCGTAAGCAACATGCCGGTGACCAATAACTCGGTCATGCCGTGCTGCCAGAGTGCCTGGCCGCCGATCATCCAGGTGGTGGTTCCCAGGGCGTAAGCCAAAGTCAGCAGGAGAGCCAGCCGGGGTTCGGCGCGCCGCCTGAGCAGGAGGTATAGCAGGGCGGCCGACGCGGCGGCGAGCAGAGAAGCGGAGAGCTTTTCCATGATTCTCGCCACCTGATCGAGCCGCCACGGGTCCCAGCCTTTCACATTCAGGTAATACACGGCGGGTGCGTATAGAGGCGCAAGCAGCACGGGCGTCGTCACGGGGTACAGGGAAATGACGTGCGCGCGATTGCCGGTCCGCACAATCCAGTAGGCCTTTGAAAGCCATTCGTCGCGGGGAGCTTTCTGTCCGGGCGGCACGCCGATTTTTCGGCCTTGAGCGGTGATCGTGGCGATGGGATCGAGTACCACGGTGTGATCGTGCCAGATACCGAAAGGAAGGTAGCGCGCCGGGTAAGTGTCGCCCGCGGCGATCAGGCGCCCGTTCGCGTTGTAAACCAGCAGGCATAGCACCCCCACCAGCAATGCGATCCATAAGTCTTTCCGATCGCGTAGGCGTGCGACGGGCTCAGACCGGGAGACGGTGGAAGGACGTATTGCTGGCATTGTGGATGGCGGCTGGTTCTTTCCCGCCACCCCGTAGTGCGAGAGCGGGCAAAAGCGTATTGTATCCTATCCAATTAAGGGGACACGATTCGCTGTCTCGGAATCAGTTCGAGGGCCGCCTCTTCGCGATTGGGCAGATGGCATGACGCTGGGCTTACAAGATTTCGGCAATTTCACTGGACGGCTGATGTTCGTCGCGGACGTCAACGGCCCGCACAGCTTCCACCTGGGCGATGAGGCCATGCTGGAGGCAAATCTGCAAACGCTGCGAAGGCTGGCGCCCGGGATCGAGTTCACCGTACTTTCGGGAGACCCGGCTTGGACCAGCCGCCGCTACGGAGTCGAATCGCTCCACAGCCCGCGCATCCCAGATGGCCACTCGGCTGGAAGTTGGACACGAAGGCTCGCCGAGACCAGCGACCGGGCGGCGTGGTCCGGCTGGCTGGGCGAACCCATTTGTGCCGCTCTTCGAAACTGCCGGGGACTGTTCGTGTCGGGCGGCGGAAACATCTCCGCGAGTTGGCCGGAGCATGTGCTGTTGCGCGTGGCGCTCATCGAACTGGCCCACGGGAATGGCATCCCCGCCGTCATGACGGGACAGACGCTGGGACCTGCCATCACGCCGGATCAGCGGCAACTGCTGGCGGGAGCTCTACCCAAGCTGAAATGGCTGGGAGTGCGGGATGAAGGATCGGCCACGCTTGCGCGTGGTCTCGGGGCGCCTCCCGAGACGATCCACCAACAACTGGACGATGCCTTTTTTCTGGAACCGGCTGTCCCGGCCGGCGAAGCCATGGCGCGTTTCCGCGGCGAACAGGAGCGCTGGATCGCGGTGACGCTCGACGCTTCCTTCGCCGCGCCGGGGCGCGCCCGCGCTCTCCAGGTGCTTGCCAGTCAACTGGATTCGCTGGCCGGACACCTGGCCGCGTCCCTCGTATTCGTTCCGCACGTTGGCGGCGGTGCCTCCGCCGACGCTCCGGCCGGAAGGGCCCTGGCAGCGTGCCTGCGCTCGCCATTGCAGCAGCTCGATGTCCTTGAGCCGCGTGAAGTCCGATGGCTGATGGAACGGGCCGAGCTCGTGATCTCGACAAGATATCACCCGCTGGTCTTCGCAGTCTCCGCCGGAACCCCGGCCCTGGGAATCTGGACAGATGCCTATACGCGGGTCAAGCTCCGCGGCGCCATGGCCCCGGCCGGTTTGGAAGGGTACACGATGCCTCTCGAGGAGGCCGAAAGAGGCTCGTTCCTACCGCTCGTGCTTGAGCTCTGGTATTGGCGGGACGCGGTTCGGAAGCAGTTGGCGCGTCTCCACGGGGAGGCGCAAGCATGGGAAACGGAACGCTGGCGCGGCCTCTGCCTCAGCCTGAATCCGGGAGTGAACGCGGAGCCTGCACCCGCACCGAGGCACGCCGTCTCCGTTGGCGCGATGGGCCCGCTCGTCCCGTCCGCTCCCACAACCCTCACCGAGGAACAGTGGCATCGATATGACCGTGACGGCTATCTGCGGCTGGGCAAGCTCCTGAGCGATGAGGAACTGGCCGTGCTGCGGGAGAGGATCGATGCCATTATGCTTGGCCGGATTCGCTATCCCACGCTGCAAATGCAGCTCGATACCGGCGGCAGGTACAATGACCTCCCCGACCCGGTGGAGGGATTCCTGGGAGAGACGCTGGAATATCGCAAGATTCAGGGCCTGGAGGCCGACCCGCTGGTGCTCGAATTCATCCGCCGCGACCTCTTCCGCGAAATTTGCGCGCGGCACTACGGCGCGCACGCGGCCGTGTCCGTCTTCCGGGTCATGATGATGAACAAACCGGCGGGTCGGGGCACGTATCTGCCCTGGCATCAGGATGCGGGCGACGTGTGGAAGCTGGATCGCGATCCCCTGGTCACGTTGTGGGTCGCGCTCGATCCATCAACGCGCGCCAACGGATGCGTCCAGGTGATTCCGGGCACTCACCGCCTCGGGCTGTTGAGCAGAAACGGCAGCAATATCAGTGCCGCCGGCACTGAGCGCTACTGCCGCGAAGAAGCCATTGAGTACCTGGAAGTGGCGGCGGGCGAGGCACTCCTGATGCACAACTGGCTACTGCGCCGCAGCGACGTAAACCGCGGCGGAACTCCCAGGCGTGCGCTCAGCGCGTGCTACATGGACGGTAGAACGGTGAACACGCTCTCGGGGAAACGCTATCCCATCGTTTTCGGAGAGTACGCGGACGTCGAAGCCACCATGCCCTTTCTCCAGGCAGTCCAGGAAGAGAATCGTCACTTGAGGGAAGCCGCGAACGAAGCCGCGCGCTTTGCAAAGAGCCTGTTGGAAGATAATCAGCGCCGCGAACAGATGCGGCGCGAAGCCGAGGAGTACGCCAAATCTCTCGAAGCCGAGCTGGGACGCCCGCGCAACTCCGCCACGCCCTAGGGCGTGGCGCCGGAACCGGCCCCCCGAGCTTAGCTTCATGTTGCCATGCAACCCAAAACCGCCGTATTCACGATCGTCGCAAAGAATTATTTGCCCTATGCCCGGGTGCTGATGCGCTCCGTGGCCCAGGTACATCCGGAATGGCGGCGCGTGGTTGTACTCGCCGATCAGGTGGACGGATATTTCGATCCCGAAGCGGAAGATTTCGAGATCGTGCTCTCCACTTCCCTGCCTATTCCGCGCTCGCGCTGGTTTCACTTTAAGTACTCCATCATGGAGCTCAATACGGCGGTGAAGCCCTACGCTTTCGAATACCTGTTCGGCCGGGGCGATCTCGAGCGTATCGTTTACCTGGACCCTGATATCCAAATTTACTCGCGGATGAATGGGCTCGGCGAGGTTCTGGACCAGGGCGCGAATCTGGTGCTCACTCCCCACCTGACCGGCGCGCTCGACGACGATAAACGGCCGGGCGAGATCGATATCCTTCGCTCCGGCGCGTACAATCTCGGCTTCATCGCGGTGGCGCGCGGCCGCGAGTCGATGGCCTTTCTGGCGTGGTGGCAGCAGCGGCTCTACGACCACTGTGTGGTGGACCTGCCGCGCGGCCTGTTTGTGGACCAGCGATGGATAGACCTGGTACCCGGTATGTTCGACGGCGTGGCGATTCTCCGCGACCCAGGATACAACGTCGCTTACTGGAACTTGTCCCACCGGGTCGTGACCGGATGTTCCGGCGGTTACGAGGTGGCGGGCAAGCCGCTCGTGTTTTTCCACTTCAGCGGGTTCGATCCACAGCAGCCGGACCAGCTATCACGCCATCAAAACCGCTTCCGGATGAAAGCGCTCCCCCCCGGAACGCGGCAATTACTGCTCTCCTACCGGTCGGACCTGCTTCAAGCCGGATATGCAGAGTGCAAATCGTGGCCCTACTCGTTCGGTTATTTCCGCAACGGCACCCGCATACCCGACCTCGCGCGGCCGATTCACTACGAGACGCCCGATCTGATGTCCCGCATTGAGGATCCGTTTTCGGAGGAGGGATATCGCGCCGTCGTCGAGCAATGGAACAGCCCGGTCCAAAGAGATGGCGGCTACAGTGGAATCTCCCGCCTCGCGTATCGTATCTACCGCACCAGGACCGACGTGCAGTCCGCGATGCCGGATATCTTCGGCGGGCATTACCGCCGCTTCCTGGAGTGGTTGCTGGTCACCGGCAGCGTCGACCATGGGATTGGCGACGTCTTTCTGCGGACCGTCGCCGACGCGATTGCAGCGTGCAAGGATCATCAGAGGGCGCGCTCGTGGCCGGAGGTAGCGGCGCCGGATGAACTCATCCCCGGATCCGGCGAGGGCGAGGCCACGGAGTCTCCGGTCGCAAGCCTCCGCCTGACTCGTCTTGCCGCTGCGATCTATGAAGCGCGCCCCGAGCTGCAGCATTACTTTCCGGATCCATGCGGGCGCGACAGCCTGCGCTTCCTGGTCTGGCTGCTCACGTACGGCCGGAAGGAACACAACCTTTCTCCCGCTCACCTGGCTCCGCTCAAGGCGCAATGGCGGTCCATAATTGCCGGCCTCCCGTGGGGACCGGTGCGGCTGCGCTATGAATTGATGCTGGCAGGCATGGCGGGCTCGGTCCATGTCCGGTCGTTTCTTCCGCGGTGGCGCGTGTGGCAAAAGAGCCTCCTCTTGCGGAGGCGGGTGCCCGCCAGAATCCCGGATAGTCCCGCCGGGATTCCGCCGCCAAGCGAGCGGGGCGTCAACCTGGTCGGATACTTCAGCGCCGAGACCGGAGTCGGCCAATCGGTGCGTGGCGCCCGCATGGCGCTCGAATCCGCGGACGTCGCGCTCACTGTTCGGGGCGTCGCGGATGGCGGCACGAAGCCGGAGCGAAACACGGCTACCGGCGCGATCTCCCCTCCGTCTCCGTACGACACGAATCTCCTCTACGTGAATGCGGACCAGACGCAGGTGGTTCGAGAGAGTTTGGGAGAGTCCTTTTATCGCGGCCGCCGGAACATCGGTTTCTGGGTTTGGGAGCTGGACGAATTTCCCGAGCAGTGGTCCGGCGCTTTCGCCCCCTATCAGGAAATCTGGACGCCGAGCACATTCTGCCGCGATGCCATTGCGCGCAAGTCGCCCATACCTGTATTCTGCGTCCCCTATGCGGCGTCACCCGAGGCGCCAGCCGGCATGGACCGGTCGTATTTCGGCCTGGCGCCGGACCGTTTCATTTTCCTGACGGCGTTTGATGTCTTGAGCGTCGTGCGGCGAAAGAATCCGATGGCGGCTATCAGAGCGTTCGAAAAGGCGTTCGGGCCGGATTCCGGATGCGAGCTGGTGGTGAAGGTGAACCATGCGGACGCGGGAGAAGAGTGCATGGAAATGCTCCGGCGGGCTTGCTCCAATGGTTCCGTACGCATCCTGGACTCCATCCTCCAGAGGGAGGAGATGGATGCGCTGACAAACTGCGCCGATTGCATCGTCTCCCTTCATCGTTCAGAGGGTTTCGGCCTGCTGTTGGCCGAAGCCATGCATCTCGGCAAGCCGGTGATTGCAACCAATTACTCCGGCAACACCGACTTCACGCGTCCGGAGAACTCCCTGCTGGTCGATTACAGGATGGTGCCGGTTGGGCAGAACTGCGCGCCATACAATCCATTGGGCCACTGGGCGGACCCGGACGTGGATCACGCCGCCAGCCACATGCGCGTCATTTTCAGCCAGCAGGACGTGCGGGACCGCCTGGCGGCCGAGGGCCGGCGTTTTGTACAGCAAGCACTGAGTCCAGACGCCGTGGGTGCCGTGATGCGCAAGCGCATCGAGGAGTTCGAGGAGGTCGACGTCCGGCCTCCCGGTGCACCATAGGTAGCTCCTGACCTACGTTTGCCTCTCCAGTATCCGCCTGGTCAAACACCTCCCGGAAGACTAACCGGTCTTTGGTTTTCCATAGCGTCCATAGCGGAACCATGGCGTCCATGGCGCGAAAGTTTTATGGATGACCCTCACCCGCATTCCCGCCAAGGTCTTACAGTCGACGCGTTCCCATAGGCGCCTCTGTCCAGGTCGCGCTTCAGCCTGGGAAAATCGCGTTCACCGCGGAGGCAGACTTCCTATTTCGCTGATTATCAACGAATTAGGCCGCCCACATCCCGTGGTTTCATCACCTCGCCTGCTACAATCCCCACCGAGCCCGAATCATGCCTCACATCAGATTCACCAACAGACAACTTGAAGCCGCCAGACCGTCCTCAACCGGCACCGCCAGCTTCGCCGGTCCCCCATTCCC
>CAZLOS010000169.1:0-11086 GCA_964561215.1 uncultured Solibacteraceae bacterium | reverse complement strand
GCCTGATCTCGTGCTTCGATGATATTGTACAGATTATTGTTTAACAGCCCCTTAGGAGGCGCGTTTTGCCTGCACCCGCTCACCGAAGCGGGCAACGTTGACGATGAAGCGCTCGTGGGTGCCCTCGGCCACCTTCTCCTTCTCGTCGTAAGCTTCTACCCGGAACTGTATGCGCCGGTCTTCGACGGCGATGACTTCGGCCAGGAAATTCACATGCAATCCGATCGGAGTGGCGGCCAGGTGTTTCACATCCACGTGGGTGCCGACCGTGTCGTAGCCCGCGTCCAACAGATTCTTAACGGCGTTCCGGCAGGTGAGCTCCAGGTAGCCGATCAGGTGCGGCGTGCTGAGAACGCGCGCGGTCTCATTGCCCATGAAATCGACTGCCACTTCCCGCGTCACCAGCAGGCTGGACTCGCCCTTAGTGCCAACCGGAATCTGTTCCATGCCAACTATGTTAGCGTGAGACGCCCGGTTATACTGAGAGGCGGTCCCTCTTACCTGTGACATCTTCGACGACATCCGGCGTCCCGGTCATAAAGGTTGTTGCTCTCATTGAGGCTGACAGCGTCACCGGGCCGGCCAAGAATCTGATCGAGTTTGCCCGCCGGGCCCGAGGGAATCCCCAAACGGACGATTTGCCCCGCGTCGAAGTCTACCTGGCCGCATTTCGTCGAGCGGGAACGAGAGAAGACTCATTCGTCCCCGCGGCGCGCGCGGCGGGCATTCCGGTGGACGTAATCGACGAGCGTTTCCGCTTCGACTGGCGCGTCATCGCCGAATTGAAGCGTATCGTTGAACGTCATGAGCCGGACCTGGTGCAGACGCACAGCGTGAAGTCGCACTTTCTGGTGAGGCTCACCGGGCTCTATCGCCGCTACCCGTGGATCGCCTTTCATCACGGCTATACCACCACCGATCTCAAGATGCGGCTCTACAACCGGCTCAACCGCTGGTCGCTGCCGTCGGCTCGGCGAGTGGTAACGGTTTGCGGCCCTTTCGCAAGGATTCTGGAGCGGGAAGGCGTGGCCGCGGAACGCTTGCGCGTATTGCATAACACCGTCGTCCGCAGGCCCGCGCCGCCGGCCGGCGCGGTCGAAGCGTTGCGAGAGCGTTACAAGATTCCGCCGCAAGCCGCCGTGGTGCTCGCCGTGGGGCGATTCTCGCGCGAAAAGGCGCACATCGATCTGGTTCGGGCTTTCGAGCGCTTGCGCCAGATCGATCCGGCGTCGCCTGCCGTGCTGGTGTTTGCCGGCGACGGTCCGGAGCGCCCGCACGCGGAAGCCGCCGCCAAACGGGCGGGTCTTGCCAACCGTGTGGTGTTCGCCGGGCATCAAAGCGACGTCGCGCCCTGGTATGCGCTGGCCCGCGTGGTGGCGCTGCCGTCGCACATCGAAGGTTCGCCCAACGTGCTGTTGGAAGCGATGGCGGCCGGTGTGCCCGTGGTAGCGACCGAGGTCGGAGGAGTACCGGAAATCGCCACCCATGAAGTAAACGCCCTGCTGGTTGCGCCGCGCGATGCCGAAGCAATGGCCCGCGCGATTCTGCGCCTGTTAGCGGACGCGGGTCTGGCGAAGCAGTTGGCGGCCAACGCCGCCGCCCGGGTAGCCGAGCGGTACACGCCGGAGTCCTACCAGCGCGCGCTCATCGGCATTTACCGGGACGTGCTGGACCAGCGCTGAAACCTCGTCCACGTTTCGTTCACCGTCACGGCGGTGAAGATGATCAGAATCCATTCGATGGGGTGGCGGTAGCGGCTGGACCACTGCATCGCGTAATAAATGAGCGGGAAACACACCAGCAGCACCAGCATGAATTGCACGCCGAGGGATTGCTTCGCGCATTTGGCAATGCCCAGAAACGCGGCCAGCGTCATGCAAGCCAGGACGATCCCATGCCACCAGCGCCGGCCCGGCGGGAACCAGAAGTGGAAGCCGCGCTCGGCCACGAGTTCAAGAACGCGCATGGGATGCGCCTTCATCCAAGTCAAGGCTTGCTCACCCAGTTCGGCCGAATAACGCACTTCGCCCAGCTCCCGGACCCTGGCGGTTTGCACTGGTGAGTACAATGGATGCAAGCTGAGCAAGCCGGCAGACTCGTTTTTGACGTTTGGCATCGTATCCCAGCTAGCCCCCTCATGGAAGGACAGGTTCAGTTCCAAACCGAAATTGCTTCGACTCACCACGGGACTACCCAACGCTCGCTGGTTCCGGATCACCCAAGGCAGCGCCAGAAGCCCAACGCCGAGTCCGAGCGCGACAAAACGCCGCAACACGAGCGTGCTTCGGCCGCGCAACGCCTCCCAGGCTGCCAGGCCGGCGGCGCAAACGATGTAGACAGGGTTCAGCAGATAGAGCACGCCCCAGAACAGCCCGCGTTTGCCGGCCTGTAAATCGTTCAGCCCAGCTAGCGGGCGCCGGCTCCATGCCACGGTCCCCAACAGCAACATTACCGCCGCGATGCCCGCTTCCCAATCGCCCTTGGTCTCCGTATCCAAGGCTGTAATCCAGAACACGGAGAGTATGCCGGCGACGCGGGATACCGTGTCGTCGAAACCGAACCGATCGGCCGCCCACGGGACCAACGCGCACCGGAGCGCGGAGACGCCGCACGCTAGAAGCTGCTTGACGACTTCGCCCACAAGCCCGGAACCGGCTACGGCGAAGATCAGCCCCAACAGGATCGGATACACCGGCCCAACATGAGCCGTCGGACCCGTCGCGTCATAGTATGGATCGGCCAGCCCGCGCCCAGCAGCGAAGGACAACGCCACACGTTCCATCTCGGAACGATTCAAATCCCCGAGCTGGCCGGTTGCGAGCACGATGCCGAGCCTCACCACGAGTGCCAGAAGGAAAACCCACGCGCAGAAACGCTTCAGCGGCATAACAGTGAGATATCGCATCGCGAAGTTTCATCTTACAAGCAGCGGCATTCGGCGAGCTATCACAATCGCGAGGACTCCGAGGAGTTTCTCGCCATCGTGTCACGGCTGCAGCCCGGAGATAAGCACTATTGCCATGACTGGTACAGCCTCCTCGGCATCGGCCCGGAAGTGATCTTCTTCCACTAAGCGGCGCGGCCGGCCACCCGGCAATGAATGCCGTAGAGCGTCCGGGCCAGCGCGGACCAGTCGTAGAGCGATTCAACCACCTTGCGCCCGGCCGCTTTAATATCGGGGTGGTAGCTCATCGAACCGGGGAAGACGATATCGAATTGCGCCAGCAAATAGCCGTCAGGAATACGTCACCGTACGTTAGGATTGGTGTGCTTAGTACCGCCACCTTTGAGCCATGGCATGTTGAGGATGACCGCCAGACTCTGGCGGATGCGAGCAAGATGCCTGAAGTTAATTGAGCCGGAGCGCACGGCATACCAGCTCTTCAGCACGTATCCTCTTCGCAGCGAGCGGGCGTAATCCGCCTTGCTTATGCCCGGCAAACACATTGATTGGGAGCGCAAGTCGGAGAATTGTCTCGAATTAGGCAGCAAGGCGAACTTCTGTGCCGTCTTCCACAAACGCGCGCCGGGATAAGGGGTAGCCACCTGCCAGGACATATAGTTTAGGAGCTTCTTGCTCAGGAGCTTCTTGCAGAAATCTAAAGTTCTATCCACGTCCTTTGGCGTTTCGAAAGCCAATTCACCGTTCTCTTCCCACGCGTGATACAGCATCACGAAACCGAAGACCTTAATACCGAACTTTTGGAAAACCTTGGTGGCGTTGACGACCTGCTCGATTTGGATTCGTTTCGCCAACCCATCGATGGTATGTTGGTTGCCGCTTTCAATGCCAAGGTGGACCATCCAGAGATGCATCTTGCGGAACTCCTCGGCCAGTTCGTCGGTCACCTTGTCTGCCCTCACATTACACTGAAAGCATAGATCGTGGTGGCCCAGATCCTGGATGGCCCGCGCCACTTCCAGCGGCCACTCATAGTTCACGTTGAACTCGTCGGCACTAAGATAGATTTCGCGAATACCGCGCCGGTAGAGGTGCTCAATTTCAGATGCGATAGCCTGGGGAGAGCGCAATCGAACCCACGGCTTGTTGTCTTTCCAAACGGGATTAGAGCAAAACCAGCAGTCGAAAGGACATCCCCTGCTGACCACCATATAGGTCTGCGGTTCTGCCTTCCTCAGATGCATGCCCTTATACTTGCGAAAATCCACCAAGTCCCAGGCAGGCATAGGAATTTCGTCCAGGTCCGTGAGTAGGTTCCGCTTTTCAGTGCGGAAGGGCTGCCCCTGTCTAAGGAAAGCTAGGCCTGGTATTTCGTTGAGTTGCTTGCCGCGGTGAAGGTAATACTCCAGCAAATCACAGAATGTCGCCTCGCCTTCTCCCACTACACAGATGTCGACCGGACTTTCCCTCAGGACGCTGTCCCACGCGGCTGTGGGGTGTGCTCCACCAGCAATGATGGGTAATTGAGGGAACCTTTCCCGAACCTCAGCCATGGTACGGTGCGCCAGAGGTGACGTAAAGGACGCGAAAGAAATGCCGTATGCGTCCGGGCGCGCCTTTTCAATCGCCTCCAAGTGGCTCTGGATAGTGTGCTGGCTCTCGAGGTATTCAATCGACACCTCACCGGAAGTGAAACGTCTTCGAGCAGCGGCGATGAGGTACAGGATACCCATATTGGGGTAGGCTGCGTCGTAGTCCTGCTCCAACCTGGGTGGATCTGCCAGAAGAACCTTCATGGATTCATATTACTCGAACGTGGTCGATCGGACCAGGTGAGCACGGCGGCCTATGCCACATCAGCCGGTTCACGGGCGCCGCTGCCAAGCGTCTCCCTGTAACATCGCTGGGTAGCCGCCGCAATAGTCTCCCACGAATTGCGTGAGTTCACCGACGCGATAGCGGCTCCGAGTTCGCGGCGCAATGCTGGTTGGGTGGCTAACCGCTCGATCGCATCCGCCATTGATGTACTATCGCCGTATGGGACCAGCAAGGCGTCTCGGCCATCGTGCAGTTCCTCCTCAAAATAGGGCAAAGCAGTAGCCACGATCGCCTTTCCGAACGCCACCCCCGTCATCAAAGCGCCGCTTGTCGTGATGATCTTATATGGATAAACAAGTATGTCTGCCGCGAGATAGTAGAGAATCAGGTGGTCCGAAGGTACAAACTCGAATACCATGGACACCGACTCGCGGATTTCAAATTTGTTCACGAGTTCTCGAATCTGGTTAAGCAGTCGGTTCTCACCGGTGCCGATCACCAGCAGACGGGCTGGAATTCGCCGCTGTTGGACCTTCTTCCAGGATTCCAACAGGAAAGGCAATCCCTTGTAGTCCTTGACAATGCCTTGCCAAAGTACAATGCACTCATCCTTCGACAGCCTCAGTGCGGAGCGCGCTTCGATTGCCGACATCGAGGCCATATCGCCGAATAATGGCCCGTGGGGAATGACGAAGATCCGTTCCGGCGATATGCCAAGCTCTCGCAAGAGGAAGCGCTTGGTTGCGTCAGTGTGGCAGATCAGTGCGTCAGCCATTCTATAGACTTCCTCGTGCCGTCCGAATGTCGTCGCTCCGATGTCATGTAGGACGGCATCATGGACCGTGTAGACGAGCCTGATGCCCAGCCAACGCACAAACTTGAGGAACCGGATCTCCAGAGCCACTCCGCGTACCAGCAGCGATAGGTACTGAACGTGTAATATCTCGGGCCGGAACAAAGTGAGTCGAATAGCCCAAGCAGTGAGGTTAACCACGGCCTCCGCGAATCGCACTGCCCGCCGGGGAAACTGCTGCCGAATTCTGAGTGATGCTGTCACGTCAAGGAACCCGGCGTCGTTGTGCACCCCGCTGCGAGCAAAGCACAGGGGATCGAGATAATAGCGCGGGGAGGCCAGCGTGGCGTCTACACCAGTTGATCGCAGCGAACGGCACAGGTAACCGCAATAATAAGGTACCGCACACAACAAGTCCAGGATGACTACCTTCATAGTTCGGCCAATCCCAATCCGATTGTCGCAGAACTGCGGACAACGCGACCGTCACTCTCCCCCGATCTGTCCGTAAGCGGGGTAGCCTGTGCTGAG
Organism: uncultured Solibacteraceae bacterium; assembly: GCA_964561215.1. Lineage (GTDB taxonomy): Bacteria > Acidobacteriota > Terriglobia > Bryobacterales > Bryobacteraceae > JAJFUV01. The sequence goes on along the minus strand of CAZLOS010000169.1, from coordinate 5,042 downwards.
TCGCCGCGAAAGTAGCGCTCGCTCACCGTCTAGGGCACTGCGGCAAAAGCCGTCTCTGCGCCAACTTCAATAGCTGCTGCTGCGACTGTCCGATGAGGGAGTCCTCAGGAAACCGTCATCGGAACTCCCACACCGCTTTGTACGCACTGATACTATAAACCTTAAGACGCCCGCATGATGACGACCCACTTCGCCACCGCCGGATTCCTGATCGTTGTCGCGTTGCTCGCCTATATCTTCGCCGGCTACCCCTTGCTGCTCGGTTTGCTGGCGCGCCGGTTCGGGAAGCCTATCCGGAAGGCCGACCAACAGAAGACCGTCTCCATCCTCATCGCGGTGCACAACGGCGAGCAGTTCCTGGGCGCCAAGCTGGATTCCGTGCTCGCGTTGCGCTACCCGAAGGAGTTGCTCGAAGTCCTCGTTTTGTCGGACGGTTCGACCGACCGCACCGAAGCGATCGCGCGGCAATACGAGCTCCGCGGCGTGAGATTGTTTGCCCTGCCGAAGGGCGGCAAGCCCGCTGCTTTGAACGCCGGCATTGCTCGCAGCCACGGCGAGATCCTGGTGCTCACCGATGTCCGCCAGGTGCTCGAGCCGGACAGCGTGGCGCAACTGGTGGCGTGCTTCGCCGACCCGAGTGTCGGCGTGGTGAGCGGCGACCTGCTCATGCGCCGCAGCGAAAATCTGGAGCAGCGCAGCTTCCCCGTCTACTGGCGCTATGAGCGCTGGATCCGCAAACAGCAAGGCAAGCTGGATTCCATGCTGGGCGCCACCGGCCCGTTTTACTCCATCCGCCGCGAGTTGGCCGTGGTCATGCCCGAAGACACGCTGCTCGACGATATGTACCTGCCCCTGGCCGCGTTCTTCCGCGGTTATCGTTCGATCGTCGACGAAGATGCGCGGGCCCTCGATTATGTCCCGCCGCTCAAGGCGGAGTTCGGTCGCAAGGTGCGCACGCTGGCCGGCAATTTCCAGATCATGTGGCAGTACCCCGCGCTGTGGAGTTTCCGCAACCGCATGCTGTTCCATTTCCTGTCCCACAAAGTGGCGCGCCTGGCCCTGCCCTACCTGTTCCTGCTGCTACTGATTTTCAGTTTCCGGCTGCCGGGCTATTGGTCCTGGGCGATGGTGGCGTTGCAGGCAGGCTTCTATCTGCTGGCTGCCGTGGATCCCCTCGTTCCGGATAGTTGGCGGTTGAAACGGCTTACCTCGCCGGCACGCGCTTTCGTTGTACTGATCGCCGCGGCATTGTTTGCTATCGTCGTCTTCTTTGTGCCGCCGCGCAAACTCTGGAAAACGACGCAACTCGGGAGCGCCCAAAGCGGAGGCCGCGGCTAGACGCATGGACATCCGCCGCATTGCGCACCCCACCCTGGAAGAGTTCACGGCCGCAGCCGAAATCTGCCACCAGCGCTGGAGGTATATGGCCGAGTTGGACACGCCGGCCCGCCTGGCGGGTCTCGCCAAGCTGGGTGTGGAACTGGTGGTGGCCGAAGAGAATGGCCGGATGGAGGGAGTCTGCTTCGTGCTGCCGTCGGGCGGTGACCTGGACGGCGAGCGCCTCGAATGGGTGTACTTGTTCCAGCTTGCCACGCGGGTTGAAGCGGGCAACATCGGCGGCATGCTGATGTGGCGCATCATGAGCCTGTATCCGGCCATCCTGAGCATGGGCGTCACCGACGTGGCCGAGCGCATGTACCAGGTGCTGCGCTGGAAGCGCTACGACCACGTCTGGCGCGGCGTGCACCCGGTCTGCCTTGGACGCATGATGAACGATTACGGCGACCGCGTCCGGAGCACTGGGCGGCGCCGCGCCCTGCGCGCCCTTGCGGCGATTTATGACACTGTGGCGCCTCCTTTGGAAGCCCTGCTCAGCGCAGGATTCAGTTGTCGCGTCTGGAAGCCCGGCGGCGAACCTGGCTGCAAGAAGGTAATCGTAGCTGGTTATCTTGAATGGCTCCGCGCCGGAAAGCTGGAGGCGGTGGATGCCGGTGGCGCAGGCCGCATCGCCGGCGATCCTCGCCTTCGTCTGGCCGCGTTGCGCGAGCACATCGCGCTCTGGCGCGCGCTGCGCAGGCGCCGCGCCAAGTTCTGCGAAGTGCTGTTGGCGTCGCCCGAAGCCCGGCGGCGCGCCTGGCGGCTGGGTTATGTGCCCCTGGCCATGCCCGCCTGGTACTGGGACAAGACCGGCGCTTTGGAGAAGTGGCTTGCCGGCTTGTCTCAACGGGAGTTTTCGTTCCTCGACACGGACAAAATCGTATGAACTCAACCGTCATGAACGTGATGAGCGTCGACGTGGAAGATTGGTTCACGGTCGAAAACATGCGCGGCGTCATCCCGCGCCAGGACTGGGAGCGGCTGGAATCCCGCGTCGAACGGAACGTCGCGCGCCTGCTGGAGCTGTTTTCCAATCACCGTATCGAGGCCACGTTCTTCGTACTGGGATGGATCGCCGAACGGCATCCGGACGTGGTCCGGGAAATCGCGCGGCGCGGACACGAAGTGGCCAGCCACGGTTATTCCCACAACATGCTGACGCGAATGACGCCGCGGGAGTTCGAAGCCGACCTCACGCTGTCGCTGGAGACCCTTGCGCGCGCCGGAGCCCCAACCGTGATGGGCTTCCGCGCTCCCACGTTCTCGGTCACCCGCAAGACCATGTGGGCGACGGATGTTCTCAAGACGCGCGGCCTGCGCTATGATTCAAGCGTCTTTCCCATCGGCTTCCACCCCGATTACGGCATTGGAGACGCACCGCTCGGGCCGCATCAACTCCCAAACGGCATCTGGGAGCTGCCCATGAGCTGCGCGGAGGTTGCCGGCAGGCGCATTCCATGCAGTGGCGGCGGTTACTTCCGCCTGTTCCCCTACGCGGTGATGCGCGCGCTTCTGCGGCGCACGAACGCGCAAGGCCGCCCTGTCGTGTTCTATGTGCACCCCTGGGAGATCGACCCGGACCAGCCTCGCGTCAACGCCTTGCCGCGCCTCAAGCGCTTCCGGCATTACAACAACCTCGAACGGACCTACGCGCGCCTGGAACGCCTGCTCGGCGATTTTCGCTTCACTTCGGCGCGGCGACTGCTCGGCCTGGCTTGAGGAGCCTGACGGGATAACCGGGATAGAGCACCGCGCCGTAACCGTCCGCGGCCAGTTCCTGTGTGATCGCGCTCTCCTGCAGGTATCCTTTGAGCCGGGCGCGCGGAAAGTAGTAGTGAATCATGGGCACGTCGCCCTGCGGCACCAGCAGGGTCTTGTCCGCCAGGCCTTCGTCGCGGATCGCGGCCAGCATCGCCGCCGGCCGCGGATCGGTGGATGGCGGATGCGCCGCCACCTGGTGCGCGCTGTTCCCTGCGATCAAGGCGCACAGCGCCACCACGACCGCATAACGCGCGCGCGGCAGTCGCTGGGCCAGCGCGCCGCCCAGCACGAAACCGGCGAAAACCTGCAGCGCCGGAAGGAAGGGCGTCAGATACCGCACACCCTCGGTCTTCATGCGCAGCAGCGCCGCCAACATTAGGATCCCAAAAGCCAGGAACGGCAGCGCGGCGCGACGCTCAGCCAGCTTCCGCATGCGCCAGAACACCCATACGCCCGCCGCCAGCAGGACCCAATCCACCGGAGAATTGAACAGGCGCGCGCGCCATGTTTCGAGGAACGTAACCTCTCCCCAAGGCGACCGCCGGAACAACGCCAGGTAGACCATGAACATGTAGCTCTTCAAGAGGGAGAGCTTCAGGATCGCCGCCGGCCACGCAACCAGGAGCGCCGCGAGGAAGACCCCCGCGGAGCGATGGATAAGCCCCCGGTCCAGCGCCAGCCTGCGACGATCGAGCCAGGCCACCACGCCCAGCACCGGCAACAACACGAACGCCACGCCCAGTGTGGAGAACGTCACTCCCGCCACCGCCAAGGCTGCGTACCAGTAGCGGCGCTCGCCTGTTTGCAGCGTCTTTGCCGCCGCGAGCAGGCTCGCCACCGAACAGAGCACGAAGAGCTGATGCGGTGCCAGTTCCCCGCTCATGATGGTGGGATAGCTCCACAAGTACAGGCTTCCTGACAGGACACCGGCCAACCGTCCGGTCCTCAATCCAAACAGCCACAATGCGCCCAGGTAGATCAGCAGGAAAGTCGCGCAGGGGAAGACCAGGTTGAAGGCGCGCATGGCTTGTTCGTTGTGCTTGTACGGCGACAGAAGAGTCAGCCAGTAGGTGTATAACGGCCCGTGCCAGTGCCGGTAGAAGTTCACGTCGTCGATGGCGCGGGCGCCGGACGACAATGCGACGCGCTGAGCTTCCGACGTGCCGTAGTGCAGCCCGATACGTGCGATCTCGATTACCGAGCGCGATGGCGAATCGACGTAGTTCGCCCAGAATCCGAACGAGGCCGCATACATGTAGTCCGACTCATCGTATGAGAACGGGCCTGCGGCGACCCGCGCCTGGGCAAACAACAGGAATACCGCCATCACAGCGGCAATAAGGACGGCATCCAGGCGGCTCATGGATTCGTCAGCAGGTGATGCCGCCATCGACGACCAGCGTTTGGCCGGTGATGAAACGGGCCTCTTCGCCAAGCAGGAATCGCACCAGCGGTACGACGTCGTCCACCGTCCCCAAGCGGCCCAGAGGAGTGCGGCGCACGATTTGCTGCCGCTGGGAGCCGCCCAGCCCCGCCGACATCTCCGTTTCCAGATACCCGGGCGCAACCGAATTCACTGTGATGTTCCGCCGGCCCACTTCGCGGGCGAGAGCGCGCGTGGCTCCGTCCAGGCCCGCTTTGGTGGCGGCGTAAGCGGCCAAACCGGTGTAACCGCGGCTGCCTATGATGGAACTGATGTTGATGAGGCGCCCGCTCCAGTTCCGCGAGAGCATCATTCGCAGAAACAGCCTCGACAGCCGGAGCGCGCCGAGCAGGTTCACTTGAAGCAGGTGCTCGATGTCCACCGCCGGGTAGGTCGCCAGGATGCCTTCTCCCGCGATTCCCGCGTTGTTCACCAAACCGTAAAGCGTCCGGTCCCCCATCCAATCCGTGACGGCTTCGAA
>CAZLOS010000168.1:0-11126 GCA_964561215.1 uncultured Solibacteraceae bacterium | reverse complement strand
GCGCGCGTGGCGGCAGGTCTGTTCGATCATCGCTGCCACGCCGCCTCGGCCCAGCGTCCGCAATGCGGCCCAGATTTCCACACCGCGGGCGCGCCGCGAGAGTTCCGGAGTGAACAACCCTGGGTCGCGATGTTCGGCAAGCGGTATGTAGGATGCCGCCACCGACATCGCGCGGTAGAGCAATTCCGGATCGCGCACGAAGGCCAGCCCGCTATCGTAGGGCACATTCAGCCACTTGTGGGCGTCGGTGGCCCAACTGTCCGCCTTCTCGACGCCGGCTACCAGGTGTGAAAGCGCCGGGCTGGCCGCCGCCCACAAGCCAAAGGCGCCGTCCACGTGAACCCACGCGCCGCGCGCGTGCGCCGCGTCGCAAATAGCTCCCACCGGGTCGGAAGCGCCGGTGTTCACATTCCCGACCTGCACGCAGACGATGGCCGGGGCTTGGAATTCCGGCAATGCATCGGCGCGCATGCGTCCCTGGCCGTCAACCGGAACTTGCAGCACCCGGCGCCGTCCCAACCCCAGCAGGCCGAGCGACTTCAGCACCGAGGGGTGAACCTCCTTGCTCACCACAACGCTCACCGCCGGCGCGCCCTGCAATCCGTCGGCATCCACGTCCCAGCCAACCGACTCAAGCACCTTCCGCCGCGCCGCGGCCAAACCCGTGAAACTGGCCATCGTCGCGCCGGTCACGAACGCCCCGCCACAGCCGGTAGGCAGCTTCAGCAGGTCAACGAGCCAGCCGAGAGAAATCTCCTCCAACGCTGACGCGACGGGGCTGGACGTATACAACGCAGCGTTCTGGTCCCATGCTCCTGCCAGCCAGTTGGCGGCCAACGCCACGGGCAATGTGCCGCCGTGCACGAAGCCGAAAAACCGCCCTCCCGAGGTGGCGACGGTCGCGGGCGACCCGATCCGGTCGAGCAGTTCGATCACGCCCGCGGGATCCGTAGGCGCCTCGGGCAGCGGTCCGCCCAATTCGGCCAGGCGCGCCAATGCGGTGCCGTCCGGGGCTACCGGGCGTGAATTGACTTGGTTAAGGTACCGGGCGGCCTTCGCGGCGGCTTGTTCAAAGATAGGGGACAAGTCTCAGAATACCGCAAGCGTTACTACACCCAGTGCGGTGCATTGGGGTATTCGATTGCCGCGCGCAGAAATGTGCGCGCACGCTCCGGACTCATCGACGGATTGCGGAACTTCGAGCCCATCAAGTCCACCATGTTCTCGAAGCAGCGCGTGTTGCGGATCTGGCCGGCGAAGCGCTCACGTCCCGGTCCGAGCGCCGTCAGGATGACATAGTCCGAGGTGTGGTCCGTACTCACCCAGCCAATGCCGGTGTGATTCCCTACGGCCTGCCCCATGATGCCGGCGAGCTTGTCCAGCCGGGAGTTCAGGCACAGTTTCTTCGTGCCCGCGGCGGCCGCGCGCACGGCCTCAACCTCGTCGGAGCTGAACTCGAAACCGAACGCTTCGCGAGCTAAGTCCTTGATCAGCGAGGCGTCCGGCTTGCCCTTGCCCATCAACTTCGGCTGGATCTGGCTGAAGGAACTCCTGGCTCGCGCCAGCGTCTTGAACCCGTTCGAGGGGCTGTTCCATTCCGCCCACTTCCCGCCGATGCCGGGATTGGAATTGCCGTGGTCGGCAGTGATTACAAGCAACGTTTCAGGATGCCGCTCGGCGAACCGCAGGGCCACCTCGATAGCGTCGTCGAACGCCAACATCTCCCACATCTGGCTGGCGGCGTCGTTGCTGTGCGCGGCGTGGTCCACGCGCCCGCCTTCCACCTGCAGCAGGAATCCCTTGGGCGAGGATTCCAGAACCGCCAGCGCCGCGGTGGCCATTTCGGCCAGAGTGGGCACGGTTTTCTGCAATTCCGCGCTAGTGTTCCGATCCAGTGTGAACGGGATCATGCCGGGAGCAAACAAACCGACTAGCTTCTGAACGCCGCCGGCCTTCAACCGAAGCAGTTCGTCGCGAGACATGACTGACGTGAAGCCGTCCCCCCGGAACTGGCCCTCAAGGTCGCGCTTGTCCTTCCTGGTCGCCGCCTCAAAGGACTGGCGTCCTCCACCTAGCACGACATCCACCCGCTTCTGGTACTGCTGCGCGATTTCGTCTTCATTGCCGCGGCTGCGTTGCACCGCCGCAAAACCGGCCGGCGTGGCATGCGTCACCGTGGTAGTCGTCACCAGTCCCACTCTGCGGCCCGCGTCGCGGCTCACGCTCGCGATGGGCGTAAGCGCGGTGCCGTCCGGCAGCATATTCACCCAACCGTTGAAGATCCGGGCGCCGGATCCCCAGCTCGAGGCAGCCGCCGATGAATCCGTCACCACGGAACTCAGCGAGGCCATGTCCATCAGTGCGCGCGACGCCTCCGGGCGGTCGATCAGCGCGCGCCACAGCATCCCTTTGCCCCGCACGAGCCACGAGAACTGTTCCGCCATGGGCAACACGCTGGGGCTCATGCCGTCGGCCACCATGAAGATGATGTTCTTCGGCCGGGCACCCGGCTTCGCTGCGGCGTGCAAAGCTTCGAGCGAGCCGGCCACGGAGGCCAGCACACCCGCGCGTCCGAGAAACGCGCGACGCCCAATACTGCTAGTACTCTTCATCCAATCAGCTCCTTCTGCCACGGGGGCTTCCCGCGCAGGCATCTGACTTCCAGTTTGTCTGATCGGGCCAGCCTGCGCAAACGTCCGACGGGACTTGTTAATGTGAAATATTAGCCGTGCACGCATGAGTAGAAAAGAAGCAGAACAGCATCCTATTGGAGTTTTTGATTCGGGCGTCGGGGGACTCACCGTCCTCAAGGCGCTGCACAAGGAACTCCCCGGCAGGAATTTTCTCTATGTCGGCGACACCGCGCGCGTGCCATACGGCCGCAAGCCGCGAGAAATGGTGGAGCAGTTCGCCCGGGAGATCACTCGGTTCCTCATGGACAAGGGCGCGGGCGCCGTGGTCATCGCCTGCAACACCGCTTCGGCTGCCTCGCTTCCGCGCCTTGCCGACGAGATGCCGATTCCTATCTGGGGCGTCGTGGAGCCGGGCGTGAACGCCGCCTGCAAACTGACGCGCACCGGGCACGTCGGTGTCATCGGCACGCGGGGCACCATCGACAGCGGCGCGTACCAGGACCGATTGCGAGCGCGCGGACTGGACGTTTGGGCGCAGGCCTGCCCGCTGTTCGTGCAACTGGTGGAGGAGGGCCTGGCGGAATCGGAGGAAGCCGAACTGCTCGCGCACCATTATCTGGATGCCCACCCGCCCATCGACACCCTGATCCTCGGCTGCACACACTATCCGCTTCTGGAAAACGTCATCCGGCGCGTGATGGGGCCGGAGACGACGATTGTATCGAGCGCCGAAGCCGTCGCCACCATGGTTAGGGAGGCGCTGGGCGCGGCGCCCGTCGCGCCCGGCCACGAACCCGGCACGGTGACGCATTTCGTCACCGGCGACGCGGCATCCTATCGTCACACCGCACATCAGATCGGCGGCGTCGAGGGCGAAATCGTCAAGGTCGATTCGCTCGCGCCTGCCGTAGCGTGAGATTCGCGAACCGCAACCAGTATGCTAGATTCCCAGGGCCTTGGCCGCTTTGCGGACGTCCTTCGGATCCACCTGCAGGAACATGCCGAAGCATCCGCAGCCGGCGCTGGTGGCCTGCACCGCATGCACGTTGACCTTGGCGGCGGCTAGTTTCTCCAGGATTTCCTCGGCCGCTCCGACTGTGTCCTCTCCCCGCACCAGGAAACCGGCCTGCTTCTTTCCGGCCTTGATCTTGGCTTTCCTGGCCGCTGCGGTGAACGCCTTTCCCTCGGCAGGAACAATGTCCACCTGCGCCTTGCCTGCGCCCTTCGGATATCCCCACAAGCCAATGAGATTGACACCGGCGTCGCTGAACAGCTTCAACAGGCATGCACCCTCACCGGGCTTGTTCGGGACGATGATCGAGTAATACTCAACTTTCGAGATCTGCTGCGCCATGATGCCCTCCTTACGCTATGGTACATTGATGTTTTACCCCGATGAAGCAGACCAAGAATCCTACCGAATTGCAGGACATCTGCAAGCGCGTCCGCCGTCACATCATTGAGATGACCGGCGCCGCGAAGTCCGGACACCCCGGCGGCTCTCTCTCGGCCGCCGAGATCGTGGTGACCCTTTTCTATGATGTGATGAAGCACGACCCGGCCCGCCCGCAGTGGCCCGAGCGCGACCGCTTCATCCTCTCCAAAGGTCACGCCTGCCCGGTGCTTTACAGCGTGATGGCCGAGTGCGGCTACACGCCGCTCGACCAGCTCAACACGCTGCGCAAGCTCGGCTCGATTTACCAGGGCCATCCGGACCGCCGGTTCATCCCGGCGCTGGAGAGTTCCACCGGAAGCCTCGGCCAGGGCCTGTCGATCGGTCTCGGCATGGGCCTGGCGGCGAAACTGGACGGGAAGGACTTCCGCACCTATGTTCTGCTGGGAGACGGCGAGATCCAGGAAGGCCAGATCTGGGAAGCGGCCATGTTCGCTTCGTTCCACGAGGTAGATAACGTGGTCGCCATCGTCGACTACAACCGGATCCAGCTCGACGGCTTTGTGAAGGACATCATGGAACTGGAGCCGCTGGCGGACAAGTGGCGCGCGTTCGGCTGGCACGTGATCGAAGCGAACGGCCACGACATTCCGGCCGTGCAGGCGGCCTTCGCCGAGGCGTCGACCGTCAAGGGCAAGCCCACCGTGATCATCGCGCACACCATCAAGGGCAAGGGCGTCTCCTTCATGGAGAACAATCCGAAATATCATGGCGTGGCGCCGTCGGCCGAGGAAGTCGCGGCAGCGCTGAAGGAGCTCCAATAATGGCGGCCAAAACGAAGTTCGAACTGAAGATGGGGATGTCCACCCGCGAAGCGTTCGGGAAGACGCTGGTCGAGGTGGGGAAGAAGAACCCGAACGTGGTGGCGCTGGACGCCGACCTGTCCAAGTCCACCATGACGCACTGGTTCGCCAAGGAGTTTCCGAACCGCTTCTTCGAATGCGGCATCGCGGAAGCCAACATGGTATCGATCGCGGGTGGTTTGGCGGCGGCGGGCAAGATTCCGTTCGCGGCCAGCTTCTCGTGCTTCCTGCTGAACAAGACCTTCGAGCAGTTGCGCGTCTCCGCGGCCTACCCCGGCTTCAATGTCAAGGTAGTGGGTACCCACAGCGGTATCTCCATCGGCGAAGACGGCCCTTCGCAGATGAGCATCGAGGAGATCAGCCTGGCCTGCTCGCTGCCGGGTTTCGTTGTGCTGGCCCCGGCTGACGAAGTGGCCACCGCGGCGCTGGTGGAAGCCGCCGCCGAGCACGTCGGGCCGGTGTTCCTGCGCGCCGGCCGTCCCAAGGTCCCGGTAGTCTACACCACGGGGCAGAAGTTCGAGATCGGGAAAGCCGTCGAGGTGATCGAGGGTGGCGACGTGACGCTCATCGCCAACGGCATGATGGTGGCGGAGGCGATCCGCGCGGCGGACATGTTGGACGCCGAAGGCGTCTCGGCCCGCGTGATCGACATTCACACCGTGAAGCCGCTTGACCGCGAAGCGATCGTCAAAGCTGCATCGGAAACCGGCGCGATTGTCGTCGCCGAGGAACACCTCGCCGACGCCGGCCTGGGTGTGCGCGTGGCACAGGTAGTGACCGAAACGGTTCCGTGCGCGATGGAATTCGTCGGCGTCCGCAACACGTACGCCGAATCCGGCTCGACCGACGGCCTGTTGGATAAGTACGGTCTGCGGGGCGGCGACATCGCCGCCGCCGCGCGCCGCGCACTGGCTCGCAAGCGCTAACAGGAACGAGCGGGAACCATCCGTGCAGCGTCCTGCCCGAACGGCGGCTGACAAGCTCCTCAAGTTGCTTCAAGAGGAGGAAGAGGCACGCAACCGGACCTCGCGCGTCCTTCACGACGAGGTCAGCCAGGTGCTGAGCGTCGTCGGCTTGCAGCTTGACGTGTTGCGGATGGACTTCGCCGAGAGCCATCCGGAAGTGGCCGAGCGCACCGCTGAGATACAACAGTTGCTCGAAAAGGCTATCGATGAGGTGCGCGACCTGAGCCGGGACTTGGATCCGTCTATGGTCGAGCGCGCTGGACTCAACTCGGCGCTCAACCGGCTGGTGGGGCGTGTTCGCGAAATAGCCGGTGTTTCCGTGCGGCTGCTGATGGACCCCGCGGCGCGCGTAACGGGCGAAGCTGCGGACGCTCTCTACCGGATTGCCGAGCAGGCGCTCGATAATTCCGTCCGGCACGCGTGCGGCGCGCCGGTCGAGATCCTGCTGCGCCCCAGCCGCGCGGGCGTGGTCCTGGAGATCCGCGATGAGGGCGCCGGCTTCGACGTGGACCAGGCCAGGTCGTCCTCACCCGGCGTGGGTCTGATCCTGATGGAGTATCAGGCCTTGCGCGCCGGCCTGGATTTGTCGGTTACAAGCACACCGGGAAAGGGTACAATTGTGAAGGCCGTTTTTAGGGCCTCGGAGGGTATCCCGGTCCCTCCGGGAAGCTCTGCGGCGCCGCATTAACATGCCCTATAACATCTTGCTGGTTGACGACCATAAGATCATGCGCGACGGGATCAAGGCGATCCTGAGACGCGGTGAGGAGTTCCATGTCGCCGGCGAGGCTGAGAATGGCGTGGACGCGGTGCAGTTGGCCCGCAAGAGCCTGCCCGACATCGTCCTGATGGACATCGGATTGCCCGGTTTGAACGGCATTGAAGCCACTACCGAAGTCCTGCGCCATTGTCCGCACACCAAGGTCATCATCCTGTCGATGTACGACGATGAGAATTCCGTGGTGGGGGCGATACGCTCTGGGGCCCGCGCCTTCGTGCTCAAGAAGGCCTCCGACGCCGATTTGTTGGACGCACTGCGCACCGTGGCCAAGGGCGGCAGCTACCTTAGCCCACAGGTTTCCGACCGGCTATTGAATCGTATACAGCGCGGCGATCTGGACTCCAAGGCTGTGCCGTCGCTTCTCGAAAAGCTCTCCCCGCGCGAACTGCAGGTGCTGCGCCTGGTGGCTGAGGGAAAGACGAGCAAGGAAATCGCCGTTGTGCTGGACCTGGGCCTCCAAACGGTCCGCAGCTATCGCAAGACGATGATGAAGAAGCTGAGCGTCAACAACGTGGCCGGGTTGACGCAACTGGCGCTCTCCGCAGGCATCACACGGTTCTCCACCCCGGATCTGGCTGAGAAGATTCCTTAGCCCGCCGCACTCTCTCATAGATCACCAATGAGCGCGACTATGGAGTGTGCCACCCCCCTGTACACCTCCGCCTCCGGCGCGAGGCTGAAGCAATTGTCGGATGTCCTGGCTTCCGCGGCCCGCACGGCTTTCTACGGCCCGTGGATCGAGCGCGCGGGCGTGGCCGAACCATCCCAGATCGCGGAGATCGATTCCGCCAGGCAGGTGTTGGCACAATTGCCGCGCTCGGAATTGACCGACATCCTGGAGGATTTCGAGCGACTCCGAAACCCTGCGGGACGCCGCCCCGAGCCTCGGGATCTGCACTATCCGCTGGCCCCTCCGCCACGGATCGCGGTGCTGGCGCCCGGTTTTCGCGAAACGCGTTCGGTCCGGTTGTTCCCTGACAATTGGGGCCGGAAGCTGAGGCATTTCCGGCCCAACTCCATCGCCGCCCCGGCCGGTGTGCTGCGTGCGTTGGCGCTGTCCGTGCGCGACGGCCGAGTCGACCTGCAGCCACTCACGCACGCCGTGATCGTCTTCACCGGAATCGAGCACGGGGTGCTGCGGCAAACCGACCGCGACTTGTTCTGGCAGATTTTCCAGGTGCCGCTGTTCGAGCAACTGCGCGGCCTGGGTGGCGAATTGCTCGCCACGGAGTGTGAAGCGCACCACGGGCTTCACATCCGCGACGAAGACAGTCTGATCGAGTTGGAACCGATGCAATCCGGCTTCGAATTGGTGTATACCTCGCTGACCAGCCTGGAGTATCCGCTGGTGCGGTTGGCCACAGGCCTTGCGGCCGACCTTCACGATACCCCCTGCGGCTGCGGCGAACATGTTCCCCGCCTCACTGGGATACGCCGCCTGCCCCGTCGCAAAAGCTGCGCGATGGTAGCGGCCGCCGGCTGAGTGCCACGCAAAGCCCGTTCCGGCGAGTGCTAAAATCGTCTCTGAAGTCCATCGGCGTGCGGACGTGGCGAAATTGGCAGACGCGCTGGATTTAGGTTCCAGTTCCCGCAAGGGAGTGAAGGTTCAAGTCCTTTCGTCCGCACCAGATTCTAAAGGACTTATACAAAATCCCAAAAATCACTGAATCACCCTTTTCTTGCTTTGTGTGCCTATAGTGTGCCAAACTTCGGAACCCTTGTTCTCGGCCCGTTTCTTGGCGGCTTCCTCGGCTTCCTTGTCCTTCGCGGCGATGTATTCGCCCAACTTTCGCGCCGCTTCCTTCAGGTCGCTTTCACTCACGATGTTGTAGCGGTCGAAGACGGCGCGCGTCTTATGTCCGGAAATCCGCATCGCCACCACTTCGGGCGCCCCGGCCCGCACCAGGTTCCTAACGCCGGTTCGCCGCAGGTCGTGAAACAGTCTTGTGGGCTTCTCTGCCTCGGCATCCCAGAACCCGGCCTTCTTGCAGGCCGCCACCCATGCGTTGTGCATCTTGTGAACGCGGTCGCCATCCTCCAAGAAGAATACCCAGGGGCAAGTGGGACACTCCACGCGCCGCCGCTCGCTCTGCATCACCAGTATGGAGTGCAGTTCGGGCGCCATCGGTAGGATGCGGCCTTCGTCGTTCTTCGTCTCGCCAACCTCCAGCCGTACCACGCGCTCGTCTAAATCGACTTGCGACCATTGCAGTTTCAAGATTTCACCCTTGCGACAGCCGGTGTAGTAGGCGAAGGTCAAAATCGGGCGGTAATGTTCCGGCAAGGCCTCGCGGATGGCCAGGTACTCTTCATGCTCGAAGAATCCCTTCCGCACGTTGTTCGTTTCCAGCTTCGGAATGTAGGGTACTTGCTGAATCTTCGGTGGCGTGCATTGCCGCCCAAGGTTCAGCGCCCGCCGCAGGATCGCCAGGTCGTTGTTGATAGTCGCGTTGGCCATTCCCTCGCCGTGCCGTTTCGCAACGTACTTCTTGACTGACGCGGTGCTGACCTTTGAGGCCGGCATCTTCCCGAAGAAGGGCTTCAGGTTCTTCTCGACAATGATCTTCGCCCACCAATGCGTCTTGCCGTTTACCTCGTAGTCCAGTAGAAGGTCATCGAGCAGTGCGGCCACCGTGAGCTTACTGCCACCTATGACGATCTCGCCCTTGTCGCGGGCCGTCAGCGTCTTGCTTCGAACTGCTTCAGCGTCCTTCTTCGTGCCATGCACCGTCTGGTTGTCGTAGACGCGCTTCCCCGTCAACTGGTCGCGTCCCAAGAATACTCGCACTAACCAAACACCCTTCCCCCGTGCAATGATCTGTCCCGCCATCTTTATCCCTTGCCTCTTTCTGCGGCCCGCTCGGTATGTCGAACCTTGAGTGTGGTCGCCGTCACCACTGATCTACGGAAAACAGCTTTCCCAAAACTGTCAGCGCTCTGCGCGCGGGGACCCAGAGGAAAACGATACCCCCTCCCCCCTCGCGGGTTGTCGTCGAGCCAGCCACCCCACATACAGGCGCTTCTGGCTGGCCCTCGTAGTTCTATGGCCGCTGTATCGTTGCTGATAGTCCCCGCACTCTTCATGCGCCCCTTCACTTCCCGCCTCTCTTGCCCGTCATAATGCGGTTGATGACGACGCCATGCCACGGCTTGCCGGTGCGCGTCTGGACGCCTTCCTCGTTTAGCTTCGCTGCAATTCGATCAAAGCCCAATCCCGAGGCCCTTAGCGCCTTCATGCGCTGCAACGTCTGATGCTCGCCTTCATAGAAACCGTAGGGCTTCCTGCCTTCGCAGCGACCTTCCTTCGCGCGCTTCCGCATCCGCGCGCCCCGCAGTTTGAGAACGATCTGGCTTTTCTCGTACTGCGCTACGGCACCCATCATTTGCCGCACCAGGATACGGGTTGGATCGTTCGCCATCAAGTCTGGTTCCGCAACACTCACTAACTCAAAGCCATACTTGCGGAGGTCGGCAATGATGGTCTCTTGCACCATCAGGTCCCGTGCTAATCGGTCTAGCCTTTCGATGATGACCGTACGCACGCCATTGGAATGCAAAGCGGTCATGAGTTCGCTCCATGCCGGCCGCTCCGCGCATTCCTTCGTTCCGCTCACGCCTTCCTCGCGATAAACTGACACGATTCTGATGTCGTGCGCACCGGCGTACTCGCGGATGGCTTTCAACTGTCGCGTGAAGCCGTCGCCCTCGACTTGGCCCTTGCCGGAAACTCTGAGGTATGCGAAAGCTTTCGTCATGGGCACAGAATAAGGCGTTTGGGTCCGCTTGTCAATACCAATTCTGAAGAAATAGTATCAATCTTTTCTTTTCAGCAAGATACACAGCGGCGATGCGTCCCAAGCATGATCAGGACTGAGGTCTTGGCTCCCAATTCCGCGCCAACTCTTCAGCTTGTGCAATCTGTTGCGAGGTCATCCTCTTGGCAGCCAGTTCTCGCTTGGCCGCGCATTCTTCTTCGTATTCACGTGGGTCACCGTTGTTGGGGTTCGCGATCGCAATGCTAAACCACTTATACGCCTCAACGTAGTCTCGCTCGACACCTTGACCTGTGAAGAACATGGCACCAAGGTCAAACTGCGCCTCCGCGTGTCCGTGCTCAGCGGCTGCGCGGTACCAGCGAACTGCTTCGGCAAAATCCGGAGACCCACCTTCAGCATCGCAGTATAGGACACCGAGCAAGTGTTGCGCTTCCTCGTCACCCTGCTCGGCGGCTTTGAGATACCAATGGAGGGCCTCAGCATTATCTTTGGAGACGCCCCGGCCTAGTTGGTACATGGTGCCGAGCATGAACTGAGCGAAGGTGTCTCCTTGATCAGCAGCAGAGCGAAACCAACGGATTGCCTCCGTATAATCTTGTAAGGCGCCATGGCCTTGGTAGTACATAAAGCCGAGTCGCCCCTGTTCCCTAAAGCGTCCCGGCTGAGGATGTCCGGTAGATCGTAGAAAGTAGCGACTCTCACACCTGAGGGCGTG
>CAZLOS010000167.1:0-11227 GCA_964561215.1 uncultured Solibacteraceae bacterium | reverse complement strand
TCCACAAGCACCGCCCCCTCCCGACGGCGTCCTTCCCTTCGCGCCCAGCCTCCCCCTGCCCAAATCGACGAACTCCAGCCTCCCCACCGCACCACGCCGCCCCTTACGTACGGATTACGGGGCGCAGATTACGGGGCGCAGGTTGACTGTGCACAGAGGGGCCAGCTAAAGTAGTAGAAGCTGTAACCGCGCAAACAAGCATCGTCCCTATCGTCTAGCCCGGCCTAGGACATCGCCCTTTCACGGCGGTAACGGGGGTTCAAATCCCCCTGGGGACGCCAAACCTTCCCAAAGAAACCTGGAGAAACAAGTACTTGGCTCTACGCCATTAATGGGTTGAGCCAAGTCGCAACTTCTCGGCGCCGGGTTCTGATTGACGCTTCGGCTGCGAGCGCGCAAAGGCCGTTGAGGAGCCGGTCACGCGGGAAACTGGCGGAGAGAGAGGGATTCGAACCCTCGATAGAGTTACCCCTATACACGCTTTCCAAGCGTGCGCCTTCAACCACTCGGCCATCTCTCCGGGGCTGGTCTACAAATCGAAGAGCGGGCAGTATGCCGCCCGCTCTCTCAGTTTAGCATGCGGCCCGTTCAGGCCAAATCGAACTTCTCCTGGTGCAGCAGCGCATCGCCTGTCACCAGCACCGGCCGCTTCAGGATTTCCTCGAGTTCCTCGAGATACGTGTTTGCGGTCGACTTGAGCACCTTGGCCACCTCGGGGTGGACGCGCAGCACCACTTCCTTGCCTTCCACGTCTCCCGATATGCGGTGCGCTTCCTGCAGGATCTCGCCGATGACCGTCTGCGGGCTCTTCACGTAGCCCGCACCTTCGCAATACGGGCACGGCGCGCACAGCGTGCGCTCCAGGCTCTGCTTGACGCGCTTGCGCGTGATGGCCACCAGTCCGAAATCGTTGAACTGTAGAATCTTGTACGGCGCGCGGTCGCTGCGCATGGCCTCTTCCAAAGCCTGCATCACCTTCTGGCGATTCTTGCGCTCGTCCATGTCGATGAAGTCCACCACGATGATGCCGCCCAGGTCGCGCAGCCTCATCTGCCGCACGATTTCTTTGACAGCCTCCGTGTTGGTCTTGACGATGGTGTCTTCCAGGCGGTTCGACTTGCCTACGAACTTGCCCGTGTTCACGTCGATGGCCACCAGGGCCTCGGTCTGGTTGATGACGATGTAACCGCCGGATTTCAGCCAGACTTTCGGCCGCAGCGCCTTCTCGAGCTCCGCGGTGATATTGAAGGCGTCGAAGACAGGCACTTCGCGCGTCCACATTCTCACGCGCGAAACCAGCGTGGGCTGGAAGCGCTCGAGGAAGCGCAGCACGTCCTCGTACATGTCCTCGTTGTCCACCCAGATGGTTTTGAAGCTGTCGGCGAGCTGGTCGCGCAGGATGCGCTGCACCAGCGTCACGTCGTGGTAAATGAGGGCTGGCGCGGTACGCTTCTCTGCCTTCTGGCGGATGTCCAGCCAGAGGTTGAGCAGGAAGTTCATGTCGGCGGCGATTTCGGATTCCGATCTTCCTTCGCCGGCCGTGCGGACAATGAAGCCGCCGGGGATTCCGACTTTGTGCGCCTGCAGGATACGGCGCAGCCGGGCACGTTCTTCGTCGCTGGCGATCTTGCGGGAAACGCCCATATGCTCGAGCGTCGGCATGAAAACCACATACCGGCCGGGCAGCGCAATGTGCGAGGTGATGCGGGCGCCCTTCTGGCCGAGAGGCTCCTTGGCGATCTGCACCAAAATCTCCTGGCGCTCCTTCAGCAGGTCCGTGATGGACGGCTGCGGGGTCTTCTCGCCTTTGGCCCCAGCCTCTTCCTGCTGGCTGCGCGGAGCGTGGAGCGGCGCTGGACGGCCTTCGGGATGGGCTTCGAGTTCCCCACCGCGCATCTTGCGGCGCATCCGGCGCGACATACGGTGCATGTAGCGCGCACTCGGCTCACGCACCACGGCGCTCGAATCCTCTGTCTCCAATGCCGCCGGCGCGGCCTCGCCCTCTCCGGCGGACTGCGCAATCTCGCCTTCGACGGTTTCGAGAACCTCCTCGGTCAGCTCCTCACCACTGCTTGCGGCCTCGGGTTCTGCTTCCTGCGCCGGTTCCGCCACCGCCTCCGGTTCAGCCGGCGGTTCGGTCATCGATTCGGCCGCTTCAGCCGGCGCGACCTCGGGCTCTGCGGTTCCCGGCTCGGGCACCACCTCCTCCGGCGGCGCGACTGGCTCCTGCACAGCTTCGGCAGCCGGCTCGGCCGCTTCAACAGTCTCGGGTTCGGATTCCGCCTCCTCGGCGGCCGCAGGGCGCTCCTCGTTACGCGAGTACTTGGCGAGCGATTCGCCGGGAAGCAGCTCGAAACTCTCCTCCGGCGCCGCCGCGGTTTCGGGTTCAGAGGCGGGCTGCTGCGCCGGCTCCTCGGTACGCAGCCAGCGCAGCCCGCTCGCTCCGGACTGCTGGGCGTACTTGGATTCCGGGAAACCGCGCCCGCGGGATCGCCGCCTGCGGGAGCGGCGTCCGCGAGGATCGCGATCCTGTTCGGGCGTCCGCGCAGGCTCTTCGCCGGGCGCTTCGGACGGAGCCGGTCCGCCGGCAGCCGCGGCACCCGCCGCCGATTCGGCCGGACCCTGCTGTGGAGCGTGTTCCCGTTCTCGCGAAGGGCGCTCCTCGGAACTGGGTCCTATGCGGTCGTATTCTTCGTTTTCCTCGAAGAAATCGGAAACATAGAGGAACGCGTCGCGCTCCAGGCCCAGGTCGACGAATGCCGACTGCATGCCCGGCAACACGCGTGTCACGCGGCCTTTGTGGATACTGCCGGCCAAGGAATACTCGTTGGCCCTCTGGAAGAAAACCTCAACCAGTTGATCGTCCTCGAGCATCGCCACTTTGGTCTCATGGCGATTGGAGGAGATGACCAATTCTTTGCTCATGTACTCTCTCCTATACGCGGCGCGGGAACGGCAGGAGGAGCGAGCGAAGATGCGGGTCCGCCGGCATGCGGAGGCTGGTCTGCACCTCCGTGGCCGTACATGCACTTCTGCTTGCGCGGGGGGGGCATGGAGTTGTCTCTTACATGCCCGCCAGCCGCGGGAACCATTGAGAACTGCCTGTCGCCTGTCCGCGACGTCGTGCCATGCATCGAAACGTCACTAACACAGGTGCAAAAACTTGTCGGGTCCCCGCGTTTGACTCGCGCAGCCAAACCCGTAAAACTCGCGTAATCCTCTTGCCGAGCCGCCCGGCCGCTTCAAATCACGAAACGCCTTAACCGGACGTTGTTTACCAGTCCCAACATCATAAATGTCGAAAGGACGTTGGAACCGCCTGATGTCATCAGCGGCAGGGGAATGCCCGCCACGGGCATACGTCCCACCACCATGCCCACGTTCACCAGAACGTGGAATAGAAACACAGCCGCCACTCCCATGCAGATGTACATGCCGGCCCGGTCCGGGGCCATCTGGGCATTCTGAATCATCTGCATCAGAAGCAGAAAATACAATCCCAACACCACTATAACGCCCACGAAGCCATGCTCTTCGGCGAAGGCCGAGAAGATGAAGTCCGTGTGGGGTACCGGCAAAAAACGCAACTGCGTCTGCAAGCCCCGCGTCACGCCCATACCCCAGAGGCCGCCGGAGCCGATTGCAATCTTCGACTGGATCACCTGGTAGCCGGAACCTTTAGGATCGCTACTGGGATCCATGAAACTCACCAGCCGGGCTTTCTGGTAATCCTTCAGGAAATAATAACCCACCGGCAGCACCAAAACCGCAGCCAGCACAATCGCCAGCGCATGCTGCCAGCGCATGCCCGCCAGGAACAAACCCGCCGCTAAAGCCGGAAGGAACGTAAGCGCCGTGCCGAGATCGGGCTGCCGCAACACCAGAAGGAAGGGAATCCCGATCAGGCCTCCCAGCTTTAACACATCGCGCCACTCGGGCCGCTCGCTCTTCAACTCAATCAAGTACCGCGCCACGAGCAGAACTAATACTATCTTAACGAATTCGGAAATCTGAAGGTGGAAGCCGCCGAAAAGGGGAATCCAGCGTCTTCCCCCGAAAACGGTCTTGCCCGCCACCAGAACCACGATCAGCGTGAAGACGGAGATCCCGTACATCAAGGGTACCTGGCCCAGCAAGCTGTGGTAATCGACCGACGAAATCACCCAGAACAGCACTACGCCGAGTCCCACGGCAATCAACTGCTTCCACCAGGCGTCCCGCCAGCCGGTGTCGTGCGTGGCGCTATAGATCTGCAGAACGCCCACGGCGCACAACACTAGCATCAGGACCAGCAGCGGCCAATCGAAATCACGCATGGAACGGTAGCGGGCCATGTTTCAGTTACCTCACCTCGGACGGGGCCGCCGGTAATTGCGGGGCCGGAGCCATGGGAACCTGGGCAACCAGAGATTTCGGCGGCGCCAGCCGTGTCTTCTTGTCGAAATAGGCTTTGATCACGTCTCGCACGATGGGCGCGGCGAAGTTGCCGTGCGCGCCTTCCTGCCACAGGGCTACGACAACGATCTCGGGATTGTAGCGCGGCGCAAAACCCACGAACCAGGCGTTATCTTTCATCTCACTGCCCAACTTGGTGTTCTTCAGGTATTCGTTCGACGCCAACTGGGCGGTGCCGGTCTTGCCGCACACTTCGATTCCAGGCAAACGCGCCGATCCGCCCGTGCCGCCCTCGTTCACCACGCCGTACATCCCGTTGATCACATCGGCGACATGCTCGAGATTCAGCTGCCCACGACGCGCTGGCGCCGGATGCGTGCCCTCCTTGACCAGGTGCGGCGTACACCATATGCCGCCCGTGGCCAGCCCACCGATGGCGCGTGTTAGCTGCAACGGAGTCACGGTGAGGGCACCTTGGCCGATGGACACCGAAATGGTTTCACCGGCGTACCACTTCTCGCGCCGCGTCCGGATCTTCCACCTCGACGACGGCACCAGGCCTTCGGCTTCGTTGGGAAGATCGATGCCGGTTCTGTGTCCCAGGCCTGCCATTTCCGCATACTCGGCGATCTTGTCGATGCCGGCGCGGTTGCCGGCGTTGTAGAAGAACACGTCGCAGCTCTGCACGATGCCGCGATGCACGTCCACCGTTCCGTGGCCGCCCTTCTTGTGGCACTTGAAATAACGCCCGTAAAAGCTGGCGCCGCCCGAACAGTGTACGGTGTAGGCTTCGTCGATGGCACCGCTTTCGAGGGCGGCCAGCGCCACAATCGGCTTAAACGTCGACCCGGGAGCCAGCTGAGCTTGAATAGCCCGGTTCAGCAGCGGGTTGTCCGGATTCTCGATCAGCTCTTTCCAGTCTCTGGAGCGGATACGGCCGGCGAACTTGTTGGGATCGTATGCCGGCCGGCTCACCATGGCCAGCACTTCACCGTTGCGTGGATCCAGTGCGACGACGGCTCCCTTGCGGTTCTCCATGGCAAGCTCCGCAACCACCTGCAAGTCGAGATCGATGGTGAGCTGCAGGTCCCTGCCGGGTACCGCCTCCTTCATGCCGATCACCTGGCGCTCGCGGCCGCGATTATCGACCACCACGCGCCGCTGCCCGTCGACGCCCATCAGGACATCGTTGTACTGGCGCTCGATGCCTACCTTGCCCACCACGTCGCCCTGCTCATACTTGGCGTAATCCGGCGAATTCAACTCGTTCTCGCTCACCTCGCCCACGTACCCGATCACGTGCGCGGCCAGATCGTCGCGCGGATAGAGGCGGCGCTGCGCGTGAATCAGTTCCATCTCGGGAAACGACTCCGCGTCGCGGTGCGCTTCAACAAAAGCCAGATCCGCCGCCGTCAGCTCTTCCTTGATGATGATGGGCTCGTAACGGGGCCGCGACTTGAAACGCTTCAGGCGCGCGGCCAGTTCCTCGGGGTCCAGGTTCAGCCCTTCGGCGATGGCGGCCACATGTTCGGGCTTAAGGTTCTCCCGAGAGAGAATCAGGCTGAACGACGAGTGGTTGTCCACGATCACGCGGCCATCGCGGTCGAGTATCTTGCCGCGCGGCGCGAGAACGGGCAAGGCCTTGATGCGATTGCGCTCGGCCTGCTCATTGTACAGGGCCGGATTTTGTACCTGCAGATCCCAGAAACCGGAAATCAGAAACAGGAATACCGCTACCAGAAGATACTGAAAGAAGGCAATCTTACCCGTGGCGAACTTCAGGTCGTCCCTGAGCTGCGGCTTGACGGGTACCTCTTCCCGTTCGCGCTCGTTGTAATACACGCTCACGTGAAAAGAACTCCCATCAACCAGTTTCCTTCAACTTGTCCAGAAAGTGAAACAGGGGTAGCGCCACCAGGGCATTCAGCAGGCCCAGCGTCAGCGTTTGCGCCATGTCGAAACCGAGCTGCTGGCCCAACAGGGCCCGCGTTAGCACCCAATAAAAAAACTGGTGGAAGAAGAAGAAAAAGAAGCCGAGGATGAAGCGCAGGACCGGGTTGTCCACCTCGAATCGCATGCTCACATTGCCGGCAAAATAGCCCACCAGCGTCTTGACGATGCCGAACATACCCAGCGGCTGGTGGGAGAGCGAATCCTGCACCAAGCCGATGCCCGCGCCGATGAACGTGCCCGCCACCGGCTGTCGCCGCATGAGCGAGAAATACACGGTCACCAGGAGCGGCAGCTCCAGGTACGAAAGGTACTGAAAAAACAACGGTACATAGACTTGAAACAGGATGGCGGCGAACGGCACCACGAGCGTGACCCAGAGGCTGAAGTGCGAACTGGTCTTGCGGGGCTTGTCCAACAGCAAGTGCTCGCTATAGTCGTTCATGGTCGGGTGGGCGGCGGACCTTCCACGGGCTTCTCGGGGGGCTTTTCAGGGGACCCCTCGGGGGCATTTTCGGCAGACTTCTGGACGGCCTTCGGCTGCGCGGGAGGCTTGATGTTGAAATTCGGCGTGCCCGGCCCGCCGAAGACGTGACCCTGCGCCTCGCCGATCCGCCTGTACTGCTCACGCATGCGATCCGCATCCGTGTTCAACACCAGCGGAGTCTGCGTCTTTTGAGCGGCGGCATCCGCGGGCGTCTCGGGCGGCCGCGGAAGCAGAGGGGCGGCTTGGGCGGAAGCCTGCGCGGCCGGCAACTGCTGGTGGACCCCTTCGAGCACGATCAACACTTCTTCCAGCCCGCTCTGGAAGCCGCTGGGAACGACGTAAATCTCCTTGAACGTTCTGCCGGCGCGCACCACGTTGGCGGCTCCGACGGGCAGCCCCTTGGGAAAGACGCGGTCGTCGCCGGAGGTGAAGAACAGTTCGCCTTGTTCTACCTTCTCCTCGTTTTGCACGTAGTCGACCAGGCACGTGCTATGTCCCTGGCCCTTCAGTGTGCCGTGCACGAGGTTCTTCTGCGATACGACGCCGGCGGCGAAGCTCGGGTCCGTGATCAACATTACCTGCGAAGCGGTGGGGTACACGGCCAGCACTTTGCCCACGATCCCGTCGGGCGTGATGACCGCCATGCCGTGCAGGACTCCGCTTGTCGATCCGCGGTCGACGAAGACCACCTTTGAATTCGTGCCGGTACCGGTGCCGATGATTCTGGCGGCGATGGTTCGCGACGGGCTGCGCGATTGGAACGCATTCAAAGCGCGCGCGCGGTCCGCCGTGGCCAGTTCGCTTTTCAGATACTGATTCTCGAGCTTCAGCTTGCCGAGCTCGCCTTCAAGCTGGCGGTTCCTGTCGCGCACGCCCACCAGCAGAAAGTAGTTCTCCAGCACGCCCACGGTGTTCGAGCGGCCCGCTTCGAGCAATCGCGCCGTGGGCGTCACCGCGGTAATCGCCCAGACACGGATCAGGCGCACGTCCTGGTTGGTCCTGACCTGATAGCCAAGCAGCAAGAGCTGCGCCAGGATCACCAACAGCAGCACCGTCAGATTACGGTAGCGACTGACTGGGAATTCCATGGCTTTCGACGCCGCGGCGCGTATGCGCACGCGCTATTCGATGGCGATCCTCCGAAGCAGTTTGAATTCCGTGAGCATCTTTCCGGTGCCGAGCACCACGCTGGCCAGCGGGTCGTCGGCGATCGACACCGGCAGCCCGGTTTCTTCCCGGATCCGTTTATCCAGGTTCTTGAGCAGCGCACCGCCGCCGGTCAGCACGATGCCGCGGTCGCTGATGTCGGCACTCAACTCGGGCGGCGTTCTTTCGAGCGCCACGCGAATGGCGTTCATGATGGTGGCCACGCATTCCCCAAGCGCCTCACGGATCTCGCTGTCGTCCACCGTGATGGTCTTCGGCACGCCCTCGATCAGATTGCGCCCCTTGATCTCCATGGTCAGCGGCTTTTCGAGCGGGTATCCCGATCCGATCTGGATCTTGATCTGCTCGGCGGTGCGCTCGCCGATCAGCAGGTTGTACTTCCGCTTCAGGTACTGCATGATGGCTTCGTCCATCTCGTTGCCCGCCACGCGCACGGAGCGCGAGTAGACGATGCCGGAAAGCGAGATGACCGCGACATCGGTGGTGCCGCCGCCGATGTCGACCACCATGTTGCCCGAGGGCTCCGTGATCGGCAATCCGGCGCCGATCGCCGCCGCCATGGCCTGCTCGATCAGGTGCACCTCGCTCGCCTTGGCGCGATACGCCGAATCGACCACCGCGCGCTTCTCCACCTGTGTGATCTCGCTCGGCACGCCGATGATGATCCGTGGATGCACCAACATCTTCCGTCCATGGGCCTTCTGGATGAAGTAGTTCAGCATCCTTTCGGTCACCTTGAAGTCGGCGATCACGCCGTCCTTCATGGGCCGGATGGCGACAATATTGCCGGGAGTGCGTCCCAGCATTTCCTTGGCGTCGTGTCCGACAGCCTCCACTTCGCCATTGTTCTTGTTGATGGCAACAATGGAAGGCTCGTTGACTACAACGCCCTTACCCTTGGCATAGACCAGGGTATTGGCCGTCCCCAGATCGATGGCCAGATCCGAGGAGAAAAGACTAAACAAGGAACGGATGTTCATGCTGGAGTCGAGGGACGGCGGGAACCGCGCAATCCCCTCAAAGCGTAACACAATGCGAACCGCGCTTCAACGCACGTCGACATCGGAATCTTTTATTTTCAATGCGCTACGGCTGTTGCTGCATTTCGTTACAATGGAGGCGTCGTGAACGGCCGCCGTTGGTTCCTATTTACAAGTGTAGGGTTTCTGGCCGGGTGCCGCAAGAAGAGGGCTTCCGGTTACCCGGGCTACGCCTTCGTCTCGAACTATGAAGGCCGGGCTGTGGCGGCGATCGACCTCAACATATTCGCCGTTACGAAGCACATCCCAATGGACGCCGCCCCGGGCCCGATCCTGTCGCATCCCGGACTGGATGCGGTCTATGTACTGGCGCCCGACGCCGGAATGCTGGTCGAGGTGGAGACGACATCCCTGGCCGTGCGGCGCAGGGCGCACGCAGGCGTCCAGGCGGTCGACATGCGTTTCAGCGGCGACGGCCGCCATCTCTGGATTCTCTGCAGGCAGCCCCGTCAGCTCGTGCGTGTCTCCCTGGACACGCTTCAACCGGACGGCACCATCCAGCTTGCCGGCGACCCCACCAGCTTCGAGATTTCGCCCACCGGCAATCTCGGAGCCGTGTGCTTCGCCAATGCGGGCGCAGTGAGCCTGGTGAATCTGGAAGCCATGCACGCCCGGCCGCCCCGGCAACTCGGTGAGCGGGTGACGAAGGCGGTGTTCCGCAAAGACGGCAGGCTGTTGCTGGTTGGGGTGACGAACAAACCATCGCTGGCCGTGATCGATCCTGCCGGCGAACAGGTGATGGTGCGCTTGCCTCTGGCGATGGAACCGGAAAACTTCTGCTACAAGGCCGACGGGGGCCAGTTGTTCATCAGCGGCCCCGGCATGGACGCCGTCACCGTTGCGTATCCGTACACTACCGAAGTCGGCGACACGGTCCTGGCCGGCAACGCTCCCGGCTGCATGGCCGAATGTACGAAACCAGGGTACCTTTTCGTGGCCAATCCAGGATCCGGGGACGTGAGCATTCTGGATATCGAAACGCTTCACGTGGTTGCGCGCGCCAGCGTCGGTGCCGATCCGGGAGCCATCGTCATCACTCCGGATAACCAGTATGCCCTGGTGCTGAACCGCCGTAGCGGAGACATGGCGGTGATCCGCATCGCCTCGATCTCAGCGCGCCGGTCCCGCGCGGTGGCGCTGTTCACGGTCATCCCCGTGGGCTCCATGCCGGTCGGCGCGGCCATTCGCCGCTTCTGAACCGGCGCCCGCGCTCTTATTCCGCTACCAGAACCTTCGTAAGTTCCTGCAGACGCCGCAAGTCCGCCGTAGCGATGCCGCTGTCCGTGATTACCAGATCGCAGCTCGCCAGCGGGCAGACACGGTAGAGCGCCTCGCGGCCGATCTTGCTCGAGTCCACCACCAGGATCTTTTCCCTTCCCGCCGCCAACAACTCCTTCTGAAACTCCGGATCGTAGACCATGGCGCCCTTGTTGAACGACAGGGCCGCCGCCCCGAAGAAGACCTTGTCGGTGTGAATGCCGCGCAGCGCTTCGCTTACTTCCTGTCCTATCAGGTCGTGGCTACTGCGCCTGTAAGTGCCGCCGGTGAGCACGACGCGTACGTCGCCCGCCCCGCTCAGCGCCTCGAGCACGGCTAAGGAAAACGTGAACACGGCGACGTGCTTGTGCATACCGAGATGCCGCGCGATGTAAAGGGTGGTTGTACCCGAGTCCATTGCCACGGCCTCGCCGTCCTTGACCAGCGCCGCGGCCGCCCTGCCGATACGGTCTTTCGCCTCTGAACACCGCGCCGAGCGATCGATGAAGGTCTTCTCGATCGCCGCGCCGTGCGACATCATGGCTCCGCCCGGGATGCGGATCACCTGACCGGTCGCGGCCAACCTGGCGAGATCCCTCCGCACCGTCATTTCGGAAATGGCGAATTGCTTGGCGATTTCCGTGATTGACGCGCTGCTGCGGTTCCTCAGCAAGCTGAGTACTTCGTCGCGCCGGGCCGTGTTATGTTCACCCAATTTCTGTACCTCGATGTTCGCGAAAGCGGCTCCAGTCGCCGGAAAAGGCGGCGTCGGGAGTTGCGCTTCCGATTCTGCCTGGGAATCTACTTATCGTAATACGATCACCGGGCGCCTGAGACCGCCCCGTAATCCGTACGTAAGGGGCGGCGTGGTGCGGTGGGGAGGCTGGGCGCGAAGGGAAGGACGCCGTCGGGAGGGGGCGGTGCTTGTGGA
>CAZLOS010000166.1:0-11239 GCA_964561215.1 uncultured Solibacteraceae bacterium | reverse complement strand
CGCGCCGGGAACAGGTGCGGCTGGACGTGCGCAGGCCCGGTAACGCGCGTCTGCTCCAGTTTGTGTTGACGCCGGAAGACATGCAGGCGCCCAGTGTGGACCGCGCCTTCCTCTTGCGGCCCGGCATCGGCTACATCCGCGTGGCGAGCTTCGACGTCGAAACCGGCAAGGAGGTTCGCGAGGCCATCTCCAGACTCGGCGGCGACAACCTCAAGGGATTGGTGCTCGATCTGCGCAATAATCCCGGCGGCGTCCTGCCTGCGGCCCTCGAAGTGGCATCCCTGTTTCTGAATCCCGGACAGACCATCCTCAGCGTGCAGGGCCGGGCGGTTGCCGGCAAGCAGGAAAAGGCCACCGCGCAAGGGCTGGCCTACAAGTTCCCGCTGGCGGTGCTGGTGAACGGCAAGAGCGCCAGCGCCAGTGAAATCGTCGCCGGTGCGCTTCAGGATCACGACCGCGCCAGGATCGTCGGCGAGCCCAGCTTCGGCAAAGGGTTGGTGGAAAGCGTGTACTCGCTTTCGCAGGATACCGGCCTCGCGCTGACCACTGCTTTTTACTTCACTCCCAGTGGCCGCTCCATTCAACGTCCGCTCGACTTCGGCCAATTGGCGCACCGGGACAGCGCTGGCAAGGTGTACCGCACCGATGCCGGCCGGGAAGTCAGGGGCGGAGGCGGCATTCATCCGGACCGCGTGGTGTCTCCTGAACCGGTGTCGCGGCTGCGCGCCGTGCTGGAAGGCAGCGCCTCCTTCACTAGTTTTGCGGTCGAGTACGTGCGCAAGAACGGCAAACCGGCCGCAGATTTCGAGGTGAGCGGCGCGCTGTTGGACGAGTTTCAGGTGTACTTGTCGCAGCGCAGCATCCGCCCCTCGGTGGGCGAATGGAGCGTAGACCGCGGATGGATTGGCAGCCGGCTTAGGGAAGAGGTCATCACCCAGGCGCTCGGCGTCGAAAAAGGCGACGAGATCTCCATCGCCCGCGATCCCCAGGTCCGGGAAGCCCTCCGCGCGCTTCCTTGAGCCGCGCGTGATTCCGGTCACAGATTCGTGCGCATCTTGGCGTGAGAATAGGGGCATGGCTGACAACTACATCTACTCGAAGGACTTGCGTGAGCAGGCTAAGGTTCCCCCGGACGGTATTCTGAGCCAGACGCTACAGAACGACGAGCGCACCAAGGTGGTGCTGTTCGGCTTCGCCCCTGGGCAGGAGCTTTCGGCGCACACCGCACCCTTTCCGGCCACTCTCACTTTCCTCAAAGGAGAGGCCACACTGCGCCTGGGTGCGGATGAGATGGATGCCTCCGAGGGCACCTTCGCCTACATGACGCCCCTGCTCGAACACGGCATCAAGGCCAGGACCGGCGTGGTCCTGCTGTTGACGATGATCAAGAATCCTCCGTCGAAATAGATCGGCAGCCTGCTCGCCGCGATGCCACGCTAAGCCTGCATGACCGCCGGGTAGACCTTGCGGATGGCGGCCACGACCTCGTCGCAATCTTTCTTGGTGTACTTCGGATCCATCAGCACTCCGCCGAAACGGCCGATGATGTCGATCGTCTTCGGGCAGCAGGCAGCGCCGTACTGCATGGCCTTGCCGCGCGGAGTGTTGAAGCTCGGCCAGGCGGGATGCGCCGTCGCCTTGCTCTCGATGAGCTTGTCGATGGGCAGGATCACCGAGCCGCTGGGCCCATTGCCGGGAACGTTCTCCGCCTTCATCATGGCCAGGAACTTCTGCTTCCGCTCCTTGGTCTGGAAGTCGATGTAGACGCCCGTGCCGAGTTCGCCTGCCGGGTCCGGCAACTTACGCAGTTTGAGCCCTGGCAGGCCGGCGATGCCCTTGTATACCCGCTGCGCGTTGGCGCGGACGTCGCCGACGATGCGGTCCAGCTTCCGCAACTGCGACAAAAGCACCCCGCCCGTGAATTCGCTCATTCGGAAATTCGTGCCGACGAACGCCGCCGTACGCGGCTCGCCCAGTTTCTTGAGGAATGGCTCGCGCAGTGTGCCGATGTCGTGGAATCGTGCGGCACGTTCGAACAACACCGGATCACTCGAGTAGACTGCGCCGCCCTCGCCCGCCGTGATCGTCTTGTTGGCCTGCATGCTGCAGATGGCCAGGTCGCCCATCGAGCCAAGCGGACGGCCTTTGTAACTTGCGCCGACGCTTTGTGAGCAGTCCTCCAGCACGCGAATGTGGTGCTTACGGGCGATGGCCAAGATGCCGTCCATGTCGGCGGGATTGCCTTGCAGGTGCACGGCCATGATGAGCTTGGTGGCCGGGGTGATGTGGCGCTCGATGTCCGATGGATCGAGGTTGAAGCTCTCATCGATCTCGGCGCATACGGGCAGCGCCCCAGCCAGCACCACGGCATTAAAGCAGGAGTACCAGGTCCAGCTCGGCAGGATCACCTCATCGCCGGGGCCGATCCCGCACGCGGCCATGGCGCACTGCAGCGCCGCGGTGCCGCTCGTCACCGCCAGCGCGTACTTGGTCTGCATGCGCGCGGCCAATTCTCGCTCGAGCGCCGCCACCTTGTCCGGGGGCTTGCCTGGTCCGTACCACCGGAACGGCCGGCCCGTCTCGAGTACATCGAGCACCATCTGGCGCTCCTGCCCGTCGTAATACTGAACGCCCCAAAAGTTCCCGTGCAGCGGTGTGCTGCGCACTGGTGCGCCGCCTTGGGCGGCCAGGCGCGGCGCGCCTTCTCCCACTGCGGCGGCTGCCGCCGAAGCGGCGATGAAATCCCTGCGATTCATTGTGAGCCTCCTTTTCGGAATCCCTAGCCTTCTTCCACCATGCGGAAGCCGGCGAGAGCGGCGAAGCCCGCCACCTGCCGCCGGTAGTCTCCGTAAAACGTCACGCGATGCCAGCCCCAGCGATCCCATTCGCCGAGCAGTCTGTCGATGTCCTTCACTTCGGCGGCGATCTTGGTTCGGCACGCCTTGTCTTCGTCGATGTTGGCCACCGTCCTGGCCGTATGAATCACGATTTCCTGCGTCACGGGATTGGTCTCGATCGAGGTAACGATCTCGCCGACCGGCATCAGCGAACGCACCGCGGCGCCCTTGCGGTCCTCGGAGTGACTGCGGATGTGGTACGGATTTGTCTTGCCGTTGGGACCGTAAACCTTGCTCGGTGCCACGCAATGCGCGTAAATGATCTGGTTCTTCGACGTATCGATGACCGGGTCGGAGATGTAGCCGGGCCGCCCCACCAGGTGTCCCATCGCCAGCATCGAAATAGTTGAGCGCAGGTCGGCTTCGCAGGCGCCCACCTTGCCTTCGTTGTTCAAGTGGAAGAAGCCGAGGCACGGATACGCCTCGAGCTTGCCGGCATAGAACAGCCCAAGGCAGTCCATAGCGATGGCCCTGGATTTGTACTGCTCCATGAGGTTGTTCATGGCCACGTACATGCGCCCGGACTTCTCGATTTCCTCCACCTTTGGCTCGACGACTTTCTGCGCGGCCTTTATCCAGAGCTGCGCCATCTTCCTGCCCTCGGTTGCGTCGGCTTTCCGGTAGGCTTCGTTGATCTCGTCGCCGGTAACCTGCCGGACCTTGGTGCCGAAGACATCCTCGATGGCCCGTGCCGTTGCTCCCGGATCGCGGTTGAGGACATCCAGAATAACGTCGGAACGCAGCGCACGAATGGTTTCAAAGATCCGCACGGCCTGCGCCACGTCCTCGAAACGCGTCGAAGAAACTCCCACTACCTTTTGCCCCTTGCGGCGCGCCGCGGCGTAGCAGCCCAGAAACTCGCCCGAACCGCCGTAAAGGTCGTCCGCGAAGATGCAACGCTTCCCTGCGTTCGCCAGGATGCGGCCGACGCCGGTCCACAGGCCCAGCATGTAGACCAGGTAGCCGTCCACCTCGGAGTCCTGGTCGAGAAGTCTCCTGCCCTCCTCGGCATTCATGGCCGTCGCGGGCAGGAACTCCACGTTCGGACAAGCCTGGCGCAGTTTCTCGGTAAGGACCTTCTTGCGTCCTTCGTAGTCATACCCCACGTTCGGCCACGTGGGTTTCTCGGGAGGGATATGCGTAAATACAAGGCGCAGCTTGACCTTGCCGCCATCGGCGGCGGCGAGGGACGGAACCACGCCGGCGGCGCAGGTGGCGGCAGCGGCACAGGCCGGACAATGGGACAGGAAAGTGCGGCGCGAAAAGCCATTAACTACTTTCAGCTCCGGATTATCGGGATGCTTTGGCATAATGAACCTCTCTACCGTATCCACGTTCACCGGGCGGTCCGCGTTCAGCCCACCGGCCTGCCGGACAGCCGGGCCCGTGTTCCGACCAATCATATCCCTGAACTCAGCCCTCGGGCAAGGAACAGGCATGCTAGGATCGGCTCGGACTGCCACAGGGGAGGCGAATGACGTCGCGGCTGATTTGCCCACCTGTATCCAACACTGCGAAAATAAAAGGGATCCAATGGTCGCGGATGGTATTTATTACGCGCTGGCCTTTGCCGCCGGCGGGGGCTTTGTCTCCTATATGACAACGCCGGTGTTCGGGGTGCCGTTGTTCGTCCTGGCGGCCTTCTGCCTATATTTCTTTCGAGATCCGGAACGCGAGATTCCTTCCGGCCCCGTGGCCGTCTCCCCAGCCGACGGCAAAGTGGTTTCCATCGTGCGGTTGAGCGACGCCGAAACGCGCATCAGCATCTTTCTGAATATTTTTGACGTGCACGTGAATCGTACCCCGGTGGCCGGTACTATAGCGGACCTGGTTTACCAGCCTGGCCGCTTTCTGGTAGCCAGCCGCGAGCAGGCCTCCACGGTCAATGAGATGAACACGATTACTGTGGAGGGGGAGGGCACGCGGGTCGTGTTCAAGCAGATCGCCGGCCTGATTGCCCGCCGCGTAATCTGCTGGAAGAAGCCGGGCGACAAGGTTGCGCTCGGCGAACGCATCGGCCTGATCAAGTTTGGTTCCCGCATGGACGTAATCTTCGGCCCCGAATGGGACATTACGGCTCGCGTAGGCGAGCGAGTGGCGGGCGGTTCGAGCATTATCGCCCGGAGGCGCAACGGATGAGGACTTTCAACATTTCCGAACGCCTGATCGATCCGCGCTCGCCGGACCGGCGTCCGCGCCGCGCGGCGTACGCTCTGCCTACCATCTTCACCGCGGGCAACGTTTTTCTGGGTTTCCTCGCCATCATGAAGGCCTTTCAGGGCGCGATGATGGCGTCTGGCGGATCGTATGGCTATAACCCGCATTTTGAGGCCGCGGCCATCATGATCGGCGTCGCCGTCTTTCTGGACGGTCTTGACGGCCGCATCGCCCGCATGACCAACACGACCTCCGATTTCGGCCGCGAGATGGATTCGCTCGCCGACTCCATCAGCTTCGGTCTCGCCCCGGCCGTGCTCGCTTTCGCCTGGGGCTTCCAGTTCGTCGACGGCAATTGGCAGGGATTACTGGAAGAGCACATTCATCGCGCAGGGTACTTCTTCACCTTCCTGTTCCTGCTCTGCGGCGCGGCGCGTCTGGCCCGGTTCAACGTGCAAAAGAATCCCATTCCGAGGAATCCCGGGCGGCCGGACCGGAAGTATTTTGTCGGCTTGCCGATTCCCGCCGCGGCGGGCATGGTTGCCGCGGTCGTGTATGCCGCCGGGTCCGCGCCTCTGCGATTGTGGCCGCTGTCGATCTGCTGGCTGGCGACGCTTGCGATGCTGAGTTACCTGATGGTCAGTACATGGCGCTACCGCAGCTTCAAGGACCTGAGCCTCACCAGCCCGCGTTCTCCACTCACTGTGATCCTCTATGGCGCGTTCATTTACCTAATCTGGAATTACTCGCACCCGGTGCTGCTCGCCATGGCCATCACCTACGTCGGGAGCGGAATCGTGATTCGAATCGGCGGCATTGTGCGCCGCCGGTTCCGTCATGGCTCCGTCGAGCCGCGGCACGCTTGAGGAGTGCGAAAGGGATGACGAAAACCTATCTGGCAATTGTGGGTGGACAGTCGCTTGCGGGGCGCGAAATACGGAACCTGCTAAGCGAGCAACGTTTTCCGGCGCAAGTGCGTCTGATCGGCGCCGACGCCGAAGAGATCGGCGCCATTACGGAGCAGGACGGCGAACCGGTCGTCGTCAGCTCGCTCGATCAAGACAATCTGACCGGCGCCCGGGTGGTGTTTCTGGCCGGCTCCCACAATGCCAGCCGTAAAGCCTTCGATCTGATCTCGCGTACCGCACCCGCTCCGGTTGTGATCGATGTTACCGGCGGTCTCGAAGACGCGCCGAACGCGCGGCTTCGGGCACCGTTCGCCGAGCCGGCGGGCTACACGGTGCCATCCAGTGCCATCCATGTGGTGGCGCAGCCAGCCGCTATCGCGCTGGCCATGGTGCTCACGCGACTGCACGCCGCCCACCCTATCCGCTCGTCGGTGGTGCAACTGTTCGAGCCCGCCAGCGAGCGCGGCCAGCGTGGCATCGACGAATTACATCGGCAGACCATCAATTTGCTCTCTTTCAAGGCGCTGCCCAAGGAAGTCTACGACGCGCAGCTCGGATTCAATATACTCGCCCGTTTCGGCGAGGAAGCGCAGCAATCGCTCGAAGACGCCGAACTCCGCATCGAGCGCCACCTCGCCAGCCTGCTGGCCATCGAGGGGAAAGTACCGCCTCCCTCGCTGCGGTTGATTCAGGTCCCCGTATTCCACGGTTATAGCGCCAGCATCCGTGTGGAGTTTGAAACCAATCCCGGCGCGGAGGCGATCGAGAAAACGCTGATCTCGGAACACATCGACGTGCGCGGCGCGGGTTTCGATCCGCCGTCGAATGTCGGAATGGCCGGAGTAAGCGGCATCGGTGTCGGTGCCATCTCGACGGACCGCAATCAACCGCGCGCCGCCTGGCTGTTCATGGCCGCCGACAACTACACGCTGGTGGCCGAAAACGCCATCGATATCGCGCGCTCTCTCATCGCGGAGGCCGAATGAGAGGGCTCCTGGCAAAGGCCGCCGCCGGTTGCCTCGTCCTGGCTGCACTTAGCGGCTGTGGCTATCACACTTCCGGCCATGCGGATCTGCTGCCGAAGCGGATTAAAACCATCGCCGTACCGGCGTTCGGAAACAACACCATGCGCTACCGGCTGAGCGGGACCTTACCGCAGGCGATCGGGCGCGAGTTCATCGGACGCACGCGTTACAACGTGGTGGCGGACCCTGCCGAGGCGGACGCCGTTCTCCATGGCGCGTTGCTGACGTACGCCTACTATACGACCACTTTACAAAATGGACGCGCCAGCGGCATCGAGATGATAGTCACCCTCCAGGTCTCGCTCACCGATCGGTCGACAGGGAAGGTCCTGTTTTCGCGTCCCAACATGGAAGTGCGCGAACGCTACGAAATCGCCGCCGATCAGCGTGCCTACTTCGAGGAAAGCGACGTTGCGCTGGAACGCCTGAGCCGTAGCGTGGCGCACTCGGTGGTGAGCGCCGTGCTGGAGAATTTCTGACCGCGATGACGGCCGATCAATTCATCAATGCCGTACGCGGCGGCCGTATCCCGCCGGTCTGCCTGTTTCTTGGCCCGGAGCCCTATCAGCGTGACTGCGCCCGGCGCGCCCTCATCGAAAGCCTGCTCACCGTCGAGGAGCGCGAAGAAGGCTTGGTCCATCATGACCTGGAGGAGATCCCGCTGGCGGCCGTGCTCGACGATGCGCGGGCGTTGTCCCTGTTCAGCACAAAACGCCTGATCCTGGTCTCGCGCGCCGAGGCCGCTCTGCCCCGTGGAAAAGCCGCGGCGAGCGATGAAGGCTCGGCCGCGGGCGATTCCCCTGCCGAACAACTGGCCGGTTATATCGCCAGTCCCACCCCCGGCGTGACCCTGGTCTTCGATGTCGCGCGCTACGAGTTCGAGGGCGAGGACAAGGCCAAGGTCGAGCGAGTCCGCAAGTTTTTCGCTGGCGTCCCGGTTGTGATCGAGTTCCCCCGTCTTGACGCGCGCGCGGCCACGGCGATCGCGCAGGACCTGGCCCGGCAAGCCGCATTGCCGATCGGACGCGACGCGCTGCAGTTCCTGGTGGAGGCTCTCGGTGCGGATGCCTCGCGCATCGCCGCGGAAATCGAGAAGTTGCGCCTGTTCGCTGCGGGCCGCGACAAGATCACGGTGGACGACATCCTCGAGTTGGTGCCGGATGCCCGCGCCTCGAACATCTTCGCTCTGGTGAACGCCTTGGCGGTGGGAGATCGCGCCCGTTCGCTCGATGTGCTCGATACGCTCGTGCGCCAGGGCGAATACCTGCCACTGGCGCTGGCCTTCCTGGCTACACAGTTCCGCCTGGCGCTGGTGGCCCGGGAAGCCGGATTGCGCACCGCGCAACAGATTCAGTCCCACTTCTCGTCGAGCGGCACCCCGATGTGGCGCTCGCGTGCCGAACAGGTTCAGCAGACCGTGACAGCGTTTTCCAGGAAGCAATTGGAAGCCGGCTTGCGCGCCATTTTTGAAACCGACAAGAACCTGCGCGATGCGCGTCCGGACGACCGCCTGATCGTCGAGGACTTCATTTTCCGGCTGACGGCGCGTAAACGTACTTCCGTCCCTTCGCGACGGGCTTGAACTCGCGCCAACCCGGTTTGGCTGTCGAAACCTCCGCTTTTCCCAAGCTCTTCCCGTCCGCGTCGTATGCCGTGAGCACGCCATCTTTGGCGGACTGGAAAGCGATGCGGTCGTTCCCGTACAGATCAATGAGTTCCAGGACTCCCTCGCCACGGCGCCGCATGACCACGCTTCCGGTGGAAGCCAGGTTGCCGCGTTCAGTCCAGGCGCCGCGTCCGTCCAGGAACTCGTATTCGGGCGCCAGCACATAATCGATGCGGCGTCCTCCGGCCAGGGCGGAGAATTCATGCAACCTCGCCGCGCGGTTGAACACCAGCCAGCCGGAAACCGGCAACTGAATGTCGTCCCCGTTTTCGTCCCTCACTGTCCACGGTTTCGCCGGATTGCGGTTGACGTACACTTCCGTCCCGTTTTCGTAGACTACGTGAAGCCGGCCTTCGGCGATGGCGCCCGACGAGTGCGCCGCGCTCGGGGCCATCCAGCGCCCGCGCTCGTCCGCGTACTCGATCTTTCGCGGCTTCTGGAATGCGTATTGCTGCTGCGCCTGCTGCATCATGTAATAGGATCGGACCAGCGCTTCAATGCCGAACGAGTCCTCGCCGAATTCCCGCACCAGCCACCCCATGTTCCCGTATGCGATGGACGTGGCCAGGAACAGGTCCACGTACTCGCGGCGGCGCGGCGACTTGGTCCACTCCTTGTCGATCTGCTCGAGATAGTAGAACGTGTAACCCATACCGTAGCCGGCCTCGAGCGGCACCATCTTCATCAACTTGAAAGCGACGTCCACCGGATGCGTGAGCAGGTTCACGTCCGTGTACACCCAGCCGTAGCTGCCAGACTCGAGTCCGGCGTAAAGCCACTGGTAGGTGGCTTCGCTCTGCGTAGGCCCGTAGACCCTCTGATCGTTCAGGAGCAACTGGCCGTAAGCGTAAAAGGTGGCCGCCATGGTTCCCGCGCCCGGCACGCGCGAGTCGTAGTCGCAGTATTGCCACGGTCCCACGGCAGTGTGCACGTCCGTATACGACATTTTTGTCCCATATTTGGCCTTGATGCGCTGCGCGTAGTATTCGTCGAACTCCACCGCTTTGGCGGGCTTGAGGGCGTAGTTGCGCGCCCAGGCGCGGCGCCATTCGCCGTCGGAGAGCCGCTGCACGTGGTCCGGAGTCCAGTTGCTGTTCACAGTGGCGAAGTCCGTGTAGTTGGTGTAAGCGCCCTGCAGCCAGCCCAGTGCATTCTGCTGCGCCACGTACCATTTCAGTTTGGCGTCGCCGCCTTTCTGCGGCGCGGCCTTCAGGCGCAGCGTGAAGCTGTCGCCTTCATCGCGCCACGTCACCTCGTGGCTGTGCTGCATGACGTGGTCGACCCCGTAGCTCGTCATCCGCCGGCAGGTCTCGTGGTCCTTGTCCCAGGACGCCGGCGCGGTGACGGTCCACAGCACCTGGCGTCCCTCCTTTTGGCGAAGCGAAGACGGGTTGGCGATAGTCGGCAGCGTTTCCTCGTAGATCGGTGAGACGGTCACGAACAGCCGCTCGTAGAGCGGGTTGCGCGCGCCGTCGGTCTTCGCAAGGTAGCGCACGCCGCCGCTCACGTCGACGCCGTCCTCTGTTGCCTGCGGCTCCTTCGGAGAATAAGGTTCGGAGCCGTTCGTGCGGTACCAGTCGAACCACACGGAAGCGAACAAGGGCCGTGGGCCTGCCGACATCGCCACGCCGGGGTTCTGTTTGCGTCCGAAAGTGATGTAAGGGACGGTGATGCGCTTCGCGTTTTTCAAGCCTGCCACGCTGCCGAATTTCAGTTCTACGGCTTCGCCGCCCTCGCACCACGCGTCGACCACCAGCGATTTCTGCCAGATCCTCAACTCGTAATCCACTGTGCGTGCCCCGAAGCGGAAGCGGGCATGGACGGCGCCGTCCTTCACGCTCGCCGACACGAGTTCGCCCTCGGCCACGGCCGTTTCCGGGGTGTCGGCGAAGCGTATGCCGCCGCCGGCAAGCGGCGTGATCGCCGCGTGGCCGCCCGCCATAGCGGTGATCTCACCCAGGGTACCCTTGGCCGGCGCATAGACGTAACGCAGCTTGGCGTCGCGCCCCTGGTAGCGTAATTCGAAACGGTTGCGCCCTACTGCCGTCACCTCCGTTTTGAAGCTCTTCTCGAAATTTGCGGGCAGGATGGTCTCTTCGCGCGTCGGGAAGGGGAGTACGCCTTCACCGGTGTTGAGTCCGACGATCTCGCCGCGATAGGGCTTGAGGTTCCGTTTCGGCTGGGACTTGAACGCGAGCGGTTTCAACTCTTCCTTGAACACCGCGAGCGAATCGCAGTAGAAGTAGCGCGGCTCGGTATTTGCGATTCTTGAGATCTCAATACCGGAGATACTCGCCGGTGACGCCAGGTCTTGTGCGGTCTTCGCCGGGATTCGGCGATGAATGAGCCACCACTGCTTCCAGTTGACGTCGGCCATGGCGATGCGGTGCTCCTTGCCTCGGGCGTCGAGGATGAGCACTGCAACGGAGAGCGCCGGCGTCGCCTTGTCGGTCTCCCAACCCCAGCGGTTACCGTAGCCCCACATCTCCACCGAGTCGAACGCACCCGGAATCGGGATCGGTTTCGCGGGACGCGCCACTACGCGGCTTTGGACGCTCGCGCCTTTTACGACGAATTTCCCGGTGT
>CAZLOS010000165.1:0-11245 GCA_964561215.1 uncultured Solibacteraceae bacterium | reverse complement strand
TTCTTCACGATGCCGATCAGCATGATGAGTCCCACGAAGGCGTAGATGTTCAGATCCATGTGGAACAGGTAGAGCGTGAGCAGAGCACCCACGCCGGCCGAGGGCAAACCGGAGAGGATCGTCAGCGGGTGGATGTAACTCTCGTACAGAATGCCGAGCACGATGTAGACCACCATGATGGCGATGATGAGCAGCACCCACAGGTTGGTCAACGATCCTTCGAAGGCTTTCGCCGCTCCCTGGAAGGTCGTGCTGATGGTCGCGGGCAGGCTCTCGTCCGCGATTCGCCTCACCTTGGACACGGCCCCGCCCAACGACGCGCCCGGCTTCACATCGAATGAGACGGTGACCGCCGGCAACTGGCCGTAGTGGTTCACAGACTGTGGTCCGTTCTCGACCGCAACGCGCGAGAGTGTGTCGAGCGGAATCAGTTTCCCTCCCGTGGACTTGAAGTAGAGCTTCGAAAGCGCCGCCGGATCCAATTGGTATTGCGGCAGCAGTTCAAGTAGTACCCTGTATTCGTTCGTGGATGAGTAGATGGTGGAAACCCACCGCGGACCGTACGCATCGTAAAGGGCGTTCTCAATGCCTTGGGCGCTCACCTGCATGGCGGCGGCCTTGTCACGGTCGATGCTCACGCGTACTTGCGGACTCTCGACCATCAGGTTCGTAGTGACATCCTCCAACTCCGGCAATTGCGACAGCTTGCCCTCCAACATGCGCG
This sequence comes from uncultured Solibacteraceae bacterium, assembly GCA_964561215.1. Lineage (GTDB taxonomy): Bacteria > Acidobacteriota > Terriglobia > Bryobacterales > Bryobacteraceae > JAJFUV01. Next base: position 10,521 of record CAZLOS010000165.1, on the reverse strand, counting down.
AAGCCGCGTAAAGTTCCTCTTTGTCCGGCGATTGGAGCGAGAACTGATAGAAGCTCTTGGTAACCTGCCCGCCGATTCGTATGGTGGGCGGGTTCTGCAGATAGGCCTTTACGCCCGGCAGTTTCGCGAGCTTCGGCTTCAGGCGCGCGATGATGTCGCCCACAAGCAAGTCGCGATCCGCGCGGGGCCGCAAGTGCACGACGATCTGGCCGAAATTCTGGCCGCCCAAGGACGAAGACGCCGCGCCGCCCACCGTCGAGACCAAGGAATCCACGTCCGGATCCGCGTTGACAATCCCGGCAACCTGATGTTGCAGGGCGACCATCTCATCGAAAGACGCGCCCTGCACTCCCTCGGTGGTCACGGCGATCTGGTCGGTGTCCTGGTCCGGGATGAAGCCTTTCGGGATGATGACGAACAGCACGGCGGTGGCCGCCAGCACCACGACAAAAATGACCATGGTCACGGGCCGGTACCGCAGCACCCATTGCAGGCTCACGTCATAGGCGTGCAGCATGCCGTCGAAGAAGCTTTCCGTGACGCGATAGAACCAGAAACGCCGCTGCTCGGAGGACGGTCTCAGGAAGCGGCTGCACAACATGGGGGTCAACGTAATCGACACTACGCCGCTGATGAGAATCGCCGCGCAAATGGTGACGGCAAACTCCTTGAACAATCGCCCCAGCACGCCTCCCATGAACAGCACGGGGATGAAGACGGCCGCGAGCGAGAGGGTCATGGAGACGATCGTGAAACCGATTTCCTTGGAGCCGGTGAGCGCCGCCTCGTAAGCCGGTTTGCCCATCTCGATGTGCCGGACGATGTTCTCGAGCATGACGATGGCATCATCCACCACGAAGCCCACGGCCAGTATCAGGGCCATCATCGACAGGTTGTCCAGGCTGTAGTTGAGCAGGTACATCACGGCGAAAGTGCCGATGACGGAGAACGGCAGCGCCAGGCTCGGAATGATAGTTGCCGAGGCGTTGCGCAGGAACAGGAAGATCACCATCACGATCAGGCCGAGCGTGAGCAGCATGGTGAACTTCACGTCGTTGTAAGAATCGCGGATGGTTTCCGAACGGTCGTAGAGCACGCCCATGTGCACCGACGGCGGCAGCTCGGTCTGGAAGACCGGAATCAGCTTTTTCACGCCATCGGTGACTTCAATCGTGTTGGTGCCCGGCTGGCGCTGGATGGCCAGAGTGACCGCGCGCTGCATGCCACGCTTGTTCATGTGCCAGGAGGCGGTCCTTTCGTCTTCCACCCCATCGTGCACCTCGCCCAACTCCTCCAAACGGATAGGCGAGCTGTTCCGGTAGCTCACAACCAGCGGCTTGTACGCATCGGCGGTAGCGAGTTGTCCGCTGGCCTGTAGCGTGAAGGCGCGTTGTGGCCCGTTGATGGTTCCCGTCGGCAGATTCACGTTCCAACTGCTCAGCGCGGTTTCGATCTCGTTGATGCCCACCTGGCGAGAGGCGAGCTTGTAGGGATCCATCTGCACGTGCACGGCGTACTTCTGTGCGCCCAGGACCTGCACCTGGGCGACACCGGTGACCATCGAGATGCGCTGCGCGACGCGCGTCTCGGCGTGTTCGTCCAGCACCCACAATGGCAGCGCGTCGCTGGTCAATACCAGGTAAAGCACCGGCTGATCCGCGGGATTCACCTTGGTGAAGGTCGGCGGCGTGGGCATGCTGGTGGGCAGCGTGCGCGTAGCTTGCGTGATGGCCGCCTGCACGTCGACGGCGGCCCCATCCAGGTTCCGGCTCAGGTTGAACTCGAGCGTAACCTGCGTGGAACCCAGTGAGTTCACAGACGTCATGGACTCCAGGCCGGCGATCATCGAGAACTGGTTTTCGAGCGGCGTCGCTACGGCGGACGCCATGGTCTCGGGACTCGCGCCGGGAAGGCTGGCCGTCACCAGGAGCGTGGGCAGGTCCACGTTGGGCAGGTCGCTCACCGGCAGCGCACGGTAAGCCACCGCGCCGAACAGGATGATGGCCAGCATCAGAAGCGTGGTGGCGATGGGCCTATGTATGAATGTCGAAGAAATGTTCACGGCTTAACGTCCAACAGGGGGGCACCGGCTGCGGCGGCGGGGGCATGGCGCCGGCGCCAGTAGTCGAGCAATCCGGCCATGTAAGTATAGACCACCGGCGTGAGATACAGGGTCAGTAATTGGGAAAAGGCCAGGCCTCCCACCACGGTCAGGCCCAACGGGCGCCGCGCTTCCCCGCCCGCGCCGAAACCCAGCGCGATGGGCAGGGAGCCGAACAGAGCCGCGAGGGTTGTCATCATGATGGGCCGGAACCTGGTCAGGCAGCCGGCGTAGATTGCTTCCTTCGCGGTCATGCCGCGTTTGCGTTCCGCTTCGAGCGCGAAGTCGATTTGCATGATCGCGTTCTTCTTCACGATGCCGATCAGCATGATCAGGCCCACGAACGCATAGATGGTCAGCTCGACGCGGAAGATCAGCAAAGTCAGCAACGCTCCGAAACCAGCCGAAGGCAGCCCCGAAAGAATGGTGAGGGGATGGATGAAACTCTCGTACAACACGCCCAGTACGATGTAGACGACCAGGATGGCGATCAGGAGCAGCAGTCCCAGATTCTTCAAGGAGTCCTGGAACACTTTAGCCGTCCCGGTAAAACTGGTGCTTACCGAAGCCGGCAGATTGTGCGCAGCGACCTCTTCGACGTCGGCGACAGCGTCGCCGAGCGATACCCCGGGGCGCAGATTGAAAGACACGGTAACCGACGGCAGTTGCCCGGAATGGTTGATGCTCTGCGGTCCAACGTCCTCGCGGAGTTTGGTGATGGCTTCTAGCGGAACCAGCTTGCCGGACGAGGAGTGCATGAACAGCGACGTCACCATATCGGCATGCTCTTGAAAGTTGGGCAACAACTCGAGAAGCACGCGGAACTGGTTGTTGGGAGTGTATATGGTGGACACCCAACTGGGGCCGTAAGCGTTGTAAAGAGAGCGTTCGATGGTGCGCGCGTCCACCGCCAGGGCCGCGGCCCGCTCGCGGTCTATGTCCACACGCACACGCGGGGTCTTCATCTCCAGGTCGCTTGAAACGTCCTGGATGCTCGACAACTTGCCCAGTTGCCGCGTGAGTTTGCCTGCCTCGATATACAGTTCATGGGTGTCGGCACTCTGCAACGTGAACTGGTACGTGCTCTTCGACGAGCGTCCCCCGACGCGGATGGCCTGCGGCAATGTCATGAAAGTGCGCACGCCGGGGAAGCGCGCCAGCTTCGGCCGCAATGTTTGCAGGACCTCCGCGCTGGTCAGGACGCGCTGGCGCCGGGGCTTGAGCTGCAGAAAGATGCGCCCTGTGTTAGAGGTGCTGCCGTAGCCGCCCCCGACATTCGACATCAGGCCGTCGATATTCGGATCGCGGCGCAGCACTTCGGCCACCTGCTGTTGATACTTGGACATGGTGGCGAACGACGTGCCCTGCGCCATCTCGGTAGTGACGTAGATCTGGTCGTTGTCGGTGTCCGGGATGAAGCCTTTGGGCACCTTGATGTAGAGCCAGGTGGTCAGCGCGAGCGTAGCCAGAAACGCGCCGGCCATTACGGGGCGGTGGTTGAGGACCCAGCGCAGGCTGCCCTCGTACAAGTGCGCCATGCCCTTCAATACGAAGTCCGCGGCCCGGTAAAAAGCTCCGTGGGAGCCGGTGTCGCGCTTCAGGATGCGCGAACAGAGCATGGGGGTGAGGCTCACCGAAACGAAGCCCGAAATCAGAATGGCCACGCAGATGGTAACGGCAAACTCCCGGAACAGGCGCCCCAATATGCCGCCCATGAAAAGGATGGGAATGAACACGGCGGCCAGCGATAGCGTCATGGACACGATGGTGAACCAGATTTCCCTGGATCCGGCCAACGCCGCCTCCATCGGAGCCTCCCCGCGCTCCATGTGGCGCACGATGTTCTCCAGCATGACGATCGCGTCGTCCACCACGAAACCGACGCAGAGGATCAGGGCCATCATCGACAGGTTGTCCAGGCTGAAGTCCAGCAGGTACATCACCGAGAACGCCCCCACGATGGAAAACGGCAGGGCCAGGGCCGGGATCAGCGTCGCGCTCACGTTGCGCAGGAAAGCGAAGATCACCGCGATCACCAGGACGAGCGTGAGCATCATCGTGAAACGGACGTCACCGAACGATTGGCGAATATTGGCTGAGCGATCGGCCCGTATTCCGAGACGGACAGCCGGCGGCAATTGCGCCTGTATGGTGGGAAGCAGCCGTTTGATACCGTCGGTCACTTCAATCACGTTGCTGCCCGGCTGCCGCATGATCATCAGGTTGATGGCCCGGCGGCCACCCTCCGGCGTGTAGATCCAGGCGGCCGTGCGTTCTTCTTCGACGCTGTCCGCGGTTTCTCCGATATCGCCCAAGCGAACCGGGGAGCCGCTGCGCCAGGCCACCACCAGATCGCGATAGCCGGCGGCGTTCATCAATTGACCGTTCGCCAGAACGTTGTATGCCGTGTGGGGACCCCACAGCGTCCCGGTCGGCTGGTTGACGTTCCAACTGGTGACCGCCCGGGCCACCTCGTCGATCCCGATCTGCCGCGTCTGCAACTTGGTGGGGTCCAGGCGAACGTGCACGGCGTACTTTTGCGCGCCGAGCACCTGAACCTGCGCTACCCCGTCGACCATTGAAATGCGCTGCGCGATCTTGTTTTCCGCGTATTCGTCCACCACCCACAAGGGCAGCGTGGGCGACGACACCGTCAGGAAAATGATGGGTGAATCCGCCGGATTCACCTTCCGGAAAGAAGGAGGGCTGGTGAGCCCCGGGGGCAGCAGCGGCATCGCCGCGGCGATGGCGGTCTGCACGTCCACCGCGGCGCCGTCAATCTTGCGGCTCAGGTCGAACTGCAGGGTGATCTGCGTGGACCCGAGCGAGTTCACCGACGTCATGGAGTCGATCCCGGCGATGGTGGTGAATTGGCGCTCGAGCGGCGTGGCCACGGCCGAGGCCATGGTGGCCGGGTCCGCGCCCGGCAGGCTCGCCGAAACCATGATGGTCGGAAAATCCACGCTGGGCAGGTCGCTCACCGGCAGCGCACGGTAAGCGATCAGGCCGAACATGGCGATCCCCAGCATCAACAGACTGGTCGCCACGGGGCGCCGGATAAAGGTGGCTGAGAAGTTCACCGCGAATTCCGCTTAGCTCTGGGTACGCCGCTTTGCCCCGCCCGGCATTTTCGACGGGTCGCGCACGGTGACTTTCATGCCCGGCGCCAGGCGAAGCTGGCCTTCGAGCACCACGGTCTCTCCGGGCGTCAGGCCCTGATCGACCACCAGGTCCTGATCCACTCTGATACTGGTGACCACACGGCGCGACTCCACGGTGTTGTCCTGCTTCACAACGTAAACGTAAGCGCCTTCCTGGCCGGTCTGCACCGCCTGGTTTGGAACCAGCGCGGCATTGGCGCGCGTCGCAAGCCGCACCGTCACACGCACGAATTGGCCGGGCCATAGACGGCGATCCGTGTTGGGCAGCGTGGCCTTTACCTTGATAGTGCCGGTAGTGGTATCGACACTGTTATCGACAAAGGTGACTACACCCCGCTCGGGAGCAGGGTTGCCGTCCTGCCCTGTCACAAACACTTCGATACGGCCGCCGGCCATGTGCTGCTTGATATCAGCCAGGCGCGCTTCGGGCACCGCGAACGTCACGTAGATCGGTTGCACCTGGTTAATGGTCATCAGTTCCGTGGTATTCGCTGTTACTAAGTTCCCCTGCTTCACATTCAGGTTGCCTGTGCGACCACCGATAGGCGAATGGATAGCGGTGTAGCTCACCTGGACCTTCAGGTTCTCGATATTGGCGCGCGTCGCCCCGGCATCGGCCCGGGCGCTATCGATCGCGGCCCGGTCCGCCTCGATGGCTTGATTGATCGCGCCGTAGTTGGCCTGGATCAGGTCGTTCTGGTCCTTGGAGATAATACCTTCCTGGGTCAGCTTGGAGTACCTGTCCGCCTGCGCGCGAAGGTAGATCTGTTGGGCCTGGTCCTTGGCCAGGTTGGCTTCCGCCTGCTTGGCCTGCGCGAGGTTCCTGGACAGGGTGGCCTCCGCTTGCCGGATCTGCGCTTCCAGCGGCCGCCGGTCGAGAGTGAACAACAGCTCGCCCGCCTTCACATAATCGCCTTCGCGAAACCTGGCCGAAAGAAGCTGGCCGGTGACCTGTGACTTCACCGTGATCGTGGAGTACGCTTCCACGTTGCCCACAACCTGGATCTCGATCGGGACGTCCCGTTGTACGACCTTCGCAATGGTGATCGGGACCGGACCGCCGCCCCCCTTCCCTTTTCCGCCGGGGGCATCGTTCCCTGGATTCTTAGAAGTGCACCCTACCACCAAAAGAACCGGGATCAAGATTAAGAAAAAGTAATATAAGCGCGGCCGAATGTGTTCTCGCATCACTCATACCTACTGCCTAATATGGTAGGCGCAGAAAGCAAGTTGTAAGTTACGAGAGAGGCGGTGGTCCAAGAAACAAATCGGCTACGCAAAGCTGACCGTGGCGCCGCCGGAGGGCGCCACCTCGAACAATTGGCCCGCCGCCACGCCGGAGACTCCTCGTGGAGCATAGAAGAGCCGGTCAAGCCGGCTGATCAGAGAATCGACGCGTGCTGCATCGGTGAGAGCCACGACGAAGCCGCCGAATCCCGCTCCAGTCATGCGCGCCCCGATGGCGCCGGACGTCATGGCGGCCTCCACCAACTGGTCCACTTCCGGGCAACTGATGAGGTAATCGTCGCGCATGCTCCGGTGCGAGGCGAGCATCAAAGTGCCGAACCGTCTCGCATCGCCCGCCGCCATGGCATCGCGCGCCAGGTACACGCGCCGCCCTTCGGTGACCTGATGGCGAAAGCGGTGGAAAAGCCGGTCATCGAGGCGCGCCCGTCCCTGCGCGAGCACCTCTTCTTCGCTCGCCGCGCAGACCAGCGCGCGGAAATCTCCCATGATCGCCGCGGCGGCGCGGCAATCCGCGACGCACTGGTTGTAATGCTCGCGCGCGCCGGCTGATTTGTTCGCTTTCACCATGCTGTGCGCGACAAGGAAGCGCCAGTTGTCCGGCACCGCCACCGGCGTGATTCTCAGCGGAGCGAATTCGATCAACGCTGCGTGGCCGCGCTGGCCGCCCAGGCTGATGGCCTGGTCCATCCCGCCGCCGCGCGTGCCGACATAATGCTCGGCGGCAGCCATCCGTTCCGCCAGTTCCATCCGGTCGGCCTCGACCTGGTTCGCATCGAGCAGCGCCAGAGCCGAGGCCACCACCATGGCGGAGGAGGAACTCAGGCCGGCGGACATCGGCAGATCCCCCCTCACCACCGCATCGATGCCGTGTCGCAGGTTCCAGCGCTCCACGACGGCTTGTGCGGCGGCCTTGACGTAGTTGCCCCAATCGCCCGCGGCATAAGGCCGGATTTCGGCCTGCAGCTCAAACGAGCGATCGCCAAAACCGGGCGTCGTCGCCGCCAGCCTCACGATCGCATCGGCGCGCGGCCGGAACAGAATCTGGATGCCGAACTGCAGCGCCATGGGGAAGACCGGCAGCAGATTGTAGTCGGTGTGCTCGCCGATGAGGTTCACACGGCCCGGCGCGGTGGCCACGCGCGCGCCCTGCAATGAACCGAAGCGGCTTTCAAAAAGTTCGCGCATCATTTCGCGGCTACCAGCCTCTCCAACAACTGCGCGGCGCGAGCATAATCACCGGCGCCATAGGAGTCCCGGAAATCCTGTATCCCGCGGCTGAACTCCCACCACGCCGACGAGCGTTTCTGATTCTCCAGGTGTTGCGGCGAGCGCGAGTTGGACATGTTCGAATTCGCCTCCTGCGCCTTCGAACGGCGGTACAGTTCATTCAGTGCCTTGGCAAACAGTTTCTCGCGCGCCAGGTCGAGCAGGTAGCGTTGGCGCTCGCGACTGTCGCAATCTTTGGCCAGCGCCAAAAACACACCGGCCTGCTCGTCCTCGGCCAGCGCCTTGAGAGCAGCGATCAGCTTTTCGTTCTCGGCGATGGCGGCGGGCAAAACCTCGCGGGTGTAGAAATCGTGCAACTCCTTCTGGTCGAGGCGCAGCATGCGCGCTTTCTCGTCCCGAACTGTCGTTGTGCGCTCCGGCACACCGTCGTTGTCCAGGTCGTATTCCCAGGTGTCGAAGTAGCCGTTGCCATCGGTATCCAGCATGCGCACTTCGCCGATCTTCGCCGACCCGCGGATCTGCCCGACTTCGATCCAGCCTTCTTCGGCGCCGAACAGATGAATGCGCCGGTCGACGCCCGAATAGTAAACCTTGCGCTCGCCGCTGGGATCCTTGTCGTACTCGCGGCGCTTGTTCCACTTCAGGTTCGGGCCTCCGGTGTTGGGAATGATGCGGCGTTCCCACATCCAGAAGATGCCCTCCCACCGGTCGTTGTCGTCGTACTCGTCCCAGGTGTAGCCGGTCTGCTTTGCCGGATACTTGAGGGCTACATCCACTGCCTTGTTCCACGGGATGCGCCGCACGGTCTTCGGCGTACGCCTCCTGGGATTTGTGTACGCCTGATCCGGATACCGATAGGGTACTTCGCCGTTCATGGTGAAACCCATATCCGCGGCGTATTGGCGTTTGGCCGTGTCGGCGTTCTTGACCGAGTAACTCAACCGCACGTTCACGTTGCCGACATTGCGCATGGAATCTTCCATCGGCGCCCACATGAACTTGTAGTTGTTCGCGTAATCGTGTTCTTTGTCCGAGCCGATAGGCGAAGCGCTCACCCGCACCACCACCTCCGTCCGGCCGTCGCCGTCGGTGTCATAGAAAGCGAAGGGGCACTCGGAGAACGGGATCCAGGCATCGCGCGGCGCATCGTACTTGTTCAGGTAGAAGAGGTTGTCTCCCAGCATGTCGCACTTGTACGGTTTGGCGCTGTACTGGTAGTTCTCGAGGTCCCACATCTTGCCGTCCTTGTCGATGTCCTCCCACATCCAGGCGTAGCGCAGCTCTCCGTTCTGGTAGTAACGGATCTCCATCTCGTCCGCCACGTTGTCGCCGTTGTTGTCGATGTAGTCGACCATGCGGTCCACTACACCGTCGGCGCCGTAGTCCACCAGATAGCAGTCGCTGTCTTTGTCGCCGTCGGCGTCGGACATTTTCATGTCGTCATCGTCGTCGACGATCACGACGAGGTTCTTTTCCTCCCGGCGCACCATCAGGTCCGGGTCGCCATCCTTGTCGAGATCCACGAAGAACTTCTCGCCCGGCTTCAGCTTTTGCGCCTTGGACCACCATTTGAAGTCCGTGAGAACAAGTTTTCCGTCCGCGGGCGCGGTGACCTTTTCCCACCATTGCTGAGCGGCCAAAGGCATGGCGGCGCAGAGTAAGAGTGCGGCTGCAACGGTTCGCATGTGCATTGACACCAGCATAATAGATTGTGCGACAGTGGTTGTTGAAACACCATGAGACGCCTGTGTTTCGCTCTTCTTGCCATTACATTCGCGCCCACCGCGCAACCCGCGGGCGATTGGGCGCTCTCGAACTTTGCCCAGCGCCTGGAACTGGAAATCTCGAACCCGGCCGCGCATCCGGCGCAGACTCTCGCCGTCGTTCCCGTGCAGTCCGCCGCACGGGTGGCGCCGGGATTTCCGGGCGCGCTGGCTGTTGCGGTCCTTGTGAATCCCGCCGGCAGCCGCTACGCCGTCACCATCGTTCCTTCACAAGCGGATGACCTGGACGGCGACGGCAGCGCCGACGAATTCGTCTTCCCGGTGCGGTTAAATGCCGGCGAAACGCGCACGGCTCACGTTTACTACTCGACGACGCTCCGCGACTCCATCGTTTACCCCAAGAAGGTCCATGCGCAGCACAGCTATGGTTACAACCACAACACGGTCGCTCTTGAAAGCGAGCTGATCGGCTATCGAACTTACGGAGGATTCTTCCTCGACATAGAGGCTCGGGCGGAAGGTCAACCTGGACTCTACAACAGCCTGGTCGGCTACCTCGGCGCAGGGCGTCCTTCGATGGCCGGCCGGGACGTCATCCACATCGGCGACACGCTGGGCCTGGGAGGAATCTTCCTTCGCTCCGGCAGCAGCCTCTACCGCCCGCCGTATAACATGCCGGACTACGCGCACAAGCCGCGTGGCGCGGCCGAGCCGAAGTACCGCGTCATCGCCGACGGCCCCGTGCGGGCAGTGGTGGAGGCCAGCATGGACGAGTGGACGATCGGTGACGACGCAGTGCGGCTCAACGCAGTCTATTCCATTGCGGCCGACAACGAGTTCGTGGATTGCCGCTTCCGCGTCGCGCCGCTGCGGATGGCCCCGGATCGCGTTTACGAGGTCGGAGCCGGCATCCGCCACCTGCCGGAGATGAAGCAGGGACACGCCGAAGGCCGCCTCATGCTCTCCGGCTCGCAGACGCCGAAGATCGGTCCCATTGCCCTGGCTTTGTTCTTCGGCTCGCAGACGCCGAAGATCGGTCCCATTGCCCTGGCTTTGTTCT
>CAZLOS010000164.1:0-11271 GCA_964561215.1 uncultured Solibacteraceae bacterium | reverse complement strand
GAGGCGGCCGGGAGAAACCGGGGGGCACAGAGCGTCGCCGAAACAGTCGAGCGTTTCTCAACGTGGGCTCAGGCCGGGTCAACGTACCAGATGGACGGGTTGGCGAGCCAAATCGAGCAACTTCGCCAGGCGAGCGAGCAACAGGCCAGCGTGGTGGCGGCGAACAGCACGGCAATCGCGCGAAACACGAGCGCCCAGGGAAGCCTGGCAGCGGCGGCGACGATGAAGCCCTCGTCGATCCTGTCAAGCATCTTCGGCGCCGGGTTCGGGATCTCACCGCTGGTATCGGGAATCATGAAGCTATTCGGCGGTGGAGACGAAACAACGGCGACGACGGCGCTCGCCGAGTATGAGAAACCGCAGTCAGTGAGCTTCACCGGCGGGTATGCGAGGGCAAGCGGCGGCCGCATTTACGCGCTGGATTATGCGGCTGGCGATCGACTGCGTTTGATGAGGGAAGCCGCAACGGAGGGTACGGGCGCACTGGACCAATGGCTCCCCTCGGCGACCGGCGGGTCGGAGGCGAGCGCACCAGCGGCACAGCCGGCAAGCAGCGCGACAACTCATATCACCGTGCAGGTACAGGCGATGGACAGCCGGTCGTTTCTCGATCACAGCGAGGACATCGCGCGGGCGGTGCGGCAGGCGATGCTCAATTCGAACGGCATCAACGACGTAATCACGGAGCTGTGACGGACAATGGCAGATTTTCCCATCTTGAAGACCGGAGCGGTGATGCAGTACCCGGCGGAGCGTTCGCTGAGCTTCTCGACAGGAGTTCTGCGGTTCGTCGACGGGAGCGAGCAGCGCTTTCGGGATTTCGGCACGCCGCTCAAGCGGTGGATCGTGCGGTTGGACTTACTCGAAGACGCGGAGATGAAGCGGCTGGAAACGTTTTTCGAGGCCTCGCAGGGAGCGCTGGGTTCATTTCAGTTCACGGACCCCCGGGATGGAACGGTGTACACGAACTGCAGCCTGGAGGAGGACGCGATGACGATCGAGTTCAACGCGGAGCAGCAAGGCCGGACGGAGTTGGTGATACGGGAGAACAGGACGTAACATGCTCTGCTACCCACAATTAGAGTCCGGCGCAATCGGGCAATTCCCAGGCCGGAAGCAACTGATACAACGCACGGTGGTCAACACGCTTTCGGACGGCAGGACGCATCGGTTCGGCGATCCAGCAGGATCGCGAATCGAGTGGACGCTCACCTATGAAGGCCTGACCGACACGGAGATGGCCGCCATTACCGCGCTGTTCCAGGCGTGCGAGGGCAGGCTGCAGACATTCACGTTTCCGGATCCCACGGCGAACCTACTGGGATGGAGCGAGAATCTGGGAGCGGACGCCTGGCGCAAGGACCCGCTGCTTCAACTAACGAACAGCATTGCCGATCCGTTGGGAACGAATCGGGCCACCAGGATTACCAATACGGGCCAAGCCGCACAGCGGCTGGATCAATCGCTGGCGGCACCAGAGAACCTGCGTTACTGCCTCAGCTTGTACGCTCGAAGCGACTATGCCGGAGAGCTCATTACGTATCGAACGAGCGCCGGCGCCGGAGAACGCAGGACATTCACGATCGGGCCAAGCTGGAAGCGACTTGTCATCTCATCCAAGCTGGACTCATCCAGCGAGACAGCGACGTTCGGGTTGGAACTACCGAATGGGCGGACGGTGGATGTGTTCGGACTTCAGGTAGAAGCGCAGCCCGGCGCTTCCCAGTACAAGGTAACCGCAGGGCGGGGCGGCGTGTATACAGAGGCGCGATTCATGGATGACAGCATCACGGTGACGTCGCAGGGCGTGAACCGCCATTCGTGCCGGGTGCGCGTGACAGCGAGGCAGGGAAACTGAGCCGTATGCCGACTATCTACGAATTGAAAGAACTCGAAGTCACCGAGACGCCACTGCTGTTGTTTGAATGCCAGTTGAGCACAGGCGCCGTCGAACGATGGAGCACGCACCGGGTGGAATACGGCGGGCAGATTTACGCGGCCCGGGTTCTCCGGCACAACTTGTTCGAGATCAAAGCCGGGAGCGAGGATGGCGTGGACCTGGTGTCCAGATTGTCGGTGACACTGGCGAACGCGGATTCGCGGTTTTCGGAGATCGAGCGCAACACGGGCTGGAAGGGCGCACGACTGACGGTGCGGTTTGCGTTCTTCGATTTGAAATCCGGCAGCGCGGCAACGACGGACCGCGTGCTGTTCCGCGGCACGGGCAACGCACCGGACGAGATCACGGAGTCGACGGTGCGGTTGAGTTTCTCGAGCCGGAACGCCCTCCAAAGGATGCTGCTGCCGACGGTGCGCGTCGAGCGGCGTTGTCCGTGGATCTTTCCGTCGAACCAGGCGCAGCGCGCGGAGGCGTCGCAAGGCGGGGAGCAGGGCAAGTACTCCATTTTCCATGGCTGCGGGTACTCGCCGGACGTCGAGGGCGGATGCGGGAACTTGAACGGCACGGATGCGTTCACTACCTGCGATTACACGAAGAGCAGTTGCGAACAACGAGGGATGTTTCGCACCGATGGCGCAGGGCACACGACGCGCAGGTTCGGCGGAGTGGAGTTCGTGCCGCCGACGATCAGTGTCAGAAGCTACGGCGAAAAGGGCTGGCATACGTCAGAAGCGGTGGAGAACGAAGGACGGTACAACGACTTCGTGCCGCTCGTTTATGGCACGGCGTGGTATGCGCCGCCGATCGTCTTCGCTCGCAACGACGGCAACCTCACACACCTGGAGGTTCTGCTGGGCATGGGAGAAATCCAGGGCGTCCTGAAAGTCCTGGTGAACGATATCGAGATCCCGGCGAGCCAGACGGGGGCCGATATGACGGCGACAGGGTGGTTCAAGGTCGTGGCAACCGGCAGCCGGAACGGGGCCTTCAACGAGGACTTCCTCGATCCTCAAGGTAATCCGGCCGGCGATCCGTACGGGAGCATGGCTGTGTTGTCGGTGGTTGTGCCGAACCGGATTGAGGACGGCAAGACACTGCCGCGGATTGAGGTGCTACTGGAAGGCCTGAAGCTGGCGCGCTACGCCGAAGACGGGACAGCGCTGGGCGAGATGTTTACGAACAATCCGGCGTGGGTGATCCTGGACATCCTACGCCGTTCCGGGTGGAAGATCGAGGAACTCGACCTGGCGAGCTTCGCACGGACGGCAACCCATTGCGAAGAGCCGATCCAGACACTGGATTTGAATGGCAATCAAACGTTGATCCCTCGCTATCAATGCAACCTGGTGGTGCGAAAACGGCGGAGCGCGGCGGACGTGCTCCGGGGTGTTCGAAATGCGTCGTCGTTGTATCTGACCTATGGAGACGACGGCAAGCTGGAGCTACTTCCGGAGAGCACACTGGCGGTTCAGCAGGGGACGAAGCCGGCGGGAAGCAACGCGCAGTCCGCGCTCGATGGAGGGTGGCCGGCGTACGAATTCGGAGATGGAACGTACGGCATTTCGGGCATCCTGCGGAACGAGAACGGAGAGCCGAGCTTACGGATCTGGTCGCGCAGCACGGCGGACACGCCGAACCGGGCGAGCGTCGAGTTCCAGGACGCCTTCAATGAATACCAGCAGGACAGCATATCGCTAGCGGACGTGGATGATGTGGTGTCAGCGGGACAGGAGGTGAGCGCCACGCTGGCGGCGCTGGGAATCCCCAACATGGACCAGGCCGCTCGCGCGGTACGCCGGTTTCTGGACAAATCCGTCCGCGGAAACACGTATGTCGAGTTCGGCACAAGCGTCCGCGCGCTGGGGTTGCGGCCGGGGGACATCATCGCGCTGACGTATCTGAAGGAGGGGTACGAACGCCAGCCGTTCCGCGTCACGAAGATCGCTCCCGGCACCAACTATCGCACCGCGACCATCACCGCACAGATTCACGACGGCGCGTGGTACGACGACGCGAATGGGATCATCGGCAGGGATTTCCGGACGCGGCGGCGTTCGCCCTATGGGGTGGGAGTGCCGCGTCCGCTGGCGGGCACGGTCGTCGATGAATACGGCGAGGCACAGTTCGAGGTTCACGAGAAGTCGACGCAGAACACCGACGGCGGGATGGCGGTGACCCTTCAAGTGGAATTTTCGGCGCCATCGGATGCCATTCGCGCCGACCTGGCGATTCCGACACTGAGCCTCGCGCCGACGGTGGATACGAGCGGCGGAACGCTACCGGGAGACCAGACGCTGTACTACGCGGTAAGCGCGTCGGACGGAGCAGGCAACGAAAGCAGTCTGTCGTTTGTGGTACGCGCGACAATCCCACCGTCGGGCGAGACGAACAAGGTGACGTTGAAGGGGATCAGCGTGGGTGCCGGATCGACAGGCTTCCATGTTTACCGTGGCAAGAGTCCCATGCAACTGGCGCGAATCGCCTCTGATTGTCCTATTGCGACAGAATTTACGGACGGCGGCCTGGCAAGCGGTACAAACGCGCCGCCCGACGAACACTACGATCACGCGAATTTCTACTGGCGCCTGGAATTGCAGACGGAGAACGCGGCGACGATTCACGGCGCGAGCACGATCGGCAAGGAAAATCTAGGGATGCTGGAGAATGAACTGCGTGGGGCGGTTGTCCGCATCACGAGGGGGAAGGGCGCGGGCCAGGAGCGTGTGGTGTCGTCGAACACCGCGACGACGCTAACGCTGACGGCGCCATGGGCGGTCGAGCTGGACGCCACAAGCTACTTTGTGGTGGCCGAGTCGAGCTGGCACTTCGGAGTCGCGGGGAAAACGAGCCCGGTGGAGTTCGAAGCGCCGAATCGCGATTCGGCGACGGTTCACATCTCGGGGCGGTCGGCGAACACCCACGATGTCGAATGTCCGTACGAGCTATCGCCGCTTACACGGTGGCGTATAGGCGGGGCGGCGGGCGGACAGTTGGACGCCGACCGGCCGGGAATGCCAACCTTCGGGCTGATCCCGTCGGGCAAAGGGATGGTGGAACTGGCGGGCGTGGCATTCGAAGACATGTCCAACACGCGCACGATCAGCTCCGGCACGCTAAGCCTCAACTACTGGGACGAACTGGCAAGCCCGACGGCCAAGAAACTGGCTGCCGCAGTTGGAGAAACGGACCTTTATGTGGATCTCAGCCCGGCGGGCGAGGGACAGGTGGGGGATCGCATCCAGGCCGGCTCGGAGATTATGGAGATCGAGGAGAGCCAGTCGGGCGGCGCACGATACAAGGTGAAACGGGCCGTGCACGGCAGTCCCGCCGAGAGTCACGCGGTGGATGCTCCGGTGTACCACCTGGCGCGGAAGATCTTCATAGTTCCCTTCCCCAGAGACTTTTTCGGCAGTCCGGCGAGCGGTAGCTACAGTTGCCCGCTTTATCTCCCGGACGCGAGAATCGCGTCGGTAGAGCTGTACGTTACCAACGATAAGGGGAACAGCCCGACAGTCGCCGGTTGTTTTACGGGAACCACCAGCGAGGGGTTGCGGACGCTTTCCGGCGGGCAGATTACCATCCAGGTGGAAGGGTTCCTGGCGATCCAGTCCGACGCCGCGCCACCGCTGGTGGTGGATACGGCACACTCGATGCGGGACTTGTTCGCCGTGATCGGAGAGGCTCCGACGGGTGCTCCCGTGGAATTGCGGTTGAGACAGGACACGGAAGAGATCTGCCGGCTGACCATTCCCACAGGGGCGACGCAATCGAATGTCGTGAAGGGATTCGGGTTGCGGGCGCTTCAGGCGCAATCGCTGATACACCTGGACATTCTCTCGGTGGGGCAGACAAGCGACACTACGCCGGGGCGCGACCTCACGGTCATTGTGAGGCTCTAGGGAGCGGACATGCCGGAAACGTTGGACAAACTGCGGCCGGACCGCGATCTGCAATGTTACTTCGAACGGCCATCGGCCATCGCCGCTCTGAGCCAGGCGAGTGCAACGGGCTTCCGCGTAAGCGGCACGTGGAGGCAGCAATTCGACTGGGCGGTCGTTGAATGGAACCGCGACAACGTGTTCGAACACCCCGCCTTACGCAACCTTCCCGACGGGGACCTCAGTGGGCTCACGCTCTCGTATGAAGAGACGCGCAACAACTGCATGGCGATGGATTGCGATCTCTATCCGACGGTGGAATGGCCTTACCTGAGGATATGGGCATCGTCAAACGGCGTGGAGAATCTTTACAAGATCAAGCTGCTTGACCACGCCACACCGGTACAAGGTTCCTACATCTGCGCGTCAACGGAATTCGAACTACAAGGCACGGCGACCACAGGCGATTATGTTGGGCTGGCGTGGCTTGACGAACATCACACCTATCAGCTGTATGCTTCGGACACGTTGGAAACAGCAGCGCAAGCGATCGTCGACAGCGTGAACTCGTTCTCGCAGACCATGCGGGCCGCGAGAACGGGGGCGACGATCCGGCTCACGTACATCGGAGCGGGACAGACACTTGAAAACAGCACCACCGGAGCCAACGGCAACCGCATCGGAGTATATGGATTCGTGGCCGGCGCGAAAACGGAAATTTGGACGCCGGAGTGGGCAAGGCTGAACGGCGGGACGTCACCCACCAAGTGGCGAGTGGATCTGAACTTCGGGAATCTCCTAGACGTTGACGCCCGGACGGTCCCGACGCAATCGGTCCGCAAGATGCGCTGGACGTACGCCGCCGATTTCCAGCGCGGCGAATTCGCCCGCAGCGAGTTTGACGTGCAGATTTCGAACTGGGCCGTGGGCGGCGAGCGCAAGGCGTACAGAGTAGCAGGACCTGGCAGCCGGAGGATCGAGGACGACTCGCATGAGTTGAGCTATTCGGGCACGTGGCAGAGCGCGCGGGGCAACTTTTCAGGCGGTTCGATCCAGGACACGACGACGCCCACCAGCGCGGTGCAGTGCTGTTACCGGTGTCCACAGGCACACGAGCTGTACCTGGGCACGCGTGCCTGCTACAACGCCGCACAGGTCTCAATCAGTATCGATGGCGCGGCCGCGTCGACCAGGAACCTGAAGGTGGCAGGAGAAGACACATTGGTGCGGATCCCGCTCGGCCAGCTCACGGCGGGAGAACACACCGTAACAGTTGCGCACGACGGGGCTTCGGGAGAATACCTCTACTTCGACTTTCTCGAGGTTGCGATACCATCGTCAAACTTGCCGGAGTTCGACACGGCACTCGCCATCACGCTCGCCACCGACTGGGACACGGATCATTCGATCGCGCTGGCGGCCGAGCGCACGGCATGGCTTCTGCACAAGTTGGGATTTCACGGCCGCGCCAATCACTACGTGGGGGCGATGTGGTTCTACGAACTATACCGGAAAAATCACCACTACGCTTCGGTGAAGGTCGATTTCGCCGGCACGCCACAGTTCAGCGCGACCACGACGCTGTATATCGGCAGGACCGATGAGCCGCCGGAGAAACGGCTCGTGCTGGCGCACGTGAACAAGATCGGAGACACGGCCCAAAGCATCGCCCGCGCATTCGAGTTGGAGATTAACCGGGGCTACATGGCCGTTCGCGCGGAGGCTGACGGAACACGGCTGACGGTTTACGCGCGTGCCATGGGCGCCGACGGCAACAAGCTGAAGGTGGAGGGCGATCCCGTCTCCGGACAATTCCAGGTCCTGGTGAGTTCCGAAACGCTAACCGGCGGCGTGGACGGCGAGTGGCGCACCGACATCCAGTCCGAGAAGAAGTTGAATCGCGCGGTGCGAGACTGGAGCCGCTGTTACTTTGAGGCGCTTCGTGGGTACGGGATTGAGGTCGCATCCGCGTTCAGTCTCGAGTTGCAGCATGGAGACGACTCGGTGGAAGCGGGCATCGCCCAGCGCAATGCCGATGGAGGCGCCTGTTGGCTGAACACGCCTGCTCTGCAGACCAACTTCAGTCCAGCGAGCGCGGAGTATTGGAAGCAGGTCCACCTCGAAATGGCCTCGGTGATGAACGAGGCGGGACTGACGCCATTCCTGCAACTGGGCGAAGTTCAGTGGTGGTATTTTCCGACACGATGGGATCGCGCTGCAGGCCAGTGGACGAACGCCGGTAGCATGCCGTTCTACGACGCCTACGCAGTCACGACCTTCCAGAACACGTACAGCCGTCCCATGCACGTGTTCGCTTCTAGCGAGGAAGATCCGTCGCTTTATGCGGAAGAAACTGCTTTCCTGTCCTCTCTGATCGGGAACTTCACCGCCACCGTGATCAACCACGTGCGCGAGGTGCATCCGAACTGCCGTTTCGAAGTTCTCTACCCCACAGACGTCAACCAGACGGCTCTGAACCGGTTGGCCAACTATCCGGATACCGAGTGGACCCCAGCCAAGCTGGATTGCCTCAAAACGGAAAGTTTCTCCTATACTTACGCCCGAGACCTTAACCTCAGCCACAGTTCGATGGATTTCGGGGCGACGAAGGGCTTTTCACACACTGAGCGGAGCCATCTCGTTGGTATTGGAGACTATACGACGGCATGGCTCAAAGAGGCGCGTCTGGCGCAGTCGGAGAACCTGGAAAGCGTAGTGCTGTTTGCCCTGGACCAATACTGCCTGATCGGCTATGCAACACCGCTGCCGGCGAGCATGCGCCGCAGCATGAAGCTGGGCTGAGCTTCATGCCTGCTCCGGCCGAGCCCCGGTCGCGGCACCTCCAATTGAAAGCTGACATACAATGTGAGTTCAACATCAGCCAGCGACCTTACCGAATGAAGTGGACACGTTCTAAAGAAGATCAGAGCCAACTCGCCACCGACAAGCCCGCACCTGCCGAGGAGATTTCGCAGCAACTCGAGCGGATGATAGGCGACCCGGTCTTCCGCAAGTCAGAGAATCTACGCAACATATTGACATTCCTCGCCCAGGAGTCAATCACGCACCCAGGAGCCAATCACAAGGAGCATGAGATTGCCACGCGTGCGCTGGGGCGTTCCGACGACTTCGATCCCCGGCTGGATTCGACGGTCCGTGTGCATACCGCACGCCTGAGAACAAAGCTCGCAGAGTACTATGCATCCACTGGCCAGAACGATCCGGTGATGTTCGACATCCCGAAGGGTGCCTACCAACTGGATGCCAGACTCCGCGAGCAACCGCAGGCTTCTGCGATGGGCCCCCACGAGAATGTCGCCAAGCCTTTGGCCAGACCGCGATCTCGTGCCTTTTGGGCCTGGATGGTGGCAGGAGTTGCAGCCAGTCTGGCGATCTATTTCTGGATGGACTCCCGGTCCAAAGTGTGCCCGCCGGCTCTCGGCGTCTTTTGGGCCGACTTCATGAAGCCAGAAGAGGAAACTACGTTGGTTTTCTCGACGCCAAAGATGGCCGCCACGGACGGTGGAGGATTACGCTTTGTCCAGATGGACCCGGTATCGCCCGATTTACTTGTGGAGACCTATGCCGGCACGGGTGAGGTCTACGGCATCGGAGCGTTGTCGGGACTGTTCGCACGGTACTCGAAGCCCGCGCGTGTCAAGCGAGGCCGTCTTCTCACTTGGGACGATGCCAGGCAACAGAATCTTGTTTTTGTCGGCGGGCCAGCGGTCAACGTGCAATTGGGCGAGCTACCGGAATTGCAGCGTTTTCGATTCGTCACAACGGCAAACGGGACATTTCTGCGTGATTCCTATATTAATGATGTCGGAACCGGGACACCGCAGCAGGTCCAATACGGACACTCCCGACGTCCGTGTACCTATGACCATGCCGTCATCGCTCGTATGAGACGCGCATCCAACCGTGCGATGTTGCTTCTGGCGGGCACTACCACGGTAGGGACTCAAGCGGCCGTCGATTTTGTGGTCCGCGAGGAGACAACGAAAGCGCTTCTCGACGCCCTGAAGACACCCCACCCAACCACCATCCCGGGATTTGAGGTGCTGCTGAGCGTGAAGGTCAGCGATGGCGTTCCGGTACATTCGCGAATTGTCGCGGTCCACATACGAAGGTGACTCAAATTCAACCAGTTGCGTGCGTTAAATAACCGTTTTATACACAGACTGATCTTGTGCCACGCGTAAAGCTGCCGTAGGATTTATCGTGCAAAGTTCCTTCGGTCGGGAGGTTTCATGAATACCAGACTCATCAAGATTATTGTTTTGGTCGCGGCCACCGCTTTGATGGCATACGCTCAGAACGCCGGCGGATCCATCACCGGGCAAGTGCGGGATATGACAGGCGCGGCCATTGCCGGCGCAAAGGTGTCTGTCACCCAGTCCGAGACCGGGGCAACCCGAAATACGGCCACAGGAGGTGGTGGAGAGTACACCTTTCCAAACCTGGCTGTGGGTACTTACACCATCACCGCAGAACACGACGGCTTCAAGAAGTTCAAGAGACAAGGCGTGGTGCTACATGTAAGCGAACAGGTGGGCGCCGATCTTGTGCTGCAAGTCGGTGAAGTCAGCGAACAGATTTCCGTGGAGTCGACGGCGGCGGAGGTACGTACGGAATCCAGCGAACAGGGCGGCGTCATCACCGGAAGCCAAGTCCGCGAACTGCAGCTCAACGGCCGCTCCTTTATGACTCTGCTGGAGTTGGTTCCGGGCGTTTCATCCAACATGGCGGACCGCGCCGATCCGAACAGCAACCCGAACCTGTCGATTAACGGAGCGCGCAGCAGCGCGTCCAACTTTCGAATCGATGGCGGCAACAACGCCGATGTCATTGTGGGGTCAAGCTCACTCAATACGTTCACGTCGATCGAGACCATCGCCGAGTTTAACGTGTTGACCGCCAATTTCTCGGCTGAGTACGGGCAGAGCGGTGTGTCCCAAATCAATGTAGTCACCCGCGGCGGCACACGCGATCTGCACGGCTCGCTATACGAGTTTTTCCGTAACGACAGGCTCGACGCCAAGGATTTCATCAGCGGTCAGAATCTGCCGTTGAAGATGAACGACTTCGGCTACACGCTCGGAGGGCCAGTAAGCCTTGGCGGCTACAACCGGGACCGCACGAAGACATTCTTTTTCGTCGCACAGGAATTCAACCGCCTCAGCACGCAGAACACGGCCCAGAACACCACGGTGCCGACAGCGGACGAACGATTAGGTGATTTCAGTGCATCCAAGACCACCATCATCGATCCAACCACGCGTAGTCCGTTCCCCAACAACAAAATTCCAACCAGCCGCATTGATACGAACGCAGCCAAGATCGCCACTCTGTATCCACTTCCCAACTTCATCGGATCGGGCGCAAACAACTTCACCTCGGCGTTCGCTGCGCGGCAACCGTTCCGCGAGGACATGTTCCGCGCCGACCACATTTTCAATCAGAAAGTCACCCTGTATGGACGCTACACAC
>CAZLOS010000163.1:0-11319 GCA_964561215.1 uncultured Solibacteraceae bacterium | reverse complement strand
TTGCCGGCATCGGGGAAAAGGAAAACCGCGCCAGCCGGGGTTTCGGCACGAGCCCAATCGGCGAGTTGACGCAGTTCGGGCGGTTCGGCGGGCGAGGCCTTCCGCAGCCCGGACAAGGCGGGCATCAACGGGAAGGGCAGCACCATCATGCACGCCAGCGCAGCGGCGGACCAGCGTCTGGACCAGGCACCCCAATAGGCCGCCAACCCCGCGCCAACAGCCAGCGCGAGGGCCAGCAGCACGCGCCGGGCCACCATGCCAGGCCACGGTAGCGTCAAAAGCTGCTCGAAGCGCAATTGCATGGGAACGAGGAGGGCCACCCACAGCCAGGCCACCCCTTCAACCAGCCGCTTATCCGAGGCGGCTTTCAAGCCGGCCGCACCGGCGGCGACCAACAACACAACCGTGACGAACAGCAGAGCGCGCATGGGCTGGAACTGCGGGATGATGGCGAGCTTCCACTTTTCCAGCAGAAGGTAAGAAACCGGCACGCTGGCCAGGCCGACGGCCGGCAGGCCGAGGAACAGGAAATTCAGATCCTGGCTCGCCGAGCGCCGCAAGCGGAAGCAGGCGGCAAGGCCCAGCAGCCACGAAATCAGGTAGTGCCAGGTTAGCGTACCACCCCAGATGGAGATCCAGTTGTAAGGCGCGCGGAACCGCTGGAGTTTTTCCTGCACCAGGTCGATGCGGCTGAGGAATTCCTGCTTCTCCGTTTCGCCGATCTGCAAGCGGGACATCAGGAACAGCAGCACCACTGCCCCCAGCAGCGGCATGAGGCCCAGGATCCGCCGCTGCATGACGTCGGGTTTGCCGGGCCACAGCGTGAGCAGGAAGTAGACGATCCAGAACGGGTACACGGCCGGAGGCTGGTACAGAAAGGCGATGCCTACCGCGATGCCTGCGGCGAGATCCCGTCCATTCGCCGCCAGGCCCACGCCCAATAGGACGAGAGGGACGGCGAATCCGCGCGGGACGGCTTCCAGTTCCATGCTCATCACCGTGGGACCGTAAATCCAAGTCCCCAACCCGAATAGGGCGGCTACCAGGAGCGACGGGCCGCGCGCAAGTCCCAGCGCCGAGGCGATCAGGAATACGCCCAGGATACCCGCGGCCCTCGCGAGCGCCTGCTGTCCAAACAGGATCTCGCGGAAGCCCAAGCCGGTTGCCCTGCGCACGGCAATGGACACTTCGTCCAGGATGGTGAACGAGACGTGCGGATCGGTGGCCATCGCGTCGTTGGCGAACAAGGCGGGATTGTAAAGCCGCTCGAGGATCGGCACATAGATCTGCGTGTCCGACTGCAGGTATGTGCAACCCGGGTAAGCGAGAAAGCTCAGGGCGGTGATCCCTATTACGCCCAGGACGACGATCCAGCGCGCGCCTTTCATCGCGCAGGCGTCTTCTCCATTTGACGCCGCACCCAGACCCGGCGGGGGTTCAACTCGAGCGATTTGTTGAAAGCCTCGCGGGCCTGCGCGTTGCGATTCAGCTTGCGCAGCGCGATGCCCAACCAGAGGTAGGCTTCAGCATTTCCCGGCTTCAGCTGGATGGCTCGCTGGAAATCCTTGATGGCCAGTTCCGGGCCTCCACCGAGGGTGGGCGGAAGATAGTAGTTGCCCACGCCGCGGCTCACGTATGCCATGGAAGACTTCGGATCCAACTTGATGGCCTTGGCCACGGCGTCCTGGGCGCACTTGCCGTAACGCAGGCCCGAAAGTACGTTTGCGGGGATGACCTGCCCGCAGAGGGTGCCGAGGACGCGCTGGTAGTCGGATACATCCGGTCGTAGCGCTGCCGCTCGCTCGGCGGATTTGATGCCCGCCTCCGCGGCGTTCTTGGCCAAGGCTTTGTCCCGCATTTCCAGTGCGATCTCGGCCAGGTAGGATTGGGCGACTGCCAGTGAATACTGGGCATCGGCCTGGTTAGGCCGTCGCGCGGCCGTCACGGCTAGTTCGGCGATTTTCTTTTCGAGCGCGGCGCGGTCCTGCCGGTCGCGCGCATCTTCCAGTTCGCCGGCCATGCCGGTTGCGGTGAGCATGAGGAGGACCACTCCGGAAGCGATCAGGGTTCGCATGTCGCGTCTACTCACTATAAAGCCGCCACTTCACGCTGCACAACCAGAAAGTATAGCCCTAGCAAGCTCATCAGGACACCATAACCGGCCAGAACCACCGGCGCGGTCAGGGCTGGCGCCAGCGCGCCGGCCAGCAGACTTCCCACGGGCATTCCGCCGCGGAATGCGACGTTGTAGACACTCATCACGCGTCCGCGCATCTCATCGTGCGTGAGCAGTTGTACCAGGGAACTCACGGTGGCGAAGACCAGGATCGTCAATGCGCCGCTCATGAAGACAAGTGCACAGCTCATGGGCAGCCACCGGGAGAGCGAAAAACCCACCATGAACAGGCCCAGTACGGTCATCGTTACCACGATCACGCGGCCTTTGTGCGGATGGTTGCCCATGGCCGCCACCGACAACGCTCCGGCGATCGAACCCGCACCCGAGAACGCCAGCAGCAGCGTGTATATCGTGGGGCCCTGCCGGAAAACATCCTTGGCGAACACGGGCAGAAAGACCATCAACGGAACGCCGAGCATGGTGGCCAGGAACGCCAACAGGATCAGGGCTACCATCCCGCGTTTGCCGCGTATGAAACTGAAACCCTGCCGCATACTGTCGAGCATGGTGGAATCGCCCCCGTTCGGCACGAACTTAAAGCGCAGGCTCAGGATCGAGATGATGACGGCCACGAAACTGAGGCCGTTCAGTCCGAAGCACCACGCCGCGCCCAACTGGGTGAGCGCCAGTCCGCCCAGAACCGGGCCGATCACGCGCGCCATGTTGAACTGGATCGAGTTCATGGCGATCGCGTTCGAGACGTGGCCGGGCTTTACCAACGCCGGGATCAGGGCCTGGTAGGCGGGGCCGCCGAAAGCCTGGGCGAAACCCACGACGCAAGACAGCGTCAGAATCTGCCAGACCGCGACCACCTTGAAAGCGATCAAAGCTGTTAGCAGGAATGCGCAACTCATCTGCACGAACTGCGACGCAAGCAGGACGTGCCGCCGGTCCACGCGATCAGCAATGACGCCACCGACCAGCGAAAAGAGAAAGACGGGAATCTCGCCCAGGAATGCGTCCAGCCCCAGCAGAAACGGCGATCCCGATAATTGGAGTACCAACCAGCTCTGCGCCAGCTTCTGCATCCAGGTCCCGACGCTCGACGTGCAAGCGCCGGACCACATGACGCGAAAATCCCGGGATTCGAACGCGCTGAAGACTCTTCGAAGCAAAATCAGATCCTGGCCGGGGACGCCCGCGGCCTCCCGTCAGTAAACCTGAAAACAAAACACCTGGCTGGATCCGCGCGGGCTGAGTGAGTACTCACCGTTCTCCAGTTCCTCGTTGACTTCCACGCGGTAGAGCGAGCCATCCAGCCGTGTCACCATCAGGCGCAGCGGCCGCGGGCCGTTCTTCTTGGGTTTGTCCGGAAGCACCAGTTGGCGCCTGCCATCCTTCGACTCCAGCTTCCATAACTCCAATTGGCCAGGGTCGACCTTAACGCTTTCGAGCAGGAAGATCGGTTCCGCCAGCGGGGTCCTCGCGGGCGAGCTGGCTCCCCGGATGGACTCGATGGTTTCGTTTTTGCGCTTCTCCTCGTTGGCTTCCAGGACTTCGGTTGGAACCAGGCTGTCGGCGTGCAGGAGGAACGGGACGTCAGGCTTGGGAGGACGCGGGCCGCCGTACTTCTTCTGTGCCAAGCCAGCCTGCAGGAAGACGAATACGGCTATGGCGAGAATCGCGGGGCGGATACTCTTCATACATCCATCTTACCGTGCATCCGGCGTTCGGCCCTTTTCTCGATGGAACTCAGCGTCCTGTCCAGTTCCGGACCTTCAAGGGGCTTGCGAAGGACGTACCCTTCGCCGTTCTGAACCGATGCCGCCAGTTCGCCGTCGTAATGTTCGGCAAGCAGCACAAAACCGCCCGCTTTGCGGCGCGCCTGTTCGAAAATCCGCAGCCAGTCCACGCGAGAGGGATCCAGCGAGCAGAAGACGGCGTCGAACCGGAATCGGCGCATCAAGTCGCTGGCCTCCTCGGTGGAGGAGGCTGGAACCACGCGGTGTTCCCGGCTGCAAAGCGCCATCAGGGACGCGCGCGCGGCCGAAGCATCCGCATCCACCAGCAGGACGGTCAACAGCCGCGAACCCGGCCGGGGCGCGGCCCGATGTTCGGTCACGGGGCGTGGACCGGCTTCGGCGACGGGCAACTCCACTTCCAGGCGAGCCATGTGGACGGCGTCTTCGCTCCAGCGCATGTCTCCGCCGTAGTGCCGGGCCAGGCTTCGGCAGACACCCAGACTGAGCCCGCCGCGGAAGGCGAGTGCGGCCTCCGAAAACGGGTCCGTCCTGGGCTCGCCATGAGGCGCGGCGGGGTATGAGATTTCAATGTGCACAACTTGGGCGAATTCCCGCACGATGATCGAGACCGGCTTGCCCGCGGTGGTGTCCAACTCTTCCAGAATGAAGGCGAATGCATTCGAGAACAGCCCCTCCAACTGTTCGGCCGAGCCGCGCACATGCACCGGATCTTGGGACAAAGCGGTTTCGACCTGCACTCCCTGTAATCCCCAGGAGGCGCGGCACGTTTCGATCAGTTCGTTAAGCAGAGCGCTGAGGTCCACGTCCACGAGTTCGGTCTGCTCACCGTTGCCGAAGTTGAGCATGCGGGAAACCGTGTCGATGCCGCCGCGGGCTTCCCGGCTCAGTTGTTCGAGGTCGGCCTGCATTGGGCCGGTGGAAGACTTTGAAAGGCGCTCCGCGGTCTGGGCAATCGATTCGAGAGGGTTCTTCAACTGCCCGGCGATGGAAGAGATGAGCTGTCCGGCGGAAGCGAGACGCTGTCCATGAAAGAGCTGTTCCTGGCTGGCACGCCAGGCGATGCCGCGCAACGCGATGCCGGCCAGGTTCGCCATATGCTGCGCGGCGGCTATCTCCACGGCAGTGAAGTGACGAGGACGATCGTCCTGATCCAACTCCAGCAAGCCGGCCGGCTCGTTCGGCCCTTGCATGGGCACGAACAGCGCCGCGCGCGGGCAGTCCACGTTCTTCTGGCCGTAAAAGAAGGGACTGTCGGTGGAATCCGGAACGGCCAGCACCGTCCGGTTACGGAACGACATGGCCGCGACCGAGGCCGGTGGCCCGGGCGGTTCGGCCACGGGGAAAGGTTGCGCGTCGCCGCGTTGGGAGCCCATCTGTTCGAGCGTTCGCGTCCGGCGGTCGTAAACGTAGAGCCGCACGTGCGAAATCTCCAGGGCCCGCTGGAGGACTTCCGAAAGGCGCCGCGCGATCACCGTGGGAGAATCCGCCGTCAGGATGTCCTCGCTGAGCGCGTAAAGCGCGCGCATCTGTTGCCTGGTGACCTCTCTGCCTTGGTCCCTGCGCCAGAACGCCAGCCTGTTCATGAGAGTATGTTTTGAGCCCTCAGCCACGGCTCCAGCCGTGGATCGCGATAGTCGTTTATACCCAGATGGACCCCTGGGAGTTCAAGATGCGTCGTCTGCAAACCCACCACTCGCATGCCCGCCAACAGCGCGGCCTCGACCCCGGGCATGGAATCCTCGAACACGATGCAGTTTCCAGGCGCCGTCTGGAGCGAGTCCGCCGCCATCAGATAGATATCGGGCGCGGGCTTGGGACGCGCGACCTGCGCGCCATCGAAGGTTGCGCAAAAATGAGCCGCCATGCCGCTTTGTTCCAGCACAAAGTCGACGTTGGGCCTCTCGGCGTTGCTCGCCACGGCCATCGGCGTTCCCTCGTGCCGATCGAGAAATCCGCGCACGCCGGGGACCAGGCTGTCTTCGAGTTGCGGCCGCATCATCTCGCGGTAGATGGCCTCCTTGGCGGCACCGTGCGCGGCAACTTCCTCTTCGCTGAGATTGTCGCCGAATACTTCGCGCACGATCTCGTCGTTCCGCTTCCCAAACATTGTACTCTCAATTTCGGCCGAATCCATACCGAATTGAGCCAAATATTTCCTCCAGGCGAGGGCGTGGACGGAGTTCGAGTTGACAATGACTCCGTCGAGGTCGAAAATGAGCGCCAATCCGGGCGCCACGTGCGAGGGACAATCCACTTTGAACGGATGATAGCACACCCGCATGCCGCCTCCGGAACCGGATTCCCGCGCCGTCGCGCTATAATTTGCGCTGGATGGACATTTACGAGGAACTGGTGCGTCTGCGCCGCAAAGGGGAGACCTTCGCGCTGGCGACGATCGTCGAGGTGCGCGGATCCATTCCCAGCTATGAGACGGCCAAGTTACTCGTGCGCGGAGACGGTTCGATGACCGGCACCATCGGCGGCGGCTGCGTCGAAGCGGAAGTGTACAACGCCGCGCGGGAGGTGATCCGCACCGGACAGTCCAGGCGCCTGAACTTCACTCTGAATCAGGATGCCGCGAGCGACAACGGCCTGATCTGCGGCGGCGAACTGGAGGTGTTCATCGAACCGATTCAACCGCAACCCCGCGCCTTTGTGTTCGGGGCGGGACACATCTCGAAGAGCTTATCCTCGGTCGCCGCGCTGGCCGGTTTTGACACGGTGGTCATCGACGACCGCGAGACGTTCGCCAACCGTGAGCGCTTTCCCGAAGCGGGCGAAGTGATCGCTGGCGAGTATGAGGAGGTTTTTCCGAAGCTGGCGGTGAACGGCTTGAGTTTCATCATCATCGTCACACGGGGCCACCGCGACGACTTGTGTGTATTGCGATGGGCCCTGGGGACGACGGCCCGCTACATCGCCATGATCGGCAGCCGCCGCAAGGTCATCTCGGTGGTGAAGGAACTGGAGAAGGAAGGCGTCGCGGTCGAACAGCCGGAACGGTTGTTCGCGCCCATGGGTCTCGATATCGGCGCCGTGACGCCGGAGGAAATCGCCGTTTCCGTTGTGGCCGAGATGATCGCGGTGAGGCGCGGCGCGGATTCCGGTTGGCGCTCCGTCTCGATGTCGCTCCACGGTGTGACGGACGCCCGAGGCGCAAAGTAAGTGGATCTGGCGGGCATCATCCTGGCTGCGGGAGCCTCGCGCCGCATGGGCGCGCCGAAGGCGTTGCTTCGACTGGACGGAGAGACATTCCTTGAGCGGTTGGTCCGTGTGTACGCGGAGTTCTTTTCGCCGGTGGTGGTGGTGCTGGGCGCGGATGCGGAGACCGTGCGACGCGGCTTGCGTCCGGACGCCCCGGTGCGGTTCGTGGTGAATGAGCGTTGGCCATCGGGGCAGTTGACGTCGCTGCAATGCGGTGTGGCATCGGTCCGGGACGAGGCCGCTGGCTGTTTCTTCACCCCGGTGGACTGTCCGCGCGTGAATCCGGCGACGATTGCGGCGCTGGTTCGCGCGATGAGCGAAGGTTCGCCACCGCCGCTGGTGGTGGTGCCGCGCCATGGCTCGCGGCGCGGGCATCCGGTGGGCCTTTCGAGCGAGCTTTTCGACGACTTGCTGTCGCTCGCGGCGGATGACTCCGCGCGCGCCGTCGTCCATGGCTGTCCGGACCGGACCCGGATTGTGGAAGTCGGGGACGCCGGAGTGCTCGACGACGTGGACACCCCGGACGACTATCAAAGACTGGAGAGACCGGTTTCATCATGACAGCGCAACGCAAGAAACTCCTTTGGCGCTTCTTCTGGGTCGCGCTGCTCGTGTTGGTGGTCGCGGCCGCCGCGGCGCCGTTTCTCAGCGCCGAGCGCTTCGCGCCTC
The DNA here is from genome assembly GCA_964561215.1 of uncultured Solibacteraceae bacterium. Classification (GTDB taxonomy): domain Bacteria; phylum Acidobacteriota; class Terriglobia; order Bryobacterales; family Bryobacteraceae; genus JAJFUV01. Next base: position 3,564 of record CAZLOS010000163.1, on the reverse strand, counting down.
GCATCCGCGCGGCGCTGGCAACTTCACTGGGGCGCGAGGTGGAATTTCGCGAACCGCGGTTCAGCCTCTTTCGCGGGCCAGGTTTCTCGGTAAAGGACGTAGTGATCCACGAGGATCCGTCCTTCGGTTCCGAGCCCGTGGCTTACGTGCGGACCCTGAACGCCCGCATCGATCTCGGCAGCCTCCTTTCGGGACGGCTGGCGTTTTCGAACCTGCGCATGGTCGAGCCGAGCGTGAACTTGTGCCGGAACCAGGCCGGGCAATGGAATTCCCAGCTCTTGTTCCGGGGCGTGCGCCAGGGCGGCGTAGGCGCGCCATGGCCCACCATCCAGGTGCGCGGCGGCCGCGTGAACTGGAAATTCGGCGAATGGAAGTCGGTCTACTACTTCTCGGACGCGGATATGGACCTGTACGTGAATCCTGCGTCCGATGGGAGCATAGTACTGCGCTTCACGGGTGTGCCGGCGCGGACCGATCGCGCATCGCAATCGTTCGGCGCGATGCGCGGACGTTTGCGATGGCTGCCGGTACCCGGCGACGGCCGGCTGGAGGCGGAGGTGGAACTCGAACGCAGCAGCCTTGGCGAATTGGTGATGCTGGCGCACGGCGAGGATGTCGGGGTGCACGGCGCGGTGAGCGGCAATATGAGGCTGTCCGGACCGTCGGATGCGGTGGAGATCGCAGGCCAATTGAACATAGAAAGTCTCTACCGTTGGGACCTGGCGCCGGCAAAGACCGCGGGCGTACCGCTGAGCTTTCGCGGGGTGTTCGATGCGACCGGCCAGAGGCTCGAACTGGATGTCAACCGGCTCGATAACCCAAACCTGGGCATGGAACTTCGCCTCCGGGTCGCGGACATCCTGACCGCGCCGCGTTGGGCCGCCAGCCTCACCGCCTCGGATATGCCGCTGCGACCCGTGGTGGAAACCATTGAGCATTTGGGATCTCCCGTCTCGAAGGAACTGGTCACCGACGGGAAAATGACGGGCGCCGTGGTCTACTCGCCTGAATCGGGTTTTCGCGGACAGTTGAAGCTGGATGCCGTGAAGTTGCAGTTGCCGGGGAAGGCCGCCGCTCAAATGGAGCAGGCGCACGTGATCGCCAGGGGCGACTCTTTTGAAATGCCCGCCTCGACGCTGCGGTTCGACAACTCGGCGGCGGCGGTGGAGTGGAATTACCACCGCCTGGAGCGCGCTCTGAACGTGCGTTTCAGTGCCCGCGCTCTCCCGACGGCTGCGTTGAAGAGCGCCCTGGGCGCCACGGTTCCGCCTCCAATGTCAAAGCTGGTGGAAGCCACCCGGGAAGGCATTTGCTCGGGTACGCTGCAATTGTCGCAAGCCGGTGACAAGCCCGGTGAATGGTCCGCGGAAACCGATGTCCGCGGCGCGACATTTGCCTCCGTTGCGCTTTCCAAGCCTGTTCGGGTAAGCTCGGCGCACGTATCCCTGGCGGGGGCGAAATTCACGGTGAGCGCGATCGACGCCCGCGTCCAGGGGATCTCGGCCGGCGGCGAAATATCCTTTCACCCCGGAATGCAGCGGCCGTACCGCTTGCACCTGTCGACGCCGGATCTCGATGCCGGCGCTCTGGAGGCATTGCTGGCTCCCGCGTTGCAACCCAAGCCCGGTTTCCTGCAGCGGACTCTGCATATCGGCCACCCGGCGCCGCCGCACTGGCTTGACGATTGGCGGGCGGAAGGAGTGATCGAAGCGGGCACGCTGACCGTGAACGGGCTGGAATTCAAGAAGGCGCGCGCGGGCTTCACTTGGGACGGCGCCGAGCTGGCGATGAAGCCCGTGTCGGCGGCGTTTGAAAACGGTGCCCTTGCGGGCGCGCTCGCCATCAGCGTAAGCGGAGCGGCGCCGCGCTACAGATTTTCCGGAAGGGTGGAGAACATGCACTGGCGCGCTGGCAAGGTGGCCATCGAAGGCGTTGCCGAGGCATCCGGTGCCGGCGAGGCGCTCTTGAAAAGCCTGCGTATGAAAGGCACTCTGCGGGGCGAATCGCTCGATTTGCTGGCCGATAAGGAAGTGCGCTCGCTCGAGGCGCGCGGGGAAGTCGACTGGCGCGGCGGCGCCCCCGAATACCATTTCACGGACCTCCTGGTCCGTTTCCCGCGCGAGAACGTCAAGGGTAGCGGCGGCACCGCCAAGGCCGGAACGCTGGAATTCACCCTCAATGGAGAAAGTGCGCGCTATCATGTGCGCGGCGCAGCCAGTCCCTTAAAGCTGGAATTGACTCCGGAGCGTTGAGCCAGGGGATCCGGTGAATTGCCGGGTACCTCCTTTTCATATATGATGTAAACCTTTGGCGTTTGGACGTGCTGAGCTGGTGACGTGAGCCGACTGGGGGCCGCGATCATTGCGAGTGCGGTCAACCGGGGCGCGGAGCCGGCCGGGAAGGGGGCTAGGACCGGATGCCCACGAACGAGATCCCCCTGGGGACGCAGGTCGTGGTGGACGCCGGCGCGCTCGGGCAACTGCTGGCCGCGCTTCAGCGTCGCGGCTACCAGATCATTGGACCCACGATTCGCGACGCCGCCGTCGTCTACGATTCCATTGAGAGCACGGAGGATCTGCCGGCCGGCTGGACAGCCGAGCACGGCGCCGGCCGTTACCGCTTGTGCAGGCGCGACGACCAGGCGCTGTTCGGCTACGTTATCGGCCCGGGGAGCTGGAAGCGGTTTCTGCACCCGCCGGAGGTGGCGCTGTCATCGTCCAGCCGCGAGGACGGAACCTTTCGCATTCTGCCGGGCGACGCGCCGCCGGCCTCGCCACCCGCCTTCCTGGGCGTGCGGGCCTGCGAACTGGCGGCCATCGCCCGTCAGGACCGGATTCTGCTGGCAGACCGCTATGTCGACTCCATCTACCGCCAGCGGCGCGAGAATGCCTTCCTGATCGCCGTCCACTGCACCGATTCCGCCCCCACGTGCTTCTGTGCATCCATGGAGACGGGACCCAAGGCCGAATCCGGCTTCGACATCGCGCTCGCGGAAATCGCAGAACGGGACCGGCACGTCTTTTTAGCGGAGGCGGGCACGGCGCGGGGTGGGGAAGTGCTGGCCGAGGTCGAGCACACGCGGTCGAACGCGGAGATGCGCGCCAGTGTGCAGCGGGCCATAGCGCAGGCTGCGTCCTCCCAGAGCCGGCGCATCGACACGGCCGGCCTGCGCGAAGTGCTTTACGACGCTTTCGACAGCCCGCGATGGGAGAAGGTGGCCGCCCGGTGCCTGGCCTGTGCCAACTGCACCATGATATGTCCCACCTGCTTCTGCATCACGGTGGAGGATTCCGGCGACGTGTCCGGTCGCCACGCCGAGCGCCGCCGCAAGTGGGACTCCTGTTTTTCTCAAACGTTCTCCTACATACATGGCGGCAGCGTGCGGCTGTCGGCCAAGAGCCGGTACCGCCAGTGGCTGACCCACAAGCTGGCGGCCTGGATCGACCGCGTGATTCCATACGAGAAGTATACGGAGGAGCCGAAGCAGTTCATCTTTTCGCGGCTCGACGAGTTCCGGGCGTATCGGAAGGTGGTGGTGGTGCTGGGCGCGCTGGGGCTGCTGTT
>CAZLOS010000162.1:0-11421 GCA_964561215.1 uncultured Solibacteraceae bacterium | reverse complement strand
TCTCCTCGGGAGTCTGAGGCTGGCTGTCGGCGTTGTACGGCGGGCGGAAAAGGGTGGTGGCCGTGCCGGTCAGATTCTCGATGATGCGCTCGGTGGCGCTCAACTCGAGCTTCGCCCGTTCGGGCGACGTTAACGCAATATTCGGATGCGAGTAGCTGTGATTGCCGATCTCGTGCCCTTCCGCGTAAATGCGCCGAACGAGCTGTGGGGCGGTCTCGGCATTCACGCCCACGACGAAAAACGTGGCGCGCACGCCGCGGTCCTTCAGCACGTCGAGAATTCCCTGCGTCCACTCCGGATCGGGTCCGTCGTCGAAGCTGAGCGCCAGCACCTTGTCCTGCGGCTTACCGGTGTGCTCCATCACGTAATAGGAAGGAAGCTGTCCGTATTGCGCGCTGTAACTGCCGTCGCTAGCGCGCTTCACCGCACGCCGGCCGTCCCGCGGTGTCTCGACAATGCGGATAATCTCGCCGTCACCGTAATGCTTGACGGACTTCTGGGACGTCAGAGGTTCGAGCTGCGCCGTCTGAAAATCGTCTTCGGGCCAAGCTTCGGGCTTAAGCACCGTCCAGAGCCCCGGATCCTCGCCGCCCAACCTCCAAACCCCCACGCCCCGGAAGCCGGCGCCGGAGACGTCGATCACATGGTTGAGTCCGGTCACCGCGTCCAGGAACCACACCTCGTGGCGCTGTCCGGCGGCTTCATACCTCAACACGGGATTCACGGCGTCGTCGTCCCATTCGACATGGGCATTCCGCGATACCGCAGCCGACATCACGTCGTCGAAACTCACCTCCGCCGAACCACGGCCGCCGATGATCCAGTCATAACCGTAGCTACCGATTCCGATGACGGTTTTCGCCGGTGGAACCGTCTTACGCAGGGTCTCCAACTGCGCCTCGAACCAACCCTCGGATGCCACGGGACCGGGCTCGCCGCTCTGGTAGTGTTCGTCGTACACCATGGGGACGAGAAAGTCGTTGACCTCAGCCAGGCGCTTCAGGTCGTAGGCGCTGTCGCCAACAGGAACGCTTTGAGTCAGCAGGAACCCTTCCGGTTTCAACTTTGAGCAGAGCTCGCGCATAAACCGTATGAGCGCTTCGCGATCGCCCGGCCGGACTTGCTCGAAGTCGATATTGATGCCGGCGAACTTGTGCTCGACCAGATTGGCGTGAATGTTGTCGATCAGGTTGGCTCGCGCCGCGGCGTCATTGAGCAACCGGTGCACGTCGCCGCCGCGCCACCCCTGGCGAAAGTTGGTCAGCAAAGCAAGGATCGGAAGCTTGCCTTGCCGGGCAATCTGAATGACGGTGGGGTCGCATTCGTCGCTTATGTCGCCCTTGGCATTAGCCAGCGTGAACCATTCCGGAACCAGGTGGGTCAGGTGGCCGAGGTGAAAACGCAGCGAGACGAGTGCAGCCGGATCCCAGTTGACATAGAATCCGAACACGACCGGCTTGTCCTCGCCCATGCGCGCCGCGAATTTGGGATGCAGCACCGGAGAGCTGGATCGCACGTACTTCACGTCCTTGAGAGCTTTGCGAATGCGGGCTCGCCGGAAGGGAGCGTTCGTCACGGCACGCTCGCCGGAGATGATCCCGCGCACCTCGGCGAAGCCCACCAGGTGCTCGACCGGCGGCAGGCCGAGCGCGGGTAGTTGCGGGCTGAGCAGGATAACTAACACCAGGGTGGCGGCCGCGATGACGCCGAACAGCGTGCCGGTCTGCAGAAACCGGCGGAAACGCGCCCATCTCTTGCCGGTGGGATCGTAAAAGACAAACGAAGGGACCTGCGGTTGTTCGCCCGGCATTCTTTACCTAGTGCAAGCTTAGCAAGGGTATGCCGGCCCTATGACAAGTCATCGAGCCAGTGGCGCCGGCTGGGTCATCGGTTGCCGCTTTCAGCGTGCCGGTTCAGCCGGGGGTTCGATTGCGTTTCGCCTGCAGCAGAAGCACCCTATGAAACCGGGCGACCTCACGAACAGACAGGCCCTGTTCCCGGAGCGCAGTCAGGAGATTCCGGACCCGCGACTCCAAGTTCTCCTGGTGCGTTTCCGTGAACCTGGCTACCATGGGACTCTCGTTTTCGAATGTACTGACTACAATCCAGACCGACTGTTTCGGCGGCTCGGATTGCGCCAAAAGGCGGGCAACGAGTACGTCTACCCGGTTGGCAGCGCGCGCCTCGACCAGCTCCGCCGGTCCGTGATAGTAATAGCTCAAGGGATCGAAGTCATACCTCCCGGTAAGGACGACCGCGTCACTGGAACGCGCACAGCTCATCAGGCAGGAAGCTGCTCCTCGCCAGTCCTGGTATTCGAATGCCCGGGGATTTGCGTGGACGAAAGCGGCTCCTGATAGGCCATAACCAGAAACGGATACACAGACCATGATCCCTGTAAATAGTCGCAGGCCGGATGGCGGGTGACGGCAAGGGAAATGCACGAGCCGCCAAGACTGAGCCCCTACGATGCAAGCCAGCGGGAATATCCCCAGCCCGTGTTTATAGGCCACATACGGCAACGTCATCTTCAGAAAACACACAAGCCCGACGGATGAGACCAGAGCCAGCACTGCGAGAAACCAGAACGTTCTTCGAGATCGGAGGAACACAACACTCGCCCCTGACATCACGATCAAAGTCCACAGCGCGAGTTGGATCCGATCCCCGAGCGACAACGGACCCGCAACCATGCCGGCCACGGAGAACAGGGTGCCCGCATCCAGCAAACGCATCCACTGCATCGGCCGCCGGTCCCCGCCTTGGGAGAAGAAGAACAACGCCCAGAGCAACTCGACGGAGAGCAAGGCCAGCATCGTTACCGCGCAGCGCCTCCAGGACCTCGATGTCGGCTGCGAAGCGGAGGCCTGCAGATAGAAGCCGGCGGCCGCCTGAGCGAAGAAGTAGAACACAAAGACGGTGTGTGAACCGAGTCCGAGGAGGGCAAGAACGAAGTAGCCCAGCCAATCCGTCCGACTGCCGGAACTGCAGGCTCTGTACAGGAACAACGTGGAAAGCAGTGAAAAGAGAACCAGGAGCGTATAGGCGTTTCCATCGACGAAGTAACGGAGTACGCCCGGCGCGAAAGCAAACAGGTACGCGGCAATCGCACCCGTAACATCGTCGAAGAGCGCCTTGCCCAACAAAAACACGGCAACGACCGCAAGAGCGCCGAAGATTGCCGCCGGCAGCCGCAGACCAATCTCGTCGTCCCTGAGGCCGAGACTATAGTGCGCCACAAAGAAAAATAACGGAGGATACGCTCTCAGCCTCGTCGCCGTCGACGTAATATCCCAGGCCGTGGCCTGGCGCGCCACACGCACCGTCTGCGATTCGTCAAACCACACCGAGTGCGACATCCGCCGGGTGGCGGCGATGAAGCTCGCGGCGGCAAGCGCCAGCGCAAGCAACAGCATCTTCCGATGGCTCAGCGTGGCAAGCATGGGATCCGAATCCCGATCCGTACGAGGCTATCACATTCATCGCTACCCCACCCCGAATGCCGCTCCGCACATTCGCTAAAATGGGTCTGCTATGGATCCCAAACTGCCGCTGGCGGCTATCACCGACGAATTCTCCCCGAACCTGGAAACGGCCCTGGAGGGCATGGCGGGCGTAGGCATGACCGGCGCCGAGCTGCGCATGGTTTCCGGCAAGAACATCATGGACCTCACCGACGACGAGGTCGCGCACGCCAAAGCGGCCGTCGAGGCCGAGGGGATGAAGGTCATCTCCCTTGCTTCGCCGCTGCTCAAGGTAGTGCTGCCGGAAGGCGGACCGCTCGACCATCGTTTCGAGCAGGACGGCTTCGCGGCCAAGCACACTATGGCGGATCAGCCTCGCCTCACGCGACGAGCGTTCGACATCGCACACGTGACGGGCGCGCGCATCATCCGTGTTTTCAGCTACTGGCGCACCGCGGAGCCGGAAATGTGCTTCGACCGTATCGCCGAGGATCTTCTACGGCTGGCTGAATCGGCCGCGAAGGAGGACCTGATTATCGGGCTCGAAAACGAGCAAGCCTGCAACGTGGCGACGGGAAGCGAATCCGCCGTGATGCTCGAAAAGGCGAAGCATCCCAATCTAGGGCTGGTCTGGGATCCCGGTAACTGCGAAGTGTCGGGCGAACGCGCTTTCCCGGACGGCTATCGCAAACTCCAGGCCCATCGCATCGTCCACGTACACGCCAAGGACGTGCGCTACATAGACGGCAAAGCGGCCTGGGGCCTGCTGGGCGCGTGGGACGTCGACTGGAAAGGCCAGATTCGCGCCCTGCTGGCGGACGGGTACAGGGGATGGGTGAGCCTGGAGACGCACTGGCCGGGACCGGGCGGCGACAAGTTTCAAGCGAGCGTAATATGTGGATGGAACCTCCGCGAATTGTTGGCGGCGAGCTAAACTATGGTGGTTGAAGTCGAAGGCGTAACACTGCATCTGGCGCACCCGGACGAGATCCAGCTGCGCTGGGTGGGCCAGCAGGATGCCATGCGGCAGCTTCTGGCCGCGTGGATGGTGATCGATCCGCGGGACCTGCCCATGAATCCGCGGCTGATCGGCAAGCCCGGCGTGGGCAAGACCACACTCGCTTACACGGCAGCCAAGCAGATGGCGCGGGAGGTTTACATCCTGCAGGCCACCGTCGACACGCGGCCCGAGGACCTGCTGATCACACCGGTGATCGAACGGGAGGGCCAGCTCCGCTATGTGGCATCGCCGCTGGTGACCGCCATGATCCGTGGCGGCATCTGCGTGCTCGACGAAGGCAACCGCATGAGCGAGAAGAGCTGGGCCAGCCTGGCGCCCCTGCTCGATATGCGGCGCTACGTGGAGAGCATCGTGGCGGGCATCAAGATCCAGGCGCACCCGGATTTCCGGCTGGTGGCGACCATGAACGACGACGCTTCGACGTTCGACCTGCCCGAGTACATCCATTCGCGCCTCCAGCCGCAGATCCTGCTCGACTTTCCCGAGCGGGATGAGGAGTATCAGATCCTTAAGGAAAATCTTCCCTTCGGAGAAGAAAAGATACTCGAATACGTCACGGAGTTCCTGCAGCAGGCCCACGGCGCCGATGAGCGCTACACAGTGCGGGACGGCATCAACCTGGCGCGTTACGCCATGAAGCTGGGCGCAGTCGCCGATGGAGCGGGCGAACCGGATGCCGCATTGCGCACCGCGGTGCTCGAAACCCTGGGCGAAGAGGCGCTGCGCTATGTCCCAAGGCTCTGAGATCGTCCCAAGCGCCGCCGGGAGCCTCGATCGCGGACGATTCCGCTATTTCCCGGTGGCGCCCGGACGCATCGAGTTCGCCATTGAGTTGCGGCGCGCCATCCTCGAGATGCAGCCCGCAGTGGTGGCGGTGGAACTGCCCACGAGTCTGGAGGACGTCTACCGGAACGCTGTAGCACGGCTGCCTGAGATGTCCGTGATCGTTTACCCCGACGCCACCGATCCGGAGCGCGCCGTTTACGTCCCGGTGGAACCGGCCGATCCGTTCACCGAGGCCGTGCGCACGGCCGGCGAAACCGGCGCGGAGGTGATGTTCCTTGAGCCCGGCGCAGGGGCGCGGCCGCATCTGCCTGACGCCTATCCCGATCCTTACGCTTTGCGCTCGGTCGGCCTCGCCAAGTACGTCGAAGAGTATCGCATTCACCCGCAGGAGCGCGATGAGGCAGTGGCGGCCCACGCCGCGGGGATGGCCTGGAAGCTGCAAGGCTCGGACCCCGAAGCCCGTGTAATGGTGGTCGTGTCGTTGAACTTGCTTGATGCGCTGCTCGATGCCATGGAGGTACCTCAAGACGAACCTCCGCGCAGCGGCATCGAGGAGGTGCAGTTGCTCAATCCGCACCCGGATTGCCTGGTCGAGATCACGACGGAGTATCCGTTTCTCCAGTGGCGATACGAAAACTACCGAAGCGAGATGAGCAACGAGAAACTCGCGGACCGGCGCTGGTCCCAACTCGGTCTGTTGCGTGAAGCCGAACGGCAGTACGAGAAAAACGCCGGCGAGAAGATTCAGCAGTGGCAGCGCCGCTTGATGGCTCGCTACACGCGCAATCTCGCACTCGTCTCGGGAGGGCTGGTGGCCGGGCTGTTCGATTTGACCGTGGCGGCGCGTTCGATCGCCGATGACAACTACGCCTGGGAGGTCTGGGACGTTGCCGGCCGTTATCCAGCGCAGAAAACCGAGAGCGATCTGGAGACCGTGAACCTTTCGGGCGAGGAAGTCTGGATCAACATGCGCAAGATGCGCTTGCGCCGCCGCCTGCCGCGTCCCAAACGGCGTCTGCGGCCCTCAAGCCTCAAGCCGCGCAAAAAAGAAACCCAGCCTGGCGAGTGGGCGCAGAATCTGGACGGCAACACAATCTGCTCGTATCCGCCCGAAGACCTGGTGATTGAAAACTACGGCCAGGTTCTGAAAGCGAAGGCCAAAAGTATCCTCTCGGAAGAGCGCGTGCGCACCGAGCCCTTCACAACATCCGTGCGCGACGGCATCGACCTGCGCGAGACCATCCGCAACTGGCACGAGAAGAAGATTTACGTCCGCGAGTTCGACAAGATCTCGGGCGAGGTAGGTGCCCTGGTGGTCATCTATGACGAAGACCGCGAGGACCGCTACACTTACCTCACCACGTGGCTCGGCGAGCACCAGAACGAAAGCGACATGGCGTTCTATTCGACCGACCCGTTTGCGAACATGGTTGGGCCCGGCATCGGGCGCGCGGAGTACGGCGGTTTCCTGATGACGCTGCCGCCGCGCCGCATGGTGGATGTGTGGGGGGACCCGGATTACTGGCTGGCGGAAACCAAGCCTGAGCGGCTGCTGCTGGCGGCGCTCGATTACTCGATATACCGGCACGTGGTGTACGTTGCGGCAAGGCCGCCGCGCTCCATCTTCCGCACCATCGCTTACCGGCTGGGCCGGTCGATCCTCTATGTACCGATCGGGCAGCTTGCTCCGGCGAAGCTCAAGAGGATACGCGTGGTGCACGTGCTGGACAGTTACGCGCGCAGGGAAGAGGCCAAAGAGTATCTGTGGTGAACCCGAACCGGATCGGGACAACCACCTAAGTTCGGCCATTGCCGCCCACCAACGAAGAGTAGGGCCGGAACTTCCCGTTTCCCGCCGGAGGAAGTTCACTCACCATCTCGAAGATCAGGGACACTTCGGACCCCAGCGGTCGCTGGAGTCCGGCGCGCAGGCGTTGCAGATCATCGTGGCCGGGAGTGCGGCCAGGCAACGGCACGATCTTCACGACGACCCGATCGACGCTGGGCTGCACTATCTGATACCGGCGCAGCCAGGGCGCCTGTTTGACGAGCGGATCCAGCAGGTGATAGGGATGCAGTTTCGTACCGTCCGGCAGCGTGAAGCGGTCGATGACGCGGCCCCGAATGCCTTCCAGCGTGGCACAAGGGGCTCCGCAGGGGCAGCGCCGCGGCCCGCTGGTGGCGAGGTCGCCGGTCCAATAGCGGATAAACGGCATAGCGAACGAATGCAAGGCGGTCGCCACAACTTCGCCCGTTTCACCGCAAGCGGCGGGGTTGCCGTCTTTGAGCACCTCGACAATAGCGCTGTCTTCCGCCACATGGTACAAGCCCGTTTGAGGACACTGGGATGCCAGCAGGTTGAACTCGTGCATCCCATAGAAGTCGTACACTGGCGCGGCGAAACAATCCGAAATCTGCCGGCGCATGTCCGGAGTGAGAGTTTCTCCCCCTGTGACGATAAGCCGCGGCCGGATACCGCGGCGATGCTCTTCAGTGGCTTCGCCGCCGATCCAGGACAGCGCGTCCGGATATCCCGTCAGCACATCGGGCCGGAGTTCCGCCACACGATCGAGAATCTCCTTCGCGGGCAAAAGGCAGTCCACGGTCGGGCGACGGAGCCAGCCAAACCGGTTGTAGAAATGAGCGTCCGGCTTCTCGCCGCGGCTTCCGTGGCCGTGTACGGTGACGGCAACGCGCAGGTCGGTCAGCCGCAGGCCCAATTCGAACTCCAGCTTCAAACGCAAGCCCTGAAGAAGCCGGTCCTCGAATCGCGACCGGTAAGTGCGGAAGAGATAGCCGGTCGAACCGCTCGTACGGTGGACAACAAGACTGTCGGGATTCATTCCCCGGGCGACAAGTCCGCTCGCGGGCTGCTCTTGCATCTCAGCCCGCAGGGCCAGAGGGATTCGATCGAGATCTTCGACTCCGCGCACGTTGTCCGCGGACAGCCCGTGGCGTGTGTAGAGATCCCGGTAGAAAGGAACGTTTTTCAAGGCGTGGCGGAATAAGGTGCGCAGGCGCCGGCTCTGGAAGTCCTCCAACTTGTCGCGACTCCAGGAAGAAGACCGTACCACGGCGCGGACGCTGCCACATGCGACGGCGAAAACAGGCGTCATACTCGGGTTCATTATACAATCGCGAAGGTGGACAGCCAGGGCGCATTCCGCGATCGCTTCTTGGATACCCGCGTGCTGTGGCAGACGCGGATGGCGGCCTACTGCCTGGGCATCGACGAGTTTGTGCCGCTCGCGATGGTGCTCTCCCTGGACGACGGCTGCGACTTGGACCTGATGGAGCGGCATACTGGAATCCGGTTCTACTCTCGCGAGAAGACCGAGGGACGCCGCAGGGCTTTGGGCGATGACCCGGAAACCTACACGCTGTTGCCCGCCATCGAGCACCAGTTGATGTCCTCTCTCCGAGATTCGCCCGCAGGCCGCTGGGAAGCGGTATCTCCTTATCCTTCCGTTTCCTTGCGAGGCTTTGCCGCCAAGGCAGGCATCGGTTGCCACTGCCGCACCTGGGAAGAGTCCCGGCTGTTCGGAAGCAAGAGAGGACTGAGAGCTTGCCTGGAGGATTTGGACTTGCCACGCCTGCCGGCTCGCATGTTGGACTTGGGCCAGGTCCGCTATCCTGAATTGGCGTCCGAATTCGGCGGAAGGTTCGTGATGCAGCAGGATATGGGCGCGGCAGGACGTGGAACGGCTATCATCCGCTCACCCGAAGACCTTGCTGAAGCGGGCAGGCGGTTCCGCGACTCCGAGGTGTGGGTGGCGCCTCACGCCGGCTGCTTGTCCTTCAACGTCAACGCGGTTGCCGTCGATCATGGAACGGTGGTCGGCTTCCCCAGTGTGCAGATTGTCGGACAGCCTTTCCTCCACGGCACGCCCAGCGGCCACGCCGGCAACGACTTCACAGCCGCTGCGGCAGCACCATTGGACGTCCTGACGAGCATCCGGGAGCAAAGCGAGCGAATCGGGAGTTGGATGGCGGCGCGCGGCTATCGCGGACTATTCGGTGTGGACTTTGTTGTCGACGAGGCCAGCGGGACGCCTCTTGCCGTGGACCTCAACCCAAGATGGCAGGCATCGACTTCCTTACAGGCGCAGGCGGAAAGCCGCCAAGGCCGCACTCCGCTGGCCGCCGTGGAACTGGCGGCTCAACTGGGAATGATGAACACACAGGAAATCCTGGCGATGTCGGAAGTCTTCTTCCAGCCGCTTGAAGGGAGCCAAGTGTTCCCCAAGAACGCGCAAGGGCGATGGCACGAGGCACGAAACACGCTTGAAGCCGGGGCTTATTCGGCGGCACTCGAATACGCGAGGCCCGCACTGCGACTGCGCGAACTCAGCGCACCGGACGAACTCGTGATCACCGGCGGTGTTCCGCGCCCGGGCCGGCCGATGGCTCCCGGTATAGGGTTGCTACGGATCTGCGGTTTGAGGGCGGCGGTCGACGCAGCCACAGGCCAGCCGCTGCCGTGGGTGAAAGAAACGGTGCGCAAGGTATATAACCGAGTGGACCTCGAAGAGGTGGATTGAGAGCGGGACACATGGACCGATCCCATCGATAATGGGAGGATGACTCGACGTGGTTGGTTCACCCTCGCGCTTCTAGCGAGCGCCGTCATGCCCCTGCCGGCTTCCGATGTTGGCAAGGACTGGGGTGTCGAAAAACAATCCTGGATCGATCCGGTCACGGGCGTGCGTGTCTGGGAAATGACCGCGAACAAGGGCGTGGCGAACACGCTGTATTTTCACTTCCCCAATTTCACTCGCGACAGCCGATACCTTCTGTTCACTTCCAACCGTTCAGGTTCCAACCAGATCTACCGCATCTCCGTCCCCGAGGGACGCATCGTGCAGTTGACCGATACGGCTGGCGTGGGTGGCATCGGCCTGGTGCCGGATCACACCAATCCGCGGCGTATCTACTATCAGCGCGGGCATGACATTGTGGCTCTGGACGTGGAAGACTTCTCCGAGCGCCTGGTAGGTACGGTGCCGGAACCGCATTTCGGGGGTTATCACCAGCCCACCCTCAGCGGCGACGGCAAGTGGATCACGGTAGGCCGCCAGATCGATCCCAAAACCTGGGAGGTCGGACTGATGAGCGCCGAAACGGGCCAATACAAGACCGTCATCCGTGTCGGATTCCGCATCGGCCACATACAGCACAGTCCCACCGAGCCGGTGCTCTTTTTTACATGGGAAACCAGCGGGTATGCGCCGCAGCGCAGTTGGATTGTGAACGCGGATGGAACGGGCCTGCGGCCCTTCTACCAGCGCGTCGATCGCAAGGACTGGTTTACGCCGCTGAAGGAATGGCTCACGCATGAGGCCTGGATCATGGGTACGGGTGAGATGACTATGGTGAACGACCGCGTCGGCATGGTGATCGTGAACACCAACGGGACATCGCGGCTGGTGCGGGAAGGCAGCTACTGGCACGGGGAAGCGCGCCCTGACGGCAAATTCGTCGTGACGGACGATTTCGACGGCCGCGTCTGGTTGACAGAGACGGCCACCGGCAGCACGCGTGTCCTGGCCACGGGCCTGCGCAAGCCGAAAGACGTTCACCTGCACCCCAGCTTCGATTGGTCGGGCCGCTACGTCATCTTCAACACGACCAAAAATCACAGGGCTGTGGGCTTGATTGATCTCAACGATCTACCGGCGATGAGCTGGCGTTGACGATGGCTTCCACCAGACCGTCAGTTGTGTAAGTGGAGGCCTCGGCATCCACGGCGATCCCAAGTTTGCGAGCCGTGGTCGACGTGACGGGTCCGATGGAAGCCACGCGCACGCCTGCGAGCTTGGATGTCCCTGCCACCGAGACGAAGTTCCTTACGGTCGAGGAACTGGTGAATGTGATCCAGTCCGGCCGCGCGCCTTCGCGAAAGAGTCCGGCTGCGCGTGAGGCAGCGTCCGCAGGCACCGCGGTGCGATAGGCCTCGACGACTTCAACGTGCGCACCGAGGCGCCGCAATTCGTCCGGTACCACGTCGCGGGCAACGGCGGCACGCGGCAGCAGGATGCGCTTCCCGCGAAGATCGATATCCGCGAACGCCGCCACGAGGCTTTCCGCCACGTACTTCTCCGGCATCAGGCTCACGCTGAGCCCCGCCTCTTCAGCAGCCTGCCGCGTGGC
>CAZLOS010000161.1:0-11424 GCA_964561215.1 uncultured Solibacteraceae bacterium | reverse complement strand
GGTACTCAAGGCGCAGCATCCCGAGTTCGAGACGTGGAGCCAGGGCATCCACGCGCGCAGCGGCGTGGCCTGCGCGGATTGCCACATGCCTTACATACGGCAGGGTGCCGTGAAGATCAGCGATCACCACGTGCGCAGCCCTCTGTCGAATATTGAGCGCGCCTGCCTCACCTGCCATCCATTCCCGGCCTCGGAAATGAAGCTGCGCGCCGAGACGATCCAGGACCGCAACGAGAAGTTGCTTGTCCGGGCTGAGGAAGCACTGGTGGCGCTCTACGACGAAGTGAAGGCAGCCAAAGCCGCCGGAGCCGGGAGCGAGAGACTCGCCGAAGCGCTCACCTTGCAGCGCAAAGCGCAATTCCGCACCGATTTCGTCAACGCGGAAAACTCCATGGGTTTCCACGCGCCGCAGGAGGCCGCGCGCATACTCGGGGAAGCGATCGACTACGCGCGGCAGGGCCAGCTCGCCGTGCGCCGCGCGCGTTGATTGACACAGTTCTCTCCGGGTCGCTACACTTTCAATTTGGCGCTATTTTGTTACGACCAGCGCCCGTAGAATGCTGCTTGCCAGGGAATTCATCGCGTATTTGTCCCGCCAGCTTGTTACTGGGCTGACTCCCAAGGTCGTCGACATCACCGACCACCAGGTCGTCTGCGACCTGGTTACCAACCTTATCACCGACGAACTGATGGTGGAGGACCGTCTCAACGACGAAGTCCGCGACATCCTCAGCCAGTACAGCGACTACATGCGCCGCGAGGGTGTCAGCTACCAGGAGATGTTCCGCCGCATCAAGAACACGCTGGTATCGCAGCGCAAAGTGATCCGCGCCTCCGGCCGCGACACGGGCGACAACATGAAGCTGTCGCGCGACAAGATCAACGACATCTCGCACAAGCTGGTGGCGGCGTTGCGCAAGGCGCACGAGGTGCGGTTCAAGCGGGACCCGAACGAGGTCCGGCTCACGCTGGTGCACGACATCAGCGACCTGCTCGCCATCGAAGATAGGGTGGATCGCGCCGCGCGGCAGAAGATCCGCTCGCAGAAGCGCGAGATTGCGGAAGGCACCGAGGAATGGGACCTGCTGCATAAGCGCTACTACGCCGAAGAACTCAAGAAACTCGGCATCGATCTCGGCCGATGAGCGCGCGCATCGTCGTTCTGGGCAGCCTGAACATGGACTTCGTGGTTCGCGTGGGACACCTGCCCGCGCCCGGCGAAACCATTCTCGGCCACGATTTCCAGATGATCCCCGGAGGGAAAGGAGCCAACCAGGCTTGCGCGGTGGGGCGGCTCGGTGGGAAGGCGTCTTCCGCGCACATGATCGGCCGCGTGGGCTATGACGTGTTCGCCGACCATCTCAAGGCCAGCCTGGCCGCCGCCGGTGTGGACGTGAGCGGCGTGCATGCCGCCAAGTCCCAGCCCACCGGCGTCGCGCTGATCTGGGTGGACGACGCGGCGCAGAATTCCATCGTCGTCGCGCCCGGCGCCAATCACGAAATGCACCCGGCCGATGTAGAAGCCTTTCGTCCCACCTTTCGCGACGCCAGTCACGTGCTGTTCCAACTGGAGACGCCGCTGGCCACCGTGGAGCGGGCACTGAAGGTCGCGCGGGAGGAAGGCGCCGCCACCATTCTCGATCCGGCGCCCGCGCATCCGCTGTCGCGCGAACTGCTGGCGCAAGTGGACATCCTGACGCCGAACGAGAGCGAGGCCTGCATCCTGTTGGGCCGCAAGACGGTGCGGGTGGGCAGGGAAGAGGCCGCCGCAATCGCGCGCGATCTGGCGCGGCTTGGTCCACGAACCGTGGTGGTGAAACTGGGCGATGCGGGTTGCCTGTGGTGGGATGGCATCAACGAAATACATGCCGAACCGTTCCGCGTGAATGCCGTGGACACCACCGCTGCCGGCGACACCTTCAATGCCGCTCTCGCCGTGGCGCTGAGCGAGGGGCGGGAGCCGGCCGATGCGCTGCGCTTCGCCAACGCCGCCGCCGCCATTTCGGTGACGCGCGCCGGAGCCCAGGCCTCCATCCCGACCCGCGCCGAAGTGGATGCGTTCCTCGCCTGAAGCGCGGGGACATGAAGCGAGGTTGAAACCCCGCGCGGCTTGAAAGCCGCCCTCCTTTTACTGCCGGATGGTGTCGACCAGAGTGCCGTCCACGTCGAACAACTTGATTTCCATCGCGGGCTGGTTCAGCGCGTGCGTTGAACAACTGAAGCACGGGTCGTAAGCACGAACTACTGCCGAGACGCGGTTCAGCATTCCCTCTTCGAGCTTCTTGCCGTTGACGAAGCGCTTGGCCACCTGTTCGATCGAGCGGTTGATCGCCAGGTTATTGTGACCGGTGGCGACGATCAGGTTGGCCCACTTCATGGCGCCCTTCTCGTCCACTTTGTAGTGGTGAATCAGGACGCCGCGCGGGGCCTCCACGATGCCCACGCCTTCCAGCGAATTGACACCGGCATGCGCGCGCACATGCGTGTCCAGGATGGCCGGATCTTCCAGGAGCATTTCCATACGCTCCAGCGCGTACAACGCCTCAATCAAGCGGGCGTAATGGAAATGGAAGGAGCTTTCGACCACCTTGCCGAACCTCTGATGGTATTCTTCAAATTCGGCGTCGGCTTCGGGCGTGCCGCAGCGGTCCGCCACGTTCAACCGGCCGAGCGGGCCCACGCGATACAGCCCTTCGGGGAATCCCAGCGGCTTGTAGTAAGGCGCTTTCAGGTAGGAATTCGGCAGCGCGGATTCGGCGATGTAGTTCTGATAAAGCCGCGGCTTCTCGATCTCGGCGATGTCCTTGCCCTCCGCGTCCCGGAATCGCACGAAGCCGTCGTAGAGTTGCAGGCGCCCGCGCCCATCAACCAGTCCGGCGTGCATGGAGCGCATGTTGCCGAAGCTCTCGATCTCAGCCTGGAACTGGTCCACCACGCCTTTGTAGAACTTCAGCGTGCGGCGCGCGATGGACTTGGCCAGCGGCAACTCGCTCAGGATCAGGTCGCGCGTTTCCGCGCTGAGGGGAGCGTTCACACCCCCGGGAACGGTCCAGGACGGGTGCACGCGCTCGCCCGCCAAGCGTTCGATCACCTGCTGGCCAAACTTGCGCAGGGCGATGCCGTCGCGTGCCATGTCGGGATGCTTCTCGAGTACGCCGACGACATTGCGCTTGGCCGGATCGCTGTCCATGCCGAGCAAAAGATCCGGCGCCGAGAGGTGGAAGAAGCTGAGCGCGTGACTCTGCACGAACTGTCCGCAGTGCACCAACTCGCGCAGCAGGGCGGCCGTTTCAGGGACCTGGACCGCCATGATGGCGTCGCACGCCTTTACGGAAGCGAGCAGGTGGCTGATGGGGCAGATGCCGCAAATGCGCGAGGTGATGGACGGCATCTCGTAATACGGCCGCCCCTCGACGAACTTCTCGAACCCGCGTATCTGCGTGACGTGAAGCTCGGTGGAAGAGACCTTCCCGTCGCCATTGAGATGAATGCTGATCTTGGCGTGGCCCTCGATGCGAGTCACGTGGTTGATCATGATCTTCTTCATGGATGATTCCTTCTGCTGTCCGGCTGGGGATGATTTCTTAGCCAAATTTCACCTTGTTCGTGAGGTCGGGTTTGCGTCCGGCCAACAGTTCGCCAATGACATAAAAGATGGCGTCCGCTTTCGGCGGGCAGCCTGGAATATGAAGGTCGATTTTGACGGCTTCGTGCAGCGGGATGGCGTGCCGGAGCAGTGCCGGCACGCCTTCGGCCGGCACGCCCGGATTCGTCTGGACACCTTCGACGTAGACGCGCTCGAGCAGCTTCTTCGCCGGCACCCAGTTGCGCATGCTGGGCACGTTGCTGGTGACCGCGCAGTCGCCCAACGCCACCATAATCCGGCTGCGTTTGCGGATCAACTGGGCCAGCTTCATGTCGTCCTGGCTGGATACGGCGCCCTCGACCAGGGCGACGTCCACGCTTTCGGGAAACTCCTGCGCGTCCACCAGCGGCCCGTAGACGATGTCGGCCTTCTTGGCTACGGCGACGATGTTCTCGTCGATGTCGAGCAGCGACATGTGACAGCCCGAGCAGCCGTCGAGCCACACCGTGGCCAGTTTGATCTTGCTCATAACTCCGCTCCTCGCCGCGCGGCCAGCCGGCTGACCGGCTCGCCGTGCTTGGTCATTTCCTCAACCGACCAGCCCTTTTCGGCCATCGCTCCCGTCGGGCAGACGTTCACGCACTTGCCGCAGGCGGTGCAGTTGCGCGACGAACCCCAGGTCTGGTTCAGCTCGCAGACCAGCCGCGAGCCGACGCCGCGGTTGCGGACGTCCCAAACGTGCGCACCCTCGACCTCGCCGCAGGCGCGCACGCAGCGTGTGCACAGGATGCAGCGGTTGTGGTCGAGCACGTAGCGCTCGTGCGTCATGTCGACGCCCACCTTCGGATAGCTGTAGGGATAGCGGACGCTGGTGACGCCGAGCTTCTGGGCGAGCGATTGCAACTCGCAATGGCCGTTGGACACGCAGACGGCGCAAATGTGGTTGCGCTCGGCGAACAGCAGTTCGATGGCAATCTTGCGGTAGCTCTCGAGCTTCGGCGACTTGGTGTTCACCGACATGCCTTCCTGCACCGGCGTGGTGCAGGCGGGCAGAAGACGCCCGACGCCCGCCACCTCGACGATGCAGAGCCGGCAGGCGCCCACCGGGGTGAGACCCTCCATGTAGCAGAGCGCCGGGATGTACTTCCCGTTGGCGCGCGCGGCTTCGAGAATGGTCTGGTCGTCGGTCGCGCTGACGTATTCTCCGTCGATTCGAATGGATACTTTCTGGGGCAAGGAATTCGCTCCTTTCATTGCGGAGCGGCCGGAAAGCCGCCCGCTCCGCTCAGGCCGCTAGTGGTCTCCGTTGCGCACGTCGCAGCGCAGGCAGCGGCAGGATTCCTCCATGGCTTCGATGGCCGTCAATCCGAGCACGGCTTCGTCGAAGACCTTCACGCGTTCGAGCGGTACAAGCTCGCCGCACACGTGGCGGCGGCTCGCGCTCGGCTGCGCCGGCGGAGCTTGCTCGTAGTCGAACTCGCGATAAATCTGGTCGAACCTTCGCGCGCCCATCAGGCGTTCGTCGATGTTGCGCGCGGCTTTCTTGCCATAGCCCATGGCGTTGGAGACGTTGGATGCGCCGCTGATCAGGTCGCCGCCCGCGTAGAACTTGGTGCGGCTGGTTTCGAGCGAGTAGCGATCCACGTCGATGGTGCCGTTCTCCTTGAGCGTGAGGCCCGAGGCGCGCGCGAAATCCAGGTCCACCGTTTCGCCGACCGCCAGCACCACCGTGTCGCACTCGAAGCGCAGGATCTCATCGGTGGGTATGGGCCGGCGCCGGCCGGAGGAATCGTACTCGCCCAGGCGCGTCTTCACCACTTCGATGGCCTGGACGCCGCCCTGGCGGTTACCCACGATGCGGTGCGGGGTTGCCAGGAACACGAACTCGGCGCCTTCCGCCTCCGCGGCTTCTGTCTCCTCGGCGATGGCCGGCATGTCCTTGCGCTCGCGGCGGTAGATCACGGTGGCGTCGGAGCCCATGCGCAGCGCCGTGCGGGCCGAGTCGATGGCCGCGTTGCCGCCGCCGATCACCACCACTTTCTTGCCCAGGGCGCACTCGGTCTTCTTCGAAACGGCCTCCAGGAACAGGAGCGCCGGCATCACGCCGCGCAACTCCGTGCCGGGCAGGTACACCCAGGCTTCCTTCCAGGTGCCGATGGAAAGGAACACGGCGTCGTAGGTCGAATCGATGTCATTGAGCGGTATGTCGAAGCCGACCCGTGTGTTGAAAACGAAATTCACCCCGACGCGCCGGATGAGTTCGAGTTCCTTCTCCAGCACGCTCTTCGGCAAACGGTATTCCGGCAGCGCGTAGCGCAACATGCCGCCCGCTTCCGGATTGGACTCGTACAGGGTGACTTCGTGGCCCAGCATGGCCAGGTAGAAGGCGCACGTCAGGCCTGTGGGACCGGCGCCGACTACGGCGGTCTTCTTGCCGGTGGGAGCCAGTTTGCGCGCCACCACCTTTTCGATCATTTCGCTGTAGCGGCCGGAATTGTAGATCGCGTCGGCGATCGAGCGGTGCACGTCGCGCATGTTCACGGGCTCGTCGAGCCCGGCGCGCCGGCACCGGTGTTCGCAGGGATGCTGGCAGACGCGGCCCGTGGAAGCGGGCAGCGGGTTGTCGAGGATGACGCTCTCGAAGGCCTCCTCCAGCCTGTCTTCCTTGTAGAGTTCGAGGAAGCGGGGGATGTTCATGTGCAGCGGGCAGGAGTTCTCGCAGGGTGAAACCGCCAGGTCCTCGCACACGCCGGCGCGGCAGCGATGCGCCCGGATGTGGTCCTCGAACTCATGCCGGAAGTGCCGCATGGTCGTGAGCACGGGGTTGGGCGCCGTCTGCCCCAAACCGCACAGCGACGTATCGCGGATCATGCGGCTCAATTCATCAAGCGTGGCCAAGTCGCCGACCGTCGCCGATCCGCGCGTAAACTTGTTCAGGATCTGGAGCCCTTTGTCGAGTCCAACGCGGCAGGGGACGCACTTGCCGCAGGACTCGGAGTGGGTGAACTCGATGAAGTAGCGCGCCACGTCCACCATGCAGTTGTCTTCGTCCATGACAACCATGCCGCCGGAGCCCATGATGGAACCCAGTTGCGCCAGCGTCTCGTAATCCACCGGCGTGTCAAACATCTCCTGCGGGATGCAGCCGCCCGAGGGTCCGCCCGTCTGCACGCTTTTCACCGTGCGCCCGTGCGGGGCGCCGCCGCCGATGTCGTAAACGAACTTGCGCAACGGCGTGCCCAGCGGCATCTCCACCAGGCCCGTGCTGTTGACCTTGCCCACCAGAGAGAACACCTTTGTCCCGCTGCTCTTGGTGCTGCCGGTCTCGGTGAACCAGGCCGGGCCCTTGATGACGATGGGCGAGATGTTATACCAGGTCTCGACGTTGTTGATGTTGGTGGGCTTGCCGAACAGGCCCTTGTGAGCGGGGTAGGGAGGCCGGGGACGGGGACGGCCCGCCCTGCTTTCGAGCGAACGGATGAGCGCGGTTTCTTCGCCGCACACGAATGCCCCCGCGCCCTCTACCAACGACAGGTTGAAATTGAACCCGCGCCCGAGAATGTTCTCGCCGAGCAGGCCGTATTCCTTGGCCTGTTCGACGGCCCGGCTGAGGCGGTGCACGGCGAGCGGATACTCCGCGCGGATGTAGACGATTCCCTCGGAGGCGCCCATGACGTAGCCGCCGATGATCATGCCCTCGATGAGCGCATGCGGATCGCTTTCGATTTCGTTGCGGTTCATGTATGCGCCGGGGTCGCCCTCGTCGGCGTTGCAGACGATGTACTTGGGCTCGGCCTGGGCCTTGCGCAGGAACTCCCACTTGATGCCGGTCAGGTAGCCCGCGCCGCCGCGCCCGCGCAGCTTCGCAGCCTTGATCTGCTCGACAACCGCGGCGGGGTTCGAATCGATCAGGACCTTGTACAGGGCCTGGTAGCCGCCCACGGCGATGTACTCTTCGATGTCCCCGGGATTAATGAGGCCGCAGTTGCGGAGAACAATCTTCTTCTGCCCGTTGAAGAAGGGAACCTCGTTCCAACTGGGAAGATCGGGATAATCGGACCCGTACTTCACGTGTCCGGTAATGTGGTCCCACTCCTCGATCTTGCAGAGAACCAGATCGCGGGGAACCTCGCCCGAAGCCGCGTCGTCCAGAATGCGTTCGATGTCGTTGTGCTGGACGCGGTGCAGGATCAGCAGCGGTTTGCCGGGTACCCAGAGGTTCACCAGCGGTTCTTCGGCGCAGAAGCCGAAGCAGCCCACGCGGGTGAGATGGTAACCCAGGCCGCGGCGGTCGATAGCGGAAGCGAAGGCATGGTAGACCGCCTCGGCGCCGTTGCCGGAGCCGCACGTACCCATGCCGACGGCGATGCGCGGGCGCGGCGGCAGCAACTTCGCCATGCCCGACTCCCGCACCGCGTTGAAGGTGCTGAAGTCACTGATTCGCATGTTTTCTACGATCCCCTTCCAAGTGATCGATCTCGCGCTTCAAGGCCTGCTCGTTCACGTGGCCGAGGATGTTATGGTTCACCTCGACCACAGGCGCCAGCGCGCACTGTCCGAAGCAGGCCACCGTGCGCAGCGTGTACTTGCCGTCGCTGGTGGTGACGGACAGCTTGTCGGCTCCGCCGCCTTCCTCGGCCGAATCCTTGACGCCGAGTTCCAGTTTCAGGCGTTCCAGCAGGTTGCGCGATCCGCGCGTGTGGCACGCCGTGCCGCGGCAGATGCAGATCGTGTTCTTGCCCTGGGGCTCCAGATTGAAGAGGGCGTAAAAGCTGACGACGCTGTAAACTTGAGCCCGGGGAATATCCGTCTTCGCGGCCACGTAGTCCAGCACTTCCATTGGCAGGTACTTCTGAGGGTTATGTTCCTGGAGTTCTTCCAGGATGCTCAGCAGCCGGCCCGCACGCGCCGAATGGCGAGCGATCACCTGGTCGACGTAGTCCTGGTCGACCAGAGGCGGCAGGCTTGGGACAACCGGAGGTTTCATAGATGAGTCCTCTCCCGAAGCGAATAGACAATCATGATATCGAAACGCGGACCGGCATGTCTGGGCCGGTCCGGGGTAAAGTAATAAGTTCTATGAACAAGCGAACGGCGATTCTTCTCTCTTGCGTGCTGCTTTTCGTTATGGCCGCTCCCGTGGTGGCGCAGGTGCGCGACCCGCTGCCCGTGCCCGACGTAAGCGGCTATCGGACCCTCAAATGCGACTTCCACATGCACACGGTTTTCAGCGACGGGCAGGTGTGGCCTCCCGCGCGGGTGGTCGAAGCCTGGCGCGACGGATTGGACGCGGTCGCCATCACAGACCACTCCGGCGGAGGAAGGAACAAGGAGATCCTGAAGAATGATTTGAATCTTCCGCACGCGCTTGCGCGGCCCACGGCCGATCAACTGGGCATGCTGCTGGTTCCTGGTGTCGAGGTGGCCCAGGGATTGACGCACTGCAACGCCTTGTTCATCAAGGACGCCAACGAGGTGACCGGAATGCAATTGTTGCCGGCGTTGCGCAAGCTGCGCGCGCAGGGCGCCTATCTCCTGTGGAACCATCCGGGTTGGCGACGGCCGGCGATCTGGTATCCCGACATCGACGAGGCATATCGCGAAAAGCTCATCGACGGTTTTGAGATTGTCAACGACGACGAGATCTATCCGGGCACCCAGGCCTGGAGCGAGGAAAAGAAGCTGGCGCTGTTCGCCGACAGCGACGTGCACGCGACGATGGAGCCGCAGGATGCGCGCACGCGCCGGCCAATCACCTTGGTGTTCGCGCGCAAGGCGGACCTTGCGGGATTGCGCGAGGCTCTGGACGCGCGGCGTACCGCAGCCTGGTTCCGGGACGACGTTTGGGGCGCGGAAGAATTCCTGCGCGGCCTGTGGCAGGGTGCCATCAAAGTGGAAGCGGCGCGTCTGGCCTTCTCTTCGCAAGTGAGGCGCTCCGGCATCCGCATCGCGAACACCTCGGCCATTCCGTTCCAAGTGAAGGTGACGAGCGCGCCCGCGTGGGTCAGTTTCGGCGCCGGCAGGCTTCCCGGCGAGCGCGTGGTGTCCGTCCCTGTGAGTGCCGCCAAGGACGCCCCGGCGGGCGAACATCGCGTGGAGATTGTTCTCGAAGTCACCAACCTTCACACAGCCCCCGGCAAGTCCTTGACCGCCACCTTGCCGCTGATCGTCACAGTCGAATAGAACGCGGGACACTACACTCAATCCCCAGTTCCTCCCGACTGGGAAGACGGAGGTGAAAGAGGGGTTTGAGTGTACTGTCCCGAGATCATGTCGAGCACGGGAGCGATGGCGGCTTCAAGGGCGGCCGTCATGGGGCCACCTACCGTGAAGGTGTCGGCCGCTTCCACCGTGATGATGGTTACTTCCTGCGGCACATGGAGGCCCAGCTTCCCGGCAAGTTGGAGGGCCTCGAACAATCCCACGTAGTGGGGCGAACCGCCGGGCACTGTCCGAAACTCTTCATTTCGCAGAACCGTGATGGTGCCGGGGGCGGCCTGGCCGGTCACCACCGTATCCACGACAATGAGCTTGTCGCAGTTCTGCACGTGATCGAGAAGCGCCATGCCGGCTTCGGAACTCTCGACCACATCCATTTGCCCGCCGAACAAACGACGCGCCTCGCCGGCGACGCGGATGCCGAATGCGTCGTCGGCGAGAATGTCGTTGCCCAGCGCCAGTAAGCGCGTAACGGGCATAGCTATTGACGAGTGATGCTGCCGTCCAGGTCGCGCCGCAGCATGCCGGCTGTGGAGCCGTCGGCTTCGCGGACGTGGATCAGGAGCGGCATACTGCCGGGCAACGAGTGCGTGGCGCAGCCGTTGCAAGGGTCGTAGGCGCGGAAGGCCATCTCCACCATGTTAAGCACGCCGTCGGAGATGTGGTCCCGGCTGACGAGCCCCTTGGCCGCCTTCTCGACGCTCATGGCGATGCGGGCGGCGTTGTTGGTGGTAGCCACGATCATGTTGGCTTTGCGGATGAGGCCGTTCTCGTCGGTCACGTAATGATGAATCAGAGTGCCGCGAGGGGCTTCCACGATTCCCACGCCTTCCGTGGGTACCTCGGTCGGAAGCGTGCGGACATTCGGGTCTGTAAGCTCCTTGTGGTCCGCCAGCTCCTTCATCCGCTCGGCCGCGTAAAGCAGCTCGATGGCGCGGGCCCAATGGTGCGCCAGCGTGTGATGCACCGGCTTACCGTGGAGCGTCTCGACATACTGCTGGTAGGCGGCCTGCGCGCCGGGGGTAGCGAAACCGTCGGCGACGTTCAGCCGCGCCAGCGGCGCCACGCTGTAAACACCGCTGTCGGCGCCGTCGACGAAGCCCTTCCACCCTACCGGCTTCAGGTACGAGAACTTCACGTAGCTCCACGGTTCGACGTGTTCGGCAACGTAGTCCAGGTACTTGCCGGCCGGGAACTTGGCATACTCGCTTCCGTCCGGCTTCACGACGCGAACCGCGCCGTCGTAGAAGTTCAACTTGTTGGACCCGTCCACCGTGCCCATGTAATAGGTCTTGTGCGTGAAAACGTCGGAGAGGATCAGCTCGACGTAGTCGCTCCGCTTCAGAACCAGCTTGTCGAAAACGTCGAGAGTGAACTTGGCGAAATCGACCGCTTCGTTCGCCACGGCGCGGAACTGCGCCTGGTCCTCTTTCGAAATGCGCTTGGCGACGCCGCCCGGCAATCCAAGCACGGGATGGCCGGCCTTACCGCCGGTGAGCGCGAGTAACTCGCGCAGCTTGCGGCGCATGCCGACAACCTTGGCGCCCACTTCGACGCCCACCTTGCCGATGACGCCGAGGATATTGCGCTCGGCGGCGGGCGCCTGCGGCCCGACGATG
>CAZLOS010000160.1:0-11425 GCA_964561215.1 uncultured Solibacteraceae bacterium | reverse complement strand
AGTACGGCAACTCCGCGGCATCACCGTTGGCCGGAAACAACGGCGTGCAGGTGTAGGTGAAGTTCGGGCTCGTGCCCGACTTGACCACCTTGCCCAGGCCAAACGCCATCGCCCATGCCGCGATCTCGGCGGAGAGGTATTTCTCCAGCGTGCCACTCACATCCCACGCGGTCTTGTAAGTGGCGGTCGGAAACTCGTGACCTTTGCCGTACTCCTCGGCGTCGTTTTCGGTGGAGAGCTTCGGATTGGCAAGCTGGGCGTTGAGTTTATTGAAGCGCCACATCGCGGCCGCAGCCTGCGCCGTGGCGATATCGGTTTGCTTCTGCTTGCCGAAGCAAATGAGAACTTCCTGCAGTCTAGTCGTGGACATCTGCAATCTCCTCCCCAGTGCTCACGGGCGGATCGCACTGCGTCCAGCCCGTCGCCATCAACGGCACCAATACGTCGGGCGTCGCCTCGACCTGCTTCGGCTCGCCTGCGCCCCAGGGCGGCCGCATCCAGACGCGTTCTTCACTCATCGCCGATCTCCGTGAATGTGATGGGAACCTCGAAGTAGTCCAGCCCCTCCGCATCGGTCTGCCGCTGGATCTGCGGCAGGTCCATCGGATAGCAGGAGGGATGGACGGTGACGTTCAGCAACGGCACGTCGGCCCCGGACGGCGTCCCCTTGGTAAGGAGCCGGAACAACCGGTAATACGCCGTAGGCTGGTCCGTCTCATCGGTCTGACGTGTGCGCAGGTAAATCGTGATCTGGTGC
Source organism: uncultured Solibacteraceae bacterium (assembly GCA_964561215.1). Classification (GTDB taxonomy): domain Bacteria; phylum Acidobacteriota; class Terriglobia; order Bryobacterales; family Bryobacteraceae; genus JAJFUV01. The sequence continues at coordinate 10,668 of CAZLOS010000160.1, read as the reverse complement.
TTCCAGACGTCGGAGGCCCCGAAACTGCCGGGCGCCGTCCCCTGCCACACGGCCATTACTCCCGGCGCTGGCATCGCGTGGATCGCATGCGCCAGGCTGGCCTTCTTCGGGAAGTGGTCGTGGTAAGCGTAGATGCGGTCCGGATCGCCCTCCATCTCGCTGACGAGGTCAGGAATCGCGCGCAGCAGGCGGACGAAATTGTCCACGAGTTCTGCGGGGTTAATCATATGAGACGGCCCTTGATTTCAATCAGCACCCGCCGCGTAGCCTCCACCACGGCGAGCTTGTTCTTCGGCGAGAAGACCACCCAAGGCTCGATCTTGTTCGTGATCCAGGCCTTGATGCGGTCTTTGCGTGTGGAGGTAGCCGCCTTGGCGCGGTTCTCGCTCACCGTGCGGACCTGGAAGTTGCGCAGCATGTCGCCGGAGAGCATCAGGTTCCGGCGATTGCCCCTGCCGAGCTTCGTCTTCCAGATGGCGTAACGCTTCGTGAGCGGTTTTGCCGAGGAATCGGTGGGCCCCTGCGCCGCCGCGAGCCGGTTCTTCACCGCCGCGACGCCCACGTTGCCGATCTTGAACATCTGCGTCTGGCGGAAGTTCAGCCGATCGAGGCGAATCTGCTTCTTCTGATAGATGCGAATCGATGGCATCAGCCTGTTTGCCGCAGCCGCAGCACCACGGCGCCCTCGGCATCGGCTTCGATGTCGAAGACCTTGTATCGCGCACCGCTGATTTCAGCCTCGTCGCCGCGGACCGGCGTTGCCGCCAAATCCGCCAAACGCAAGAACAGCACGGCATAGACACCAGGCGAGGCATCTTCGGCTTCGCGCGTGGGCTGAAACACCGCGCGGACAGTGGCACGCCCACCGGCCTCGGGCAGGTAGATGACCTCCCGCCCGAAGACCCGCAGGCATGCCGCGTCCATCCGGCCGAGCGAATCGGCGAACAACATCAGGAGATGAACGCTCCGTTGAGCCGCACGCGACCTGTGGCGTCGCTGTCGCCCGCCGTCTTCGCCGCCACACCGATCAGCTTATTGGTGCTGACCGTCTTGGTGATGCGCTTGTTGGTGTTGTCCCAGTAGATGAGGGATCCCTGGGTGAATCCGGTGCTGGCCCCCGTTTCCCTGGTCAGGTCGAATACGCCTGCCACCTGGAACTCGCCGTCCTCGCCGTTGGCGAAGTCGTTCGTTGCCACGCCGAAGATGGAGCCGACGAGCGCGCCGCCGCCAGCGCTCACCGCATACGGCGCAGTGAGCGTAATCGTCTCGCCCTTCTGTACGTAATTCTTCATTGGTCCTCTCCTCCTGGATTACGCGCCCGCGTTCTTCTGCATTCCGCGCCAGTCGATGGCCTTGGCCCCGAAGTCCAGGCGCGCCTTGATCTCGACGCCGTCCACATCGAAGCCCTGGCGCGTCTCGATGTACACGCCGTCCTGACCTTCGAGGTAGGCGTATTCGATGGTGTCGATCTGGTCGGGCGAGGCGAACAGATACCACGCCGTCGCGCTCGAAGCGTCCAGACGTGGTTCCGCGATCGGAGTAAGCGCGCGGATGTAGTCGGGCACGATATTCGCCGACTGCGCCGGGGCGAGATTGGCGGCTACCAATTGGAACGCCGTGAGCTGCAGCGCAACGGGTACGGCCACATACCGGGGCTGAACGTTCAGCACCGTGATGCCGTCTAGCCCCTTCTGCTTGGCCATCGCCGCCATACCGGTGCCGAGTCCGGCCAATGCCAGGGCGGAGCCGCCGCCGGAATTGAGGTTGGTGTGGTTGGCATGGAACAACGCGACTCCGTCGCCCATATTCGGGTTGGCAGTGACGATGCCCCAGACGGTATCGCTTTCGAGCGTTGCCGCCGCCACACCGAACCCAGCCGGGATGCGAGTGAACGCGCTCAGATCGTCGTTGATGATCACCTGCCGGGTGATCGAAACAATCCGGCCGTAGGTGGCCAGCTTGTAGGTCTCCTTGGATTCGGCGATCGATCCGTGGGTGAACTCGCCTTTCTCGTTCACTTTCTGCAGGGACGGAGCCTCGCCCAACTGCACCGCGTTGATGTTCTTGAAGTCCACCGCCGAGCGCCGGCGCGAGAACGGCAGGAACGTGCGCGGATACGTCTCGTAGGCCTGACGCAGTGTCTTGTTGGCGACGTCCGCCAGGATCGAGGGGAAGTCCGAGGTGGAGAGAGCGAGCCGGGCGATCTCGTGCCGCGGCAGCCGGCGCGTGCGAGTGCCATTGGCCTCCAGGCACTCCCGCGCGAGGTCGAGCAGCGTCTGCCCGGTCCAGTCGCGGCCGATGTCGTCCTTCAGCGGGAACACCGCCGGATCGTAGCGATGCAACAGCGCGGCCATGATTCCCGCACGCCGCGTGTCGGCTTCGTCGCGGGTGACCGACGAGGTTGCGCTGCGGATCGGCGTCGCCTCGCTGCGCTTCGCCAGTTCGTCCAACGCAAGTTTGCGGAAATCCTCGAGCGCGGTGCCGGCCTCGATGTGCTGCGAGACCAGATTGGTGTCGAGGTTTACGGCGCGGCCGAGTTTCTCGATTTCGTGGATACGCGAGCGTTCGGCCAGCGCAGCCGCCTGGCGCTCTGCGTCCACATTGATTTCGACACGGGCCTCTTCGCCCGTGGCGGTAACGATGGGTTCGTCCATCTTCTGCTCCTGTGGGCCTGTTGCCCGTTGAAACCTGAATCCGGCACCCGGGTCCGCGCCGATGGGAACGAGCGACACTTCTTCCGGTTCCCAGTCGGTCACCAACACCTGGCGCATTGCTGCCCCTTGCGGCGTCACATCTTCCACCGCGTGAATCGCGACTCCCATCGAGGCGTTGCGCAGGATGCCGTCCTGCACGTCCTGCCAGACGGGATGCACATCGGCGCGCTTCGAGAACCGCACTGTCGCCTTGCCGAGGCCGTTCTCCACCCAAGCTTTGGTGATCACGCCGATGACGTCATCGACCGTGAAGTCGCGGTGAGAGTTGAGCAGTGGCGCCGAACCGCTTGCCAGCCTTCCCATTCGGACCGCGCCAGTCTCCATCGAGAAGCGCATCTCGAATTGGCCGCGGCCGTCGTAGCGGCGCACGGCCGCGCCCGTGTACCACGTGAGCGTGGCTGCACGGTCCTCGCGCGAAGACGGCGACAGCGCTTCAAACTGCACCTCAAGCCGTTCCCTCGAGGGAGTCTCAAAGTTGGTTGGATTCATTTGTAAGGTCCTTCTGCTGAGTGCCTGTCTTGGTAACGCGCCGGGGATCGCAATCGAGGATGGTGCCGTCGGCATCGAGCAGGCGGTTGATCTCCGCGATCTGCTGGAGTTGCGCGTCGGGATCAAAACCCTCCGAAGCGATGGCCTGGCGCAGCGTCAGCGTGCCGGTGCGAAGGCGAATCAGCGTCGCCATGGAGTCTTTGTACGGATCGACGCTGCCGAATCCGGGCGGCGTCCACTCCGCGCGGGCTGGGCCAGGCTTCGGGATTGCGCCGGCCGCATACGCCACGGTCAGGAAGCGTTCCCACACCGGCGCGCAGAACATCGGAATGAACGTCAGCCATCGGAACCCTTCGATCCCGCTCCGAAAGCTCAACAGCCCCGCGCGGTATGACGAGTAGTTCACGCGCGAGAGGTCGCCGGTCAGTTGCTCGTAGGTGAGTTGCAGGCCGGTGGCAATCTGGGACTGTTTGGCCGAAACGTAGTCACGATATCCGGCCGACGTCGACGGGGAGGCAAAGGTGATTTCTTCACCAGGCTTCAGGTACTCGATCATGCCCGGCTCGAAGCTCTCAACACGTTTTCCCGTCGCCGGATCCGGTGCGGTCGGCGCGATCGGCGGCCCGTCCGGACCCTGCGGCTGCGTCACGAAGGCCGCGAAGCACGCCTCAATCTTCTTGCGCACCAGTTCGGCTTCCTCGTACTCGTCGAGATCGCGCAGCGTAACGACGACCGGCGCGAGCCACGGGACTCCGCGCACCTGGCCGGGCCGGTCCTTGCGGTAGATATGCAGGACCTCCGACGCCGGCACTCGGATCGATTGCAGGGATGCGCCGCCGCGGGCGCCCGTCTGCACGACATCGCCGGGATGTTGGCCGTAGAGCCAGTAGAAGGTACGGCGGCCGACGAGGTCGAACTCGACGCCCTGGATGATGTAGCCCGTGTCCGTCCGCTGGGTCTTCGTCTGGTCCAGGTAGTCGGGCTCCAGAACCTGAATCTGAAGAGGGATCGCCATGCCGTCGGACGGTCGTCTCTGGCGCAGGCGCACAAGGCACTCGCCGCTTTCGAAAACGGTGCGCGCGACCAGCGCCTGCAGACCATAGAAGTCGAGTTGTCCATCGGCATCGCACTCGTCCATCCAGGTCGTCCATGCCGCGTTTGCATCGCCGTCGAATTCCGGGTTGCCGCTGCGGCTCTGCACCGTGATTCCAGTGCCGACCGCGTTACCAACCACCTCGGCCACGGCGCGCGCGGCGTATGCGTTGTTACGCACGAGGTCGCGGGACCGCTCGCGCAATTTGGACAAGGCGACGGCGACCTCGGCGTTGGCCGAATTCCCGCTGGTCACCCAACCGCCGGTACGTCGGTCGGTGCGGGCGCCCTCATATGCCAGTTGAATGAGCTCGCCTGCACGCCGCGCGCGCATTCTACGCAGCCCGGTTTCAGGCGACACCCAGGCGATTGCTTTGTCGAGCCAGGTCATCCTTTTGAGGTCTGTGCGAAGCTGAAACGGTCCGTGGCCACGCCGGATTCGGCGGCAAGCGAATCCTTGATGACTCCGCGCGCCTGAATCAATTCGTCCATGGAGCGGTACGTTACGGTGCGATCCCCGAAGCGGACGGTCAGTTCACCGCTCGCAATTGCCGCCTCGACCGCATCGAGTTGCGCTTGTGTCCATGCCACTTACTGCAGCCTCCGCTTGAAGTAGAAGGTGGCGCGCGTGCCGAACTCGCGAAGGACGGCGACGAGTTCCCACCCTTGCGCGCCGTGCTCAGCGAGCAGGTCCCGTGACTCCGCATCCCCGGTCACCACCAGGTACTCCCATCCGCCAGCCGTGCCTTGGGGTCCGCTGCGCACCTTCATCGTGAAAACCACTTCTTTCCCCGGCCACCCAGCCACGGGCTGCGGTCCGGATCGTCGTTCGCTACCGGGCGAGGACGGTTGGCGGCCAGTATTCGGTCGGCCTCGTTGTCGAGTGACAGGCCCATGGAAACGAGCGAACGCAGCGCGGCGTAGGCGTAGACACGCGCGTCCAATGCTTCCTGTCGCACACCAGGCTTCGGCCTCCACTCACGTTTGGGCTGGCCCTTGGCGTAGGTGGTGACGAGAACCTCGCCCAGCAACTGCTCGAAGTACGCCTCGCCGCGATCCGCCGGGAAGTGCGAATACCCTGGCGTGCCGGGCGTCGGATTCTTCAGCCGACCGTAGATGGTCTCCTTGGCGGTGTCGGTGCCGACGATCCAGGGCTTCTCGCCGCGGATGTTCTTTGCTGTGGGCTTACGCTGCCACACGGGCAACGGGCCGCCTTTTCCCTTCACGGCGAAGATGCGCCGGTGATACCGCGTCCGGCAGAATTCGTATACCGCCTGGGATTCGTATCCGGCGTCGATGCAGCACGCTGAGACTGGCAGCGAGATCCCCGTCTCGTGCGGCCAGCGTCGCTCCAGGTAGGTGTCGAGTTCCTGCCAGACCAGCGCCCCCGATGGATCGCCCGGCAGCATGCGGTATTCGATGGACCACGACTCCTCGCCGCGTCCCCAGCCCACCAGTTCCAACTCGAGCCGGTCCTTCTGGACGTCGACGCCCACCGTCAGTACGACAGCGCCGAATGGCGCCGCCGCCCTGTAGTGCTCGCGGCGGGCCATCACCGTGGCCTGGTCGACCGTAGTCTCGGCGGCATCGTCCCATGGCTCGGCCAGCACCGTATTGACGAATTCGCGTAGCGTCTCGACCGACCGCTTGTCCGCCAGAAACTTCGCCGCGAGCGCTCCCCACTTGCGCCAGGGTGAATAGAGGCCGTTGATCCAGAAGCCTGCAATGGCTGCCACATCCGGCCGCGCCGAGCGCCATTCACCGGCCCGCAGCATTCCGTGCTTCTGCCAGTCGGCGATCATTCGCGAGCAGTGCTCGCAGCGGTACTCGGCCTTTTCGGGGTCGGCCTTCGGCCAGATCAGATTCTCCCAGCGCAGAATCTGGGATCCCCCGCAGTGCGGGCAGGGCACCCAGAAGCTCTGCTGGTTCGATTCGAGCCAAGCCTGCTCGACCCGCGAGGCTCCCTTCGTCGTGGGAGTCGAGCACAGCACGATCTTGCGATTCCAGAAATTCGCCGTGCGCGTAATGGCGAGGTTCACCGGGTCGCCTTCGCTGCCCGCGCTCGCGGGATAGCGGTCCACTTCATCGAGCAGGCAATATCGGATGGACCGCATGGCGAGGCCTGCGGGCGAGTTCGCCGCCGCCAGCGTGATGCTCCCGCCCATGAACTTCTTATGGAGGATCGTGTTGTTCGAATCGCGCGAACGGGAGTCGGCCACCTTGCCGGCGAGCGACGGGGTGTCGCGCAGCATCGGCGCGAGGCGGTCCTTCGAGAATGCCTCCGCGTCCACCTCACGAGGTTCGACCAGCAGCACCGGGCCCGGATCCAGTTCGATGACGTAGCCGAGGAAGTTCTCCAGCATCGAGCTCTTGCCCGACTGCGCCGCCCACATCATCACGATCGTTTCGTACGGGCTCGCCGGCCCCATCGCGTCCATCACGGCCCGTTGGTACGGGGCGCGATCCGTGCGCCACTCACCCTTCTCCGCTGCGGACTCCGACGACAGGCGCCGGTTCTGGTCGGCCCATGCTGACACCGTCAGGTCCGGCGGCGGCGCGAGAACATCCGCGGCGAGGATCTGGATCTCTTCAACGCGCATACTGCACGTCGGCGCGCAGATCGTTAACCAGCGCGCGCGCCTCCCGCAGGATCGTTTCGCGTACCTGACGCTCGTCGGTGAGCGCCGCCACCTCGGGCGCCAGCCGGTTTGGCCAAGCCAGAACCCGGTCGACGATGAGCCGGTAGATGGTGGACCACCGCTGCTTGACGAGTTCCGCCTCGACGAGCTTGCCCATCCGGACGTCGTACTCCATCTTGCGGAGCTTGGCCTTGAAGACCATGTCGGCGGTCTTGGCCTGGGCGAACGTGGTCACCGACGGCGCGGCATCGACGGGCGTGGTGACCACGCGCTCCGAGACCGGTTCCGGGCGATCGTCGAGCACGGCATCCGAGGCGGCGGCATCCACTTTGCCGCCCCGCATCACCAGAGCACCGGCTTTGGCCAGGCGGCTGATGTACTGGCGGCTCTTGCCCCGGTGCCGCGCATACTCGGCCTGGGTCATCAGCTTATCCGACATCTATGCCCCGATGTGTTTGAAACGTCGAGAGATTCAGTTGTTCAATTCCGCTTGCTTCTTCGCGCGCCCGAAGTGATGAATGGGTTCGCGATGAGGAACACCAAAGCACAGACCGCCAAACAAACCGCAGCAGCCTGCTACGCGGAACGCCACGCCGAATGCCAGAACCTGCTGAAGCGAATCGCCAGCCGCCTGGAACAGCACAAGAAGGAGCAGGCCGCCGAGCCCGCGAATTGGGGTTACCCGGGCGACCTTGGCCGGATCAGCGAAGAACTGGCCTACGTCCTCGCCGCCCTCGGCGATCGCAGCGCGGTCGAGGCGAAAGGCCTGGAGTGCTGACCATGACCCGCAACGACTTGATCGCCTGGGCCACGCGCAACTCCTGGCGGCTCGACCGCTGGGGCCACCTCAAGCGCGAACTCGACAACGGAACGCATCGCCTGAAGCTGGGCCACACGGGTGTCCGCCACGAACTGGCGACGCCCTTCGGCTGGGCGCTGATCGCCCGCCGCAACTACACGGACTTGCAGCCAACCGCCGACGGGACTCTCGCCGGCCTCGAATTCTGAATCAAGGAGAAAACCATGACCACCTTTGCCATCGATACCGACAACAACATCACCGCTTTCGCCGTCTCCGCTCAGGCGCCCGAGGGCCAGCCTCACTTCGCCACCGAAAAGGAGTTCGCCAAGCTCTCCGCTGAGTGGCCCATCAGCCGGTTTGCCGAGGTCTGGAACGCCTTCGCCGGCGTGGTCCCCTTCGACCGCCTGAAACCGATCAAGAAGTTCACGGACCGCAAGACGGCGGTCAACCGGATCTGGAAGGCCATCCAGGCACTGACGCCCACCCCCGCGCCCAAGGCCGCCACCGTCGCGCCGAAGAAAGCCCAGGCCGCAAAGGCCGCCACCAGTAACGACGGCACGCCCACGGCGCGCGAGGGCAGCAAGAAGGCGATCGTCCTCGGCATGCTCAAGCAGCCGGATGGCGCGACTCTCGCCGACATCATGGCTGCCACCGGCTGGCAGGCCCACAGCGTCCGCGGCTTCATCTCCGGCGGCCTGACCAAGAAGATGGGCCTCAAGGTCGAGTCGACCAAGCGCGAGGACGGTGCCCGGAGTTACCGGATCGCGTAGCCACCTCGAACCTGCCGCCGGGCTCAGCACCCGGCGGCTTCCTCGTTCGTTCCCAGCCTGCCCCCTGCCCGGATCTATGTGATTTTGTGCTATAGTTCATAGTGTTAGGGTTGCTCGATGCAGGTGTTCAAGACCAAATGGCTCGCGCGGTTTGCCAAGCACGAAGGAATCGCCGACGCCAGCCTCCAAGAGGCCATCGCGCGGGCCGAGCTCGGCCTGGTCGATGCCGATCTGGGCGGCGGGTTGATCAAACAGCGTGTCGCCAGGCGTGGCAAAGGGCGTTCGGGCGGCTATCGAATGCTGATCGCCTACCGGCTGAAAAAGCGAGCGGTGTTTCTGTACGGTTTTGCCAAGAACGAACGGGCGAACATCGGCACCGACGAACTGCTGACCGCTCGGGAGATCGCCTCGTCCTGGCTTGCGGCTGATGCCAGGCAGATCGCGCGCGCACTTGCAGAGGGCGAATTGCAGGAGGTTCCCTATGACGAAGAAGAAACCTAGCCGGCTCGCGAAGGCACTGCTTGAAACCGCCGCCGGAATGCACCGCGTTGGCGTTCTGAAAGACGATGATCTCCACAAGATCACCGTTCGTCACCTCGGAGAGGCACCGCTTCACACTTCCCGTCCGATCACTCCGGAAGAGATTCGTGAAATTCGAGAGCGAGCGAACCTGAGCCAGGCCGCGTTTGCCCGGTATCTCAATCTCACCTCCGGCTATGTATCGCAACTGGAGCGTGGCGCCAAACGACCCAGCGGTCCAGCTCTCGCTTTACTGAATGTGGTTCGCACCAAAGGTGTCGAAATACTTCTCTAGCCTTCGCCAGCGTCCCTCTCCCGGATCCGCTGGGTGAGGGACTCCACACGCTCGCGCAGGTGCTCGTCGCGCAGGTGGCACTCGCTGCTCCGAACGTACGTGCCATTGATCCGGCTGATGATTCGGTTTTCCAGTTCGGCCAATTCTTTCCTCACCTCAGCAAGCAACGCGCGGTTCTGCAAGCTTACGTACGTCGCGATGAGGCCCGAGATGAGGCCGGTCGCCGGGACAACAAGTCGGACCAGGTAGTCTTCCATGGCAGTCGTTCGAGGATCCAAAGTTCGGTGGACCAGTCTGAAAGGGCCAGACAGAGCCCCTGCACGTCGGGGTTGCCTGCGCGAAGCTCCGCTTCAATCGCCGCCGACTCCTGGTGGCATCGCTTGATTCAAGACGCAACTCCCAGCCGTTCCGCCGCCAGATCCTTAAAGGCGCGGCCATCGCTCTCCAGGGTCGCCGTCTTCCCGCTGTGTTCTTGCCAGCGCCGGATGATCACGTCGCAGTATGCGGGCTCCATTTCAATGAGCCGCGCCTGGCGGCCGGCGCGCTCGCAGGCGATCAGGGTTGAGCCCGAGCCGCCAAACGGATCGAGCACGGTGTCGCGGGTCTTGCTGGAGTTGCGCAGGGCGCGGTCCACCAACTCCACGGGCTTCATCGTCGGGTGCAGGTCGTTCGACGCAGGCTTCTTGATGAACCACACGTCGCCCTGGTCGCGGGCGCCGCACCAGAAGTGGTCCGTGCCTTCCCGCCAGCCGTAAAGAATCGGCTCGTACTGACGCTGGTAATCGGACCGGCCCATCGTGAACGTGTTCTTTGCCCAGATCACGAAAGTGGACCAGTGGCCGCCCGCCTCGGTAAACGCGCGGTAGAGCGTGTGCAACTCGGACGACGACATGCAGACGTAGATCGCGCCCTTGGTGGCCGCGATCAGGTTGGTGCAGGCGTCACGCAGGAACTGCTCGAAGCCGTCGCCCAGGTCATCGTTCGCGATCTTCCGCCGTTTGCCGCGCAGCTTGTCCTTCATCGTCGCGCCGTAGTTCACGTTGTACGGCGGGTCCGTGAAGACCATATCGGCGAGGCCACCCGCCAGCACCCGCTCGACCGCCTCCATCTGTGTCGAGTCGCCGCACCGCAACCGGTGGTCGCCCAGCACCCACACGTCGCCGGGCACCGTGACGGCGGATTCGGGCAACTCGGGCGCGGAGTCTTCGTCGGTCTGGCCCTCGGCCACCGGCTCGGGCTCGCGCAGCAGTTCCTCGATCTCTTCGTCCGAGAAGCCGACGATATCGATATCGAAACCGTTCTCCTGCAGCGCCTCCAGTTCGACGCGCAGCATCTCTTCGTCCCAGCC
>CAZLOS010000159.1:0-11437 GCA_964561215.1 uncultured Solibacteraceae bacterium | reverse complement strand
CGAAGCCATGGCGGCGCTATGGAACGCGGCGCTCCCCCCGCCGCTCATCCGGCTGCGGTCCATTGACGGCCGCGACGTGACCAACCGCTATACTGTCTATCTGCGGCGTCACCCGAAAGGTTTGGTGATGCACGTAATCGATCACCAAATCGCGAACGAGGTTCGCGCAGGAAAGCGCTATAGGGCCGCTTACGTCGACCTGAGCCTGGACGCGAACCTTTATCCCTTCCGCAAAGCCGATGTGGTGCCTCAGGGCCAGCGCGTGCAACCGGCTTCGGACAAGGGTTGGAACACTCTACGACTGTTCCCTGCCCCCGAAGTTACTGTCGTGCTGCAGTAGCGGCGCCGCGCGCCGGCCACTTCACGTCAAGCTCGCGTGCGGCCTCTATTCGTACCGGCCCCAAAAGGCCGGAAGTTCGCAATGATGAATCCGCGTTGAACTTGTACATGTTCGAGTGTGTGTAGCGCGGCACCTCCGGGTGTCTTTCGTCGCCGATCATGCGGTTCACCCAGAGGTTCACCACCTTCACTTGAAGGTGGTTGCCAATCTCGCGAACCAAGCCGGTCACGTCCACGCGGAACGGCGGTTTCCATAGAACGCCCAAGGGCTTGCCGTTCAGCCGCACTTCGGCCAGATTCGCAACAGCTCCCAAATCCAGTTCCAGATGCTGGCCGCCGTCCAGCAGGCCCTTAGGCAGATCGAAGGTCGTCTCATAAACAGCCGCGCCGGAAAAGTACTTGATGCCATCTTCGGCGCGCTCGGTCCAGGAAACCAGTTTGGGGAAGGTGGCTGACTCCGGCGCGCCCCAACCCGGCGTGAACCGCACCGTCCAGGGACTCTCGACCACGTGCGCCTTAACGGGCGCTGGGATATTCACCTCGGCCACCCGTCCCGTTGCGTCACGCACCGTGTAGCGACCCGTCTCATACGAGCGCAGGCGCATCCTGCCGCCAGGCGCGGCAACCAACTCCGCCCCCGCCGCGGGCCCACCTTGACGGGCGAGAGCCACGGCATGATTCGCCGATGCGGCCTTCTGGAAGACTACGAACACTGAACCATGCGGAGCCAGTCGCATCGGAACGATGGTCCGCCCGCGCTCAGTCCGGTAGAGCGACTGCGGACGCCGCTCGCCGGTCGCCGGGTCCCATAATTCCGGCGCGCGCCCGCTTACGCGGAAGGCGCAGTCCAGGCTGTCCCAACGGTTGAGCTTGTTCACGACGAAGTAGATGTCGACATCCGCCGTCCGGCGGTGGATCGTCTCGAACCTTGCATCCGGCGCGCCGCCGGAGAACGCGAAGTCGGGTCCCGCACCGGAAGACTGCAGCACTTGCCGGAGCGTCCGCCCCCAGATCGCGCGGCCTTTGCCGCAGCGGTTCTCCGTGAGCTTCCGCCCGTCCGCCGTGCCCCAGATGCGCCGCGCGATGGCCGTCACCTCTTCATCGCTCGCCGGATAATCCGTAAGCCCCGGCGCTTCGCTTGGCGGCGGCCCCACCACGGTGGCGCCCGCCTTCACCAGTTCCTCGATCTTGCGCATCGTCTCCGGCCTGACTGGCTTCGCTTCCGGCATCACAAGAATCCGGTAACTCATACCATCGGGCAGAGTGAGCCGCCCGTCTTTCACAGATAACAGGGTTCGAATCACTTCTCCGTTGGCGACGTCGTAGTCGTAGCCCTCGCCGAGCGATGGATCCACATGCTTGGACTGCACGTAGGCGGGCGTCTGATCTCCATAGAAGTACAGCACGTCGGCCACGAAGAGGCCTTCGCTGAGTAGCATCTGGCAGCGCGCCAGGTAATCGAACCACGCTCGCGACTGGTCCCACCACGTAAGGTTCGGGTTGATGTGCGTGCCGGCAAAATACTCGATGCCAGGCTTGCCGAACTTCTCCGGCGAGTGCGTGAACGTGTGTATGTAAAGGCGGTTGGCGCCGTCCAGAAATGCCTGATCCCCAGATGGCTTCAGCCGCCACGGGTCCTCTTCCCAGTGAGCACCGATATTGGTGAAAGCTTCCGCGGCTACGTAGCGCTTGCCGTAGACGTGCGCGGCCGTGGCGCTCATGTTCACGTAGAAACGCTCCTCCCGGGTGACGCGGTGCGTCTCGGATTCCAGCCAGAACTCGCCCATCGGGTAGTCGTTGCGCCCCAGCGCCTCCAGGGCATCGAGCGCGATGACGCGCGGGCCCGCCGATTCGCTGTGGAACTTTAGCCCACGGCGGTGTGTGAGGTCCAGCAGGCGTTGGTAGTGGTACTCGGCAAAGCAATCGGCCCGCGTGCGGTCCAGGTCGTTGCGGAACCGCGTAGTAATGGCGCGGCTGCGTATGCTGCCGCCATCGAGGGTCGGCAAAAATGGCCAAGGATCGTAGCCGCGGCGGCGGCGGAACTCATCGAGCAGATTGGGCGTCCAGTCTGAGCCGTAAATCTCGTAACTGTCGCAGTGCACGTATTTGAGGCTCGAAGGCAGGGGACCGTCGCCGAACAACTCCTTGAGCATGGTGTTGAAGTTGTACTCGATGGCCTTTGCGCTCATGTGGTCGGCGTAAAAGCCCGGAGCTTTCGGGTTGGAGTAGTCGGCTTTCTGGCCGGTGGTTGAATGGCCGATCCGCAGGATGCGGTACGCACCCGCCGGCACGTCCCAGGTGAGCCGCCCGCTCGCGTCCATGTACTTGGTGATATCCACCCACGGATCGCCGATTTCAATCTTTTCGAGATCCACGGTCGGAAACACCTGCGCGACCTCCGAACCCGAACGTCCATGTCCCACGCGGAATGGCTCAGCGGCAAACACGGCGATGTCTTTGTAGTAGATCGGCTTGCCGTCAGCGCCGCGCGGCACGCCGTCCGGCAGCGGCAGCACCTCCGAAATGTGCCGCGGGCCGATGATGTTTGTCACGCCGATCACCAGCTTCTGCGCGCTCAACTCCGGCGTGATCCATGGCCCGCCGCAGTTGGCTCCCGGCATGAGAGCGATCGACCCCTCCAATCCCAGACGATCGGCTTCGGCGAACGTGTGCCGCATCGCGGCGCGATATTCCGGCGACATCCAGGCCGCCGAAGGAGGCAGATCGACGGCGCGCGTGCCGTAACGGCTGGGCCCCGGCCCCGGATCCCACTGCAGGAAGCCGCCGATGCCCTTCGCCTTCATCTGCTCAAGGTCATAGGTGATGCGGCTGTTACTGGTATTCGCGTGGAGCCACAGCCACCAGACGCGCGGGCGCGCCGCCTGCGGCGGATCGGCGAATGCTGCGCCCAAGTCCGAGGCAGCCAGTGGCAGACACGTGAAAATGGCCGCCAAAACCGGCGCGATCTTCCTAACACGACAAAGCATGGGGAAACACCTCTCTGCTGGAAAGCTGGCAACTACCGTTCCAGCACCAGTACCCAATCGGCCACCGTTGGCAGCACGGGAACCTGCCAGTCACCCGCAGTGTCGCCCGCGACTTCGCCCAGCGGTTTGCGCTTGCCGTTGCGCGGATCGAACAGGAAAGCCCGATACCTGACGCCGGCCTCGAGTTGCTTCAGTTTCGGCGGATCCCAACGTGTCGGCAGGAACATGATGCGAACCTTCCCGGGGATACCCGCCGCGAACGGCAGCACGTAGTTCTTCTCATTCCATCGCGGGTCCACCCACTCCGGGTGCGGCTCGAAGCGCCACCACTCGTACTGCGTGAGCAACGCCTTGCCGATCCCCAATTGCCCGGAACCCGGAAGCCTCATGGCTTCGTCCCACGGGCGGTCGCCCCAACTGCGCCCGTGGGGCGAAGGGCCGAACGGCTGATCCAGCCTGTTCAACTGCCAGATGCCGTTGGCGCCGTAGGTGTGACCCGCCGCCCCGCTGAGCATGCAGGCCCAGAACATGAAGCGCTGGATTTCCTCGCGGCTCGCTTCCAGGATGCCCTCATAGCAGACCTCGCCATCGATTACCGGCATCCGCGGTTCGCGCTCACGCCCGCCGGTCACCAGGCGAACCGTGTTCGGGATGCTCTGCCTGTCGCCGTGGCCGGTCTGGAGCATCTCGAAATCCAACACGCTTTGGTCTTCGACGCACTCGCGAGCGCTGGAACTTGGGTGAATGGTAACTGGCCGATGAAACCCGTCAATCGAGTGCACGTAGCGGGCGATTTCGGTCCAGCCCTTCTTCTGCAGCGCGGCGTCGCCCTGCTTGTCCTTCGAAAGGTAGTACGGCATGGTGCCCTCGCCCGCCAAACACCAGATCACGGGGTACGCGCCCCAGCGCGCCACCAGGTAGCGCCAGTGCTTTGTCAACTTCTCGACGCCCATCCAGGGTAGAAAGTAACCCCAGCAGCCGACGATGCAGGGCGCCACGCCGCGGTCCACCAACCGCTGGATCCGGAGATCCGCCGCGTCGAAGTATGCCGGATTGATGCGTGCGTAATCCTTCTCCCAAGGAAAGCCCGCTTCATTCGCCCCGCGCGGATCGAAGGCCGGCATATCGGGATATAGGCCTGCGATGATCTGGATCACCGTAAAGCCCTTCTCCAAGCGGTCCGCCAGCAGGCGGTCGAAGTCGCCGGGCCATCCCAATCGCTTGCACAATCCCATCCACCACGTATCGGCGAACCAGAAAAACGGCGTGCCGTCGGCGTGTTCGAGCCAGCGTTTGGAAGACGCCACGCGGACCGGGCCGTGGCGCAGCAACGGGTTCGGGCCATCGTACGGGGCCGCCTCGACGACGCCTTCCACGCCGTGCAACTCGCGGTTGGACGTGTCGCTCGCAACGGTGCGGTACTTGTAACGGCCGGGCTCAGGCGGAGCGAATCGCACGCGCCATTCCCCGCCGCCTGCCCAATACGCCGGCACGCGGATCTCCGCGCTCGCTCCCGTGAACACGACGTCGAGTTCGACCTCGTTGAACGCATCGGCATACTTCTTGCCGCTGGTGAAACTCCACTCCGTAGTTGTGCGCGCCGTGGCGAAACGATTTATGGAAGCTGCGCGCGCGCCGGAGAGCAAAACGGTTCCGGCCGCCATTCGCGACAAGTCGCGGCGTGAAAGCATTCGAGTGTCCTCCCTTCTGCTAGAAATACCGAACGAGATCCGCAAAGCGCTCCAGTACGAGCAACCGCGGGCCGGACGCGGGCACCTCCTGCCGTTCCAGCGTCCAGGTGTGCGCGTGCGGAATGAAGACCGCGTTCAACCCGGCATCGAGGGCCGGGTTCACATCCGACTTGGGCGAGTTCCCGATCATCCATGTGCGCTCCGGTCCCATTCCGAAGTCCTCCGTCAGCTTGCGATACGCGGCGGCATCCTTCTCCTTCACGATGGCCGTATGGTGGAATCGCCCGGCCAGCCCGCTGCGTTCGATCTTCATGCGCTGCTCCTCAGGATGCCCCTTGGTGAACAGCGTCAGGCGATGCCGTGTGGATAGCCCGACGAGGGTTTCTTCGACGCCCTCGATCAACTCCACCGGTTGCTCCATGATCTGCCCGCCCAGCGCCATGATCCGGTCGATATCCTGCTGGTGGATATCGCGTTCCACCAGGTGCCGGTAGCATTGTTGCAGGTTCCTTGTGAAGTTTGCCGCGCCGTAACCGTGGATCTTGTTATTCGCCAGTTCGATCTCGTCCAATACGGCGCGAACCTCTGCGGCGTTCAACGTCGAGTGGTCCAGAAACTCGACGAACTGCTCGAAGGCCCGTTCGAAGTAGATATTGTTCTCCCAGAGCGTGTCGTCAGCGTCGAAAACCAGGTCGTACGTCAAAGCTTACTCGTTCTCCGTCTTCTAATCATTCTCTCGCCGCATGGTAACATGATGGCTGTTTCTGGCTTCGGATGATCCTGAAACTCAAGCGTACTCCGGCGATTTACCTGGTCGGGTTCATGGCCTGCGGTAAAGGCACGGTGGGCCAGATTGTAGCCTCGCGCCTGGGTTGGCAGTTCGTCGACGTGGATCAGGAGATCGAACAGGAACAGGGCACCACTATCGCCGAGATCTTCCGCGAGCGCGGCGAGACGGAATTCCGCCGCCTGGAGTCGGAAGCCATTCAGACGCACGTGCGCCTGGCGGAGCGCGGCAAGCCGATGGTGATGGCGCTCGGCGGCGGTGCGTTCGTGCAGCCGGAAACCCAGGAACTGCTCGCCGACCACGGTGTCACCGTGTGGCTGGATTGCGCGCTTGAGGTTTTGAAGGAACGCGTCGCGGGCGATGCCACCCGCCCGCTGGCGAGCGACCCCGAAAAGTTCGAACGTCTCTATCACTCGCGGCGCCCCTGTTACGCGCGCGCCGATTACCGCATTGATACGACCGGCATGGATGCCGAACAGGTTGCCGAAGCCGTGCTGACGCTGCCGATCTTCTAAATCCCCATGCAAGCACAATTGCGCAAGCAAGCTCTCCGGATTTTCCGTGCCGCGCTCATCGCGGCTGATCCCGCCGAGGCCGTCGCGCGCCACCTGCGCGTGGAAGACGGCAAGCTCGTCGCGGGCCAGCGCCGCTATCGCCTGGACTCCTTCGACAAGATCTACTTACTGGGCGCCGGCAAGGCCTCGGCGGTCATGGCCGCGGCCGTGGAGCGCATCCTGGTGCGGCGTATTTCCGGCGGCTTGATCAACGTCAAGGACGGTCACCTGGCGCGTGTGCGCCGCGTTGAATTGAACGAATGCGGGCACCCCGTGCCGGACGAGCGCGGCGTGGACGGTGCGCGGCGAATCGCCGCCATCGCGCGCCAGGCCACTCAACGCGACCTGGTGCTCTGCGTCATCTCCGGCGGAGCCTCGGCGTTGATGCCCGCTCCCGCCGCTCCCATCACCCTCGAAGAAAAGCAGACGGTCACCCGGCTGCTGCTTGCCTGCGGCGCGGACATCCACGAGATCAATGCGGTTCGCAAACACATCTCCGAGTTGAAAGGCGGCCAACTGGCTCGCCTTGCCGCGCCGGCCACCGTTGTGACGCTCTTGTTGTCGGACGTGATTGGAGACGACTTGGACGTGATTGGCTCGGGCCCTACCGCGCCGGACCATTCCACTTTCGCCGGCGCCCGGGAGATTCTTTCGCGATATGGCGTTTGGGAACAAACGCCGGCCAGCGTGCGGGAGCGGATCGACCGTGGCGTGGCGGGCGAGATCGAGGAAACCCCCAAGCCGGGCGCGGGCGTGTTTGAACGGACGCAGAACCTGGTGGTCGGCAGCAATGACCTTGCCGTCACTGCGGCCGCCGGCGAAGCGCGGCGCCTGGGCCTGCACACTGTGGTGCTCTCCACTTTTGTCGAAGGCGAGACGCGCGAT
Source organism: uncultured Solibacteraceae bacterium (assembly GCA_964561215.1). Classification (GTDB taxonomy): domain Bacteria; phylum Acidobacteriota; class Terriglobia; order Bryobacterales; family Bryobacteraceae; genus JAJFUV01. Next base: position 4,194 of record CAZLOS010000159.1, on the reverse strand, counting down.
GTTGCCCGTGTGCACACCGCCATCGCCAAGGAAATCCGCGCCCACGGGAGGCCCGTGAAATCGCCCGCCTGCGTCATCTCCGGCGGCGAGACCACGGTGAAAATCCGGGGCAAGGGCTTGGGGGGACGCAACCAGGAGTTCGCGCTCGCCGCCGCCATCGACCTCGCCGGCATGGAGCGCGTCGTGGTGCTCAGCGGCGGCACCGACGGCACGGACGGCCCCACGGACGCCGCCGGGGCCATCGCCGACTCGCGTACGCTGGCCCGCGCCAGACAGTTGGGGCTCGATGCCGCGCGCTACCTCGAGAACAACGATTCGTATCGCTTCTTCGAACCGTTGGACGGCCTGCTAAAAACAGGGCCCACCAACACCAACGTGATGGACGTCCACGTGGTGCTGGTGGGCTGATGGAGCCTCCGTGTTCAGGATCTACTGGCGCTCCGCTTCCACCTTCACGGGCGCCGATTTCTTTCCCACCTCGCCGGCGGCGTGCTCGACGGCCTTGCGAACCGTGATGGATCCTCGGTTCGTCGTCAGGGATATAGCCGGACCTTGCCCCACCGAGCCCTTTAACGAGCCCCCCTCGTGACGGCTCTCCACCGACAGCGGCGCCCCAAAATCGTTCTGCACTTCTCCGCGCCTGGTTTCCGCCGCCAGAGTGAACTTGGCGCCGGGTGGCAGGCTCAGATCGATGTCGCCCGTGTTGGTGCGGGCCGCAATCTTGCCCATGCCGGTCTTGGCCGGCCTCAGATCGATGTTTCCGCGCTCCAGAGTGACGTCGGCCGTCTCCGTAAAATCTACGAGTTCGACGTCGCGTCCCCGCGAGCGCGCGTCCAGCCGGACCGGACCTGTCAGGTTGTTTCCGCGGATGTCGCCGCCCGCAATGTGGAGTTGGCCCGGCACCTTGGCCACCTGGAAGTCCGTCACCGGCGAGGCAAAGCGGAGGGAGTTCGCCAGCTTGCGAAACTGCAAGTCTCCGGTGAAGGTGCCGTTCACGACCGCCGGTCCCTCGATGCCATCGAGCTCGATATCCTCCCCGCGGCCCTTCACGCTCACCTCGACGCCCTTCTTCACGTTCACCGCGCGTACTATGTCGCTGCGGCGAAGATCGACCCGCACCTCTCCACCGATATTCTGCAGACGCACCCCGGCGTTGTCGCTGGAGACCTTGACTTCGCCGGCGATATCCGAGATGTCAAAATCGCCGTACCGGCCCCGCGTCTCCACGCTTGCGCCGCGGGGTACCGAGATCTCGATGTCCATCGAGACACGCTGCTCACCGGTCGCACGCTCCTGGTTCGTGCGCACCGTTATGTGGTCGCCCTGCACGCTGAGTTCAATCGGCGTCTGTCGATCCGCCGCGTCGGCTTCATTCTTGCTCATGGCGCGGATCGACTTGCGTCCGGTCACCTTCACCTTGTCTTCCGCCGTCCCGACGATTCTCGCGTTGCCGCGCAGGTTTTCCACCAGGATTTGCGGCGCTTTAGGGGCCGGTTGCTCCGCGCCGAGCGGATAATCGTAAGTCTCGCCGAACATCTCAATACCGCGAATCCACGGCCGGTGGATCCACCATCGCTGGCTCACGAACAGTCCCGTGCCAATCAGCACGATGAACACGATGGCCACCCACTCGCCGCCGGAGATCCCCCGCGCGACCGGCTTGTCCCTAAACCACCAGACCAGCACCTCGATGAGGCGTAGGGTGCCCCACGCGATCAGCAGGTAAGGCCAGTACTTGGAAACCAGGTCCAGCCAAGGCAGCTCCGGGCGAAGGTTGTTCACCAGGAACAACGCGCCCACCAGGATCAACAGCACTGGACCGATGATTGAACGCGGCCTCATGACGCACTCCCTTTTGTCTGATCCACGGCCTCCGCTGGGCCCTCGCCCGGCTGCCGTTCAGCCAGCCTAAGGATTCCGTAAACGATCAGGATCACAGGCCACGTGATCCCGATTCTGAACGGCCCGAAGTGATCGATGGCGAATAACACGCCGATCGTGATCAGCATGACGGGGCCGCGAATGGCGCACATCAGATCGGCTCTATTCCCGCTCATGGTGGACCTCCCCGCCGGCAGCCCCCGCGTCGCGCCCGCCGCTGAAGCGGCCGTAAAGCATGTAGACTCCCAGCGCGATGAGGAACACAGGCCAGTACCGCAGGACTTGCTGCAACCTCAGCAGGTCCAGGTTATCCAACAGAAACAACACTCCGGCGGCGATCAGGATCACCGGCGCCACCGGGAAGCCGTTGCTGCCGCCCTTCAGCGGAACCAGGCTCGAAAACTCGTCGACCGGCTGTCCTAACTGCCGTTTCTTGGCCGTGTGATACGCCTCGAAGGCCATGTAGAAGAACCACACCGCGATGAGAAGGCCGAACAACGCCTCCAGACTGCCCGCGGCCCCGGAACTGGTGATGCTGATCAGCAGGCCCAGGATGACGACGTGGATCACCCCCTTGGCGTACTGTCCGTTGTAAACCGCGCCCACGCCGGGAATCAGGCCCAGGACGAATGCCAGGCCCGGACTCACGTCGGCCCCCGGCCGGGGAGGCACCGCCGATATCGGGGGTGGACTCGCCGGCCGCGGAGCGGGAACATGCTCGGCACAGAAGACGGTGCCTTCCGCCTGCCTCTGGCATTCCGGGCACAGCGCTTTTCCGCACGTCCGGCAGTATGCCGTCGCGGGAACCTCCGCATGGTTTACGCAGTTCATTTCGCACCTCTTTCACGACGATCCGTCGACGGCCTGCCCGAGGCCCCGTCCGTCGCGGGCCCCTTGGCCGCATCATCCGCCGCAGGCTGATCGCCTTCCTCCGGCACGGTCCATTCCTGAATCCGGGTCTGGATTTCATAGACCAGCCGCAAATTCTCGTAATACTTCCTCACCGCCAGCCAACCGCGATGCACCCGGTCTTCGATGTTCATCACGATCTTGACCGGGTCCAGGTCCGCCGCGGTCAATTGCCGCACTTCGATTCCGGCAAACCGCCCCAACATGGACAACGACAATACAGTCATGGCCATGCCCATGGCGAACTTCGGTTGCAGCACCGGCCGCAGCCATTGGGCGAACCAATGCCTCGCTCCGGCGGCCACGGGCGCTTCCCGCTGGACCTCGCCCCGGAGATGGAACAGAATCCGCGTCAGCAGTTCCGGCGGGGGCTCCACCACTTCGGCGCGCCCGATGAATTCCACCGCCGCCTGGGCATCCTTGGCCAGGCTCGCGCAGGAGGCACACCCGGCAAGGTGTGCCTCTACCTCGGCTTTGCGCTCCGCGGGGAGCGCACCGTCCAGGTAGTCGCAGAGCAGGATTTCCAGTTCCGCGCAGTTCATACTACGACCTTGTGCCTTCGCAGCACCCGGACCAGTTCGGCCCGCCCTCTGTTCAACCGCGACTTCACAGTTCCTTCCGGCACATTCAGCACTTGAGCGATTTCGCGGTACTCCAGTTCTTCCACGTCCCGCAGGATCACCGCTTCACGAAGTTCGGGCGACAACCTCGCCAATCCCGCCTGCAGCACCTCGCTCGCTTCCCGCCCGGCCAGCATCCCGTCCGTGCGGGTCGAAAGCGACGCCTTCTCTTCCAGCACTCCCAGTTGATCCTCAATCGAATCCGTCACACGGTCCGTCCGGTTGCGCCGGTAGTGATCGATCAGCAGATTCCGCGTCAGGCGCGTCAGCCAAACAAGAAAGGATCCTTCGCCCGCGCGGAAACTCTTGAGCGTGCGGAACACCCGCAAAAAGACCTCTTGCGTGAGATCCTGGGCCTCCGTGGGGCTGTTCGTGAACCGGTAGCACATGGCGTAGACACGCCGTGTGTAGGCCTTCACAAGGTCTTCCCAGGCCTCGTCTTCACCGGCCAGGCATTGCGCAATCAGTTGGACTTCGGAATCCAAGTTTTCCGCCGGCACCTGCCTAATTCGGCTCGCTTCGCCGCTCGCCCACCTCAGGGGCCACTGCCGGCCCGCCGTGAGAGGCCCGTTTGCCAGACTGAGCGCAACGGTTGCCATGACTCGTCTCATTCTCCGAACCCAACCGGGTGGCCCATCGCTCAGGGCCGCCTCGCATTGGCTTCCACAATGAGAAACGAAGAACTATCATAAGAAGTTCACCCGAATGTGAATGTTCGGGGGCATAACCGCGCCTTCCGGCTTGGCGCACGTAGATCTATTCTAGCTTGAAGGGAGCGCGGTGG
>CAZLOS010000158.1:0-11512 GCA_964561215.1 uncultured Solibacteraceae bacterium | reverse complement strand
GATCCCGCTGGCCGGCCCCGCCAACCGGCAGGGGCGCGTTGCGGCGGATGTCGTCGCTGGGCGCGACGCCCGTTTTCGTGGTGCGCAAGGGACCGCTGTCTGCGGCTGTTTCGGCCTGACTGCGGCACTGACCGGCGCGACCGAAAAGAGCCTGCGCCGCGCGGGCAGGAACGATTTCGAGGCCGTGTATCTGCACACACCCCACCACGCCGGCTACTACCCCGGAGCCAAACCCATTCACCTCAAACTGCTATTCCGAAAGCCGGACGGTCTGATTCTGGGCGCGCAGGCCGTGGGTGAAGAGGGCGTGGAACGCCGTATCGACGTCATCGCCACCACCATCGAGATGCGCGGCACGGTGTTCGATCTGGAACAGGCGGAACTGTGCTACGCGCCGCAGTGCGGTGCCGCCAAAGATCCGGTGAACCTGGCCGGCATGGTGGCTTCCAACGTCTTGCGCGGCGACGTGGAACTCGCGTCTTGGCGCGATCTGGCGGGCACACCCGCCTTCGTGCTGGATGTTCGTGAACCCGGCGAGTTCCAGTGTGGTTGTATGGACAACGCGGTCAACATTCCCTTGGGACAGTTGCGCGACCGGTTGGCGGAATTGCCGCGCGACCGCGAGATCTGGATCAACTGTGGTGTCGGACAGCGGGCCTATTACGCCTGCCGCATTCTGAGCCAGCACGGCTTCCGGGTGAAGAATCTCTCCGGCGGGTACCAGACCTATTGCGCCTGGAAATCTGAAACGTCCCAGTAGCGCGCCGCTCTACTGCGCGCCGCGGCCGAGCAGCATCACCTTGATCGTGTGGAAGACGATGTAGGCGTCCAGAGCCGGGGACAGGTTCTTGATGTAGTAGAGGTCGTATTCGAGCTTCGTAATGGTATCCTCCAGCGAATCCGAATACTTGTGGCTGATTTGCGCAAGCCCCGTGATCCCGGGTTTGACCGAGTGCCGCTGGCGGTAGTACGGGATCTTTTCGGTGAGCATGCTGACGAACTCGGGCCGCTCCGGGCGCGGGCCCACGATGGACATCTCGCCGCGGAGCACGTTGAAGAATTGAGGTAACTCGTCAAGCCGCAGACGGCGCAGCCAGCGGCCCACCCGCGTCACGCGCGGATCGTTTTCCACGGCCCAGATGGCGCCCGTGGTTGACTCGGCGCCGTCACGCATGGATCGGAATTTGTAAAGCGTGAACGGCACATTGTTGCGTCCCACGCGCGTCTGCCGGAACAGAACTGGCCCCGGCGAACCCAGCTTCACCGCCACCGCTACCAGCAGCATGATGGGCAGCGTAACCACCGCTCCCACTAACGCGATGAGAGATGAGTAAATCGACTGCAGCGTCAGTTTCCCGGCGCTCGGCCCTAATTCGGCGCTGAAAATAAGGTGGCCGGGACGCAGCTCTCGCGCGCATATTCTGCCGAAAGCGTTCTCGAACGCCGTGGCTGATTCGTCCACCTGGAGGCCCGACAAGCGGAGATCCAGCAAGTCGATCACGGGCAGCCGGTTACGACGTTCGGCCAGACCTACCACGATGCGATCCGGCTTATACTGCTCCACGACTTGTCGAAGAGCTTTCACTTCGCCCAACCAGGGAACGCCTGCGATCAATTCGCCTTGCGGGGCATCGTCCACGTAGCCGATGGCGGTGAAGCCAAGCTGGGGAAGCTCCTTGAGCCGCTCCGCGATTTCGGTCACCACCTGGGAGCGCCCCAGGAACAGAACCTTCTGGTTGCCGATCACGGACAACCCGGCCGCGCTGAACATCAACCGCCAGGCCGTGAGCAACACGAGACAAAACGCGCTGCCCAGCATCATGATCCAGCGCGGCAGCACCCAGGAAGACGCTCCGTAGCTAAGGAAGCCCTGCGCCAGGAAGGCAACGCCCAGCGCCAGGCAAAGTTGTTGAAACAAAAGAGTCTTGCTGCGGACGCGCAGGTTTGTGTAGAGATCCTGGAAGTAGAGGCCTGCAATCAAGGTCGCCACCACGACACAGATCCGCGTGGCCCCGCTGTCGTAGAAGAGAAACACCACGGGGTCCACGTCGATCAGGATGTAGCTGGCCAGGATGTAGCAGAAGAATACGATCGTGACCTCGGAAATCAACAACGCGAGCACGCTCGTGGGAATGAAGACCCTAAAAAGACGCATGGCCAGGGATGATCGGCGTGGAGCGCCAACCTCCCGCAAGGATATCATGCCTGTGCACGACTCTCAATTTTATGCGGCGCGACCGCGTTTTGTGACTAAAGTCATGGCGCGGCTGCGCGTGCTGGTTCAACCTGATTACGGACAGGAGAACCGTGCAGATGAGAAGACTCTGGCTGGGTTTTGCGGCGGTAGTGGCGATCAGCTTCAGCATTCTGGGCTGGATTGGAACGCGCATCTACCAACAGATGCCTCCGCTCCCCGATCGCGTAGTGACGAACGAAGGCGAGGAAGTGGTTGCGGCGGGCGCCATCGGCCGCGGACAGAATGTCTGGCAGTCGATGGGAGGCATGGAAGTGGGTTCCATCTGGGGGCATGGCAGTTACGTGGCACCGGACTGGACGGCGGACTGGCTCCATCGCGAAGCGGCCTATGTTTTGGACGGTTGGGCGCAGGCGGACCTGGGCAAGCCGTACGGCGAACTGGGCAACGAGGACCAGGCCCGCCTGCGGGGGCGTCTGGTCCAACTCTACCGTGCCAACACCTACGACCCGGCGACGAACACCATCCGGATCGACGCCGCGCGCGCGAAAGCCTATGCGGCGTGCGTCAAGCACTACAGCGACGTGTTCATGCGCGGCAACACGAGTTACGCGATTCCTGCCGGCGCCGTCCGCGACGCTTCGCGCATGCAAGATTTGAGCGCATTCTTCTTCTGGACGGCATGGGCCGCGTCGACCAACCGCCCCGGCGACAACGTCAGCTACACCCATAATTGGCCTCACGAGCCGTTGGTGGAGAACCGTCCCACGGGCGAAAGCGTGATGTGGACCGGCGTGAGCATCCTCATGCTGCTGGCCGGCATCTGCGCCATGGTCTGGTGGTACGCGAGCGAGAGGCGGAAGGAGGAGGAACTCGGAGTGCTGCCCACCTCCGATCCGCTCGGCGCGTGGAGCGCCAGCCCTTCCCAGCAGGCCACGCTGAAGTACTTCTGGGTGGTGGCGGCGCTGATCCTGGTACAGATTCTGATGGGGGTAATCACGGCGCATTACGGCGTGGAAGGTGAGGGTTTCTATGGCGTCAAGCTGGCTGAAGTGCTCCCTTACGCCGTGACGCGCACCTGGCACGTGCAGCTCGGGATCTTCTGGATCGCCACAAGCTGGCTCGCGGCGGGCCTTTTTATCGGTCCCCTGGTAAGCGGACATGAGCCGAAGTGGCAGAAGCTCGGCGTGAATGTGCTGTTTCTGGCGTTGCTGGTGATTGTTGCCGGATCGCTCGCCGGGGAATGGATGAGCGTTCAGAACAAGCTCTCCGACGCAGCCTCGTTTCTGTGGGGCCACCAGGGCTATGAGTACGTCGACCTGGGCCGCGGCTGGCAGCTACTCCTTTTCGCGGGCTTGCTGATCTGGCTATCCCTGGTGATCCGTTCCATCCGCCCAGCGCTGAAGAACGCGGGCGAGCAGCGCCACCTGCTCTGGCTGTTTCTGATTTCCGGGGCCGCCATCGGCCTCTTCTATGGAGCGGGCCTCACCTGGGGACAGCACACACACCTGTCGATGGTCGAATACTGGCGCTGGTGGGTGGTGCACTTGTGGGTGGAGGGCTTCTTTGAAGTGTTCGCCACCACGGTCATTGCGTTCTTCTTCACGCGGCTGAACCTCATAAAGCCAAAGCTGGCGGCCAAGGCGGCTCTGCTATCGGCGACAGTTTACCTGGCGGGAGGCATCATCGGTACCTGCCATCACCTGTACTTCGCCGGGACGCCGACTGTGGCGCTGGCCTGGGGCTCCGTGTTCAGCGCTCTCGAGGTCGTGCCGCTGGTGCTGGTAGCCTATCCCGCGCTTGACGATCTGCGGCGCGGCCGGCTGACCGTTTGGGCGGCCCGCTACAAGTGGCCGATTTACTTCTTTGTCGCTGTGGCGTTCTGGAACATGGTGGGCGCTGGCTTGTTCGGATTCATGATCAACCCTCCCATCGCGCTCTATTTCATGCAGGGCCTGAACACCACGCCGGTGCACGGCCACGCCGCGCTGTTCGGCGTCTACGGGATGCTGGGCATCGGCTTGACGCTGGTGTGCCTGCGGGCGCTTGTGCCAGGCGCGGCGTGGAACGAGCGGCGGCTGAAGTTCGCATTCTGGGCGATGAACATCGGCCTGTTTGCGATGTGCGTGGGCAGCCTCCTGCCTGTCGGCCTGTTGCAAACGTGGGCTTCCGTGGACCAGGGCTACTGGTACGCGCGCAGCTCCGAATTCCTGGGCACGCCGTTGATGCAAACTTTGCGCTGGCTGCGCGTGCCGGGAGACACGGTGTTCGCGCTGGGCGCGCTGGCGCTGGTGTGGTTCGTCGCGGGCGTGCGCAACGGGCGGCGGGAGGCTGGCGGCCGCTAGGCCTCCTCACTTGACCACGGGCAGAAGCAGGTGCGACGGATGCCGGCGGTCGTGATAGATCGTCTGTCGCGCCGTGCGAACCTCGGTATCCTCGGCGGCCGGGCGGCCCGTGTTGAGATTGCGCGCGAATCGCGGGAAGTTGCTCGACGAAACTTCCACCCGGATCGCGTGCCCCTTCGGGAAGAGAACGGCGGTCGGACCGGCGTCGATCGTAATGCGGTAGATCTCGCCCGGCTTTGCGGGCACCGGTTTGGCAAGCGATTCCCGGCAGCGCAGCTTCAGGATGCCGTCGGTGAGGTTGATGGCGCGTCCGTCGGGCCAAACGTCTACCAGCTTGGCGGTGAAGTCCGTGTCGGCGGCCGAGGTCGCGGCATAAAGCACAACGCGCACTGGGCCGGCGATCTCCAGGGGATGCTTGAGGGGACTGCTGGTGTAGACCAGTACATCCCGACGGCGCTCGACCTGCCTCTGATCCAGCGGCCCCCAGAGGAACTTCTTCGGGTTACAGCAAACCGCGCCACCCACGGTAGGCACGGGCTTCATCGGGTCGTACACGAACCTGTCCGCGGGGTTCACGTCGGGCTCGCTCTCCCCTAGCACACCGTTGCCCGAAACCGAGTTCGCATGTCCACTGCTCGCGAGGTAGAACGACACATATCGGATCCCCTTGGGCGGCCACTCGTCTGCCTCGCGCCACTGGTTCGCACCCATCACGAAGTACCGCAGGGGAGGCGTGGAGGGCGCCGCCGAAGAACCTCGCAGCCAGTAGTCGAACCATGCAAGCTGCAATTCTCGCAACGGGATTGTGGTCTGCCCGCCGAAGTCCATGTCCGGGAATTTGTACGACATGTTGTGCGCCCAGGGGCCCACGATGAGCCGGTTGGGACGGCCCAGTTTACGCAGCAAAGTAAAGGCTTCCAGGTCGCTCTCGACGTAGTTGTCGTACCAGCCGCCAATGGCAAACACCGGGACTTTGATCTTCTCGATATGACTGCGCACGCTCACCGACTTCCAGAAGTCGTCGTAGGACGGGTGGTCGAGCGCCCGCTGCCACATGGCGGAATGTTGGCCGGTCGCGGCGCGGTCGGCCATGCGCAGCGGCAGACGCCAGATGTAACGGTTGAAGTCCGGCTTAGGGGAGCCCGGCGCGGAAAAATGCTCCGACATCCAGAGTAAACGGTGCCCGAGTTTCATCTCCCCACCCTTCGAGTAGAAACGGTCCAGGTATTCGTCGTCTCCGGAAACCAGGGGTAAGATTGCCTTCAGATGCGGGTTCCCGGAAAGCGCCGCTCTCCACTGCGCAATGCCGAGGTACGATCCGCCATACATGCCGATTTTGCCGCTTGACCAAGGCTGCGCCGCGATCCAATTCAGCGTATCGTCGCCGTCCGGCATCTCCTGGTAGTACAGATCGAAAATTCCCTCTGAGTCGAAGCGCCCTCGCACGTCCTGAACCACTACCGCGTAACCGTGTTCGACAAGCGCCCGCCAACCGGGAGTGATGTCTTTGCCCTTGTTGTAAGGCGTGCGCACCAGGATCGTGGCATAGCGTCCGTTGCCCGCCGGCCTGAAGACGTTGGCGCACAAGTGCACTCCGTCCCGCATACGCACGCGGACATGTAAGCTCTTTTCGATTGCTGTTGGCGCGGCGGAGAGCGAAAGGGCCGCGATCAGGATGAACGATGCAAGTCGCATAGTAACTTCCAATAGCGCGCACCGACGGTATCGAGCGCGTGGTGCTCGGCGATCCACTTACCGGCACGACGGCCGATCCGGCGGGCGTCCTGGGGGAACAGCGTAAGCCATATCATACTCTCGGCCAGCGCATCGGGTTCGGCAATACCGGCGGGGACCCGCAGGCAAACCTCCGGCGGATAGGACGAATTCTCACCGCTGTCCGTCGTTACAACCGGCTTGCCGATTCCCATCAGGCGTACCGTGATGCCGCTGGTTTCTCCGCCCGCCGGATGGCGCAGATTGATGCAGGCGTCCACAGCGTGCGCGGCGCGCCAGAAGTCCTCCTCACGCATGAAGCCGGCACGCACGATGCCGGGCCGCGCGAGCGCCGGCGCGATGGCGCGTTCCAGATCGGACGACACGAATTCACCCGCAACGAGCAACGCGGCGTCGATGCCGGCCTCGCACACCCGCGCGAACGCTTTCAGCACGCTCCACAGGCGCTTGGACTCCCGTAGATACCCGAAAACCCCGAACAGGAACGTCCCGGGGGATAGATGCCAGTTCTCGCGCAGGCGTACTTCCTCCACGGCCGGCGGCGCCGGGGGCGGCACGAACAGATGAGGAATCTCGACCACGCGCGCCCGAGGCGCATGGCGCAATACCGCCGCCGCCGCCGCCGGATTGTGCACAACAACGGCGCGGGAGACCTCGGCGACGCGGCGCAGCATGGGGTAGTCGAAGTAGCGCGCGTCCTGCGCCGACCGGGCCCGGTTGCGCCACAGGTCGGCCGCCAGATCCCGGTTCCATTCGCCGTAGTTGTAAACGAATTCCTCGATGTAGGACGCTTCGTCGAGCGTTCCGAGGTAGAAGTGCTGCAAGACGGCGTCGTGCAGCACCACTATATCCGGCCGCTCGACGGCACGCGCGTAAATTTCGCGGTGCAGGCTGTTGTTGCCCAGGTGATAGAGGAACACGTCCGCGTCGCGCGCGTCCACTTCCACTTCGCCCAGGCGGCGCAACGCGCCGAGCAGCGCGGCCGAGTAGTCCGCGACGCCCGTGCGCTGCGGGGGAAGCGGGGAGTAGAATCCGACCTTCACGCGTATTTGCGAGACCCGAACAGCGCCGTCCCCACGCGAATGTGGGTGGCGCCTTCCTCGATGGCCGCTTCGAAATCGTGCGACATCCCCATGGATAGATGCGACAGGCCGTGCGCTTGGGCCAGCTCGCGCAGCCGCCGGAAGTAGGGGCGCGAGAGTTCGGCGTCTTCCGACCATGGCGGCATGGTCATCAGGCCGGTGAGGTTCAGGTTCGGCAGCGCGCGGATGGCGTCCACCAGGGCCGGCAACTCTTCGACGGCTGCGCCGCTCTTCGATCCTTCCTCGGAAAGCTTCACCTCGATCATCACGCCGATCGCGTGGCCGCATTCGGACAACCGCCGCGCCAGTTTCGCCGAATCCACGGTCTGGATCACCTGGAACAGGTCCGCCGCGATCTTGGTCTTGTTCGACTGCAGATGGCCGATTAAATGATAGGTCGCCTCGCTGAGATCGCCGAGTTCGGGCCGTTTGCCCGCGAATTCCTGCACGTAGTTTTCACCGAAATGACGAAGGCCCAGATCATATGCCTCGCGGATGGCCGACGCGGGGAAGATCTTGGTGACGGCGATGAGCGTGATCTCCTCACGCTTGCGTCCGGCGCGTCGTGCGGCATTCTGGATGCGTTCCTCGACTTGTTGAATCCTTTCGGCGAGCATCTCGTTTCTATAATAGTGAACGATGACGAAGCCCGCCGGGCCCGCCGAGGCCCAAGCGGCGATCGAGCGTTTCCTCGACCGTTCCCGCCAGCCCGCACTGCTCGAGCCGGGCGAAGAACCCATCCTTCTCGAACCGGGCCTATACGCCGTAGAACGCCGCGGCGAAAGGCTGTGGATCCAGGCCTGGGACAAGACGCGCAACCTGACGCGGCGCATCGTGGGAGTGGCCAGCGAAACTGCGGCGAAGCTCGAGCTGTGTGTGGAGAAGTTCGCCAAGCAACAGGGACAACTGACCCTGGTCGACCTGGCGCGGCCGCAAGGCCAGAGCGTGGAGCGGCGAGGCGCGCGCATGGTGTTTCGTGAACAGTTCAGGCGTTTTCTACGCCGGCAGTTTCCCGCATGGACGCTCGCGGAGCTGACCACGGAAGCGGACTTGACGCACAGCCTGTCGCCATCTTATCCGCGCGCCCTGGTGAAGCAGGGCGGGCGCGCGTGGGCGGCGCTGGGAACCGGCCCCGAGGCGCGGGATGCGGCAGGCGCACTCACCTTCGGGCTGATCTGGTTGGACTACCTGCGGAAGCGCGAGCGGCGACTCACCGTCGAAGGATTGGCTCTATACACGCCGGCGGGCGCGGAGCGGTTGACCTTGCAGCGGCTGCGCTACCTGAATCCGCGCGCGGCCGCGTGGGCGGCGTGGGCGTACGACGAGAGCGGGCTGGAACGCCGTCTCGATCCCGCCGACTACGGTAACCTCGACACCAGCCTGGAGAACCGCCGCGATGGATCTGGACCGGAACACCGGACAAGCGCCGGCACTCCCGAGCGTCTACTTGAAGCGCGTGTGCGCGAGAACATGGAATCCATTGACGCCACGCTCGTTCCCGAAGCCGTGTACTCGCAAGTGCCGGCGCTCGCCGGAGGCCAGCGCGGAATCATGGACCTGGTTTCCGTCGACCGCTCCGGCCGGTTGGCCGTCCTCGAACTGAAGGCCAGCGAGGACATCCATCTTCCCCTCCAGGCACTGGACTACTGGATGCGTGTGGTCTGGCACCTGGAACGAGGCGAGTTCGCTGGACGCGGCTATTTCCCCGGCATCGAGTTGCGATCGCAGCCGCCGCGCCTGCTCCTGGTCGCCCCGGCGTTGGACTTTCACCCGCAGACCGAGACCGTTCTCCGCTACTTCTCTCCCGCCATCGAAGTGGAGCGTATCGGGCTGGCTGTAGAATGGAGGAAGTCGATCGAGGTGATGTTCCGCTTGAAGCAGGCGGAACGCCCCGGCTGACGAGAGCCCTATGCCTGGGATGTTTTTGCAGCAGATTCGCGCGGCGGTGGCGAAGTTGGATCCCAACGACATTCGCACGGCCGCCGAGCGCCCGGTCAGCATCGGCCTGGTGGCTTCCTCCAGCCGTAGTTACAACGCGATGGAGGACTATTTCGCCCCGGCGGCCATTTCGCGCGGCAAACGCTGGGAGACAGCCTCCGTTCTCTATCGCGTTGGCGATGCGGGGGCGCCCCGGACGGTCGATATTGAAATCTACGAGGAGGGGTTGCCGGGCCCGTCGGATGCGTTCAGCTTTTCGCCGGGCAACCCCGAGCGGACGGTCGTGCAGATCATCAGGCAGCGCGAAGCACTGGGGCTGCCGCTGGCGCGCCGTTTGTTCCCCTTCCGCCAACCTGTGGTGGATCATGTGATTCATACCATCGCCAGGGAGAACGCGGTGTTCGCCCTGGCTGCCGCGATTCCGGACTTGATGCCCAACCTGCTGACTATGCCCTGGGTCATCGGCGAGTTCGCCTCCGATACGAGTTTCCTCACCCTGAACCAGGTGCGCATGGCCTTCCTGATCGCCGCGGCGAGCGACCGGCCGGTAGGCTATCGCGAGCAGCGGGGCCAGATCGGCTCCATTATCGCGGCGGCGTTCGGCTGGCGCGCCCTGGCTCGCAAGATGGCCGAAAAGATCCCCTTCGGCGCGGGGGTAATCCCCAAGGCGGCCGTCGCATTCGCCGGGACTTACGTAGAGGGGCTCAGCCTGGACCGTTACAACCGCGTGGGTTACGGTTTCAGCCGCGTCGAGCGCCAGATGGCCTATGAACACGCGCTAGGCGACGGCGCGGTGGCTGCCGGTCGCCTGCTTGCGCGCCTGCGCAATCGTAGGCGGGATTCGCGGGCCGAATAGTCAAATGAAGAGACTTGCCATGTTCGCAATGATGACGTTGGGCGCGACTGCGCAGCCGCCGCAGGGCGTGGTGGAGGGCCTGGCTTCGAGCCCAGTGCGGGTTGTCGCGTATGAGGACCTGCAGTGCCCGGATTGCGCCACCTACCGTAAGATGCTGGACGAGAAACTGCTGCCCGCCTTCGGCGCAAAGGCCGCTTTCGAGCACCGGGATTTTCCGCTTCCCAAGCATTCCTGGGCGCGGCAGGCCGCCGTGGCGGCGCGCTTCTTCCACGAGGTGAAACCGGAACTCGGTTTCGCCTACCGGCGGCACATGCTCTCCTCGATTCGCGCCACCACGGATGCCAATTTCATCGACGGATTGAAAGAGTTTGCGTCGAAACACAGCGTAGCGCCCGAACGGGCCGCAGAGGCGCTCGACAATGCGCGCTACCGGGATCCGGTCGAAAAGGACTATCAGGACGGCATCGCGCGGGGTGTTTCGCACACGCCCACGGTTTTCGTGGGCGGAGAGCCGTTCGTCGAAGTTTTTACTTTTGAACAATTGTCGAAAGCCATCGGAGCGGCCCTCGCGGCAAGATAATGGACTTCTAAGATGGAAAAACCCACTGCTATAGTGACCGGGGCGAGCCGGGGCATCGGGCGCGGCATCGCCACCGAGCTGGCCAAGACCCACCGCGTGCTGGCGACTTACCGGGGCCGGTTGGATGCCGCCGAATCCCTGCGCGCCGAGACCGGCTGCGAAATCTTTCGGTGCGATATCTCAAGCCCGGCGGACCGGCACGCGCTCATGAGCTTCGCGCGCGATCAATTCGGCCAACTGGACCTGCTGGTAAACAATGCCGGCATGGCGCCGCGCGAGCGCCTCGATATTCTCGAGGCCACCGAAGAGAGCTTCGACGAGGTTATTTCGACCAACCTCAAAGGCCCGTACTTCCTCACGCAGCAGGCCGCGCGGTGGATGGTGGAGCAAGGGAGCGGAAGGATCGTCTTCGTGACCTCGATGTCCAGCTACACGGCTTCCACCAACCGCGGCGAATACTGCATCTCGAAGGCCGGCCTGAGCATGGCGGTGGCGTTGTGGGCGGTGCGGTTGGCCGCGCTGGGGATCAAAGTGTTTGAGATCCGGCCCGGCATCATCCGCACGGACATGATTGCCAAGGTGGAAAAAGTCTACGAGGAAAAGATTGCCGGCGGGTTGCTCCCCCAGCGGCGGATGGGCGAAGCCAACGACATCGCGCTGGCCGTGCGCGCACTGGCCGACGGCCTTCTGGACTACTCCACCGGACAGGTGCTGAATCTGGATGGCGGATTCCACCTGCGGGCGCTTTAGCGCCCGGTGGACGAGGCCGGGCGGCGGACTTGC
>CAZLOS010000157.1:0-11863 GCA_964561215.1 uncultured Solibacteraceae bacterium | reverse complement strand
CGACAGTACTAGAGCTCGTTTCACCGGTGTTCTCCTGTCGCTCCTGAGAGTGGCCCCCAGATAGTTCTGGGATAAATTCAGCAAAGCACTTATTCATCCCTAGGGATACGGCGTCGATCTCAAAGCATCCGCGAAGTGAGGCGGTGTGAGCGGTTGGAGCAGCCTGCCATGGCGCCAGGATCGCGTTCGATGGATCTGAGCACCCACGCTTCAATCCAGCTTGCGGATGACTGTGCGAACGACTCCCTGAATCACCAGGTCCGATCGGGGATAGAGTTCCGGGTAGGCGGGGTTCTCGGCTTTCAGGAACCAGCGCCCCTTCATCCGGACCAGGCGCTTGAGGGTGCTTTCGCCGTCTATCAGCGCCGCCACGATCTGCCCGGCGCGGGGCGAGGGCGTCGGCTGCACCACCACGGTGTCGCCGGGGAGGATGCCGGCGTCCTTCATGGAATCGCCGCGCACCTTCAGTGCGAAGCAGCCTTCGGCTGGCCGGAATCCCAGCGTGGCCTCGTCCACGGAAACGCAGCCTTCCGGTGGGGCGGCGGCGATGGCGTCGGGCGGCCCGGCCGGAATCTGGCCGAACAGCGGGATGTCGGAGAGGCTGGCCCGGCGTCCGTAAAGCGGGCCGGCGAGGTCGATCTGCCGCGAGCCGCGTTCGGCGCGGTGGATGTAACCCTTGGCTTCCAACGCAAGCAGGTGGCCGGCGACGCCGTTGGGGCTGCGGATGGAGAATGCGCGCTGGATCTCGGGGATGGACGGCGAGCAGCCGTGCTCGCGGCGGAATTCCACGATGAAGTCGAGGATGGCTTTCTGCCGCTCGGTGAGCATCGCACTATAAATGTTTACACTTACAATGGGCCGTGTCAAGGGCTGGCAGTGTCCCAAAGGTGCGTTGAAACTCTCAACTGTGTTCTGGCCGCGCATCCTCTCCATGATGGGGAGCGGAAATCTGCTCGACTTGGGAATCCTCAGCCTTCTTTGGAATGATGCGCAAAAGGGGGAGGGTCGGAGTCTGGTGCCCGATCCGCGCAGTTATGTCCCTCAGGAACTCGCGGGCATAGGGCCAACAATTGAAGACGGCCGTTCCTCGGCTAAAAGCCAAGCGCTCAGGCTCACTTGGTATGTAATCATGGAGCAAGTAACAGACTTCGAATGTACAGTTGACCAAGAACAAACGTTCTGACGGCTCAGAGGAATCCCATGCGCTGTACTCGAACGAAACTTCGGCTATGAGCCTGCCCCCTTGAACCGATGAGGCCACATTGCTCAGTGATGGCCTGGCTGCAAATGGCTCCTTAAAGGTAGTGCCAGCTTTAGCCCTAATGGTATTGCATGACTGAAGAGTGATGCCCTCAAGTTCGCAGTGATTCTGCAACTCCAAAAGGTCGCGGATTTGTTCCTTTGTCTGCGATATCTGCATCATGCAGCAGCCCAAACCGGTTCCATTTCGGGTACCATATCGCGCAGTGCAGCGTCATCCAGAACGATGCGCGAAACTGGCAAGTAACGCTGTTCGCGGGACGGGAGCGACAACTCAATGCTCTTTCCGCAGATTACTCCAACAGACAGAACAAGAACGTCTTGCACTTGCGATTCGACATCTTGAAGATTTCGGCGAGCCGCTTCTGGATCGGTCTTCAACCGAAGCAGTTCGTCCATGGCCTTCTCTTGGATCTTCCCCGACTCCCAACGCTTGATGCTGGCGCCTCCTACCCCAAGGTAATCCGCGAATTCCTCTTGCGACATACCTAGTTGCTTGCGGCGAGCCTTGATCTCTTCTCCGGTTAGCAGACCATGGGATACGCGGTAGGCGTCTGACACCAATCGAGTGAGTTCTGCACTTTGGCTGCTATCAACCGTTTGGAACCCACAGTCTTGACACTTGAACCCGTTCAGCTCGACAGTGAACGACTCATTATTACGGCTACTGGTCAATGAGACCCAAGATGGCTCCAGATTATTTCGTCCGCATTCAAAGCAGATCATTTGATTCCTTATCGGTAGATTCATGGAAAGAGTGTAGTACTAGATGGTTCCTCTTGGCGTCGGGCAAGATAGCAAATTTGAAATACATGAACTTCTTGAATTCTGGAGAATCCCAGTAGAATGCGTATAGCTGATGACCGGACCGAGAAATGTCATTTGGGGGCTGGGGGCCTAACCGCCAACAGGGGGCGATTTCCTGGAGCACAATATCAACGGCCATATACCGTTGCTCCTCGGTCAGCAGATCCAGCTCGTACAACTCCGATTCAACTTTTTCATTGCCGAACCAGAACCGACCGCATTCCTCCAGTGCTGCCTTGGCCAAGCTGACAGCACACGCTGAACTCAGCCTCTGGCCTGATAGTATCATTTGATCCCACCGAGAGTCAAGGAGAATGACGCTTTCTTAACCACGAGCGGTGCAAAATGCCTCAGGGGGGCCATACCTCGTTAAATACTACGCTACAAGTTCGCCTATTGTCCATACCCGATCTGTAATCCCCGCCTCCATTGCCGGTGTGATGCGAAGACTGCGGTGAATCCGGCAGAAGTTGTAGTAGGCGAAGTGCAAACATAGCGCGACCCACAAGTTCTCCCACTTCTTTGCGAAGGCGTTCGTCAACCGCGTGAGTCGGCGAATCTGCATGCGCATAGTGAGGTTCTGGCGCTCTACGATAGACGTGCAGATCCGCTTCGGATCGGGGTCTCCCAGAACTGGTACCGCCTCCGTATCAACCACGTTTGCCGGAGAGTAACGAGCTTCACCTTCACGGGGAGCAGCGTACACTTTGATGAGCCTGGCGAAGTCCACTCGATCCGATAGGGTACTGTCAATCGCGCCAATATAGGGACCGAAGCCATCTGTTGTGATTTGAAAGTTCTGGTTGGCCGTGGCCTCTCTCAGACTCTGGATGAAAACGTCTGTCGTGGCTTGATTCCTACGGCCAAGGGTGAAATCTAGGACCAGTTTTGTGTTCCGCTCGATGGCAACGAAGCAGTAAGCGTCCCCGATGGCCTCATCAGACTTTTCTTCGTCACGCTTGTGGCCTTCCTTCTTGCCCACGAAGCCCCAGATTTCATCGCACTCGACATCGCGAACGGGAACATTCACGATCATCCGTCCCAAGAGTTTTTCGCAGCGCTCCCCAACCGCAACCAAGGGCTTCCTTTGTGCCGGGCAGAGACTATGCCGCCGCCGTCGCCGCGTTGCCGGTACTGAAATGGAGGTCGCCTTGCGCCTCGTCGTAGCTGACCGTGACCCGCGAGCCCGGTTCTAAGTCGCCGCGCGAGAGCATCACCGCCAGCGGCTGCAGGAGACGGCGGTGAATGGCCCGCTTCAATTCCCGCGCGCCGGATTCGAGGCTGGTGCCCAACCGCAGCAGTTCTCTGCGGCATCCGTCCTCCACCCGCAGTTCGAAGCCGCGCGGGCCCAGGCGCGAAAGGATGTGCCGCTGCAGCTCCTCGATGTGTTGATCGAGAATCGCGGCCAGTTCCTCGCGCCCGAGCGGCTGGTAGGTCACCACGGCGTCGATGCGGTTGACGAACTCGGGCGAGAACTTGCGCCGCACCGCGTCGAGCGCGATGCCCGACAGTTTGCGGCCGCGACCGCCGGGTTCACGCGGCGCGCCGCTTTCGAAACCGAAGGCCGGCGCCAGTTCGCGCAGCATGCCGCGCGCGCCCAGGTTGCTGGTCATGAAAATGACGCTGCGCTCGAAGTTCACGCCGGTGTTGTCGCCCAGCCGCAGCGTGCCTTTGTCCAGGACGCCCAACAATAGGCGCTGCATCGACGGCGCGGCCTTCTCGATTTCGTCAAACAGCACGATGGAGAGATTCGAGTGCTCGCTGGCGACGGCATTCAGCTTCATCTGCGTCAACAGCGGCTGCGTTTCCCGATGCCCCAGGTAGCCCGGCGGCGCGCCGATGAGCCGCGCTACCTCGTGCTCGAGCTGGAACTCGCCGCAATCCACCTTCAGGATGCTCTTCGGGTTGCCGTGCAGCACTTCGGCCAGCGCTTCCACGGTCCTGGTTTTTCCCGTACCGGTGGGGCCGAGCAGGAGAAACACGCCCGCCGGCCTTCCTTCGGGCGCCAGGCCCGCCTGGTAGATCTGCACATAAGGCACGATGGCGTCGATGGCGGCGGGCTGGCCGATCACCTTCCGCGCCAGCCGGTCGTATAGATCGTCCGCCTGCTCGTGAGACTGCCTCCGGGTTCGGATCGGAATCGTAGTGGTCTTGGCGGGCACTTTCTTCTCCCGGTCACATTATAGGGAGCGATGGCAAGTTTTCCGGTGGTTTGTAGCGCCCTACGCAGCTTTGGATGGCGTTTTGCCGCGAACTTTATTTCGTTAAGAATGAATGGATTAGCTGCCCAATGCGGGGGCTTGCCTGCCCATCGCCGTAAGGGTTGTGAACGCGCGACATAGCATGGCACAACTCCGGGTTGTCGAGCAGCCGCGTGGCTTCTTCCACGATGCGCTCGCGGTGCGGACCCACCAGCTTCACCGTCCCCGCCTGGACAGCCTCGGGCCTTTCCGTCTTGTCGCGGAGCACGAGCACGGGCTTGCCGAGCGACGGCGCCTCTTCCTGCACGCCGCCGGAATCCGTCAGCAGCAGATAGGCGCGGCGCATGAGGTCGACAAACGGCACATAGTCGAGGGGCGGGATCAGGAAGACGTTAGTGCACTTGCCCAGGATGCGCTTCACCGGCTTCCGCACGTTGGGGTTCGGATGCACGGGATAGACGATCTGTACGTCGGGACGCGAGGCCAGATCGGCCAGCGCGTGGGCGATTTCCTCGAAGCCTTCGCCGAAACTCTCCCGGCGATGCGCGGTAGTGACGATCAACTTGCGCTGAGGATCGATCTGCGGCCAGTCGCCACCTTTGAGACGCCCGCTCTCCAGCCCCTCGCGGACGTGCAGCACGGCGTCGATGCCGGTGTTGCCAGTGACCGCGATACGGTCCTCGCGCACGCCTTCCGCGCGGAGATTGCGCGCGGCGCCTTCGGTGGCCGCGAAGTGCAGCGACGCGAGCCGAGTCGCGAGCAGCCGGTTCATTTCCTCGGGGAACGGCTGGTAGATGTCGAAAGTGCGCAGCCCCGCTTCGACGTGCCCCACGGGGATGCGCTTGTAGAACGCCGCTAAAGCGCCGCAGAGCGTGGTGGTCGTGTCGCCCTGCACCAGGACCATATCCGGCTTTTCGGCGTCCAAAACCGGTTCCATGCCCGCAAGGATACGTGCCGTGGACTGAAACAGCGTCTGGCCGGGGAGCATGACGTTGAGATCGTAATCGGCGTGGACGTTGAAGGCGGCCAGCACCTGGTCCAGCATTTCGCGATGCTGGCCGGTGACGCACACCCGGGCGTCGAACTCCTCGGGGTGCCGCTTCATGTGGAGGACGACGGGACAAAGCTTGATGGCTTCCGGCCGTGTGCCGAAGATGAATAGAATGCGATGCATGACAGGGGGTAAAACACTGTTGTAACACGCTTGGCCGCGCGAGGTGTGCGAAACTGTGAAAGTAGACTGCGGGCGCGTAGCTCAGGTGGATAGAGCATCAGCCTTCTAAGCTGAGGGTCGCAGGTTCGAGTCCTGCCGCGCCTACCATGCCTTCACCTCCCAAATCAGGATATCACGATCGAGATAGGGGTAATCTCATGAAGATCGGCATGAAACTGGCCGCCGGGACTCTTCTCTTAGCCGGCTTGGCGGCTGCTGACGAGGGTATGTGGCTGATGAATAAGCCGCCCGCCCGCCAGCTTAAAGAAAAGTACGGCTTCGAAGTAACACCCGCGTGGCTGGAACACTTACAGCGCTCCGCGGTGAGGTTCAATAACGGCGGCTCCGGCGCTTTCGTTTCGGCCGACGGCCTCGTGCTGACGAATCAACATGTGGGCGCCGATTGTGTCCAGAAGCTGGGCACGCGCGAGAAGGACTACATCCATCTTGGTTTCACCGCCCCTTCGCGCGCCGAGGAGCCGCGCTGCGCCGACCTCGAACTGAACGTGCTCAACTCGATCGAGGACGTCACCGCGCGCGTCAATTCGGCTGTCACCACGGGAATGAACGCCACCGCGGCGCAGAAAGCGCGGCGAGCGGCCATTAACTCGATCGAGAAAGAGTCGCTTGACCGCACCGGGCTGCGTAGTGACGTGGTGATGCTTTACAACGGCGGCCAGTACCATCTCTACCGCTACAAGAAGTACACCGACGTGCGGCTGGTGTTCACGCCCGAGCTCGACATCACCTTTTTTGGCGGAGATCCGGATAACTTCGAGTACCCGCGCTACAACCTCGACATCACTTTCTTCCGCGTTTACGAGAACGGCGTCCCGGCCAAGATCGACCACTACTTGAAGTGGAGCCGGGACGGAGCGCGTGACGGCGAGCTGGTGTTCATCGCGGGGAATCCGGGCCGCACGGACCGCCAGAACACGGTGGCGCATCTCGAGTTCCTGCGCGACTTCCTGGAGCCTCGCAGCCTGAACGGCCTGCGCCGCCTCGAAGTGTTGCTGAGCGTCTACAGTTCGCGCAGCTTCGAGAACGCCCGGCGCGCGCAGGAGGATCTGCGCATGGTGCAGAACAGCCGCAAGGCGCGGTTGGGGGCACTGGCCGGCTTGCAGGACCCGGCAGTAATGGACCGGAAGCGTGCCGAGGAGAAGGCTCTGCGCGAGGCCGTGGAAAAGTCGCCCGAGCTGCGCCGGCAGTACGGCGACGCATGGGAGCAGGTGGCGTCGGCGGTCGCGAGTTACGGCCAGATCCAGCCTAGGTATCAACTGCTCGAACAGGGTACGGCCTTCCGTGGCGATCTGTTCAGCAAGGCGCGGACACTGGTGCGCATGGCCGAGGAAACGAAAAAGCCCAATGCGGAACGGCTGCGCGAGTACAATGAGGCTGCTATCGAGTCCTTGAAGCAGGATTTGTTCTCCGACGCGCCCATCTACAAGGACCTGGAGGCCGTGAAGCTGGCCGATTCACTTGCCCTGCTCATGGAGACGATGGGCGGGGACGACGAAATCGTCAGGAAGGTGCTCGCGGGAAAGAGCCCCCGGGCGCGCGCGGCGGAGTTAGTCAACGGTACGCGCCTGGACGACGTCAGCGTGCGCAAGGCGCTGGCCTCCGGCGGCACTTCCGCCATCGAAGCATCTACGGACCCGATGATCGCGTTCGCAAAACTGCTGGACGCGCCGGCGCGGGCGCTACGCAAGACGTATGAAGAGCGCGTGGACGAGCCCATGCGCCAAGGCTATGCGAAGCTGGCACGCGCGCGGTTTGCCGTCTACAAGGACTCCGTTTATCCCGATGCGACGTTTACAATGCGCCTCGGCTTCGGCCAAGTGAAAGGGTATGAGGAGGACGGCCGCCAGATCCCCTGGACCACTACGCTGGGCGGAACGTTCCCGCACGCGGCGGAACATCAGTATCGCGAGCCGTTCAACCTGCCGAAATCCTGGATGGAGAACAAGGACAAGCTGAACTCGAAGACGCCGTTCAACTTTGTCTCCACAGTGGATATCATCGGCGGGAACTCGGGCAGCCCGGTGGTGAACCGTGAGGGAGAGTTCGTGGGCATCATCTTCGACATGAACCTGCCGTCGCTGGTGTACCGCTTCGCGTACACGGACGTGGGCGCGCGCTCCGTCGCGGTGCATTCGGAAGGCATCATCGAATCGCTGAAGACGATCTACAAAACCAAAGCGCTGCTGCAGGAACTGGGGCGCTGAAGACCTACTGGCAAGGCGCCAGCTTCGACCCGTTCGCGTCGCTCAGCAGCCAGCAGCCCGCGGCCGGCACGGGCCCGGCTTCGTTGCCGTTCCAGTTCACGGTGGAAGGCACCCAGGATTCCGGGATGCGCAGCTTGAGCGCGGCGATGTTGCGCGTGATCACCTGAAGCACGCGGCCGTCGAGGATGAATTCGGCTTGCAGGCGCGCGGTCAGCAGTTCCTCGCGCTGGGGCAGCGCGATGCGCGTTTCGACCCGGAGACGCTCTTTCCCGCGCTGCACGACGATGGCGACGGTCTTTTCTTCCGTGGTCTGGTCCATCATCTCCATGTAGTCGCGCGCATCCCGGATGGCGCGCCCGCCCACGGACGCGATGCGGTCATCGAGCTTCAATTTGCCCTTGTAATCCGGCGGCAAATAGCCGACCAGCACGCCGGGGCCGGGAGCGGACGGATTGAAGCCGAAAGGACCGAGACCGAGCGAGGCGCCGCTGCCGGGTGGAACGCGCGTGGTGGGCAGCGCATCGTTGCGGCGGGCCGGATCCACCTTCGCGATCTCCGCCCAGTAACAGCGGGCGAATGCCGGGCTGCCGGTTTCGCAGTCGATCTTGTAAGGCACGGGGTCTCGCTGCTTGGAGGCAAGCCAGTCAAGCGCCTGCCCGATCGTGACGCCTTCCGAGCTGCGAAACTCCATGTTGTAGCCTGCAGTGTTGAGTTTGTAACGCAGCGGGTCCATGTCGGCGCG
This sequence comes from uncultured Solibacteraceae bacterium, assembly GCA_964561215.1. Classification (GTDB taxonomy): domain Bacteria; phylum Acidobacteriota; class Terriglobia; order Bryobacterales; family Bryobacteraceae; genus JAJFUV01. Next base: position 3,415 of record CAZLOS010000157.1, on the reverse strand, counting down.
CGCCGCCGGAGGCACGACCCAAAGCATCGGAACATGTTGGGTATTTGCGGCGTACAGGCGATTGGTGTCGATGGCGATCTTCGGATTCCCACCGATGGCAACGACCGCGCGCCACAGGTCGGGCATACGGGAGGCGAGGTAGAACGCCGCCGTCGCGCCATCGCCCAACGCGATCAGGTAGGCGCCGTCCGCATCCGTGAGGCCGGACTTGGCCGGGTCGCGCAGGAACGTCTGCAATGCCTGCGCGCCCGCTTCGGTCCAAGGCGGGGCAGGCATGGCGGGAGGCACCACCAGGCGCCATCCGCGTTCCTCGGCGGCCTGTTTCCACTGCGCGGGATCTCCGCCCAGCAGGACGGCGGCAGGCGAGGCGGCGCAGGGCAAAACAGCCCCCAGAAGCAAGAAACAGATGAGTCTCACGCGGCGTGTCTCCTAATGCCGGCGGATGCTCGCGCGAATGCGCCTGGCGAGCTTCTCGATTTCCGCGGCCTTCTTTTCGGCGCTGAGGGAGTAAACGTACTGGCCGCTCTTCTTCATTTCGTCTTTCAGTTCGGCGGCGAGTTTCATGATCTGGTCGACCTCGCGCAGCGCCCGCTCGTGATCGGACTTCAGTATCACGTCCATTTGCAGTCTGCCGCTCGGCAGACGCGCCGGCTGGGATTCCTCCTCCGGCTGCTGGCACATCACGGGGGCCGCGAGCAGCATTACGAACAGCAGCGCGGATCGCATTGTCATCCTACATGTATTGTTATCATAGGCGTTAATGAATCAGGTGAATGTTGGGATCGTCGGACTCGGTACGGTCGGCTCCGGAACGCTGACCATCCTGGTGGAGAACGCGCGGAACATCGCCGAGAAGCTCGGTTTCGGCCTGCACGTGCGGGCGTTGTGTGACCTGAACATAGACGCCAAGACCCTGCCGGCCATGCCCGAGCCGCTGCTCAAAACCAAGGACTGGCGCGAACTGGTGACCCACCCGGAAGTGCAGATCGTGGTGGAGTTGGTGGGTGGAACTACCGTGGCGCGCGAAGTCATCGAGACAGCTATCGCGTCGGGCAAGAGCGTGGTGACGGCCAACAAAGCGCTGATGGGCGAGGCCGGCGCCGACATCTGGGAGAAGGCCATTGCGGCGCAGGTCAACGTCGCCATGGAGGCCAGCGTCGCCGGCGGCATCCCGATCCACACGGTGCTGCGCGAAGGCATCTCCGGCGACCGCATCGTGGCGCTTTACGGCATCCTGAACGGCACCAGCAACTACATCCTCACCGAAATCGAGAAGCGCGGCGCCAGCTTCGAAAGCGTGCTGGCCGAGGCGCAGAAGCTGGGCTACGCGGAAGCCAATCCCAGCGCGGACGTGGACGGATTCGACGCGCGCTCGAAGCTGGCGCTGCTTTCGGCGCTGGCGTTCGGCGTGAAGATCACGCCGTCGGACATTTTCACCGAGGGCATCCGCCGCATCATGCCCGTCGATTTCCAGTACGCCCATCAGTTGAAGCACACCATCCGGTTGATCTGCGGGGCTCGCACGACGCCGGACGGGCTGATCCTGGGCGTGAGACCGGCGCTGATTCCGCAATGCACCATCCTGGCCAACGTCAACGGCAGCTACAACGCCGTGTGGGTGCGGGGCGCTTACGGCGAGGATACTTTCTACTATGGGCGCGGCGCGGGCTCGCGGCCTACGGGCGTGGCCGTGGTGAGCGACCTGATGAGGGTGGCGCGCGAGATCCGCGAAGGTAGTCCTACGCGCGTGTCTCCGTTCGCGCATCACCGGCTGGGCGAATACGAACCCATTCCCGTGATGCGTCAGAAGCGCGCGTACTTCCTGCGGTTCCGCGTGGTCGACCGTCCCGGCATCATCACGGCGCTATCGCAGATCCTGGCCGCCAAGAAGATCAGCCTGGAAGCGGTGCTGCAGCTTCCCGCCGAAAATAAGAACGATCTCCCGTTCGTCATCACGCTGGAGCCCACCACCGAGCAGAGCGTGCGCGAGGCCGTCGCCGAAATGTCCGCGCTCGATTTCCTGGTGGACGCGCCGCTGGCGCTCCCCATGGAGACCGCGTTGTGAGAAAATAGGTCCCGCAATTTCAACCAGGAGGTTTGCTCCCATGGCAAAAGCGGTTGCGGGACCACATAGGTGCTGCGCGGCGCCGTCGTGCGCGGGTTGTCCGGGCGCGGGCGTTACGCGGCGCAACTTTTTCGCGGGTGCCGGCGCGGCCGGCGTGACTATCTCCACTTTGGCGCCGGCCCTGGCGGGCGCGATGAAAGATCCGGCGCGGCAGCAGCCCATCAAGCTGCCCCTGGTCGTGCAGCCGGTCTTCGTCTACGGGATTTACAAACGCCGCGAATCGGCAAGCTGGCGTCCGTGGGGCGGCATACACTCCGAGCAGGAAGCCGCCGCCGAGCGGGATCGTATCGCCGCGGAGTTGCAGAAGACAACGGCGGGCCTGGGGCTGCCCATCCGGATTCTGCCCATCGTGTCGGTGCAGAATATGGAACAAGCCACGGCCGTGGCGCGCTCCAAGCACGATGTGACGCTGATGTACGCCGCCAGCGGCGACACTGCGATATGCGAGCGCCTGGCCGCGCCCGCCAACAAGTGGCCCATCATGTTCGTGCGGCACCGCTCGGGTCCGGCGTACCTGCTCTACGAGACCTCGCACTGCCGCTTTCTGCGCAAGGCCGTCGACGAATTCGGCCAGCCGGGCATGGACGTGGACGACGTGGTGGTGGACAGCTATGACGACATCGCCACGCGCCTGCGCGCGCTCTACGGGTTGAAGAACGCCGTCGGCAAGCGCATCGTCGCGGTCGGCGGGCCCAGCGGTTGGGGCGCCAATGGACGTAAGGCCCCGTGGATCGGCGGCGCGCAGATGCAGTTGGACATCGTCACCGAGCCGTACTCGAGCCTGGCCGAGCGCATCAAGCGGGCCAGGGCCGACGACGCGCTGGTGCGGAAAGCCACCGCCGGCGCCGAAAAGTTCCTTGCGCGCCCGGATGTGAAACTGGAAACCACGAAGCAGTTCGTCGAGAACGCCTTCGTGCTGACCGAAGTCTTCCGCGACCTGCTCGACGAAGCCAAGACCGACGCCATCACCATCAACGAGTGCATGGGCACCATCATGCCGATGTCGGAGACCACGGCGTGCCTGCCGCTCATGCTGCTCAACGACGACGGCTACATGGCCTTCTGCGAATCCGATTTCGTGGTCATCCCCTCGGGCATCCTGCTGCACGGCATCGCGCAGACGCCGGTGTTCCTGAACGACCCGACCTATCCGCACCACAACGTGGTTACATTGGCGCACTGCACGGGGCCGAGCAAGATGGACGGCAAGAACGCGGAGCCGGTCCGCGTGCTGACCCATTTCGAAAGCGACTACGGCGCCGCGCCGAAGGTCGAAATGCGCAAGGGACA
>CAZLOS010000156.1:0-11908 GCA_964561215.1 uncultured Solibacteraceae bacterium | reverse complement strand
GTCTCGGGCGTCGCCTACCTGGACTGGCCGCCAGCGGCCCAGGCCTTCCCCGCCCCGCCCCCGCCGGCACATCCGAACACTGGACAACGCGCTACCTCTATTCCTTCTTCGCCCTCTACGGCGATCCGCTCATGGAGCCGGACCTGGATCCCTTCCCGGACGGTTATCTTGCGCGCCTGGCCGAGTGCGGCATCAACGGCGTCTGGATGCAGGGCGTGCTGGAAACGCTGGCGCCGTCGAAGCACTTTCCGGAGTTCGGACGCGGCTCGGAGACCCGGCTCATGAACCTCCGGCGCCTGACCGAGCGCGCCGCCAAGCAAGGCGTGAAGGTGTACCTTTACTTGAACGAGCCGCGTTCCAAGACGGCGGAATTCTTCACGCACCACGCCGATATGCGCGGTGTGCTCTCGCACGGGCAATACGCCATGTGCACCAGTTCGCCGGTAGTGCGCGACTGGATCGCATCGAGCCTCGAACACATCTTCCGTGAAGCACCCGCGCTCGGCGGCATCTTCTCCATCACCATGTCGGAGAACCTGACCAACTGCTTCAGCAAGTCGAACTCATGGGCCAAGGCGATGCCGGTGGCGCCGGCGTGCCCGCGCTGCTCCCAGCGCGAGAGCTACGACGTCATTGCCGAAGTGCTCGAAACCTTCCGCGCCGGCGTGCGGCGATCCAGTTCCACGGCGGAGATCATCGCTTACGACTGGGGCTGGGGCGAGGGTCTGGCGGAGAAACTCATCCCGAAGCTCTCAAGCGACGTGAAGGTGTTGAGCATCAGCGAGTGGCACGCGCCGGTCGACCGCGGCGGTGTGCACACACGCGTGGGCGAATACTCCATCAGCGTGGTGGGCCCTGGGCCGCGCGCCACGCGCAACTGGGAGCTGGCGGCCAGTCACGGGTTGCAGACGATGGCCAAAACGCAGTTCGATAACACCTGGGAAATCTCCGCCGTGCCCTACATCCCGGTGCCGGGGCTCATCATCGACCACTGCTTGAACCTCGAGCGGGCCGGCATCAGCGGCGTCATGGCCTCCTGGACCTGCGGCGGCTACCCCTCCCTGAACCTGGAGGCGGCCTCGGCGGTCTATCGGAGTCCGCACCCGACCAAGAGCGAGATCCTCAACCAGTTGGCCGTCCGGCGTTACGGCGCGAAGGCGGCTCCGCGAGCGGTGGCGGCCTGGGAGCAGTTCTCGCGCGCTTTCCAGGAATTCCCGTACGGCGTAGCCATTTACGTTATTCCCACGCAGCACGGTCCGGCGAACCTACTGCGGCTGAAGCCGACCGGCCACCGCGCCGCCATGATGCTGTTCCCGCACGACGATCTGAAGGCCTGGTGCGGCGCCTATCCGCCGGAGGCGGTGCTCGGGCAGATGAAGAAACTGGCCGAGGAGTGGAAAAACGGGCTGGTCACGCTCGAACGCGCCATCGGAGGGCTGCGCGGCGAGGCCGAGGAAGATCTCGCCGTGGCGCGCACCTGTTACAACCACTTCGCGAGCGTCGCCAACCAGGTGGAGTTCTATCTGCTGCGGCCGAAGCTCGGATCGGCACCCGTCGCCGGGGCCATGCGTGCGATCGCACAACGCGAAATCGCCCTGGCCGCGGACCAATATCGCATCGCCAGGCGGCACTCGGTAATCGCCTATGAGGCGTCCAACCACTACTACTACCGGCCGCTCGATCTCGTCGAAAAGATTCTCAATTGCCGCGAGATTCTACGTGAGCTGAAGCGCTATGAGACGGCGTAGTTTTTGCGCAGGCCTGGTGAGTGCAGCGTTTGGCGCCCGCCCGCAGTACGTCAAAGTGGAGGGCGACCCCACCGCGCGCGACCTGCTTAATCGCGCTTTTGCCGTGCTCGCCGGACGCGACGATCAGCACACCCTCGGGCGTCTCGTCGTCGACGGCGTCGACGGCCAGCGCCATTTCATCAACGACAACGTGTGGTGGTTGTGGACCGACGGGCAGTGCAACTACCACGCAACCTACGGCTGGCGCCCGTTCTTCACGCCGGAGTACCGGCGGATTGACCGCACTACGTGGTCGACGCCGTTCCGCGACCAGGTGACGCCGGCGCTGCAGGAGTTCTTCCGCCGCGAACAGAAAGCGCCCAAAGTGCCGCCGCTCGGTTGGCTGCCCTCGAGCTACGACCCACTGAAGAAGCACCGCGTCATCTCCGATTCGGTCACACAGTATTATTCCAACGCCTTCCTCAAGAAGGACAGCCTGGAAATAGCCACCGGCATGGACCACGGAGAGAACACCGACTATCCGCTCCAGAATCTAATCAGCGCGCTGGACTGGTGCCTGTGGGAGCGCGATACGGCCACGGCGCGCGAGTACCTTCCGAAGATCGACCGTTTCCTGGATGCGTTGAACGGCTACGCCCAACCGAACAGCTTGTTGCTCACCGATACGCAAGCGAGCCAGGTGGAGTACGGCCATCGCGGCTGGCGCCACGCCGGGCACACGCACGTCTACCTGGTTGCGGTGGTAGAGCGCATGGTGGAGGTGGCGCGCATGTCGGGAGACGCGAAGCTGCTGCGCAAGTACACGGCTCGCCGGGAAGCGCTGGCCGACGGGTTGAAGCGTTTCCTCGAACAGGATAGCTGGTACGTGGGCGGCCTCGCGCCGGATGGAAAGACGAAGCTGGGTTCGGGGCGCATGGACGGAACGGCTTCGGACTATTTCGAGGTCTGGCACAACGTGAACGCGGCCGTGCTGGGTGTGGCCGGCGAGCGCCTGTCCGCGTCGATTGTGGCGAAACTGCGCTCCATCCCTGCCCTGGTGGACAATCACCTTACCCTGGTAAACTACCCCGCCCGGCCGCTCGATGAAATGGATACGACGGACTGGCATCCGAAAGCCGGCCAGCACGTGAACGCGGGCTGGATGTGGATGACGGGATCGAGCGCCCTAGCCGCGCACGCTCTCACAGCCCATCCGGAGACCCTGGCCGAAGCCGGGCGGTTGATGGACGATTTCGACCGCCACTTCACTATCGACTATTACAACGACTACGGACGCAATAAGGAGTCGCAATGGAAGGAGCGCGGGCACGACTCCTATTCGGTCAGCTCGGCGGGCGCCTTCGGCATGTTGTTCCGGGGTATTCTCGACTTTCGAGTTTCGGCCGATGCGCTTACTATACAGCCACGCCTGCCGCGTGGCGTCGAGCGACTGGAGATGGACTGGCCGGTGCGCTACGGGGAAAAAGAGTTGTGGATCACCCTATCGAGTACAGGCGGCAAGCGCCGGGGCGTAAGGGTGAACGGCAAGCGGTGGGGGGAGCAAGGACGGCAGAAAATCACTCTCGCGTACGCGAAGCTACCTGACCGTTCGCGAGTTCTGATAGAGCGGTAAGGAGGGCTCTGAAGCATGCAAGCAGGACCCAAACTGCGGATGACGTGGGTTGGAGTTACGCTGTGCTAATCATAGCGATCAAGTGTATGTCATCGGGGTTATCCTTACTTAACTGACACGTGTTTCGCGGCCTGCGCTTTAATACTGCCCATAATAGTCAAGTTAAGAGCGCTATGTTTGCGGCTTCCTTGCATCTCTCCTTCAGCTGACTCATAGTGTTCCGGACTCGAATCATCGTGTTACCGAATCCAGGTTACCTGGAAGGATTGTGAGGGATTTACGTACCAAGATCTCATTAATGACGTTTGCTGCTAGCAACTTCGTGACTGGTTCCAACAACCTACACCACTACCTCTCATCGTTCTGCTTCCGAGGTTCCTAGTAACGTGCTTCTCTACAAAGTCGGAATCGGATCAAAACGCGCACGGGGCCGGCAGCAAGGCCGGCCCCGTCTTGGTTGAAGAGTTACTATTTCGGACTCCCTTTAGAACTCCATGCGGAGACCCATGGTGATGACGCGTGGACCGTTACCGACATTTGTCACACGGCCGAAGTTGGCATTCCCGATGGTGTAATTGATGGCGCTCGTGCCGGAGCCGAATGACGTCCGGTTAAAGATGTTGAACGCATCCGCACGGTAAATAAAGCGCACCGATTCCCAGATCGCGAAGGTTTTGGAAATGGAAACGTTCTCCTGCCGGAACCACGGAGTCCGGAAGTTGGTGTTGTAGATGGATGCGCTCCCCAACGTGTAGGCCGGCGTATTCGCAAACGCAGCACTGGTGCCGTAATTGAACCAACGCACGTTCGAGTTGTCCGGGTCGAGGTCACTCGAAGAGACGCCAGAGCGGATCGCATATCCAGTTGGAGTTGCCTTCTGAACAGGCGAGAAGATGGTGGACGAGAGTTGGTTAGTTGCCGAACTCACTTGGACCAGCGCACCGCTACGATACTGTTGCGTGCTTGCAATGGTCCAACCACCAATTGCCAGGTCCATGGCGCGACCGGCCGAGCTGAAGTACCTCTTGCCCTTACCGAATGGGAGTTGGTAGCTGGTGATCACATTCACGAAGTGCGGAATATCCATCGGCAGGTACGTCTTGGCGTCCTTGAGGTTGTAAGCGTCCTGGGTCTGGACGTTGGAGCCCTGGCTGAAGATCTGCCGGTAGGTCAGCATGCCGAGGCTCTTGGACCACACCCAGCTCCCCATCACATTGAGGGCGCCGAACCGGCGTTCAATCTTGGTCTGCAAGGAGTCGTACCAAGTCTGGCCGTCACCGGAGTTGACGCTGACAACGGTCCACAACTGCGGGTAGTTCCGCAGGGACTGCGCCACGGTGGCACCGCCCTTCCAACTCGCCACGAAGGACGAGAACGGAGCGGCATAGGTGGTGTTGGCAAGCGGCGTGGTGAGGATAGAACCGAGCGACAAGTAGCTTGTCGGCAACTGGTTCATGTACACGGTCGAATTCAGACCGTGGCCGCGATTGCCCACATAAGCGGTCTCGAACAGCCAGTTCTTGAACTCGTGCTGGATGGTAAAGCTCCAGTTGTAAATACGGGGGGCATGGCCATAGTTGGGTCCCTGGTAGTACACAGCGGTGCCGAAATTGTCGAAGGAGGGATCGATCCGCGGCGGAGTCTTGTAACCGGGCGGCGTCGGCACGGCGCGTGTCTGATCCCAATAGAAGGCGGGATTGATCCCGTCGCCGGCTGCACTGTAACTGCCGTTGATGCCGTCGGTGCAGCCACAGCCCCCGTTTCCGAGTGTCTGGTAGAAGATACCGAAGCCGCCACGAAGAACGGTCTTGTTAGTCAAGCGATAGGCAAAGCCGGCGCGCGGGCCGACATCTGAAAAATCAGTTGGGTAGAGCCTCTTCTTGCCCGTGCGACCGGCACCGGAACCGGCGAAGATCAGGGCGCCGGGCAGGCCGTCCGCACCCGGATTGGGCATCGCCGGGTCGAAGTTGGAGTAGTTACCGTCCACCGCGTGCCACCCGATGGGCACCTCATAGCGGAAACCGTAGTCCAGCGTCAGCCGGGGGGTGATCCGCCACGTGTCCTGCCAGAACCCGGCATGGTAACCGTAACGAATCGATCCAGGCGTGTAGTGTGAATCGACCTGCGCGCCGTCGTTTGGCGCACCCAGCAGGAAGCTGGCGAATGCGTTGCCCGTAGTGCTGAGGGCGGTCGGCAGCGCGGTTTGAACACGGCTGAAGTTGTAGCGACCGTTCTGCTGGGCGCGATCATTACCGGAAGTGCGCAGGCGCCGGATGTCCCAGCCCATCTTCATCTCGTGCTTGCCGCGAGTCCAGGTCAACTGCTGGCTGAAGTGCGTTGTCCAGTTATCCTGTCGGCCGGCGTTGATCTTGCCCTGGTTCATGCCCCACGACTGAAGATTGTCCGTCGCGAAAGTAATGTACGGGGTGGCATCGGTTTCGGGCGTGAGATTGAAACCAACCTTGGAACCGAAACCGTTTTGCAAGGGGTTGTACCAGACGTTGCGGTCCCGCGTGAAGCCGAAGGTCGTGTGGAGCAGAACCGTCGGCTTCAGAATCCAGTCGTTGTTGACGCGGTACATGTCCGGCTTCTGGTAGCTGTCCAAGCCGTTGCTCAGCGGTCCGGGTAAATACTGGTCGCTCGAGCTGACATAGTTCCGCTTCGTCATGAAATAGCTGATTCGGTTGTTGGGCGTGATGGAGTGGTCGGCTTTGATCGTCATCACATAATCGTTCAACGTCGTCTGGTAGATGTAGTCGTAATTGCTCGTGACGCCGTTGCCAGTAACTGCCGGGATAACGGGAAGGAAATTCTTGCTGATGGTGCTGAAGCGGTTCGCCGGAATCTGATTGCTGGCGAAGGGCTGGCGCACCAACTTGCCGCTAGCATCCGTAGCCGTCGTCGCCGGGTCATAAATCGTGGCCACTTCGCTAAAATCGCCGGACCGCATCTTGGTGGTCGGGAGCGTGTAAGAGCCGGGACTGATCGTGGCCGGACGGATGTCCTTCGCGTAGGTGAAGTAGAAGAAGGTTCGGTTACGGCCATCGTACAATTTGGGAATCCACACTGGACCGCCGGCGGTACCGCCTTCTTCGTTGTAGCGTTCCTTCCCCCGATAGCCGGGGGTGCGGCCGAGGACGTGGTTTGTGCCCCACCCCGCCGCGTTGAGAACGTCGCGCCGCAAGTTGAGAAACGCGGAGCCGTGTACTTCATTGGTGCCGGACTTGGTGACCATCAACTCGAGACCACCGCCCAAGCGGCCGTGCTCGGCGTTGAAGCTCGAAGTGATCAGTTTGAACTCCTGGAAGGCTTCAAAGCCAGGGAAGTAGAAAACCGTGCCGCCGGACTCAGGAATCGTCAGGCTGCCGCCGTCGATCAGGACTTCCCTGGCGCGGCCGTTGGAGCCGTTGACGCTCATTTCGCCAACGCTCTGCACGCCGGGCATATAGCCGACAAATGCTTCTGCGCTGCGCAGGCCACCGGTGAAAATGGGCAGACTGGAGACCAACTGCGGACTGATGTTCTGCCCGCGCATGGCCGTCGTCGTCTCGAGAAGCGGGACTTCCGCTTTCACTTCGACGCTCTCAGCCACGTCGCCGATTTCCAGCTTCACATCCATCGTGTTGCGCAAGGCAACGCGAATTTCGATGTTCGTCTGAACGTTCTTCTTGAAACCGGGTTGCGTAACGGTCAACGAATACGGACCGGCCGGCAGGGTTGGAAACACGTACAAACCGGCGGCTGTCGTGACCGTTTCGTAGTCACGGCCGGTCGGCACGTGCGTAGCAACAACTTCTGCGCCCGGAATCACGGCCCCGTTGGGGTCGGTAACCGTTCCGGACATGGAACCTGACGTGGTCTGTGAATACACCGCCGTAGCGATGAGACACAACAGCGTCAGACACACAATACACAGTTTGGGTATCCTCACTATTGTCTGTCGTCCTTTCAATTCGCCGAGGAAATCTGAGCCGGCCTAGCCAAAGCGAGCAAGGCGGACCCCTCTCCGGCGAAATCTAACCTCAAAGATGGGTACTATCGCATCATAGACTAGAACCGGATCCAAAGCAACGAAAATCCGCTATCTTCTTACGAAAAAATGCCCAACTTAATGCGTTGAGGTGGGGAAAGTGCGCAATGCCCCCAGGGGAATGGTGTGAATCTCAATCAAGGTGAACCTCACGGCTTCGGCAAGCCGCCGAACCACATGAAAGCCAACGGGGCCGGACTTTCGTCCGGCCCCGTTGGCTCGATGTTAAGGTTGTGGATATCGCCTAGAATTCCAGGCGGAGACCCATGGTAATAACACGCGCGGCGTTCTGAACTCCAGTCGCGCGACCGTAGTTCGCGTTTCCGATGGTGCCGTTGACACCGCCGAACGACGTCCGGTTGAAGATATTGAACGCGTCCGCGCGGTACGTGAAGCGCACCGACTCCCAGATCATGAACGTCTTCGAGATCGAGAGGTTCTCCTGGCGGTACCAGGGGTTGCGGAAGTGGGTATCGTAGAGGGATGCGGTGCCCAGCGTGTAGGCCGGGGTGTTCACGTACGGCGCGCTCGCGCCGTAGTTAAACCACCGGTTGGTCGACACGTCCGGATCGAGATCGCCAGCACCGACACCGGAACGGACAGCGTATCCGGTCGGGGTCGCCTTCTGGATCGGCGAGAAGATAGTGGTCGCCAACTGATTGGTCGATGAAACCACCTGGATCAGGCCGCCGCTGCGATATTGCTGCGTGCCGGAGAGCATCCAACCGCCGACCAGCAGGTCCAGCGCACGATTGGCCGAGCCCAGGAACCGCCTGCCCTTCCCCACCGGCAACTGATAGCTGGTAACGATGTTCACGAAGTGCGGAACGTCCATGTACATCAGGCTCTTCGCGTCGCTCAGATTGTAGGCATCCTGCGCCTGCACGTTGGTCGACTGGGTGAAGATCTGGCGGTAGGTCATGTTCGCCAGGCTCTTGGACCAGACCCAGCTCCCCATCAGGTTCAGGGCGCCGAAACGGCGCTCGATCTTGTTCTGCAGGGAGTCATACCAGGTCTTGCCAACGCCCGCGTTGAGGCTGTAGACATTTCCGTACTGCGGGAAAGGACGCAAAGACTGCGCCACCGTGGCACTCTTGCCCCAACCTTGGACGAAGGTCGAGAATGGCGACGTGTAGCTGGTGTCGGTAAGCTTCGTGGTAAGGGTCGACCCGAGAGACAGGTAGCTCGTCGGCAGCTGATTCATCCAGATGGTCGAGTTCAGGCCGTGGCCGCGATTACCCACATAAGCGGATTCGAACAACCAGTTCTTGTACTCATGCTGGATGGTGAGACTCCAGTTGTAAATACGCGGAGCTTTGCCGAAGTTGTCGCCCTGATAGTAGACACTGTTGCCGAAGTTGACGTAGGTCGGATCGATCCGGGGCGGAGTCTTGTAACCCAGGGGCTTCGGAACTCCACGGGTGTCGTCCCAATAGAAGGCGGGGTTGATACCGTCAGAGGTCGCCGTGTAGGTACCGTTGATGCCATCGACGCATCCGCCGGTGCCCGCGGCCGAACCGCAGCCGCCGTTGCCCAACGACTGGTAGTAGATGCCGAAGCCGCCGCGCAGCACGGTCTTGCCGGTCAGCCTATAGGCGAAGCCGGCGCGCGGACCAATGTTGGACCAATCGGTCGGGTACAGGCGCTTCTTACCCGTGCGGCCAGCGCCGCTGCCCGCATAAATCAGTGCGCCCGGCAACCCGTCCGCGCCAGCGTTGGGCTTGTTCGGATCGAGGCTGGAGTAGTTGCCGTCGGCCATGTGCCAGCCAATGGGAACCTCGTAGCGGACGCCGTAGTCGAGAGTGAATTTCGGTGTAATTCTCCAGGTGTCCTGCCAGAACCCGGCGTGGTAGCCGTAGCGGATTTGGCCGAGGGTATAGCTAAGATCCATCTGCGTGCCGTTGTTGACGGCGCCCAGCAGGAAACTGGCGAATGCGTTACCCGTCGAGGAGAGCGCCGTCGGGAGCGCGGTCTGCACGCGGCTGAAGTTGTACTGGCCGCTTTGAAAGGTAGAGTAGTTGTCGATGGTCCGCAGGCGGCGGATGTCCCAACCCATCTTGAACTCGTGCTTGCCGCGGGTCCAGGTCAACTGCTGGTTCACGTGCGTGATCCAGTTCTGCTGATAACCATCCCGCACCTTGCCCTGATTGTTTCCCCACCACTGCAGGTTATCCGTGGCCCAGGTGATGTGAGGGGTACCGTCGGCGACGCCGGTGGTCGAGAAACCGGCCTTGGAACCAAAGCCGAACTGATTGTTGTTGTTCCAGGCATTACGGTCCCTCGTATAAGCGAACGTCGTGTGCAGCAGGAGATTGGGGGACAGAACCCAATCCTGGTTGGCGCGATACCACCATGGATCGTTGATGACGTCCACCATGTTGCTCAAAACGCCAGGCATGTACTGGTTACCCGAAGTGACCTGGTTGCGGTGGGACATCCAGAAGCTGACGCGGTTGCTGGGCGTAATGGAATGGTCCGCCTTGATGGTCGCGACGTAATCCTCCAACTTCGTCGCGCCAAGGAAGTCATAGTTGGCGCTTATGCCGGAACGGTTCGCGGCCGGGATTTCGGGCAGGAACTTGCTGCTAATGCCGCTGAAGCGGCTCGTCGGGATAAGGTTGCCCGCAAATGGCAGACGAGTACTGCCGGACGTCGTAGCCGGATCGTAGATGGTGGACACTTCGCTGAAGTTGCCCGTACGCATCAAAGCGGTGGGCACGGTCTCACCGATGGCGGTGTTGAGAGAAACGGGACGCGAATCCCTGTCGTAAGTGAAGAAGAAGAACGTGCGGTTGCGGCCGTCGTACACCTTGGGGATATAGACCGGACCACCGGCGGTGCCGCCTTCTTCGTTGAAACGTTCCTTGGGGCGGTACCCGGGGGTGCGGCCCGCAACGTGGTTCACGCCCCAACCGGCGGCATTAAAGATGTCGCGCCTCAGATTCAGGAAGCCGGAGCCGTGCAGCGAGTTGGTGCCGGACTTGGTGACGAACAGCTCGAGACCGCCACCCAGGCGTCCGTGTTCGGCATTGAAACTGGAAGTGACCAGCTTGAACTCCTGGAACGCTTCAAAGCCGGGAAAGTACCAAACCACACCACCCGACTCGGGCAGCGTCAGGCTACCGCCATCTACCATGATCTCTTTTGCGCGGCCAATGGAACCGTTGACACTGACTTCTCCAACGGTGTTTACGCCCGGCATATAGCCGACGAACGACTCGGCGCTACGGATACCGCCGGCAAAGATCGGCAAGCCGGCGACCAACTGCGGGCTGAGATTCTGCCCGCGCATGGGCGTTGTCATCTCAAGCAGTGGAATTTCCGCTTTCACTTCCACGCTTTCCGCGACGTCGCCGATGTTCAGCTTGACATCCATCGTGTTGCGCAAAGCAACGCGAACTTCGATACCGGTCTGAACACTCTTCTTAAAACCCGGCTGCGTGACGGTCAATGTGTAGGGACCGGCCGGCAGCGTTGGAAACACGTACAAGCCGGAGGATGTGGTGACCGTTTCATAGTCACGTGCCGTTGGCTCGTGTGTGGCGACAACTTTCGCACCCGGAATCACGGCACCGTTAGGATCGGTAACCGTGCCGGACATGGAACCTGATGTCGTCTGCGAGTACACCGCTGTTGCGATGAGACACAGAAGCATTGCTAGAAGAACGCTGTTTCTAATAAACCTCATACAACTGATTCCTTTCATGGAGTCGGTGAGCAGAGCCAAGGTCAACTGCCGATGCGAGGCATGCAAACCCAACCGCTGCGAACGCCAATACGGGCGTACAGACTAACCATGAACCAGTCTCTCCTGCATGATGGCCGGGAAAAAGGTTAAGCGGGTTTCAAACGTTCCGCGTAATCTGTTGATATTACACGCGATTGAAACGAAACGGTTAATTGCGATAGTATTATGCGAGATGAGTAGTATCCCGACTCGCGGCCGGGCGAATGCCGAATCCCAGCGTGCTGCCATCAGCCGCGTAGTAGCTCTCTCGCCGCAGCGTAAGGCAATTCTCGACGCACTGGACCGGGTTGTCCAGAGTCCCGCGTTTGAAAGCAGCCAACGGGCACAGGGATTCCTGCGATATGTCGTGGAGCACGCGCTGGACGGCGAACTGGACCGTCTCAAAGAGCGTGTCATTGGCTCCGCCCTGTTCGGAAGGCAACCGGACTACGACACGGGGACGGACTCCATTGTGCGGGTAACAGCCACGGAAGTGCGGAAGCGGTTGGAGACGCACTATGAAGGGCCGGCCCATGACGAGCCGGTTGTGTTCGAGCTGCCGACCGGGAGTTACATTCCCGAGATTCACCTGGAGATGGTGGACAGGCGCCCGTCGCGTGCGGCGGAGCCTGCGCCCGAAGCAAAGACGCCGGAGGCGCCCTCCACCCCTGCCCGGCGATGGGTGGCGTTCGCGGGGTGGGGCGCCGCGATCGTGATCGGGCTGCTATGGGCCGGTTCCACGTGGCTCAAGCCAAACGCCCCCAAGCGAACCCTGCAGTATCTTCCCTGGA
>CAZLOS010000155.1:0-12034 GCA_964561215.1 uncultured Solibacteraceae bacterium | reverse complement strand
CCTGGATGTAGCGCCTCTCTCCAATCCCACCGCCTCTACGACAAAGTCTGATGTTCCCGACGAGGTGGGCGTGCCGCTGATCACTCCAGAAGAGTTCAAAGTCAGGCCTCCAGGCAGGGAGCCCTGCACCGTGATCCACGTGTACGGCGGGTATCCGCCCATGGCATTCAAGGTCGCTGAGTAACCCAGACCCACCACGCCGACCGGAAGCGAGGTCGTTGTGATCGATAGCGGCGCGAACGTAATCGTCAGTGTATAGCTTTGGCTTGCGGGGGGTAGAGCAGGCAAGCCTGCTGCTGCGCTGGTCACTTGGATGAGCACAGGAAAGGAGCCGCCATCCGTTGGCACACCCGAGATAATGCCGGCTGACGAGAGCGTAAGGCCGGGAGGCAGGGGGGTGCCGCTCCAACTCCATGTGTAGGTGCCGGCGCCATAGCCGCCGGTGGCCGTAAGTACTTGATAGTACGACACGGCGACAGCGCCATTGGCCAAGGAGGATGTCGTGATGGTGAGCGGCGGTACCTGGGCGAAGAGCGGCCCGCCGGACAGCGCTGCCAATACCAACAAAGCAAACCAGATGCGCGATTTCATCGGTCGCCTCCTTGCTCGGCTGGGGCGGCTTCAGGTTGTGAAAGTTCCGGCGGAACCACGACCAGGCGCGGCTCAAGCCCGCCTGCATCCAACATCATCAGGGGCTCCGGGGAAGACTCGGTGAGACGGTAGACCGCGCCGCCACCGAGCGGATCGAGCCCCGTTAACGTGCAACCGCACGAGATCGACAATGGACTCGTGCCATCCCGGTAGAGAACGGTGATCACGCCGGTTCCGGCATTGGCTACCAGCACGCGCTTGTTGTCCGGCGCTTTGACCGACAACGGATTCGCGATGCCTTCGCGCGCCGAACCGAGCAGAACAGTCTGGGCCGAGCCTCCAACGTCTGCCATCAGGTAAATGCTGTCGACGCTCGCATCGGCTACCAGCGCGTCCAGGCTCTCGCCGACGAACTCCAGCGCAGTAACGGTGCCGAAGAGAGTCAACCGCCTTGCGGATGTTCCCGCAGGTAAGGGCTCAGGCTCGCCTTCTATCCCATCCAGAAACGTGGCGGATAGGCGGGATCGGGTCTCCGCAGGCGCGGCCTTCAGGAAATAGACAGCCGTCGCCTCGCCTTCCGGAATGGCTGCGAGCAAAGACGCCCCGTCCTCGCTGATGGCAAGCAGCTTCGCCGCGGCTGGGAGCGACGACGTATCGACTTCAGTCGCCTGCGCCGTTTGATCCCGTAGGCCGCTGAGCACTATCAGGCGGCCCGATGCTTGGTAATAAAGGACCGCGCTTCGTCCGCGCGGGCTGAAGGAAACGATGTCCGGTGCGGAACCAGTCGCCTCCACAGGGAGCCACTCCGGCGCGCCGCCGGTCGCGCGCACCCTGGCCAGCCGGAAATCCTCGCTGGCCACCACCAGTGCATAATCCCCACCCGGTGCTACCGCAGTCCGGGTTGTCGCGAAATCCACCGCCAAGGGCGCGCCCCACATGGCTGCCCCGGGGACCCCGAGGATGGGCCGGATGGCCCCCGCGGTCCGGCTGGCGACAAGGCCCAGCGACGGACCGCTCACCGCGTAGTCGGGCGCCTGCGCCGCCCAGATGCGCGGAAGCAGGAGAACGCCAAAAGCGACCCCTAACCTTGCAAGCCTCTGCATGGCTGATCCCTCCTATTCCTGTCTCTTATCTCGGGGCGCCCACGCTTGGGGTGCCTGGTGTGACGACTGCCGTGGGAGTGCTTTCCCGCGTGAGCGCTATCGCCGTTCCCGCGGCTGCTCCGGCCGCTCCGATCAGAATCAGCGCTATCACTTTGCCGGAGATTCCACCGGCCGCTGCCGCCGCCGCAGCCACGTTGGTCTGCGTGACGACGGTGCTGTTGGTCAGTCCCTGGTATTTGGCGTTGATGCGAATCTCCATCTTGCCGGACACTTTGTTCACACGGATGCCCCGCGCCACGGCCTTGCCCTGCGCGTCGGTCATCGTAGTGAAGCTCCGGCTGCCGTCAAGGAAGACGCCGCTCGGCCCGTTGTTGGGCAGAAGGAAAGTCACAGCGACTCCGGACAGAGGCTTGTGATTCTCGTCTTCCACCTGCACGATGGTCTCCCGGGCGACTCTCTGGCGCAAGTTGTTTATGGCGCCCTCGCCCTCCAGAATTACAATGTTGAGTTTGGCCGGCGCCGGTGGCTGAGCCGGAAGGCGCGCGGGTAGACCCTCGGTCATCATCAGAATTGCGATTAACCAGGAAAGCCCGCGGGCGCCACTTGAAATCCTCGGTTGGATTCGCATGTCGTCCCCCTACCTGGAGATCATATCGTATTCTCCGCGGCGGTTACACCCCGTTTTCGGATTAGTCTACTCTCTAGCCGGCGCGGGCCATATAATAAATGCGTGGTAGCGAACCGCCCGACTTCAGCGTCTGGGAGATAACGCACGATGATGATGATTAGGACGACGGTACTTCTGATCGCGGCCGGCACCGCGCTGACTTTTGCGGTGTGCGGGCAAACCTCCAAGACCTTGACCGCCCGAGAGTTGTTCTACGCGCCCGCAAAACCGGCGGTGCCCGCCAAGGCGAAGCCGGCGCAGCAGCCCAAGCGGGTGGCTTCGAGCAAAACGGCTCCCGCGAAGCCGGCCGCGGAAAAGACGCCGCGGCCTGAGGTGGCGCGGGTGGCGCCCGGCACCCCCTCGGTCACGCCGGGCGGCGTCGCCGTCATCCCGGCGGCCTATGGCGCCGGCAGACCGCTGGGCCTCCGCTACAGCCTGTTGCGCAATGCCGGTGGCGACCGGTACGAAGAGGCGGACGCAGACACGGTGTTCAGGTCCGGTGACAGGATCCGCGTGAGCGTCGAGTCGAACGACACGGCGTATCTCTATGTCGTCATACGCGGTTCGAGCGGCTCCTGGAAACTGCTGTTCCCGACTCCCGAGGTCGGCGGCGGTTCCAACGTCGTGGAAAGCGGCCGCCAGTACCTGATTCCTCCGACTCCGGGGCGTTTTGCTTTCGACGAACAGGCCGGCGAAGAGAAATTATTCCTGGTTCTTTCGCGAACGCCCGAGCCCAGCCTGGAAGAACTGATTTACTCGCTCAGTTCCGGCAAGAAGCCCGCCGATATCAATACCCCCAAGCCGATGCTGCTTGCCAAAGCGAGTCTTCCCATCGATGACAGCCTGGTGAGCCGCCTGCGCGGGCAGGTGTACGCGCGCGACCTGGTTTTCGAGAAAGTCGACGAGACCACGCCCGGCGAAAAGAAGGAGAAGGCGGTTTATGTCGTCAATCCGGCCGGCGCACGCGACTCGCGACTGGTGGCGGATCTGATTCTCAAGCATCAATAGAACCGGAGGCTTGTCATGAGGCAGGTTATAGCCGCTACTGCCGTCTTTATTATTACCTGCGCTTCGGCCTTCCCACAGGCCAAGAGCCTGGGATCGGGCCCCCAGCGGATGGAATTGACCCTGGAACGCCGCGAGGGCTCCGTGTGGCGAATCGTCGATCCGGACCTGGTTTTCGCGCAAAACGACCGCGTCCGGTTCCGTTTCCGTGCCAATTTCGACGGCTTCCTTTATGTGATGAATCAAAGCACCTCGGGCAAGTACGAGATGCTGTTCCCGCGCGAGGACACCGGGGAGCAGAACCGGATCGAAGCCGGAGTCGAGTACGTGGTTCCCGCGACGCAAGGATGGTTCCGCATCAGCGGGCCGCCGGGCCACGACGTTCTCTATTGGATGGTGACGCCGATGCCGCTGGGTTCGCAGCCGAAATATAGCCCGCTGCCTCCGCCGCCGAAGGCCGGTCCGGCGCCGCTTCGCATCACGCCGCGCTGCGACGAGACCATCTGGCGGGCGCGCGGCGCTTGCATCGACAGTTCAGCCGGTCCGAAGGGGATTCGGCGGGAGGAAGCCTTACCCGAGAACCTGAAGGGGATCCCCGGCGCGTCTTCTCGGGAACTCTTCTTTATCCGCGAGAAGAACTCGTCGGTGGTCTCCTCGCCGGAGCCGCTGAAAGGCCCGGTGATTTACGAGTTTCACCTGGCGCACAAGTGAGGGCACGATGCTGAAGACTCTCTCCTGGTTCCTGGCGGCCGCGGCGGTTATCTGGGCGCAGCCCGCCGGGCAGAAACCGCAGCAGCGCGATCTGAAGTACGAAACCGGCGCGGAAGCGGCGAAGCCCGCGAAGACGCTGCCCTCGGTGGTCATCCCGCGGTCGTATGCCCTGGTGGTCGGCATCGCGAAGTACCAGAACTTGTCGGACAAAGATCAACTGCAGTTCTCCGAACGGGATGCCGAGGCCATCTACTCCATCCTTATCAGCCCCGAGGGGGGCAACTTCCACGCGGAGAACGTCCACCGGCTCATCGGGCCGCGAGCCACGCTGGCCAACCTTCGCCGCGAACTCGAACAGTGGCTGCCCACGGCAGCCGGCGAAGGCGATCGGGTGCTCATCTACTTCGCGGGACACGGTTTCGTGTACGGCGGTAAGGCATACCTGGCGCCTTACGACATCGATCCGAAGAACATCGCCGCAAGTGGCTATCCCATGGACGATCTCGGCAAGGTGATTGGATCCAGTATCAAGGCGAAGGACAAGATCCTGCTCACCGACTCCTGCCACAGCGGCGCCATCACTCCGGAAGCCGACCGCGCGGCCGTCAACCGCAGCCTGCTCGACCTGAACCGCTCCCTGTTTTCGCTGACCGCCAGCCGTGATCGCGAGCGGTCCTTCGAAAGCGCGGATTGGGGCGGCGGGCACGGCATCTTCACCTATTACGTGGTGAAGGGCATGGAGGGCTCCGCCGATGAGTCCCGCGACGGAATCGTGACCGCCGACGAGCTGGCCGAATACGTTCGCCGCAACGTGCGCGAAGCCACGAGCGCCAACCAGAATCCCACGTCGGAACGCGGCAGCTTCGATCCGCAAATGCTGTTGGCGTACATTCCCGCCGGAGCTGCGCCCGGCACGCCGCCTCCGCCCAAGGACGGCACGCTCACAATCGAGTCGAACATGGACGGCGTCGAGGCGTTCGTCGACGGCAAGTCCGTCGGCGTGATCAATAGAGGCGTTCCGCTGCGTCTGCCCGGCTTGCAGCCCGGCGTGCATACGGTGAAGGGCGTTCGCATGGGATACGAGCCCGATGGCCCGCGCGAGGAGACCGTCTATCCGGGGCAGGAGTCCACCGTCTCGCTCAAGATCGCCATCCTGCGCCGCCGGCCGCGCTCGGCCGTCGACGAGTTCGAAAAAGGCTTGGAGCTGTACAACAAGGGCACGAAGGAGAACTACGCGAAAGCCGCCGAGCGTTTTCGCGCCGCCCTGGCTGCCGATCCTCAGTACAGCCAGGCGGCGCTGTACCTGGGCCGCGTCGAGCGCGACCTGTTCAACGAAGAGGCTGCGGAGAAGGCCCTGCGCCGCGCGATCGAAATCGACCCCGATTACACCGAGGCCCGCGCCACGCTCGGCGGCATGCTGCTCGACAAAGGGGCGCTCGACGAATCCATCCGGCAGCTCAACGCCGTGGTGGTCCGCGATCCGAAGCACGCCCTGGCCTGGTACCTGTTGGCGCAGGCGCTGCGCATGAAGGACCTGTACCCGGATTCGATCGAGGCCGCCCGCAAAGCCATCAGCCTCACGCCGGCGAACGCTGAGCCGTATTTCTGGCTCGCGGAGAGCCTGCGCCTCAGCGGCAAGCACCAGCCCGCGGTGGATTCCTACCTGCACTATCTGCAACTGAGCGATTTCGACAGCAAGCTGGCCGGGAAGATGAATTACTACGTGCTGGGCTACCTGGTGGGCTTCGGACGTAAGAAGCGCGCGGCGCAACGAGACGTTTGGAAGGACCTCCGCAGCCTGGCCTACTTCGGCCTCTGCGACAGCGAGCGTCTATTGGGGCATTTCGATGCGGCCATCGGCTACTGCACCAAGTCCCTGGTGTACGATCCGCAGGATCCATACGCTCACTTCGCCCTGGCGCTTTGCTACACGAGCAAGGCACAGGCCTCCGGAGCGCTGGAGCCGCTCGTGCCGGCGCGCAAGCATTTTGCCTCGACGATGAGCCTGAACGCCGAAATGGCGGAATCCGAACGAGCGAAGAAGTACATCGCCCGCATCGACGCGCTCCTGGCCGCGAATCAGCCGTAGCGTGGGGCAGGCTTCAGCCTGTCAAATCGCATCCGGGAAGGGGCGATGACTGGATCTGAGGATTGCCCATACAACCGTGAACGGCCTCCCATCTCCAAGTCAGCCGTTCCCTCTCCGTTCTCTGGCCGGCTGACCTCGGCTGCTCCTTCGCCGCACGGGGGACCGAGGCGGGACCTCGCCTGATACCCAGTAGAAAACCCAGTTGGCCGCCTATCGGCAGACATTTCGTGGCGGGCGTTTCGGCGTGCGCCACGATTGCCTACAGCAGCTACAGTACTTGATACTAAAGATGGTCCTGGGCGCATGGCGCCAAAAACACTTTCAGAACTTCATATTGTATGGTAAGATGCCAGAACCATGCGCTTCGTGTTCGTGTTGCTGGCATCACTTACGGTCATCCCCTTACAAGCGGGCACAATCGTCGCAGTTTCCACCACAAACGGTGCAGCGGAACCTCCTGCGCACTCGAGCGGCAACATCGTGAGCGACCCGCTGGATATTAACGCCGGCATTGGATTTATCTTGAATCCGGCGTGCTGCACCTCGTACAGCGATTTTGCGCTTCACAGCCACGTCTATGTGGGCGCCAACACCCCCGATCCTTTGGTTGCACTGGTCCTTTACCGGTTTGACGTGCCGGTGATCGTTTCTCAACTCGAGTTGATCCAGCATGCGAACGGCATCACCAGGGTGGAAGGCTTTGCGGGCAACTCTCCCGGGTCGCTGGTTTCGATCGGCAATGTTTTCGGGCCGCTGGGCGATGTGACGGGGGCTAGCGTGTTCGGCGAAATGCAGCCGTATACCTTCGACTTCAACAACACCAGCGTTTCCGGAACTTACTTCGAGTTCGTTGTTACCAAGACGAGCCTCAGCGACGGCTGGGCGAACTATCGCGCGTTCCCGCTCTTCTCGGACACGGCCGTTCCGGAGCCGGCTACGTGGCTGTTGGTGGGGTTGGCCCTCGCCGGCATCGCCGTGGTTCGCCATCCCGGCCATTCCAGGCGTTCTAATAGGTCCCGAGTGATCCACGCTAAGTGATCAGGCGGGTTCCGCGGCGCCCTCAGGTGAACGCCCAGTGCGCCCGTACTATTGCGCGGCAACTCGCCTGTGCTTAGGCTCGCCGCCCAATGTCATATCGGTCAGCAACACGATCAGATGGCATTCCGCAGATTGCCGACCGACTCCAAAGGTGGAGCATCTGGCGAGCGAAGAGTCCGAATATCCCGCATCGGTGGCCGGCCAAAGAGACGGCTGTATTCGCGGTTGAATTGGCTGGCGCTTTCGTATCCGACCTCGAAGGCCGCGCTGGCAGCGTCCAGGCCGTCCGTGAGCATGCGCCCCCGCGCTGCCTGCAATCGAAGCTGTTTCTGATACTGAAGGGGACTCATGGCGGTCAGCACCCGGAAATGATGGTGCAACGTGGACACGCCCATGCCTGCGACTTCAGCGAGATCTTCCACGCGTAACGGCTTTGCGTAGTGCTCCCTCACCCAAGCGATCGCTTTTGCCGCCCGGTTGCTCTGTTCTCCCAGCGTTGCAATCGCCCGAAGGCGTGCTCCCCCGGCGCTTCGCAGGATTCGGTATATGATCTCGCGTTTAATCAGGCCACTCAGAAAGGGAATGTCCCGCGGCGTGTACAGCAAATCCACGAGACGGCAACATGCACTGAGGAGTTCCACCGTGGTCTCACCGGTAGCCATGGCAGGGCTGTCAGACGGCGCCTCGGGCACGTGAATCTCCTCCCGGCTGAGGAGTTCCCGCACCACGGGCATTTCGAGCTTCAGCGCAAACGCGAGAGCGGGCACCGCCTCACTCGCTTCGATCACCCGGCAAACGATCGGCAAATCGATCGACGTCAGCAGGAAATGCGATGCATCGTAGATGAAAGTGGTTCGGCCGAGGTCTACTTGTTTTCGCCCTTGGGCCATTACGATTACGCTCGCTTCGTAAGTCGCCGGACACGGATCGGTCGGGGTAGTCCGCCTGTGTAGGGACAGGCCGGGAATCTCCGTTGTCCGATGCTCTGCGGGCCCCATGAATGAGGCAATCTTGCGAACCAGTTCCGCCCGTAGTTCATCTGCTAGATCTGGTAAGCCAGGTGCGCCTTCCCTGCTCTTTTCTGTCATGGCTCCCCCTCCATTCCAGGATAACCGAGGCCATTGTGATTGAATCAACACTTCAAGAGGAATAGGCAATAAATCGGAAGGATCAGGATACCGCCTCCGCGGACTTCGACCCTAACCTGGAGATGAGAGCAACGGTTACGAAGGAGTAGTAATGCAGAAGCGAAAACTTGGGAAGAGCGGCCTGGAAGTCTCGGCCATCGGCCTCGGCTGCATGGGGCTGAGCTTCGGGTACGGCCCCGCAACTGACAAGCAACAGGCGATCACACTGATTCGGGCGGCGTTCGACCAGGGCGTAACGTTTTTTGATACCGCCGAGGCCTACGGCCCGTTTACGAATGAGGAACTGGTGGGAGAGGCCGTTGAGCCCTTCCGCAAGCAGGTGGTGATCGCCACCAAATTCGGCTTCGAAGATGGAGATTCGCACAAGGGCCTCGACAGCCGGCCGGAGCGCATTCGGGAAGTGGCCGATTCCGCGCTGAAGCGGCTGAGAATCGACGTGATTGATCTGTTCTACCAGCATCGCGTCGATCCGAAGGTGCCGATCGAAGACGTCGCCGGCACGGTGAAGGATCTTATCCAGCAAGGGAAGGTCAGGCACTTCGGCCTGTCGGAAGCCGGCGTGCAAACGATCCGTCGTGCTCACGCCGTCCATCCGGTGGCTGCCCTGCAAAGCGAGTATTCGCTCTGGTGGCGCGAGCCGGAGTTCGAGGTTCTACCGGCAGTGGAGGAACTCGGGATCGGCTTTGTCCCCTTCAGCCCCCTCGGCAAAGGTTTCCTTACGGGCGCAATCAACGAGAACACAAAATTCGACAGTACTGATTGCCGCAACATCGTTCCGCGCTTTGCTGCCGAAGCCCGGAAAGCGAACCAGACTCTGGTGGATTTGCTTGGCGAGATCGCAGCGCGGAAGAAGGCGACACCGGCACAGATAGCGCTTGCCTGGCTGCTTGCTCAAAAGCCGTGGATCGTTCCGATTCCCGGAACTACGAAGCTGCACCGGCTTGAGGAGAATATCGGAGCGGCCAACGTTGGACTGTCTCCCGACGATCTCCGGAATGTCAACGCGGCGTTCTCCAAGATCACGGTGCAAGGCGACCGCTACCCAGCACATCTGCAGCAGCGGGTCGACCGCTGATCCGGGCGATAAGCGACAAGTAGTTACGCAACACAGTCTGTTACCGATGGGAGAACAACATAAGGATGGAATCTTTGCGTCGTACGTTCCTGAAGAATAGTGCCATTGCGCTGGGTAGTGCTGCTGTGTGCGACTCGAACGGTAAAGCCAGCGCGGCCACTGCAACAAGCAAGTCCCAGGTGTTCTTTACCAGGGATATCAGCGTCAACGGCCTGCTGAAGATCTACTCGAAAATCAATGAGGGGATGACCGGCAGGATCGGCATCAAGCTGCATAGCGGCGAGCCGCATGGTCCGAATCTTCTGCCCATCGCTTTGATTGAGGGTTTGCAGCCTCACATTCCCAACAGCACCATCGTGGAATGCAATGTTCTATATCAAAGCCCGAGGCAGCACACGGCAACCCATCGGGAGACTCTACGAACGAACGGTTTCGATTTCTGCCCGGTTGACATCATGGATGCAGAAGGGGATGCGATGCTTCCCATTCCGGGGATGCGTGAGTTTCTGGATGCTTCCTCGACTTCCGCGCATCCTCGCCATACTCCCGGACAACATCTCACGGAGGTTGCCGTGGGGAAGAATCTTTTGAACTACGATTCCCTCTTCGTCTACACCCACTTCAAAGGCCACATGATGGGCGGTTTTGGCGGATCGCTCAAGAACATCTCCATCGGCTGCGCGTCGGGGCAGGTGGGCAAGCTGCAGATTCACGGCGCCGGATTTCCGACGGGTCCTCTCTTCCTGGAGCGCATGGTCGAAGCGGGTAAAGCCATCACCGCGCATTTCGGCCGGCATATTACTTACATCAACGTGTTGAAGAACATCTCCGTGGACTGCGATTGCGACGCGCACGGCGCCAAGCCTATCTGCAGCGATATCGGCATCCTCGGATCGCGGGATATTCTGGCCATCGACAAAGCTTCCGTCGACCTGGTCTACGCGCAGCCGGAACAGCAGCGGCACGATATTGTGCAACGCATCGAATCCCGAAGCGGCTTGCATCAGCTTGAATACATGAAGGCATTACAGATGGGCAATGATCAGTACCAGCTGATTACGCTCTGAGAGGACGATTGAAGGAACTTATATGAGTAAGAGAGTACTGATTCTTTCTTCAAGCCCCAGAAAAGGCGGTAACTCGGATACGCTATGCGATCAGTTCATGAAGGGCGCCACCGAAGCGAAGCATCAGGTTGATATAGTTCGCCTGGCGGAGAAGAACATCAACTACTGTACGGGTTGTTACGCATGCGCACGAACTGGAAGATGCTCACAGAAAGACGACATGGCGGACATTCTCGACCGCATGATGGCCGCGGACGTGATCGTGATGGCGACGCCGGTGTACTTCTACACCATGTGCGCTTAAATGAAGACGGCAATTGACAGAACCGTTGCACGGTATACCCAACTGAGCAACAAGGAGTTTTACTTCATCGTAACCGCGGCGGATAGCAGCAAACCGGCTCTCGAACGAACTATAGAAGGGTTCCGGGGATTCACCTCCTGCCTGGGAGCGGCAAAAGAAAAAGGTATTGTCTACGGCACTGGCGCGTGGAAAGCCGGCGACATCAAAGCAAGCCCGGCTATGAAGCAAGCTTACGAGATGGGTAAGAAAGTGTAGCGGCTGGAATCGCGTGCCGGTATGCACGAGACGAGAAGAAATTCGCAGGAGTTAGGAAGATGATTGTCAAAAGAAACGGTTCGGTGCCGTCCAGCAAAGGACCGGCCGAGTATTTCACCGGTGCTGTGCGCGTTGACTCGATGTTCTACGCGGATGATCCGGCACGCGTATCGTGCGGTACCGTTACCTTTGAACCCGGAGCCCGTACCGCATGGCATACACATCCACTCGGCCAGACCCTCATCGTCACAGCGGGCTGCGGCCGGGCGCAACGTTGGGGTGGCCCAATCGAGGAGATCAGGCCGGGCGACGTGATCTGGTTTTCCCCGGAAGAGAAGCACTGGCACGGAGCGGCGCCGACTACGGCGATGACCCATATTGCCATTCAGGAACAGCCTGACGGCAAGGCCGCCGACTGGATGGAACAGGTCAGCGACGAACAATATCAGGCCTGATGAAGGGCCGAGAAGGGAATAACAGGAGCAAATAACCATGTACAAGGCGAAGGCTTACTCCGCCGGCAGCGCGGCATCGCCGCTTGCCTCCACAACGATCGCCCGGCGCGATCCGACCGAACACGATGTACAGATTGAAATTCTGTTCTGCGGGATCTGCCACTCCGATCTCCATTCGGTTCGCAACGAGTGGAGCAGCATGATGTCGACTGTCTACCCGATTGTCCCCGGCCATGAGATCGTCGGGCGTGTTACCAAAGTCGGCTCCGCAGTTACCCGGCACAAGCCCGGCGATCTCGCCGCGGTCGGTTGCCTGGTCGATTCGGACGGCACTTGCCCCCACTGTAAAGCCGGGCTCGAGCAGTTCTGCCCGAACCTGACTTTCACCTTCGGCTCCCCAGACAAGCACCTCGGAGGGGTCACTTACGGTGGTTACTCCGACAGCATCGTGGTCGATGAGCGGTTCGTTCTACGCGTCCCCTCCAACCTTGATCTTGCTGGAGCTGCGCCGCTACTCTGCGCCGGC
>CAZLOS010000154.1:0-12083 GCA_964561215.1 uncultured Solibacteraceae bacterium | reverse complement strand
ATGCCTGGACGTACACCACCAGCTCCAGCCAGAATCCGATGGGGGTGGAGTGGTTCGGGCTGATCGCCGGGCTTGGTTTCGTGCTTTCTTTCGGCTACTGGTGCACGGACTTCCTGGTGATCCAGCGCGCGCTGGCGGCCGATTCGATGTCGGCCGCTCGCCGTACGCCGCTCATCGCGGCATTCCCGAAAATGGTCATCCCGTTCATCGTCATCCTCCCCGGCGTGGCCGCCATGGCGCTGATGCAGATGAACCTCGGTTACACGCTGCCGGTCAAGGGCTCCAGTTTTGACTACGACCAGGTGCTGCCCACGCTGATGGCGCAATTCTATCCTTCCGGTCTGCTGGGCGTGGGCCTGACGGCGCTGATGGCATCGTTCATGTCCGGAATGGCCGGCAACGTGACGGCGTTCAACACCGTCTTCACTTTCGATATCTATCAGAGCTACATCCGCCGCCACGCACCGGATTCGCACTACCTGTGGGTGGGACGCTGGACTACGGTGGCGGGCATCGCCCTGTCCATCGGCACCGCGTATCTGGCGAGGCTCTATAACAACATCATGGACCTGCTGCAGTTGGTCTTCGGCTTCGTGAACGCCCCGCTGTTCGCCACATTCCTGCTTGGCATGTTCTGGAAGCGGACCACGGGGCACGGCGCGTTCACCGGACTGCTTGCGGGCACCGGGGCCGCCACCCTCACGCATGGTCTCACCATGGCCGAAGGCAAAGGCGGCTGGATCGGCGTGGTGCATGTCTTCCCCTCCACCATGGCCCAGAATTTTTGGATTGCCATTGTGGCGTGGAGCGTGTGCTTCCTGGTGACCGTCTCCGTCAGCCTGGCCACCCGTCCGCGCGCCGAGACGGAACTGCGCGGCCTGGTCTTTGGCTTGACAGAGACCCCGAATGAACCGGGGCTGGTCTGGTACAAGCGCCCCGCCGTGCTGGCTGTGGTGGTGGGCGTCATCTGCCTGCTGTTGAACTTCTTGTTCTGGTAAGCGCTATGTGGGATCTCAGAACACCTTCCGGTTTATTCTTCCTCGCGGTCGGCCTGATTCTGTGCGCGGTTAGCGCGATCGGCCCGGTCTCGCGCGCGCCACTTACGGACGTGAATATCAATCTGTACGTGGGCGCGTCCATGATCTTGTTTGGAGGAGTGCTGTTGTGGCTGGCCCGGCGTCATTCCTGATTGAGGGCTTTCACGAGAAGTACGGCGGCGGGGCTCCGCGCCTGGTGCGCGCCCCGGGACGAGTGAACCTGATCGGCGAGCACACCGACTACAGCCTTGGCTTCGTACTGCCCGTTGCGCTTCAGATGGCCTGTCACATCGCCGTGGGACCATCCGATGATGGCCGCCTGCGTGTGTGGTCGGAGAATGTCCGCCAGTCGCGCGAATGGGAGGTCGATGATCTAGGCGCGTTGGAACCGGCCGGCGAGTGGAGCGACTACGTCGCCGGCGTCGCGCGCGAATTGGTTCGCGCCGGTTGCAACGTGCGTCCGTCGAACCTCTATCTGTGGAGCACGGTGCCGGTGGGCAGCGGGCTGAGCTCTTCGGCCGCGCTCGAAGTGGCCACCGCGATGGCTCTGCTCGACAAGTCCGCCGGCCTCGCCCGGATCGAGATCGCGCGCCTGTGCCAGCGCGCCGAGAAGGATTTCGTGGGGATGCCCTGCGGAATCATGGACCAGTACATTTCCGTGTTTGGCAAAGCGGGCTGCGCCGTACGCATCGATTGCCGCTCGCTGGAGCACGAAACGGTCCGTCTGCCTGACGAGGTGTCTATCGTCGCGGTGAATTCCATGGTGAAGCACGAATTGGGCGGTTCGGCCTATCGCGACCGGGTGCGCGAATGCCGCGAAGCCGTGGACGCCATCCACGCCGGCGATCCGGCGGTCGCGAGCCTGCGCGACGTCGGCATCCCGCGGTTGGAGGCTTGCGCCGCTTCGATGCCCAAGCTGGTCTACCGCCGCGCCCGCCACGTCGTCAGCGAAGATGCGCGCGTCGAGGAGTTCATGCTCGCCTCGGCGGCCGGCGACCTGAAGCGCATGGGGGAATTGTTTGTGGCCTCCCATCGCAGCCTGCAGCACGATTACGAAGTGAGCTGCCCGGAATTGGATTTCCTTGTCGATAGCGCTATCGGCATGGACAGTGTGTATGGGGCCCGCATGACCGGCGGGGGATTCGGCGGCTGCACAGTGAACTTGGTGCGTCCCGATGCCGTGGAGGATTTTCGTGCCGGAATTTCGAGGATATATCACGAGCGGTACGGAATAGAACCCCACAGTTATACTTGCGAACCCAGCGACGGCGCCGGCGAAATTGACTGAGAGCTTCTCCTTGCCGCCCGCACTATCTTTTCAAAGCGTTTGAATGTCCTCCTCCGTGGGGCGTTGGCAAACGTCTCCTCCAATCATTGACGGGTGGGCTCGTGAAGACACACGAGCCCTCTTCGCCAGAATCGAGTCACACCCGCGCGTCAGGGTTGCTTAGTGATTCGCTTGCAGGCTGTCGCGGCGCCCGTGGGGTCCAACGCCGCCGAGCCTTCCTCGATGTGCTGGATGCGGCCCTCGGTGTCGATCACGAAAGTCGTGCGGTTGGCGAAACCCAGTACGCCCGCCAGCACTCCATATTGCCCGCTGACCTTCCGGTTGGCGTCGCTCAGCATCGGGAAGGAAGCCTTCAGCTCTGTCGACCAGCGCTTCAGCGTGTCCACTTTGTCCGTGCTGACGGCCAACACCTGCGCCTCGACGCCGCTGAACTCGCCGATGCCCGCCTGGTAAGCGGTCATCTCTTTCGTGCAGCCGCTGGTGAACGCCTTAGGGAAGAAGGCAAGCACCACGTTCTTCTTGCCGCGGAAGTCCGATAGTGTGAAATCGCTGCCCGTCGTCGAAGGAAGCGTGAATTCCGGCGCCAGGTCGCCCACTTTCAGGTGCGTCTTGTTTCGGGCCACTTGCCCCCAAACGAACAAACCACCTGCGACCAGGGTTGCGGCAACGGCAAACGCAATCTTCATGTCGAATCTCTCCCATACATGGGATGTTCGGCGATTCACTCCGGATGCGGGCAAGAATCCGGCCGGCGATGGCGGTTTAGAAAGCGATGTTGATGACCTGGTCGGCGCCGGCGCGCGCCTGCTGGCGAACGTGCAGATTCCGTTGCACGGCATCGTAATACCAGCAGCCGTTGGCGAGCATGGTCCGGTCCCCGACCTCCAGATACACATCGTCGCCTTCGGCCACTTTGGAAGGCCTCGCCAGGTGGTGCACGATCCACTCGTAATCGCGGTCTTTCTTCGACTCGGTCTCCAGGCGGTAGTAGTCCCCGGCGGGCGAGGCGTGGAACTGCGTGGGCTGCCACAGGCCCTCCTCGGCCAGGAAGAACTCGCCACCAAGGGCAGGGAAGTAATGCACTTCCATGGGCTCGCCTGCCCGTTCGGCCGCGAGCGGGATCAACGAGCCGTTCTTCACCAGCAGCGCGGGGGCGTGCTCCGGCACCTCGATTTCAATGGTCTGCTTGCCCTTGTACGTGGCGTTGCTCCAGAGGTCCGTCCATCGTCCCATCGGCAGGTAGACCTTGCGGCGACTGGCGGCATCCAGGGCCGGCGCCACCAGGATTTCATCGCCGAAGAAGAACTCGTCCTCCAGCGAGGCGCCCTGCGCATCGTCCGGGAACTGCATCGGCAACGGGTGGATGACCGGGAACCCGCGATCATGGGCCTCCAAGGTGTAGGTGAGCAGGAAGGGCGTCAGCCGCGCGCGCAGGGCGGCGGAAGCCGCGTCGAGCGGAGGGTGCTGCGGTTTCGTCTGGGGCGACGTCGAATCTCCCGGCAGCGGCAGGAAGACGGCGAGCTGTGCGGCACGTCGATGCAGGCCCGCCGGAGCATTGCGCCAGGGCGCCAGGTCCCATGCCGGCAACAGGGTCGCGGACAGGCTCCCGTTGATGAGTGCCCGCACCGTCGCGCGAAGTGCGTCCCAGCCTGGAGGGCCAAAGCTCCCGATGGGCGTCGCTTCCGCCGGCCACTCGCTTGGCGGCGCAATCCCGATTTCGTGTGCATTCAGCCTCTCCATCTGGCTCGAAGCCGCGAAGTGCTCCTCAAACACCTCTTTTGGGCTTCCTCCCTGGTAGAAGAAGTACTCCAGGCGCTTTCCATCCTGTGCGCGTGCTTCCAGCAGGCTGGAGGCGGACGCGCCGAGATCGAATTCATGTTCTCCGGGGGCGGGGAAGTAGATGCCGTAGCCGCGATTGGACAGCAGCAACGGCCAGCGCGTCGCTACTCGTACTGCGCGCAGGAACACCGGCCCGTCCCTCATGCCCAGGCCTTGGAACTTTTCCGAGGGTGAAATCCGGAAGCGGACGACCACGCCGGTGCCCGCGCGTCGCACCGAACCGGTTTCCTCCAGCAGCGCAACCCCTTCGGCGGTTGCCACCGCGATCCTGCCGGTAGCTTTCTCCATCCGCACCGCCAGTTCGCGCGAGCGCAGCTCGACAGACCCCAGATCATCGCGGTCGGTGAACGCCACCGGCTCGCGGTTGGCGAGGTCCGGACATCCGGCGGGCTGCTCCCAACCGCGGCAGAAGCGGAATGTTCCCGTGCTGATCCACTCGATTTTGGCCCAACCGCCCGGGACCGGAAGTGTGACGGAGTTCCCGTGGC
Source organism: uncultured Solibacteraceae bacterium (assembly GCA_964561215.1). Taxonomy (GTDB): domain Bacteria; phylum Acidobacteriota; class Terriglobia; order Bryobacterales; family Bryobacteraceae; genus JAJFUV01. The sequence goes on along the minus strand of CAZLOS010000154.1, from coordinate 7,431 downwards.
GCTCGTAGCCCGTGCCTCCAAACGTGCATGACGGGAGCACGCTGAGCAGCAACGCCAGCGGATACCCGGTGCGCATGTCAGAGCCGCAGCAAATCGCGCTGCACTCCGCCGGTGACTCTGGCGCTTTCCTCGCCGACGAAAACGTCTACCTCCGAGCGGATGCCGAACTCGGGCAGATAAATGCCGGGCTCGATGGAAAAGCAGGTCCACGGCATGACGCGACGCTCGTCGTGAGTCTCCAGGTTGTCCATGTTCGCGCCCGCGCCATGCACGTCGGGCCCGATCGAGTGGCCCGTGCGGTGGAAGAAGTAATCGGCGTAGCCCGCTTGCCGAATATGTCCACGCGCCACGTCGTCTACCTCGTACCCGCGCAGTTCGCGCCGGTGCGCCACCGCGTCCACCACGCACTCCACGGCCTTGTCCCGGGCATGGCTGACGATGCCGAAAACCTCCAGCATTTTGTCGGGCGGTTTCGTGCCGCAGTAAGCGGTCCAGGTGATGTCGTAGTAGACGCTGCCGGGGGCCTTCAGCTTTGCCCACATGTCGATGAGCAGCAAATCGCCGTGCACGATCTGGCGGTTGTGATCCGCGTCGGGTTCGTAATGGGGATTCGATGCGTTGTCGTTCACCGCTACGATGGGGCCGTGGTCCGTTGTCAGCGATGACGCGGCAAAGCGGCCCAGGATGAATTGCTTCACCTCCAGTTCGGTGACTGTCGCGCCGTTCGCCAGGCGGCGGCAGACGAGTTCGAATGCTTCGCCGCGGATGCCATCCACTCTTCGTCCGGCTTCCAGGTGCGAGGCGAGCTTCGCCGCATCCCAGCATGCCTCAAACTGTTGCACCAGGTCCGCCGAACTTACAACTTCGACGCCGCAACTTCGCACCAGTTCGACGGTGCCGGCGTCCACCATGCCGACGTAAGGAATGGCACACTGCGGCGAGTACTGCATGGCCACGCGGCGGCAGCCCGCCAGCATCCTCTTGAGCCCTTCGGCCTGCGTAGTCCAGCTCGAGTACGGCGTCTTCTCGCCCGGCAGCTTGTCGAGCATCCCCGGTTCGATTCGATGTACCAGCCCGCGCGGTTCGCCTTGCGCCGGGATCAGATAATACCATCGCCGCGTCGGCGCATGTTGCTCATCGAGTTGCAGAACGCGGTAGGCCAGCGGGTCGCGCACGTGATGATCGAAGAACAGCCACCCGTCCAGACCCTGGCTCCGCAAGGCTTCCTGAATCCGATCCAGTTCCATGTCGCCCCTCACTCGAAAAACGGCCGCCACTTCTCTTCCGGTGGCGGCGCCGTCATCCAACTGACGGCAAACAGGCAGCAGACCGACATCGCCAGCGCCGGATACACGGCGTCCAGCACGGTGATGCCCGCCAGATTCCAGAGTACCGTTACCAGCGTTCCCGAAACGATGGAGGTGATGGCACCTGCCGTGTTCACCCGGCGGGAGAAGAATACCGCCAGCACCGCCGGGGTGACTGCCGCTCCGTAGACCGTGTATGCGTAAAGCGCGGCTTTCAGGATCGACTCGAAGTGCGCCGCCTGCGCAAGCGCGAACAATCCCAGGGCCACCACCATGAGGCGCGACATGAGGAGGCTTCTGCGTTCATTGCGCTCCTTCACGACAAAACGATCGAACACGTCGTGGATCAGGTTGCTGGCCGGAGAGAATAAGTAGTTGTTCGCCGTTGAAAGCACCTTCGCGAAGATCCCGCCCAGCAGGATTGCGCCGACGAGAGAGGGCAACCCAAGACGTGCGGTCACCGGTATGATCTCGCGTGGAGTTTCCGGATGGAACATCGAACTCCCGATCACCGAGATGGTGATCAGAAGGGTCTCCAGAACCACCGTGCCGGCAATCCACCCGCCCACCGCCAACTTTGCGTCCCTCTCCGAGCGTGCGGAGAAGAACTTCTGGTACATTCCTTGATTCCCGATCAGCAGCAGCATCGTGGGCAGCGTGAGACCCAGCGCCTGCCAGATCGTGAGATCTCCCAACGGCTGGAAGTGCGATGGGGGAAGGGCACGGTGCACCTGTTCCCATCCGCCGGCGGCGCTCAGCAGGAGCGGCAGTGCGACGATCACGATTGTGGTCACCAGCAGCCCGATCACCAGGTCGAGGTACGCGATCGAAGCCATGCCCGCCGCGGCGGTGAAGGTAATCACGAATGCGGCGATGATGTACATTCCGGTAGTCCGGTCCAACTCCGGGAAGATCAGGTGTAGAACGTCGCCCCCGCCTTTGAACTGGTAGCTCGTGATGACCGTGTAGGAAATGATGATGGCGATGGTGCCCATCACGCGCGCCACCGCGTTGTAGCGCGTCTCCAGCAGATCCGGAATCGTGAACTGCGCGAAGTGCCGCGCCCGTCCCGCGATGCTCCAAATGACGATCAACCCCAGCCATCCGCCCAGAGGCTGCCATAGGGCCGCGAATCCGTTCCGGTAGGCGTTCTCGCCCCCGGCGAATAAGCTCCCCGCGCCGATCCACGACGAAAGCAGCGTGAACACCAACACGGTCCAGGGCAGCTTGCGCCCCGCCAGCAGAAAGTCCGTTTCGTTGTGTACCTCCCGCGTCTTGATAAATGTGACCGTGGTCAGCACCAACACGACCGCGGCGAGGACAATCACGTAAATCATCGCTTTAGTGTTCTCCGCTCAGCTTGCGCCATTCGACCGTGGTCTTCAGGTGGGCGAATCCCGCCATATCTTGCTGATCGACGACGCTGAAGGCGAGCACGTCGTCGAGCCAATCCTGGCTGGAACCATTCCAGTACTGCGTGGCGGCCGTGAGCGTGTACTCCTGCCGGGTAAGTAAACAGTCGAAGTTGAAATCCACTTCCAACACCTCGCCGGCATGGAACGTGCCGAACGAGCGGTTCTCGATGCGGGTGTTGGTCCCGTAGACGTCGATCCCCAGGCGGTTGCGCACCAGAATCCCTATCACGGGTTCCTCCACCGTCTGTTTGAATGCCGCACGCACGCGAACCGTGACAGGGCTACCGCTCAAGACCGCGCTCAGTGTTCCTCCCCGCGAATCCAGGATGCGAACATCCGTTATCCGGCTGGCGCCGTCCCCGTGGCGGAAACTGGCGTTGCGTTCGACAGCGTTCTCCTCCCCTGTTGCCGGTTTCGCCTGCTCTCTTTCGTGCACGAATCCGACGTAACGGTTGACGACGTCGCCCGGCGTACCCTCGGCCGCGATCCGTCCGTTCAGCAGCAGGATGGCCCGGTGCGCCAGGCGCTTCACCAGCCCCAGATCGTGCGAGACGAAAAGGATCGTGACCTGCTTCCGTTTGAGCTCCTCGAATTTCTGAATGCAGCGGTTGGCGAAGATGGCGTCGCCCACGGCGAGGGCTTCGTCCACGATCAGAATCTCGGGTTCGACGTGGATCGCCGTCGCAAAGGCCAGGCGCACATACATGCCGCTGGAGTATTCCTTCACCGGGCGATCGATGAACTCCCCGATTTCGGCGAACGCTTCGATGCTCGCGAAGGCGTTGTCCACCTCGCGCCGCGTAAGGCCCATGATTTCGCCATTTAGATAGACGTTCTCCCGCCCCGTGAATTCGGGATTGAAACCCGCGCCCAGTTCGAGAAGCGCAGCCACACGCCCATCGGTGAGTACGCGCCCCGCCGTAGGCTGCAGCAATCCACTCACGATCTGCAGCAGCGTGCTCTTGCCCGATCCGTTCGGACCGACCAGCGCCAGGATCTCGCCCTTTTCCGCGCGGAAGCTCACGTCCCGAAGCGCCCAGAATTCCGTGTGACGGTGGCTCTTCCCGAATGCGAACACTTCCAGCAGGCGGTCGGAAGGACGCTTGTACAGAGGGTAGACTTTAGAGACTCTTTGCGCGAGAACCACGTCTGAAGTGTTCACTATACCTTACATGAGCCGGCTGCTCAATGACAAGGGCATGAACGGAAGTCTCTACTCCAGAATCTCTCGCAGCACACGGCCCTGCACATCTTTCATGTCGAGACCCAGCAACTTGGCGATGGTCGGGCCGACGTCCATCACAGACACTTGGCCAAGGCGCGCGCCGCGCCGGATACCCGTGCCCCAAGCCACGAAGATGGCATCCATCTGGGAATCGGTGTTCAAGTACCCGTGACTGCCGCCTCTAAACGGGGATGCGCTTGAAACCTTGCCTCCGGCGAAAGCGTACCCGGGCTTGGCGGCGAGCACGAGGTCGGGACTCTCCTTGCTGTCCGGATTCAGGCCCAGCCGCCTGAACTCATCGCGACCGATGACCGCTTCCACCCCTTCGACGCCGCGAAACGCGTCCGCGATGCGCGGTACCAGTGCGGCTCGTTCGGCCGGATCGGTTACATACGCCATGGCCGTCCCGCCTTCCGGTACTACCCACGCTCCGCTGACTCCCTTGCTTTCGAGCACGGCTTCCGCGTGGATGAGTTTGTTCACGGTGCGGAACCCATGATCGGAAACCACCAATAGCGTCGTGCGATCGAGCAGCCGCGCTTTCTCCAGCGCGTCGCGAATCTGCTTGACGCAGTTGTCGGCGAACGCGAATGCGTTGTAGCTGGCGAGTTCCATGGGCCCGTACCGGTGGTGCGTCGAATCCATGTTGAGCACGTGGAATAGCATCAGGTTCGGCTTGTGCGCCGTGAGAATATGGATGGCGGCTTCCGTCCAGATGCCGTCCCGCCATGTGATCGGGGCCTTTCGGAAATTCACCAACTGGTCGCGGCTCACTACGTTACGCGCGATCAACTCCTTCTCTATCGCGCCGTCAGGATCGGGGATCTCGGGGAACTTCCAGGTGATGGAACGCGCGCCGTAGATGGCCACCCAGTCCACCTCCGCGGTGGTCAGGCCGGCCTTGTGCGCAATGTCGTACACCGTGACGGCACGTACCATTTTGTCCTTGTCAAGCCATGGCTCGATCTTGCCGGGCCGCCCGGCCGAGGGCGGCGTGAGCAGACCGTTATACAGGACCTGATGACGCGATCCGTCGACGCCGGTCACCATCGACGTGTGGCTGGGCCAAGTCACAGTCGGATTCGTGGGGCGCATCGAGGCTGCCGCCGCTCCCTCTCGCATCAATCGCCTAATGGTGGGTATGGGCAGGCACGGATCGTCCAACGCGTAGCTCGGGAATCCGTCCAGGCTGATTACGACCACCATCCGGTCGTGGCGGGGAGCGGCCACAGTCAAGCACGTGGCCAGAATCGCTATGAGGAAACAACAAACGAGTCGCTTCATGGAAATCTCTATCGTGACACGAAATGAGGGTGGCTGGAATGGATTCACGAGGACCGGTTCGGAACTCGAACCGGTCCTCGTCTGGCGGTCAGAATGCCAACTTCAGGGCGAACTGGATTACACGGGCGTCGCGGGAATCCGTCACTACACCGAAGTTGCCCGTGCCCGTATTTACGCCGGTCGCGGTGGTTGTGATCGTAGAGCCCACCGCCGAAAGCGATGGGTGATTGAACGCATTAAAGAACTCCGCGCGGAACTGGAGCCGGACTCCTTCGTGCAGCATGAAGTTCTTCGACGCCGCCAAGTCCCATTTGTTCACTCCCGGAAGTCGCATGCTGTTGCGGCCCATGTTCCCGAAGGCGCCGTTGGCAGGGCGCGCGAACGCCGCCAGGTTGAACCATTGTCCGGTCGTACGCGGTCCCTTCGTATCGCCGATGATGTCGGGACGCTGGTTCTGCACTGCACCGATTCCAGCCACGTCCTGACTCAACACCACATCGAAGGGCAAGCCGGACCACATCCGTACGATGCCGGAAACCTGCCAGCCATCCAACACTGTGCTCATCACAGGATTTGACAGCATGCCACGCGCCAGTTTCGGCAAATTCCAGTTGAAATTGGACGTCAGCACCTGCGTGCGGTCGTAGTTACTGATGGCGCGTTCTGCCCTCAGGTTGCGAATGTCCGGTGGCACATCGCCGGCATCGCGGTCCGAAGAGGAATCGTCAATGCTCTTTGCGTATGTATACGCGGTGCCTATAGAGACTCCCGATCCTACCTGCCGGTTCAGGCTGACTTGCAGGGAATTGTAGTTGCTGTTTCCCGTGCTCTGCCTCTGGGTGATGGCGCCGTAGCCAAGATAAGGCCGGACGGCATTCACCTTGACGTTCTGCGCTGCGGCTAAACCCGGTTCGGGCGCGTTGATGTTGACCGGTTGGAGTAAGTGCGTGCCGCGCGAACCAATATAGTTGACGCTCAGTACTGCCTGGCGGACCAGGTCGAATTCCGTACCGAAGCTCCACTGCTGGATCGTAGGTGCCTTCATCGGCAGGCCAAGGGTGGTGAGGTCGACGACCGCCGTGGCGGGTACGATCTTGCCCCCTCCTGGATTCGAGAGCGTCGCTGCTTCAATGGTCGTCGTTTGGGTGAATGGGGGATTGCTCAAGCCTGTGTCGGCGTAAGCGCCCAGCATCGCGCGCGTGTAATAGATACCGTAGCCGCCCCGAAACACCCAGTGCTTGGCGGCCAAGGGACTCCATGCCACGCCGAACCGCGGACCGAGCAGAAACGTGTTGTTCTCGGTGAGCTTCCGGCCATACGGAGAGTTTGCGCCCGTACGCACAATGCCGTTGAGTGCGTCGCCGGTCCCCAAAACGCGCGTACCCGTTTTGGGATTGATGGTGAACGCTTTCGCTGGATCGTAGAGTGATGGCACGAAGTTCGATTGTGCATCGCTTTGATCATATGGTTGCAGGAAGTTTGTCACGCGCAGTCCGAGGTTCAGCGTGAACCTCGGAGTCAGCTTTATGTCGTCTTGTGCGTAGAGCTCGAGCGCGCCGAAGCGCATGTCGGTCCAGACTGTCTTCTCGACTTCCGAGTAGCGCGTCGGGGCTCCGAGCAGCAGCGCCGCCATATCGTTTCCGGCAATGGACGTGTCGAACGTGAAAGTGCCGCTCACGTTGGGATTGAACTTCTGCTCCCGGTTGCCGGCGTACGTATAGTAACCGCCAAATTTGAAAGCGTGACGGCCCGTAATGTAGGACAGGTTATCGGAGAACTCCAGGGTGAACAGTTCCTTATGGCCGCGCCGTGCCACGTTGATGCCGGCATAGTTGGTCATCGCAATGATGGGAAGCGTGTTCTCCTCATTCTCCGGATATATCTCCGGAAGGTTCAGGCCTAGCTTGGTCTTGGATCCTTGCGTCGAAGTGGAATACATGTCAAAGACTCGCCGCGAGTAAGCGAAGCTCACCTGGTTGACCAATGTGGGCCGAAAGATCTGAGTGCTGTTCACGGCGAGGTTCCTCCCCGGCCGGTCGGCGTTGGTACTGCCGATACCCGGGAACTTCGTATAGACGCCCGTTGCGCTCGATCCGCCGTAAGGGTTGTCGATAGTGGCGCTGTCCTGTGTGTAGCGTCCATACAAGGTGACTTTCTGATTGAAAATGTGGTCGGCGCGGAACATGTCCTCGCGGAACGG
>CAZLOS010000153.1:0-12132 GCA_964561215.1 uncultured Solibacteraceae bacterium | reverse complement strand
CTTTGTCGGCGTCATCATGCTGATCGGCATCGTGAAGAAGAACGCCATCATGCAGATCGACTTCGCGCTGGAGGCAGAGCGGAGCGGCATGCCGCCCATGGAGGCCATCTACCAGGGCTGCCTGATTCGCTTCCGGCCCATCATGATGACAACCATGGCGGCGCTGCTGGGTGCGATTCCTATCGCGTTGGGATATGGGGCGGGCGGGGAAGCCCGTCAGCCATTGGGATTGGCTGTGGTGGGAGGACTGCTGTTCTCGCAACTGGTGACGCTATACCTCACGCCGGTCTTCTACACCTACCTGGCGGGCCTCCAGAGGGCCTGGAGCACCCGCCAGGCAGCTAGAAAAAGAAAAGCGGCTGTGAGCCCGGTCGCGAGCGACTAGTTGCTCTTGAACGGTCCCGGAATCTTCACCAGGTCCGCACGCGTCTTTCCGTTTTCGGTCATACGAGCCATGAAATACACTGACCCGTCCTTGCCGACGGCGATGGAATTCACCCAACCGGGCCGTTCGCCGTTTTCGTAGAAGATAGCGCCCTGGTCCTTATACTTCGCCGTAGGAATGTCGTAAGTGACAAGGTGCAGGTCCTCGACGCCTTTCGCTTCGCCCTTCGCCGTGCTTTCCGCGCCGCGTACACGCTTACCGTTTACGTAAATCGGACCGCCGGTCAGGTAGTGTATGGTGCGGCCGTCGGAGCCAAGCGTGAAGCCAAGGTAGCCGTAGCTGAATTGGTCATACATACCACTGCGCTGGGACGGCAGCGACGTCAACCGATCCAGCACTTCCACGCGCTCGGCCTTGGGATCAAAGCGGAAGAGGTAACCGGAATTGCCGTGGACGCCGTAGACCATGTTCTCGGGTGCGTACCAGAAAGTCTGGCGCCAATTGTAGGCCATGTGGCCGGGCGAGGTGACGTCATAAAGACCGAAGTAGTCCTTCTTCAGATCGTCGCCTTGGACGGGAGTCACTTTCTCCGTTTCGTAGTTGTAACGGAGGATAGCGCCGCTGCCCACTGAGAAGTACACCGAACCGTCGCGCGGATCGATGCTGAACGACCGGCAGATGGTGCGGTAGGTTGCGCCCTTGCCGTTCTCGCCCATCTCGTTGAACTTGCCCAGGTCCTTCATCTCCTTCTTGGCCAGGTCGTAGCGGATGAAATACCCTGTCGGCCAGGTCAGCCCATAGAGGCGGCCGCGCTGTGCATCCATCGCAAATGTCATGATGCCTTCGCCGTGCGGTTCCAGTCCGTAATCCTCGAACTTGCCAGTGGCCATGTCATAGGACAGGAAATGACCGCCACGGTACGGTTTATAGCCCTTTGTGGGGATACCGACCTTCTCCATACCGTCGATGATGCTGTAGTAGCCGATGTGCGTGGAGAAGAACAGCTTGCCGTTCGACTCGACGAAATTGACGTGGCTCTTGCCCTGGCTCACTGCGTTCATGCCCTTTTCGCCGCAAGCTTCGGTGAGATCGCCCACGAACTTCGTCTTGTCCGTAGCCGGGTCGTAAACAAACATCTGTCCGGCCACGTCTTGCGGTTCAGCGCTCAGGACGTAGTAGATCTTGCCGTCGCTGGCAGTGCCCATGCCGTTGTAAGTGTCATGGGCCAGCGCGAAACCGGAATTGTAAGTCTTCGCAGTCAGTTTTCCGCTTGCCATGGGTTTCTGGGGTTCCTGTTGGGGCGCAGGCTTCGTGCAGGCGCCGAGCCAAAGCAGCGACACAAGCGCCGCGGACACACCTATAACGCGTTTCTTCATATCAATGGACTCCTGGTCTAGGCTTTCGCCAATTCGCTAGCGTGCTTCTTGATTTTGCGGACGGCCTGGGCGATCAGTTCCATGTCCTGGCGCGTTGCCAGCAGCATGGTCTGCGTCAACCAGAGCGCTTCCGCGCAAAGCTTGTCGTTCTCGGGGCAGCGTGTGCGCTCCGCCCACCCTTCAATGGATTCCTGGGGGTGCGCCGCGCGGAAACCACGGCCCTCGATGGTCTTCTTGATGAACGGTTCCGTGTTGAGCGGACTGTAGCCGCTGGAGACCGGGATGCCCTCGGCCGACATCGCTTTGATGAACCTGGCGCGTGGGAGGCCGGCAAACTGCTCTGGCTGGTACCGCCACATGTAAAGGTGGTAGGCGTTGCGCGTGCATCCGTCGTACATCTTCGCCGGAGGTACGCCGCCGATTTCCTTCAGCATGCTGCTCAGGTATTGCGCGTTCTGCTCGCGGGTCTTTGACTGGGCTTCCAATCTCGACATCTGCGCCATCAACAACGCGCCCTGGAACTCGGTCATGCGCAGGTTGAGGCCGCGGCCGGAGTAAGTGAAGTTGTAGCCTTCGGCCTTCCGGCCCCGGCTATTGTTGTGGAACGCGTAGCACTTCTCGACGATCTCATCGTCGTTGGTGAGAATTGCTCCGCCTTCGCCGCAATTGAGGTTCTTGGAGGCCTGGAAGCTGAAGCAGCCGGTGGCGCCCCACGTGCCGACCTTGCGGTTACGCCACTCGCCCAGGTGCGCCTGGCACGCGTCTTCCACCACCGGGATGCCATGCTTCTTGCCGATGGCCAGAATAGTGTCCATCTCCGCGGCCGAGCCGCCCAGGTGCACCGGCATGATGAGCTTGGTGCGCGGCGTGATTGCGGCTTCGATCTTGCTGGCGTCGATCTGCGACGTCTCGCGATCGGAGTCGACAAACACCGGCAGCGCGTTCATCATGAGGATGACGTTGACGGTGGCTACAAACGTGTACGGCGGCAGAATCACTTCGTCGCCTGCCTGGATGCCCAGCGCATTGAGCGAAACCAGCAGCGCGCTGGTACCGTTGGCCGTGGCCAGGCAGTGCTTGGCGCCGGTCAACTGCGCATAGGCGGCTTCGAAGCGGTCCACGTTGAGCTTGCCAAGGCCTCGGTACCACTTGCCGCTGCGCAGCACGCCCAGCAGTTCTTCCTCCTCCTTCCGATCGAAGACGGGCCAACCAGGCCAGCGGCCCTTCTTCACCGGTGTGCCGCCCAGCAAGGCGGGCTTGTTTTGTGCGCTCACGATGGCCGGACTCACCGCCACGCCTGCGGCCGTGGCAGTGGTTAGGAATTTACGGCGATCCATTTCAGTCTCCCTTCTTTTGGGGCAGCATCTGCCCGCGTGGAATTTCCCAGGCGATGGCACGTGCACGCGCGCTGCGCGGCGCATCGGCGGTGTCATCCACTTGGTAGAACATAGTCAGAATGCGGCCGCCGGCGAGTTCCACCGAGCTTGGATAGCCGCAGTCGCCAGTGGCGGCGTCGCCCGCCAGAATCATCCTCCGGCTCTGGTCCCAAGTAACGCCTTCGTCATGGCTGAACAAAGCTTGTGCGCCGAAGGGGCGGTTGCGCTGCCCGAAGGTCAGCACCACCTCGCCCGAGCGCGTAAGAATAAGGTCTGCCGGATGCTCGCTGTCGCGCGTGACAACGCGCGGCTCGGTCCAGGTGCGCCCGCTTTCGCTTGAATACACGGTGGCGATGTGGCCGCCCTTTTCCGAACGCATGGCCGCGAGCAGGCGGCCGCCGGCCAGTTCCACGACCGACGTTTCGTTGAAGTGTTTGCCGAGCAGGGAAGGCTCTCCCCAACTGCGGCCCCCGTCGCGCGAGCGGAAGATGTAGCTCTCGTTGCCGCGCTGGCCGTGGAACTCAAAATAGACCGGCATGACAACCGTTCCATCTCGCAACTGGATGATCTTGCCGTAGGGCGACACGGCGCCCTGGCCGGCGTAAAACTTGTGGATGGCTTCGCTGCGCTGGGGGCGCGACCATGTCGCACCCCTGTCGTGCGACGCCATGCAGTAAACGCCGTCGAACAGCCACTCGGATCGGCTGGGCGATAAGCGCTTTCCGGAAGCGTCGTACCCGGAGAGAATCGCGTAAGCCAGCAAGATCGTGCCGTCCTTGAGCACGCCGAACGCCGGGTTGCGATCGTCTTCCGTGCTGTCGATGGCGGTGCGCGGAGCCGACCATGTCTTCCCACCGTCCCTCGTGCGCACGATATCGAGCCGGCCACCCCGCCCCATGTGCGCGCCGCCGCCGCGAACCACGGCGAGGGCTTCGTCACCGCCGAGTCCAATCATCACGGGGAAGTAGCCGCCGCCGGTGGTGACGTCGGCCGGCGCTTTGTCCGGCGCTAGCCCGCCCTGGAAAGTGATGCCGGGGCGCAGCACTTCCGCGACGGCCAGCCCCACAAAACCCGTCGTGCGGACCAGTTCCTTCACTCCGTGTGTGCGGCTGTTGGCCGGATCCAGCAGGAACGTAACGTACCTGTCGGCGGCAGCGCGGACGCGCTCGTCGTGGTCCACCTTGGTGTAGTACCAATTCAGCAGCGAAAGCACGCCCGGGCTGCGTTGCTGATCGTCGCTACGGGGTGCGCCCCAGGTGCCGTCTGCGTTCTGCGTCTTAACGAGCCATTCGATGCTGGGCTTGATGCCGCGCGCGATGCGCTCTCGTGACACCTGGTCGTCCACCAGCGTATGAACGCCGATGAAGCCCTCGCCGCAGTAGGTCATCACCGCCAGCGGCCAGAAAGTCTCGCTGGTGCCATCGATGATGTATGGGATGCCACCCTCCGGCGCCTGTATGCCGAGGAGCCAGTTCGCCGCCGCGTATGCGTCGCGGGCGATCTCAGGCTTGCGCGTCAACGAGAAATACTCGGCGAGGAAAGCCGCGGCGGTGGTGGCCGTCGCAACCGTGTAAGGATGCCGGCTCAAATGGCCCCGGTAGTAACCCGTGCCGATGGCGCCCTTGGCTGCCGGCGATTCGACGAACCAGGTGGAAGCCGCGTTCCGGCCCTTGCCCTGCGGATCGTCGATTGAGCCCTGGTAGACGAAGCGCGCATAGCGATCCATGGCGCGCTGGTAGATCTGCTGGCGCGCCGGCGTGGCATAGCGGCAAGCAAGCGCCAGGGCCGTGGCGGCCGTTCCGGCATCGCCGAAGTAGATGTTTCCGGTGGGGCCTGCGTCGGCCCAATAGCCGCCTTCCTCGCCCTTCGATGTGATCACGATTCGCTGCTGCTGGACAAAAGTGTCCGCCCAACGCAGGGCTTCATCGAGGTATGCGCGGTTACCCGTGATCTGGTAGCCCGCCATCAGCATCCTGGCCAGGTTTCCGTTAATGAAGATCGACCATGAAGTGTCCTTCGTGTTCTTCAACTGGCCGCTGCCCACGTCGAGCGTCAGCGTCCAATCGCAGAGATCCTTCAGGTAGGTCTGCATCGCGGCTTCGTTCGGACGGACTTGCGCCTGTCCGAGCGAGGCGAAAACCAGCAGCGCGGCTACCAGGGCGCGTTTCATTTCTCGAATACCACCACCTCGTATTCGTCGATCCGCGGGACGCTCACCGTCACGCGGCCCTGGCCGTTCTTACTCAACGTAAGCGGCTGCGGATGTACCAGGGTGTATGCCTTTGTAGCGGATTCACCCGCGGGCAGAGTAACAACCACGTTCTTCGCCGGCAATACCCGCGTGATGGGCCGCGTCATCTCGCCCGTGAAATTGACCAGGTGGAGCAACTTGCGGCGCCCGTTCTGTTGCGACCGCCAGACGACTTCCACCGAACCCGGGATGTTCGACACTTCGACCGGGGCCGGCGCCATGCGGTGCGCCGCGTTGGCGGCCATCCTGAGGAACTCCGGCAACCGGAACGACGCCACCGTATTGCCGAAGTCTCCCGCGAAGTACACCGCCGTTCCTCTTCCCGTCCGCTTCACAGCCAGCGCGGGATCCGGCGACACCGGCGGGACACCGTCATAACGGCCCTTGAGCGGCACGGTGAAGCGCAGCGGCACCTCGGCGCCTTCAGGCTTCACGCGTACATAATAGGTGGCGGACGGCAACAGTTCGCGATAGGTGCCGTCCAGCATCCAATGCTGAGAGACCGGTTTCATGAAGTCCCAGCGGGTCGGCCCCACGATGCGCTTGTTGTCAGTGACGCCGAACAGCGACGCCAGCGCGAAGTTGTCCCGCCGGATTCCGGTGTCGTCGTACAGCGATGTCTCGAAGGTGGCGAACAGGTTCCCGCCCTTCTCGACGTACTCCTTCACGCGCGCGGCCGCCTGGTCGCTCATGCAGGCGACGTTCGGCATGAAGATGGCCGCGTAGCGTGACAGCGGCTCGCGCTCCAGTGTGACGTCGTCGATGACGTCGAACGGGATGTGCGCGCGCAGGAGCGCCTCCGAAATCCCCGAGAATTCCTGGTCCACGTTGCCCACGGCGGTACGCGACGGGATCCGGTCGATGTCGATCATCTGCGCCGGCGAGCCCGAGTAGAAGTTAGCCGTGGTCTCTGACCACACAACGGCCACCCTGGCTTCCGAGCGGGTGCCTGTGTAATAGGATGCGTTCTTCTCCACCAGCCGGTTCATCTCCGCGATGGCGTCGATCTCGGGCTGCTTGAAATCGAAGCTGGTGAGCCCCATCCAGACGCTGGCGGCGTTGGCGATGGTGTCGGCATATAGGAGCCGCAATTCGGGTTTCGGCAGCAGTGAGAATGTCCAGGGCTTCAGCGCCGCGGCCGAGAAGATCACGGTGGGCTTGCCGCCCGCCTGCGTTTCGAGCATCCGCGCCGTCAGGCCCGGCTTCCACAACGGAACGCGCGTCAGGTCGCCGCTGATGAAGCCGCCTTCGCTGCCGAGCAGGTCTTGGTGCTCGATCAGGGCGCGGTTAATGCGCGCCGTGGCCCAGTTGGCGCCCCGCACGCCACCATTGGTATAGAAGGCGATGTTGGGGTTGATGGACTTCAAAACCTGATTCGAGTCCTTGAAGAACTCGGCCATGCTCGACACCTGGAAATCGAGCAGCCGCTTGAACGGCAATCCACGGCGGACCTGCTTCGAGGGCATCTCCTCGCCATACAGCTTGCGGTACTTCGCCCGGCAGTAGTTGCAGTAACAGGATTCGGCGCGGTATACCGGCCCGTCATAGAAGATGCCGTCCACGCCATAGGCCGCCAGGTCGCGAAGCACCTGGAAGCACCACTCGCGCCACGGCGTATTCAGGCAGAAATCCGTGCCGTTGTCGTAAACGCCGTCCACCGGCTTGCCGGATTCGGTGATCTGCTGCCAGTCCGGATGCTTGGCACCGAATGCCATCCGGTACCAGTGCACATTGAAGTAGATCATCACGTGGATGCCGCGCTTGTGCGCCTCGGCGACGTACTCGCGCAGGTAGTCGCGGTTTACGCGGCCGGCAACTTTACTCTTAAAGTAGAACTCCTGGTCGTCCAGGCCGCCTTCCATCCCCATGATCTCGAGGTGTTCGGCGTTGAAGCCGCGCGACGCTTTCCACTCGGCGAGTTCCGCCGGTGGAACCCCGTCGATGCGGTCCATGCTGGTGACAATGTCGCAGATGCGCAACGGCTCCTTTTGCCACCAACGCAACGTGCGAGCGGCCGGCTGCGCGAGCAGGAAGCCGCTGAAAAGCATTACGAGCAAACCAATTCTCTTCATCGTGGTATGAGTGCCGCCACCGTCCGGAGTGTACGGTAGTTTCGGCCTTGAGTCAAGGTAGTTACTTTCAATATGAGAAGTATGTAGCGACAGGACAAAAGCACGAAAGGCGGGCTGCAAACGCAGCCCGCCTTTCTCAAAGGTCAAGCGAAGGATTGTCTGCTCAGAACAGGAGCTTCAATCCGAACTGCACCTGGCGCTCGGAACCGCGGCTGGAAATCGTGCCAACCGTGGCCACAGTCGAGATGTTCGCTGCCGGACCGCCCCAGTTGGGGTGATTGGGTACGTTGAAGGCTTCGCCGCGGAACTGCAGTTTGAAGCGCTCGTACAGAGTGAAGTCCTTCAGCACGCTGGCGTCGATCATGATTTCGCCCGGACTGAACAGCATGTTGCGGGCTGCGTTACCCCAAGTGTAGGCATCGGGTGTGTAGAAGGCCGCCGAATTGAACCACTGGTTCAGGGTCTGCTCGGATGGATAGAGATTCGCGCCCGCGACCACGCTGGCACGGCCACCGCGCCAGCCGCTTTGCGTGGCATTGAACGAGGGCGTGAACGGATTGCCCGTGCGGATGGACGTGATGCTGGAGATCTGCCAACCGCCCAACGCGTGCTTCACGAGTGGATGGGCACCCGAGAGGTACTTCCTGCCATTGCCGAAAGGCAAATCGTAGCTGCCTGCGAACGTCCACATATGACGTTTGATCTGATCCGAATTACCGCGATCGATGCGGGCATTGTAAGGATTCTGCGGGCCGCCGACGACGGGCACGTCGTCGAGCGAACGGTTCCACGAGTACTCCATCTGGAAGCTCAGGCCGTTGGAGTAACGTTTCACGACTTCGACCTGCAGTGCATGCAGAATCGAGTTTCCACCGCCGGCCAGAAGCAGAACGTCCGACCACGGCTGATAGGGCCGGTTCGGCTGGATGGCGCCGGGAATCTGATCCTTCGAGAGGTTGACCGGGTAGTTGTACCACGGCAGATGGTTGCCGCGGTTGCCTACATAAGAAACGCGCAAACCGAGGTTCGCGAGAAGCTCCCGGTCCAACGTGAAGTTCCACTGATAGCTCTCGCTGTTCTTGATGTCGCGCTGAACCGCCGTCACGCTCGGGTTCGGGCTGATGGCACCCGCTCCGGGGAAGGGGTTGGCGAGAGTGATGGAAGGAACGTTGCCTCCGGCGGCTTCAAACGATTCGGCCAGCAGGAAAGGCGGGTTGTTGAATCCGCGCTGCCGCGGACCGATGAACACCGGCAGGAAGTTGTGGAACAAGCCGAAACCGGCCCGGATCACGGTCTTCGTGTCGCCGAACGGCCGGTAAGCCAAACCGAGGCGCGGGCCAAAGTTGTTCTTGTCGCCCTGCATATCTTCGGAGGTAAAACCGGCATCCTTGGCCATCACGATCGGGTAAGCGCTCACCAGCTTCTGGATCGCTTGCGTGGGCATCGTATCGCTGTGAATGATCAGGCGGCCGGTTGCAAAGTCGAAATTCGAGATGGTGTCGTTGCGCTCATACCACGGCGTCTGATACATATAGCGCACGCCGTAGTTGATGCTCAAGCGCGGGGAGACGCGCCAGTCGTCCTGAATGAAGAAGCTGGTGCGCGGTCCGAGGAACAAAAGGTTGGGGCTGGTAGTGGAACGGTAGGCAGACGTCGGATAGCCCAGGATGTAATCCGCGAACATGTGCGCGGGTTGCGCGCTCACGCCGCCCGACGTATATCGACCTGTGAAGTTGAACCGGCCTAGCCCGGCGTTATTAGCCAAACCGGAGCCCATTCCGGCTACGGCCGGGGGCGAGAGCACCTTGTGGCGTGCGATGTCGACGCCCATCTTGATCGTGTGGCTTCCGCGAATCATAGTCAGGTTATCGATGAACTGCGGCGTGAGTTCCGATCCGGGATCCGACCCGCCGTAGTCGCCGATCGCTACGTGGTTGCCGATGTTCATGTTGGGCAACCCGCCGAAGGAGACCGGATAAAGAGTTGGGAAGATGCTCCGCGGATCGAAGTCGCGGTTCATACCCTGGCGCGTGGAAGCGTGGCGGAAATACACGAACCGGAACTCATTCAGGGTCCGCGGTGAAACCGTATGATTCCAGGTCAGGCTGCCATTCTGCGTGCTGTAGCCGCCGTTGGTCCAATTGCCATAGCCATTCGGATACCCGACCGCTACGAAGTACGGGGAACCTTTTGAGTGATTCAGGTTGACCCAAATGCTGTCCTTCTCCGAAAACCGGTGGTCGATACGCACGCTGTAACGGTTGATGTCGCTGATGTTGCCGACCGCCCAGCGATAGTTGTTGAGCGTGCCTGCCGGACCTTTGCCAGTCTCGTTGGGCAGTGGCACATATCCGATAAGGGTCTTGGCTCGTGAGTCAATACGGCTGGAAGGAATCTGATTGTTGGCGAATGGCAAGCCGCTTAACGGATCGAGAATCGTCGGCAAGCCGGTGTAGTCGCCGTCGCGCATGGCTTGAGTCGCCACGCTGGTGAGGTAGTTTGGCTGTGTGCGTTCGCGAAGCCCTTCATAGCTGTTAAAGAAGAAGGTCTTGTTCTTCCCGTTATAAAGACCAGGGATGACCACCGGACCACCGATGGTATATCCAAACTCGTTTCGATTGTACGCGGGCATGGCTGCCGGAGCGTGATTGAAGTAGGTGCGGGCGCCGAATTCCTTGTTTCGGTTAAACCACAACATGGAGCCATGGAGTTCGTTGGAGCCGGCCTTCGAAACCACGGTGACGGCGACGGATCCTTCGTACTCGGCCTTCTGATTGTTGGAGTCCATCTTGAACTCCTGAATGGCGTCCACCGAAGGCAGCGTCGACAGCCCGTTGCGGTAAGAATAGGCGCCGCCGCCGTTGCCCGTGTCGTTGTACATGGCACCGTCCACGCTGAACTGGATACCGCCCCAGTAGGCGCTGCCGGCCACGCGCGGGTTGGAGGCGCTGTCTCCGTTGTACCCGGCCGAGATACGGATCAAACGATCCAGCGTTCTGCCGTTGAGCGGGATCGTTGTGATGACGTTGGCTTCCAGAATGTTGCCGACGGTGGCGTTTTCAGAGTTCACCACCGGCGCCGAAGCCTGCACTTCCACTGCTTGCTGCACCGTGCCAGGTTCCAGAGTGACGTTCGTCCGAACCGAACGGTTTGCCATGAGACGCACGCCCTTGGTCACGCTAGGCTTGAAACCCTGCAGTTCAGCTTTGACCAAGTACGTGCCCGGAGGCAGGTTCGCCACCACATAGTCGCCCGTGGCGGAGGTTGCTGCCTTGTATTCAATATTCGTCCCCTCGTTGACCACGGAAACGGCGGCGCCGCTCACGACCGCGCCGGACGAATCCATTACCGTGCCAACGATTGTGCCTGTGACATTCTGGCCGAGCATCACCGACGCTCCAACCAGGGCGGTAAGCACAAAAATCAGAAGCTTTCCGTGAAGTCTGGGTGTCAAAAAGTAATCTCCTGTTTCCTGAAGCATTTGCCGCACGGGGAGGTGCGGCACCCTGCCTCTCATTTAACATTGCGGCCGTGGGGTGCCAGGGGTGCTGTCCCCTTAAGTGCAATGCACTCTCTGGCTAGCCAGGCGCATTACTACTCAGGGGGAGTTTACGTCACTTTAGCCCCTCAGTCAAGAAGAAAATGCCTTGTTAGGATATATGTTTGTACATCTTGCTCCATCTTCAGCGCAATTGTTGTCGATATAGTAATTTTCTATTGACCCGCTTGCCGTCTTGACCTACAATTGGCTCGTGCGGCCTATCAAGCACGCGCACTCCAAGCCGGAGCACGACAAGGCGGTTATCCTTGCCGCCCTGAGACGTTTCGGACCTCTTTCCAGGGTAGAGATCGGGCGGCTTGCCCAACTTCGTCCCAATACGGTGTCCACGCTCACCCGGGAACTGCTTTCCGAGTCCGAGATTGTGGAAGCCGGGCCGAGCGACAACCCGAAGGGCCGCAAACAGGTGTTGCTGCGCCTCAACGAGCGCCGGGGCTTCCTTGTCGGCGTGGAATTCGATTCGGAGCAGGTGGTGGCCGTCGCGGTGGACCTGTGGCCGCGGATCCTGAGCGTTGTCCGGCAGGTGCCGCGACTGGACGCCGGGATCGAGGGGCTGACAGAACAACTGTTCACCTGCGTCAGGGAAGCGATGGTAGCCGGCAACGTCGGGGACGCTCCTCTCATGGGCATCGCCGTGGCGGATCCCGGACTTGTGGATCCACGAAGCGGCCTGTCGACCATGTCCTCGCTGATCCCCTTTTGGAAGGATGTGCCGCTGGCCCGCCTGTTTCGGGAGGAGTTCGGTGTCGAGACGCTAGTGGAGAGCGCCACGCGCGCCAAGGGCGTGGCGGAGCGAGTCTTGGGTGCCGGGGCCATGGCCGAAGACATGGTTTATGTCGAGTACGGAGCGGGCATCGGCGGGGCCGTGATCTCGCAGGGGCGATTGCTGCTCGGCGACGGCGGCAGTGCGGTGGAGTTCGGCCACACGCGCGTGGTGGAGGGCGGTCCGCCGTGCCAGTGCGGGAGCTTTGGTTGCCTGGAGGCGATGGCGCGTTCGGCCGCCCTGGCAGGGCGCCTTCGTAGACTGGTGCAGGAAGGCGGTAGTTCGATGGTGGCCCAGCGTGTCGACGGGCAACTGGATCGGATGACCGGATGGATGGTCCTTGAAGCCGC
>CAZLOS010000152.1:0-12220 GCA_964561215.1 uncultured Solibacteraceae bacterium | reverse complement strand
TATTAGCGGAATTTTGCGGGGCGTCTATTTCAAGCTCAGACCGCCGTCCACCGCCAGAATCTGGCCGGTGACGAAGTTGGAGGCCTTCAGGAAGTACACCACCGCGTCGGCCACCTCTTCGGGCGTGCCGCCGCGCGCGGCCGGCGTCGAGCGGATCATGGCAAGGCCTGCCTCGTCGATATCGGGGAACGGGATGACGCCGGGAGCCACGGAGTTGACCGTAATCCCCGGCGCGAACGCTTTCGCCAGCGCGCGCGTGAGCATGATCACCCCCGCTTTCGACGCGCAGTAGTGCGCATGCATGGCCCAGGGGCGCAGGCCGCCGAGCGAGCTGATGTTCACGATGCGCCCCCCGCCCGATTGCTTCATCATCCGCGCCGCCTGCTGCGCGCAGAAGAACACCGCCTTGAGGTTCACGTTGTGGATGAAATCCCAATCCGCTTCGGTGATTTCGAGCGGATCGCCCAACGTGAAGCGGGCCGCGTTGTTGACCAGCCCGTAGAGCGAGCCGGCGCGTTCGCCCACCTCGGCGAACATCCGCTTAATCTCGTCCGCGCGCTCGAGATTGGCGCGAAATAGCAGGTCCGTTCCACACTCAACGGCCGTCCGCCGCGCCTCGGCTTCGCTTGTTCCGTAATGGATGGCCACCCGCGCGCCCTCTTCGGCCAGACGCAGTGCAATCCCGCGGCCGATCCGTTTGGCGGCGCCGGTAACAAGCACCACCTTGCCGCGCAAGCTAGTGGCGGGCTTGTCCACAGACTTCGACCTCCTCCATTTCCAGGACCTCTTCGTCAGGATGCGGCAGGCGGCCGGTCCAATTCAAGTACCCCCACATCAGCGCCGTGGAACTGCTGAGAATGCCGCTCCAGACGCCGATGAGGCGCGGGCTCACGTGTTCGCTGGCGATGCCGGCGGCCGCAAGCGAAATCATCATCACCGCCCAGGTCAGCGATTCATTGGTGGCGAACACGCGGCCGCGGTATTGGTCCGGCACATAGCGCAGCAGCTTGGCGAAATTCAGCACGCTGCTGACCGCCATCGCCACCCTCGATAGCGCGATGAAAAGCAACGCCGCCCAGTAAGCCTCCATCACGCTGAACAGGACATAAGTGGCGCCGTGGACGATGTAGCAGATCACGATGGCGCGCTTGTAGTTATCGAAGCTGAGGCGCGGCCCCAGCTTGTGCCCGATGACGCCGCCGGCAAGCAGTCCGATGCCCGCGCAACCCCAGATGACACCGATGCCGGCGGGCCCGCGCCGGAACACGATTTCGCCGAACAGGCTGAACAGGATCTGCGCCGCGCCGCCCCCGGTAGCCCAGCCGACGTTCACCATGGCGATACCGAAGATGAGCGGCGTGGCGCGAATGTAACGGAGCCCCTCGGCGTATTCGCGCCAGGGGCGCACCACGTCAGCGTCGGTCAAGGCCCGGCGTTCAACCTGAAAACTGCCGCGGCTTGAACGTATCCGCGAGATGGACCATGCAGAGTAGAAGAACGAAAACGCGTTCAGCGCGAAAGACCCCTGGAAGCCGAAATGGGTCACCGAGGTGGCGCCGAGAAAAGCGCCTATCACCAGGTTGCTCCACTGGGTGGTCTGCGTGAGTGTGTTGGCCGCGTGCAATTCCTCCTTGCTGGCGATGGTGGGCAGGATGGAGGCGCGGCCGCTGGTGAAAAACGGCGACGCGAACATGAGCAGGCCACTCAGGAGGTACATGAGCCAATTGGACTTGTAGTACACCGTGCCGATGAAACCGAGTGCGACGAAAGCGCGGATCAGGTCGCTGGCGATCATCACGCGCTTGCGGTCCAACCGGTCGAGCACCACACCCGCCAGCGGCCCGGCCAGCACCGCGGGGATGGCGCGCGAGAGCATGACGCCCGCCACCACCATCCCGCTGCCGGTATGGGCCAGTGCCAGGCTGAAGACGGCGATGTTGTTGAAATGGTCGCCGACTTCGCTGACCACCTGGGCGGTCCACAGATGGCGGTAGTTACGGTTCTCGCGCAGGAGCTGGGTGAAACCCGCCATCAGCCTCGCTCCGTGACGCAGACGCCCGCCAGCACCAACGCACCGCCGGCGGCGAGCGCTCCCGTGATGGGTTCGCCGAGCACGGGTACCGCCAGCGCACTGGCAATGAGCGGTTGAAGATACGAGAACGCGGACACGCGGGAGGCAGGGATGTACACCAGCGCGTACGAAAAGATCAGGTAGCACACCACGGAGGGGAACGCCGCCATGAAAACGATGCTCAACCATCCCGTAAGGGGCGCCGCGGAAAAATTGAAGTCGCGGGCCAGCCACAGCGTAAGCGGCGCCAGCATCAGCGCCCCGCCCAGGTAGGCGTAGGTCGTGAGAGTAAGCGCGCCGTGGCGCGCCACAAGCTGCTTGCTGGTCACCGTATAGAGCGCGAACGTAAGCGCGCCCAGGAACACCAGCGTGTCGCCCAGGATCGTCGCCCCGTGGGATTTGCCGGGTACCAGGTTCAACACTCCGACGCCGGCCGCCGCGATCGCCATGCCTACGAATTTCAAAGTCGACAGCCGTTCGCGCCCAAGCCACCCGGAAATCAACAGGACCAGGACCGGCGAAGCGGAGATCACCAGCGATGAGTGCGCCACGCTGGTGCGGCTCAACCCCATGACGAAAAACACCTGGTTGAGCGCCACGCCCAGCAGTGCAATCAGCACCACGCCGAGCCCTTCGCCCTTGGACCACAACTCGGGGGCGTCCTGGCGCCGCTTCTTCCACCAGTACACCGGCAGGACGAAAAGTGCCGCCATGGTGGTCCGAATGCAAGCCAGGAGCGGCGGCGGAAAGCTGCGCAGCGCGATCTTGCCGACAATGTAGTTCAAAGACCAGAACAACACCATCAGCAGGATGAGCGAGTAGAGTCTGATCTGGAATGCACGGCGGCTCAAGAAACAGCCGCCTTCCGCGGGCTCATGGCTTGGTCTTGGCCTCCTGCCAGAGCGCCTCCATTTCGTCGATGGACACTTCCTCGAAGGTCTTGCCTTGTTCTTGCAGGCGCTTTTCGATGTGGCCGAAGCGCTTGCGGAACTTGGCGTTGGTGCGGCGCAGCGCCTGTTCGGGATCCACTTTCAGGAAGCGCGCGATGTTGACTACCACGAACAGCAGGTCGCCGAGTTCGTCTTCGAGCCGATCCTGGACCGCGCCGCGGCGAGCCTCGGCCAGTTCGCGCAATTCCTCGTGCAGTTTCTCGACAACCTGCTCGGTGTTTTCCCAGTCAAAGCCCACGCCCGCGGCACGCGAGGCAATTTGCGAGGCTTCGACCAGCGCCGGCATCGAGCGCGGCACGCTGGCGAGCAGTCCCACCGGGCCGCCGTTGCGTTCGGCCTTCTCCTCGGCCTTGATCTGGTCCCAGCGGCGCTTCACTTCCTCGGGCGTCCTGGCGTTGCCATCGGCGAACACGTGCGGATGCCGGCGGACGAGCTTCTCATTGATGGTGTCGAGCGAATCGCCGATTTGGAACCGGTTTTCCTCTTGCGCCATGCGAGCGAAGAAGACGGCCTGCAACATCAAGTCGCCGAGTTCTTCGCGCAGCGCGTCCCAATTGCGCGCATCGACGGCATCGAGGACCTCGTAAGTCTCCTCGACGAGATAGGATTTGATGGTGTCGAAGGTCTGCTTGGCGTCCCAGGGGCAGCCGCCTGGCGAGCGCAGACGAGCCATGATCTCGACCAGGCGTCGAAACTTATCCCCTGTATGTGAATCGGTATCCATGAATATGAGTGGGGTGAAAATGGGCCTACTATTTTAAGTTAACACACGGCGCGGGAAACCCTGGCCTTGCTGCGATGTATTTGCTTACAAAACGCGGACAGACGCATTTTCGATCACTGTGCGCTCTGTCAACAGTGGAGGCTCGGCGCTGCAGACTGTCAATGCGAAGCATGGAACCGATAGTCGCATCGATATCCTCTCCTGGGTACAGGTGGACCGACCCGGAAGCTCCGGGAACAGGCCACGTGATTCCGTAATTCAGTGTCGCCCACCATAGCTCTCACCGCCAAGGTTCTCAGTCAAGATAGTATCCCGTTCGGCATCACCGAACAACATCCCAAACTCCGCAGTTCCCACACTCGGATTCCTCGCGTGGGCTGTCCGCCGGTGCCCTGCTGCTTGCACGTAGCCAACCCGCAGCCCTCCGGTTTCAGTCAAGTTCTCGTCGCTGTGCCGACACACCGTCGTCATCCTACAATGTGGCTCGACACGTAACTCCTTCTTCTTGATTGGCACACGCCTGGCAGCCGGCGTGCATTGCAGAGAAGGAGCCGGACCAGGGAGGGCCCGTCACCGGGGCCGGCGGAACAGGAGAATCATGTCCGTATCGAGTGTCAGCAGCAGTTCCAACATCGCGCTCATTCAATGGCTGGCTTCCCGGAGTGCCCAGTCCTCAAGCCAGACCGGCAACCTGTCTTCCCTGCTTTCCAGCTCCGACACAAATGGCAGCGTAAGCATATCGCACCTGAGCAAGTTCCTTTCACGGCTCGACGGTATCGCCCAAAGCGATCCCGACAAGTTCAAATCGATGATGTCGGAGACTGCCGCCAAGCTTTCAACGGCTGCTGATAACGAGACCGGGGAAGTTGCCGCTTCCCTGAACAAGGTGGCCGAACAATTCAGCAAGGCGGCCGAAACCGGCACAACGAATCCGCTGCGGGACGATTCCAGTTCCAGCGACGTTTACAGCTCTTGCACGGATTCCACAACGGCCAAACTCTCGAGTCTGCTCGAGTTGTACGCTTCTGAGTGGACGACCTACGCCAGCTTGTAGCCCGCGCCACGGAGTGTCAGGATGTGGCGGGGGTGCTTCGGATCCTCCTCCAGCTTCTGGCGGAGCCAGGTGATGTGGACATCCACCGTGCGAGTTAGCGGGGCGCAGGTGTACCCCCACACATCCTTCAGCAGTTCGGCGCGCGAGACGACCTCTCCCCGGCGCTCGGCCAGGTAGCGCAGCAATTGGAACTCACGCGCCGAAAGGTTGACAGGCGCGCCGTTCACGCGGGCTTCTCCGCGCTTGAAATCCACCTCCGCCGGGCCGAAACGCAACGCCTCGGGCACGGAAGCCTGGGGCGCGCGGCGCAGTAAGGCTTCGATGCGCGCCAGCAACTCCATGACTTCGAAGGGCTTGGTGAGATAGTCGTCGGCGCCGGTCTTGAGACCGTGGACCTTGTCCGCCAGCTGCCCGCGCGCGGTCAGCATGAGGATGGGGACCATCGACCCGTGCTCACGGAGCTTGCGGCAGACCTCGAAGCCGTTCATCTGCGGCAGCATCACATCGAGGATGATCAGGTCGTAACTGTTCGCCAGGGCCTTCTCGAGACCCGCGGCACCGTCGGCGGCGCTTTCAACGGCATAACCTTGCATTTCGAGGCGGTCGGTGAGCGTCAGCACCAGGCCGGCCTCGTCTTCAACCAGAAGAATTCTCTTGGAACTCATGCGACGGAGGCTTTCGCTACGGGCAAGCGCACCATAAAGCAGGCGCCCTTCCCGGGGTTATTGGCGGCCGCGATACTGCCGCCATGCGCTTCAATAATGCGCTTGACCAATGAAAGACCGAGGCCCAAGCCGCGCGTTTGGCTTTCACGGGCACGGCGGCCCCGATAAAACGGATCGAAAATGCGGCTGATCTCGGCCGGCTCGATGCCGGGCCCGCCATCGGAGACTTCGATCTCCACGGCATCGCCCAGGTTCCTGGCGCGCACGTGGATGGGCTCTCCGCGCCCGCCGTGCGTGGCCGCGTTGCTCACCAGGTTGCGCAGCGCGTGGACCAGCGCCGTCCGGTCGGCGTCAATCGGAGGCAAATCCGGATCGAGATCCCTGACCAGTTCGCAGCCGTTGTCGTTCAGTTCGTGCGCGCAGGCTGCCGAGGCACGCTCGACCAGGTCGCTCACCTCAACCGGTTGCCGCTCGAAGGCGGAACTCGTACGCGCGAACGCGAGGATCTGCTCGACCATCTCCGACAGGCGGCGGCCTTCGTCGCGTACAAGAGCCCCGTAACGGCGCACCGACTCGGGCCCCTTGGTCACGCCATCGGCGAGGTTTTCGCCGGCCGAACGGATGACGCTCAGCGGAGTGCGCAATTCGTGCGAAACGCCAGCCACGAATTCGAGTTGCAGTTGCGCCAGCATCTGCGCCCGGCGCAGCGCGAACAGCATCACGGCGATGGCGACGGCCAGCAGCGCCAGCACCCCGAAGCCGACGGCGAGGTTGCGCTTTCGCACCGCGCCCACGACGGCTTCCAGCGACCCGGCGTGATGCACCATCAATAACTGCCACGAGCCTTCCGCGGGAGCGAACGCCGGCGCGGGAGGACCGGGCGGCCGGTTAAACCCACCTTCCTCCCGCCGGAAGAAGCGCCCCATGCGCACCGGCAACAGCGGCACCTCGGCGTCCGGGTGCGCGATGATGTCGCCGCGTGCGGCGGGTTCGGAATCGTAGAGCGGGGCCTTCGACCTTCCATCGGCCACCTGCACACGGTAATCGAGCACGCCATCCCGGCTCAGGTGCCTGCGCACAAGGGCGGGCAGAAGCGTGTGGCAGATGTATACCTCATCCAATTCGACGATGCTCCAGTGGAGCGCGGGGGGACGCCCGGGCGGCCCGCCTCCAGGTCCACCCCGATCTCCGAACCGGGGCGGCCGCATGTCGAAGTGCGGAGAGATCAGTATCAAGGGACTGGCGCCAACTCCCTGCTGCCGGGGCGGCCCGGGTAACTCGCCGGGGCGTTCGCGTTCGATGAGCCTCTCCCGAAACGGGGCCAGCGAATCCGGCCAGAGCACGTCCTCGAAACGGCCTGTCTCGGCATTCAAACGCCGCAGCGCATGTCTACCAGGCCCCGAGGATGTCAGGTAAACCGCCCGGACGATTCCACGGTGGGGATTGTTCGCGGCCCAGTTGGCGTAACGGTCGGCCAGTTCGCCTTCCACCTGTGCCTGATAGAAGAAGCGCCCAAGCTGGATTTGGGTGTGCGCGCGGGAAACTTCCGTTTCAAGGTCCCGCGCCAGTTGTGTAGCCGCGCCGTACAGGTGGCGGCGCATGCGAACGGCATCCGCCTCACTGAGCTGGCCCAGCCAACGGTACTGCAAGACGGCCAGCGTGACCAGTAAAACAGCTCCAATTACTGACGTCAGCAAAAGCAACAGACTAGTGCGCCGAGGCATCCGACCTCATTATAGGACGCGAATGTTATCTCGCAAAACGAACTGTTAAGAGTGCAAAGCATGATTTCCGCAGGTTTTACCGACACTTACGCCGAAGGAGCGTTTAATAGAGTAGGGACATGATGGAGCCTGTCCGGTAAGAGAGGATATAGACAATGTCGAGAATTTTGATCGGTTTGATGTTCGCGATGTACGCCCTGGCGCAAATGCCTGCGGGGGACGGCCCGATGGGTTCGATGGGACCCGGCGGACCCATGGGTCCGCCGGTGATGGGCCCGCACATGATGGGGCCGCAGGGGGAAATGGGACCGCCCGAGGAGCTGAAGGATTTTCTGGGACTCGACGACAAGCAGGTGGAGAGCCTGCAGCAGATTGCAAAGAAGGCGCACGAGACGATGCGCAACGCGTCCGAGGCGATGCGCACGAAACAGCAACAGTTACGGGACCAGATCGAGAAGGCCGCAGATCCGACAGCGGCAGGGAAACTGCTGTTTGAAATCGATGCCCAGCGGAAGGCCATGCCGACCATCCGCCAGAAGGCCCACGCCGACGCTTTGGCGGTGCTGAACGAGCAACAGAAAACCAAGCTGAAAGATTTACGCAAGGAGAACGCCGAGCGTGCCGCAGCCGGGCAGGCCGTGGGACTGAACCTGATCAATGCGCCGATGTTCATGGGACCGCAAGGTCCGATGATGCCGGGCGGGCAGCGGCGAGGACAGGGACGTGGCTTCCGGCAGGGCCCGGGCATGGGACCGGGGCAGGGTCCAGGCGGACCGATGCAGGAACCCGCGCAGCGTCCGGAGTAAGTCCCTCCAAGATCCTCCGGGGCGGCCCTGGGGCCGCCCCGGAGCGTGTCCAGCCTCCCCCAAAAAGGAATTCTGCGCTCCGGTCGGCATGCCAGCTTGCCGGGGGCTGATCTCGTGTAAAATTAAAAGGCGTTAATCCCACCGAAGAGGCAGTTGCCCTTCCTTTTGGATCTGGCGCGATGATCCGAACCGTGGAAGGAGCAACGAATGCGAGTGTTTCTGGTGAATCCCAGCGACGTGGCCTTCGGGATTGGTGTCATCACACCTCGGTGGTTGTTTGTATTGGCGGCCGCAACGCCCGTGCAGTACGGCGACCCGGTGGTCGTGGACGAGACGATTGAACCCTTCCCTCTTGACCGGCTCATGTCCGGGGACGTGGTCGGAATCGGCATCCACACGGCCAACGCATTGCGCGGACTGGAACTTGGGCGCAAGGCGCGCGAACGAGGCGCCTGGGTGGTCTTCGGCGGCATCCACGCTTCGCTCTTTCCGGAAGAGGCGGCCAATCTCGGCGGCGCGCACGCGGTGGTTAAGGGCGATGGCGACCTAATCTGGCAGATCGTGCTTGCAGACTGCGCCGGCGGCGCTCCCCGAGCGATTTACGACGGCGGCCACGTGGATTCCGGCCAGTTCCTGGCGGCGCGCTGGGATTTGTTGCCGCCGGACCGGTATATGTGGGCGTCGGTGCAGACTGTTCGCGGCTGCCCCAAACACTGCTCGTTCTGCTCGGTCTGGAAAACAGACGGCCAGAAGCCGCGTCAGCGCCCGCCCGGAGCGGTCATGGAGGAGATTGTCCAACTACGGCGCTTGGGCTACCGTGTCATTGCCCTGGCCGACGACAACTTTTACACGGTAACACTGGGCGATATAGCTGCGGCGGAGCGGATGGGAGACGAGGCGGCCCTGGCCCGGCTAAGCCGTATGCGCGCTGAGCGCTTCGAATTGATGGAGCGGTTGGCGGAATTGCCGAGCGACACGGTTCTATTCACCCAGATCACGATGGAAGCGGCCGAGGACACTTCATTCCTGGACGCCATGCGCAAGGCCCGCATCAAGGGCGCCCTGGTGGGCGTCGAGGCGGTCACGTCCGAAGGCCTCAAGTCGGTATTCAAGGACTTCAATCTCTCCGGGCAAACGCTGGTGGAGCGTCTGCGCCTGTTCAAGCGCCACGGCGTCCACGTCCTCGGCTCCTTCATTTTCGGCCTTGAAAGCGACCGTGCGGATACCTTCCAGGCCACGGCCGAACTGGCGAAACAGGCCGGGCTGACCTTCGCCCAGTTTGTGTGCATGACGCCTTTCCCCGGCACAGTGGATTTCGCCCGCTGGGAGCTCGGCGCGGGGAAGGAGGCCGGAGAAGTGCAAGGTGTGCCGCTCACACGCTACTGGCTCATCCCCGGACACCTACGGCCGAAGCTGTATACGCCGCACCCCACGATGAGCTCGGAGGAAATTCGCGAGCGCACGCAAGGCGTCTGGGACAGCTACTACAAACTCGGCGAGATCTGGAAACGGGCCGATTGTGTGAAATCCGTGAAATCACGCCTGGCGTTCGTGTTGATCTCAAAGCTCTACCGCCAAATGTACGCCAACACCGGCATCGCTACCGATAGCGCACGTCGCAGGCGGGCCAACCGCTGGGCACGCTGGATGGCCAAGCTTTGCCTGAAGCTGTTCCGCGCCAAGCCGCTGACAGATTTGCAGGTTCCCGCGGCGAACCCCGTGCTGGTGCACCCCGCATAGAAAAATGGTCGGTTATACTGTCTGTTGAGGGGTGCGATGAAGACCTACGTGAAGTTTGGGGCGCTCGTTGTCGTCATCGTTGGGACACTGGTGTACCTGGCCGCGGGTGGGATCAACGAGACCAAAACCTATTACAAGACCATTGCCGAACTCGGCCAGATGGGCGGCGGCGCGATGGGTAAGCGCCTGCGCGTGGCCGGGGACGTCGAGCCTGGATCGATTCACCGCACCGGGCGCGAGGTGGAGTTCACTCTGAAGCAGGATGCGCTGCGCTTGAAAGTGGTCTATCAAGGCAGCGATCCGCTGCCGGACACTTTCCGCGATGGCGCGCAGGCTCTGGCTGACGGCAAGATGGGATCGAACGGCGTGTTCCATGCCGCCAAGATCCAGGCCAAGTGCGCATCGAAGTACGAAGCTAAACCCGGGCAGCAGCATCCAACGGGTGTGAGCAAAGCGGGCTTCTAGCTAACAGTCTCCTATGGAAAACCTGGGCGTACTGGCGATTCTGATCGCATTTTGTCTGGCGGTGTATGCGGTTCTGGCCTCCCTCGCCGGAGCGAGGAAGAGGAAGCCGTATCTTATACGCAGCGGCGAGCGCGCGGTTTATGCCGTGTGGGCACTGGTCACTGTGGCGAGCGGCATCCTCGTCTACGCGCTCGTCATCGGCGATTTCCGCCTGGCCTACGTGGCGGCGCACACCAATCGCGCTATGCCAGTTCTTTACAAGGTCGCGGCCTGGTGGGGCGGGCAGGAAGGCTCTCTGCTGCTATGGAGTTGGTTGCTGGCGGGCTACTCGGCCGTGGTTGTCGCGTTCAATCGCAGGCAGCACCGGTCGCTGATGCCGTACGTGATCACGGTGCTGATGCTCACCCAAGTCTTCTTCCTGGTGCTGAACGCGTTCGTAGTGAGCCCGTTCCGGCTGCTCGCGATGGGCGGAGGCGTCATGGAGGTACCCGACGGCAATGGGTTGAATCCGCTGCTGCAGTATTGGGCGATGGCCATCCATCCGCCCATGCTGTACCTGGGCTACGTCGGCTTCGTGGTGCCGTTCGCCTTTGCCATGGCTTCTCTGATCACCCGGCAGCCGGGCGACGGCTGGATTCACACGACGCGGCGCTGGACACTGATCACCTGGATGTTCCAAAGCGTCGGCATACTGCTGGGCGCGGGTTGGGCGTACGCGGTTCTCGGCTGGGGCGGTTACTGGGGATGGGACCCGGTGGAGAACGCCTCGCTGCTGCCGTGGATTACGGCGACCGCCTTCCTGCACTCGGTGATGATGCAGGAAAGGAAGGGAATGATGAAGGTCTGGAACATCGTGATGATTTCAGCCACCTTCTTTCTGTGCATCTTCGGGACGTTTCTGACGCGTTCGGGTGTGGTCAGCTCGGTGCACGCCTTCGCGCAGTCGCCCATCGGCCGCTACTTTGTCGGCTTCCTGGCGTTAGGCATCGCGGCGACGATCTACCTGATCCTGGACCGGCTGGATTACCTGAAGAGCGAAGCGCGGCTGGAAAGCGTGCTGTCGCGCGAGTCGGCCTTCATGTTCAACAACCTGATCCTGCTGGCCGCCGCTTTCGCTGTGTTGTGGGGCACGCTGTTCCCGGTGATTTCGGAAGCCGTCACGGGCGAGAAAATCAGCGTGGACACGCCGTTTTTCAACCGCGTGAACGTGCCCATCGGTCTGTTTCTGCTGTTCCTGACAGGCGTGGGTCCCCTGATCGCATGGCGGCGCAGTTCGCCGGAAGGGTTGAAGCGCAACTTTCTGTGGCCGGGCGCGGCGGCGCTCGCGCTGATGGCTGCCCTGATGGCGGCAGGCGTCAGGCACTTCTATGCCATCCTCAGCCTGGGCCTGTGCCTGTTCGTGGCCTGGACGATCGTTAGCGAGTTCTACAAAGGCTCGCACGCCGTCAAGGCTCGCACGGGTTCGAACCTGCTGGCAGCCGCTGTGGAGCTGACCCATCGCAACACGCGCCGCTACGGCGGTTACATCGTACACACGGGAGTGGTGCTGATGTTTCTCGGCTTCACCGGCGCGGCGTTCAACAAGGACTCGACCGTCGAAGTGAACGTAGGCGACGGGATTCACCTTGCCGGCTACGACCTGAAAGTGAAAGATCTGCGCGAGGGCGAAAATGGAAACTACACGTGGCACCACGCGGTGGTGGACGTCTACCGCGGGGGCAAGCAGATCGATACGCTGGAGCCGGAGCGGCGCATGTATAAGTCCAGCCGGCAGGGTACGTCGGAAGTCTCCATCCGCCGGCGTCTGCACGAAGACCTGTACCTTAATTTCGCGGGCATGACCGACGATAACCAGCGCGCCGTGATCCAGGCCTACGTCTTTCCCCTGGTGAGCTGGATCTGGGTGGGATTCTGGGTGATGCTGGCGGGCACCCTGATCTGCCTGGTCCCCAGTAAAGTGCGGCTGGACTACGCCCGCACCGAACTCCTGGAAGTCGCAGCAAAGAAGTCCCAGGTGGAGA
>CAZLOS010000151.1:0-12227 GCA_964561215.1 uncultured Solibacteraceae bacterium | reverse complement strand
GAGACGAGATCAACGAGGCCCGGCCGCTCCTCGATTCCCGCCTGCCGGACGGTTCTCGCGTTGCTGCGGTGATCCCACCATGCAGCATCGGCGGCACAACACTCACGATCCGCAAATTCCATGCCCAAAGGTTCACCGCCGAGGAACTGGTTCGCATCGGATCGCTGACGCGGGCTTTGTTGGATCAACTCCGGTCTGCCATTGAATGCCGGCAGAACATCCTCATTAGTGGCGGCACTGGTACCGGCAAGACAACCCTCTTGAACGCCCTTGCCAATATCATTGGTGACCGAGAACGGATCGTCGTCATTGAGGACACAGCCGAAATCCAACTTGAGAAGCCGAATCTGGTGCGATTCGAGGCCCGGCGCGAGCAGACCGGCATTCCGGCGGTCACCATCCGGGACCTAGTTCGCGCCACACTCAGGCACCGGCCTGATCGCATCGTCCTCGGAGAGGTGCGCGGTGGTGAGGCATTTGACCTACTCCAGGCCCTGAACACCGGCCATTCCGGAACCCTGTCCACCATCCACGCGAACTCTGCCCAACAAGCCATCGCCCGGCTCACGAGCTGCGTTCTCCAGGCTGGAGTGGAACTCCCCTACACCGCCATCCGCGCCAACATCGCCGACGCCATCCAACTGCTCCTGCACATCGAACGCCGCCACGGCAAACGCTACGCCGCCGAATTGATAAGGATCGAGCACTATGAACCAAACCAGGACCGATACGAATTCAAGGACATCTTCAAGCGCACCGAACAGCCAGCAGAAACTGGACATTGATGTTCCCGTCCGATACCTGCGCGAGAACTTCCGTCCAGACGACCGCCTTGCCATCGTGCTGATCCCAAAGGAAACCCACCGTGTCGTCCAGCGCATCGCCACAGCGGAGAAGATCGCAGCCCCCGGCTTCCAGGCATGGCTCCGTCACGAGAATGCACAACGATGCGAAGTGTACGTGTCGATGAACACGATCAAGCCGGGCAGCCACGGACGCACCAAGGACGATATCGCCGAGGTACGCCACATCTACCTCGACTTCGACGATAACGGCACCGCCGCCGTGCAGGCGCTCATGCAACGGCAGGATGTGCCCACACCCAACTACCTCGTCAATTCGTCATCAGGGAAATGGCAAGTGGTTTGGAAGGTGGCAGGCTTCGGCCAGGACGAGGCGGAACGCCTCATGCGCCATCTCGTCCGCGAGACCGGCGCCGACCCGGCGGCCACCGATTCCAGCCGCGTTCTCCGCCTTCCAGGCTTCATGAACCACAAGTACTCGAAGCCCTTCCTCGTGCGTGTCGAAGCGCGGACCGACCGCACTTTCGGTCCCGAGCATTTTCCAGTGGTGCCAAATGATAGCCAAGGCGGGCGCACACTGGTGGGCAAGGAGCACATTGATAAGGCCGGTTCCCCGCACTCCGGCATCACGCAGTCCGAGCGCGATTGGGCTTACGCCAAACGCGCTCTGGCGCGTGGTGACTCTCCAGATGCCGTGATCACCGCCATCACCCAGTACCGTACCGGCCAAAAGAGCGATGCTCACGCCTACGCCGAGCGAACGGTGAGGAACGCTGGCGAAGCACTTATGCGCGAACGGCCGTCATCATCCAGAGATGGGGTTGAGCGTGGATAGTCCACCATTGTGGTGGCTGTCCGACAGTTGTTTCAGTACCTGGAGAAAAGCCAGCAAGCTTTCTGAACAGCCTTCATCACGATAGGCAACGCCGATTTCGAGCACAAACTCCGGCGCAGCGATCTCGCGAAAGACGATGCCTTGCGGGCGGAAGCGGGATGGCACCGTATCCTTAACGAAGGCGATGCCCATGCCAGCAGCCACCGAATCCAGCATTTCCATGACGGTCGAGACCTCATGGGTAATGTTTGGAGTGAAGCCCGCCTGCTGGCAACGGCCCACAAAATCTTGGTAGAGCTGAGGGTTGGTCAGCCTCCCGAACCAGATGATGGACTGCCCGGTCATCTCGTCTGCGCCGATTGCCGCTTTTTTTGCCAAGTCCGAACCCTCCGGGATTGCCGCAACCAGACGGGACCGAAACATGCAGTCGGTTCGTAGCTCACTGATGGCAAGCGGCAGGACCACAAGGCCAATATCCAGGTGGCCACATAGTATCTGGTCGATCTGGGAAGTTGAGTATGTACTCTGAAACAGCACGGGCATATCATTTGCCGACTGCGCGAATGCTTTGCGAATCTGGGGAAGCACTGCAGCGCAGAGCAGTGGTGTGTACCCCACCCGAATGACACCAGATCCACCAGCGCTTGCCACCGCTCCGGCTTCTACCGCTCGTTGAGCATGCATCAACGCCCGGCGGGCCTCAGCGACAAACGCCGCACCTGCTGGCGTTAACGTCACAGCCCGAGTCCCGCGCTCGAATAGCGCGTAGCCGAGTGTTTGCTCCAACTGCCGGATCTGCCGACTCAGCGACGGAGTCGCCAAATGCAAGCGTTGTGAGGCGCGGGTGAAATGCAATTCTTCAGCTACAGCAATGGCATACCGTAGCAGCCGTAATTCCAGGTTGAGCGTAGAAGGGGTTTGCGGCATCATTGTCGGTGCGGATCGTCCTGTGATCGTTGGTATGTGGCCTGAACACGCTCGGCACACAGTGCATGAGGCACTCTATGACGGAGCAGCACCGGATGACGGTATACACTTCAACTCTGGCGGCTGCGCCAGTGCGGTTCTCAGCTCCGAGGATAGGCGGCAAGGGCATCTGTTCGCCGAAAAGCAAAAACCCCGGACCTTCACGTTGTGAAGGCCGGGGATGCCGTTTTCCATCCTCAGTTGAATGTGGGAAGTCCGCCGTCGCTCCATTCCACGGGAGCGCAGCTTCGCACACATCCTGAATCCGGCTGGTCTTCTGGCTTCCGGATCACTCTACTTGCCGCGCCTTCCCATCCCGACTTCGGACAGTGGCTTCAAGCGGCGTTCGTCCCCGGTTACAGCGGCGGGACCGCGACGGATTTGCACCGTCTTCCCATTTCAGCTCCCTGCGGAGCACCGAACCCATATAGTACCAGAACTATTAGTACCAGTCGGCCAGGGCGCTGAAGCCGTCGCATCGAGTTCAGCGGCGGGACTTCCAGGCTACCCCAATCTGTAGTTGACTATCCACCTGAACCCGCAGTATATTGTGGATGCTGTTGGTTCCACTATTTGTGGATCAAAAGGGAACCTGGTGTGAATCCAGGGCTGCCCCGCAGCGGTAAGCAGGAACGAAAACTGCGTTTGATGCACTGGCTCATCCGGAGCTGGGAAGCGGCAGTGAGTAGGAGGGCGATTTCAGCCCGCGCCTGCAAGTCCGAAGACCTGCCAACGGTGCGCGAAATATCGCGGACGATCACGGGTCCCCGAGGGGCGGACTGGTGAAAAGCGCAATCGGGTTTCATACCCGAATGCAGCAGACCTCGTCGGTGTCAGCCCCTTGTGGTTCTGATGACAAGGAGCTGAATGTTCGCCGACCAAAGCACCGAGACCAGCAGCGACCGGTCACGCGTTCCCGAAGAAGCCCGCGGGCTTCGCCTCATCATTCAAGGCGGTCTGGGCGTTGCTGTGTCCAACTGGGGTCTTGCCAGAGCCGTCTCCGCGCTGGGACAACTGGGCGTTGTGTCCGGCACCGCCATTGACCAGGTGATGGTACGGCGGCTTCAGGACGGGGATCGTGACGGGGCCTTGGCATTAGCATTCGAGCATTTCCCAATCCCCAAAGTTGTTGCCCGTGTCTGGAAGAAGTACTTCATACAGGGAGGAAAACCGGCTACCCGCCCGTATGATCTAGCGCCCGTACAAAGTGAAGATGCGTCACAGGAGTTCCTGGAAACCTGTATCCTCGCGAATTTCGCCGAAGTCTGGCTGGCGCGGCAGGGTCACAGCAATCCGGTGGGGATCAACTTCATGGAGAAGTTGCAGCCGCCACATCTAGCCTCTATCTACGGCGCCATGCTGGCAGGAGTGAGCTACGTGCTAATGGGTGCGGGCATCCCGATGAAGATCCCCGGTATCCTCGACCGGTTTGCGAATCATGAAGCGGCGTCGTATCCCCTGCACATTACCGGTGGCGCGTCGGGCAACGATCACATGATGCACTTTGATCCGAAGGCCCTCTTCGAAGGACCGCTGCCAGCGCTCACGCGCCCGCACTTTCTCGCAATTGTCTCCTCCAGCGTCCTGGCTGCCACCCTCGCGAAGAAAGCCACCGGGCAGGTGGACGGCTTCGTCGTTGAAGGTCCAACTGCTGGAGGACACAATGCTCCACCGCGAGGGCAACTCCAACTCAACACGTCAGGCGAGCCCATCTATGGGGAGCGCGACCGGGTGGACCCTGCCAAGATGCGTGCAGTAGGCTTGCCATTCTGGCTGGCTGGTGGATATGGCTCGGCGCAGGGGCTGCACAACGCTCTCAGTGCGGGCGCCGCAGGAATCCAAGTGGGAACGGCGTTCGCCTTCTGCCGCGAGTCCGGCATGCGTGCAGATTACAAAGACGCAGTGACGGAGCGCATCCTTGCCGGGGCCATCCGGGTGCTGACCGATCCCCTGGCGTCGCCGACGGGCTTTCCGTTCAAGGTGGTCAGTCTTCCAGGCACAATCTCCGACAAGGCAGTCTTTGACTCCCGCCAACGCGTCTGCGATTTGGGCTATCTCCGCGAAGCCTATTCTCGCGCGGACGGCAGCGTTGGATTTCGGTGTCCGGGTGAACCGGCCAGCGTCTATCGTGCAAAAGGTGGGCAGGAGTTCGATACCAACGGACGGAAGTGCATTTGTAACGCTCTGCTTTCAACCATCGGCCAGCCTCAGGTACGAGGGGCATATGTCGAACCGGGAGTGGTTACCGCCGGCGACGATCTCGCCGGAATCGGACGTTTCTTCAAGTCCGGCGCCCAATCCTACAGCGCCGCCGATGTGATTTCGCAACTGCTCTCAGGGATAGAGGTGACACAGTGACAAGCACGATGCTTCTTGATGGGGGCATGGCTTCTCCTCGGTCGTTCGAGACGATTCGCAAACGGGACGGGCGCCTCGTCGCCTTCGACAGC
The DNA here is from genome assembly GCA_964561215.1 of uncultured Solibacteraceae bacterium. Lineage (GTDB taxonomy): Bacteria > Acidobacteriota > Terriglobia > Bryobacterales > Bryobacteraceae > JAJFUV01. Next base: position 7,173 of record CAZLOS010000151.1, on the reverse strand, counting down.
CACAAGATCACCCGGGCAATCCAGAACGCCGGAGAGGCTACCGGGGAGTTCAGCGAAGGCGCCGCTCAGCGTTTGACAACACGCGTGCTAGCCGTCGCACATTCTACGCTGGCCGAAGCTCCGCCGAGCGTGGAGCAGGTTCAGGATATCGTCGAAGAAGTTCTTCTTGCCTCTCCCTTCAAACGCACAGCGAAAGCGTACCTGCTCTACCGCGATCAGCACGCGCGCATCCGTGAAATGGTACGACAAGCGGACGTGGCACTGATCGATCAGTATCTGAAGCGTCTCGACTGGAAGGTCAAAGAGAACAGCAATATGGCGTACTCGCTCCAGGGGCTCAACAACTACATTGCCAGCCATGTCAGCGAGATCTATTGGCTGAACGAGATCTATCCGGCGGAAGTTCGGGAAGCGCATGTTTCCGGCGATCTCCATCTGCATGACCTCGGGTTATTGTCGGTCTACTGTGTTGGCTGGGACCTGGCGGACCTGCTCCGCTCCGGCTTCCGCGGCGCTCCGGGCAAGGCCGAGAGCCGCCCGGCGAAGCACTTTCGCTCGGCGCTCGGCCAGATCGTGAACTTCTTCTACACGCTGCAAGGTGAGGCCGCCGGGGCCCAGGCGTTTTCGAATTTCGACACACTGCTGGCGCCGTTCATTCGCTTCGACCGGCTGGGCTATCCGGAAGTCAAGCAGGCGTTGCAGGAGTTTGTCTTCAATCTGAACGTGCCGACCCGCGTCGGGTTCCAAACGCCTTTCACCAACGTCACGATGGACCTGCAACCGCCGCGGCACATGGCGGGGCAGCCGGTGATCGCCGGAGGCGAGCAGCAAGAATTCACCTACGGTGAATTCGGGGAGGAGATGGCGTTGTTCAACCGCGCCTTCCTCGAAGTCCTGGCAGAGGGTGACGCGCGGGGAAGAGTATTCACGTTCCCGATTCCCACCTACAACATCACGCGCGACTTTGACTGGGAGGCACCCGGTCTGGCTCCACTGTGGGCAGCGACAGCGAAATACGGTATCCCCTACTTCGCCAACTTCGTGAACTCGGAGATGTCACCCGATGACGCACGTTCGATGTGTTGCCGGCTGCGGCTCGATACACGTGCGCTGGAGCGGCGCGGCGGCGGCCTGTTCGGATCGAGCCCTCTAACGGGTTCCGTAGGTGTTGTCACCATCAACATGGCGCGAATCGGGTACCTCGCGAAAACCGAGAAGGACTTTTTCGAGCAACTGGACCGCCTCATGAATGTAGCCAGGACAAGTCTGGAAACGAAGCGCAAGGTGCTGGAGGGATTCACGGCACAGGATTTGTATCCGTACACGAAGTTCTACCTGCGCGAGGTCTACGCGCGGTTCGGCCACTACTGGGAGAACCACTTCTCCACCATCGGCTTGATCGGCATGAACGAGGCTTGCCTGAACCTGATGGGACAGGATATCGGGTCGGAAGCAGGCCGTGCCTTTGCAGCGCGCACGCTCGATCATATGCGCGATCGCCTCGTCGTCTTCCAGCAGGAGACCGGTCACCTGTACAATCTGGAGGCGACTCCGGCCGAGGGCACAACCTACCGGCTCGCGCGTCTGGACGCCACTCGTTTCCCGGAGATCGTCACCGGCAACCAGGGCAGTGGCGAGCCCTTCTACTCGAATTCGACGCAGCTACCAGTCAACTTCACGGACGACATCTTCGAAGCACTCGATCTGCAGGATGACTTGCAAGTTCGCTACACAGGGGGTACGGTTCACCACGTGTTTCTGGGCGAAGCCGTGCCGGATCCGCTTGCCGTGAAGCGGTTTGTGAGAACGGTCTGCGACCGCTACCGGCTGCCGTATTTCACCGTGACACCATCCTTTTCCATATGTCCGGAGCACGGCTATCTTCGTGGCGAGTTAGAGAAATGCCCAACCTGTGGCGCAGACGTGGAGGTGTACTCGCGTGTCGTTGGCTATCTGCGTCCAGTGAAACAGTGGAACGCTGGCAAGCAAGCCGAATTCGTCCGGCGCAGTCACTACCGGATCGAAGGTGAGGCATGAACATCGGCGGCTATCAGCCGTGCAGCCTGTGCGACTATCCCGGACACGTGGCGGCCGTGGTCTTTACGCAAGGCTGCAACTTTCGCTGCCCGTTTTGCCACAACCCGGAGCTTTTACCGCTGAGGTCCGGCGCGCGTCCGCTCATTCCCGAGGCCGCAATCTTGGAGCGGTTGACCCGTCGCCGGGGACAGATCGATGCCGCGGTCATTTCGGGCGGCGAACCGACTCTGCAACCCGACCTGCTGGAGTTTCTTCAGGCAATTCGGGAATTGGGGTTGAAGATCAAACTGGATACCAACGGCAGCCGTCCCGACGTGTTGACCGCTCTCTTTGGGGCACGGCTGCTCGACTATGTGGCAATGGACGTGAAGGCGCCATGGCCGAGCTACTCGAAACTGGCTGGCGTGAACGTGTGCGAAAACGACTTGCTAAAGAGCGTGCGGTTAATTGTCGTCAGTAAGATTGCCCATGAGTTCCGCACAACGCTCGTGCCGGTTCTGATGAGCGACCAGGATGTAGCCGCCATACAAATCCAGATTCCGGACACGTCCCCTTTCAGAACGCAACCCTTTCGGCCAGAGCGTGCATTCGCTATATGGTTGCGTGATCCACGGATTCTCCCGAATGTGGCTGCGCTGCGCCTGACTTCATCCGCTTGACGACGCCAATTTCAGCGTGCTATCCCTAAAAGTTCGCGTTGAGGTGCTCACCATCAAAGGTGAGTGAAAAGGGAAGCGGGTGAGATTCCCGCACGGTCCCGCCACTGTAATCAGCGAGCGGCCAGCAAGTTGCCACTGCTCCTTCACGGGAGCGGGAAGGCTGCTGGACCGTGACGACCTGTAAGCCAGGAGACCTACCTCAAGGCGTTGGCGCCCCGCTTCGGGAGAAAGCGGATGGTGACAAGCAGCGGCCTTCCATGGGTCGCGTTCCTGCCTGTTCATCGATTCCGTTCACCGAAGCTCGGGGCCGTGTTGTGCGTACAGAGGCGCGGACTCCTCGGCGATGTTCACATTGGTCATTGGCGGCGCTCGCAGCGGGAAGAGCAAGTTCGCGCAATCTCTCTGCCAGAGTGCGGATGAGGTTGTGTATGTGGCGACTGCGCGTATCGAAGACGATGAGATGCGGGAGCGCGTTGCCCGGCACAAAGCGGTCCGGCCACCACACTGGCGCACCATTGAAGAACCGCTGAATCTGGCTGCCGCCGTGTGCGCTGCCGGTCCCCAGGTACAGATCGTCCTGATCGACTGTCTCACGGTCTGGTTGAGCAATGTGATGTGGAAGCGGCGGGACCGTCCCGCGGACGCGCTCGAAGGCGCTGTCCACCGGGAACTCAACGCGTTGTTTGCTGCCGCCGACGGCGCCGACATCATCGCCGTTACAAACGACGTCGGCTCCGGTGTGGTGCCGGAATCGTCCGTCGGACGTCTGTTCCGCGATCTGCAGGGCCTTGTGAATCAACATGCGGCAGCCCTTGCGGATCGCGTCTTCTTTACTGTTGCGGGAATCGCCATCCCAATCAAGCCTCTGCCGCCCGACAGGTCAATTCCTTTCCATCATGAATGAAAATATCGTCCAGCAAACCATCGATCAGATTACGGCCGTGAACCGTGCGTGGATCGAACGCGCCGAAGCCCGTCAGTTGCAATTGACCAAGCCCGCAGGCAGTCTGGGGGAACTGGAACAGATTGGGAACAGGTGCGCCGCGATTTTCGCAGCGCTCCCATTTTGCGTTGACAAGCCCAGGATCGTGGTGTTTGCGGGCGATCACGGGGTCTGTGCGGAGGGAGTGAATGCGTTTCCGCAGTCGGTTACCGCGGCGATGGTAATGAACTACCTGCACGGTGGCGCCGCCGTCAACTGCATCGCCAGAGTTTGTGGGGTAGAGCTGAAGATCGTCGATGCCGGTGTGATGACACCCCTGCCCGCCGCTGATGGCGTCATCTCGCGACGCGTTGCCCCGGGCACGCGGAACTTTTGCGCATCGGCTGCCATGACGCACCAAGAAGCGCTCGCGGCGATAGCGATGGGAATCGAAGTAGCGCAACAAGCCGCTGCGGACCGGTGCAATCTGCTGGGCTTCGGAGAAATGGGAATTGGCAATACGACCTCGGCCAGCGCGATCACGGCAGCACTTACCGGTAGGCCTGCCCCCGAGGTTGTCGGACGGGGCACGGGAGCGGACGATGTCATCCTGGCGCGAAAGATCTCGGCGGTCGAGCGCGCACTCGCACACCATGCCGGCCATCTGGCAACTCCCATGGACGTTCTGGAGCGTGTCGGCGGTCTGGAGATTGCTGCGATGTGCGGTTTCTGCCTGGGCGCCGCGGCGTGCCGGTTGCCGGTTCTCACCGATGGATTCATTGCCACGGCCGCCGCTGCGCTTGCCGTCCGCATGCAGCCGGCCGTGCGCGACTACCTGTTCGTTGCGCACGCGTCAGTGGAACCAGGCCACCGTCCCCTGGTGGACTTGATTGGGCTTCGGCCGATTCTGAATCTGTCGATGAGGCTGGGAGAAGCAACCGGCGCCGCCCTCGCGGTAAAGGTCATTCAATCCGCGGGTGAGGTGCTGAACCGCATGGCGACTTTCGCCGAGGCGGGCGTTGCCGAGTCCGAAGTCGCCGGGCCAGACAAATGAAATCCCTGCTGGCGGCTGTTGCGTTCTGCACACGGATTCCGGTCCGCGTTCCGTTCAGCGCAGAAGACGTCGGCACGGCGGCGCGCTGGTTCCCCTTCATTGGCGCACTGCTGGGACTGTGCAATTGGGGTATCGCCGAGGCGTTGCGGCCCGTTCTTCCAGCGGCGGTGATCGGGGTCGTAGTGGTTGCCTTCGAAGCGCTGGTCACCGGCGCGCTGCACTTTGATGGACTGGCGGACACGCTCGACGGCTTCGGTGGTGGAAAAACGCGCGACGACATCCTGCGCATCATGCGTGATCACGCGATCGGCACCTATGGCGCCATGGCCTTGATATTGCTGGTCGCTCTGAAGGTGACCGCGGTGATGACGCTTGTCGAACAACACCGCCTCTTTCCGATGGTGCTGCTGGCTCCGGCGCTGGGGCGTTGGAACGTTGTGCTGCTTTCCTGGTGGCTGCCTTATGCCCGGCCATCGCAGGCCGTGTCACGGAATATCGGACGGCGGGAGATGATCTGGGCTACCTCGTTGACAACGGTCCTTGTCGCGCTCACCGGTTCGTGGCGCGGTTGCGTCTGCTGGGCGGCCTCAGCTTTGTGCGCCGTCCTGTTCGGGCGCTTCTGCCGGAACAGGATCGGCGGAGTGACGGGCGACACGCTCGGTGCTTCCGAGCAAATGGGGGAAAGCATGGTCCTGCTTGCCGGAGTGGCCCTGCGATGACTACTCGATTGTGGCTCGTGCGGCATGGAGAGCCGAGCGCGGAAATACGTGGCCGTTGCTACGGAAGGCTCGACGCTGGCCTGTCGGACTCAGGAAGGAAGCAGATGGAGCAGGTTGCTCGCGTTCTTGCCGCGACCGACTTCACGGCGATCTATGCCAGTCCACGCCTCCGCACCCGCGAAAGCGCTGAGATCATCGCTTCGCATCAGCGGTGCGGGATTCAGATTCACGAGCAGCTCTGCGAGATCGACTTCGGTGATTTTGAGGGCATGTCCTACTCGGAAATTGCGCGGCTCTACCCTGACGAATACCAGAAGTGGATGTTGCATCCAACCGAGGTTCAATTCCCGAACGGCGAAAGCTTCTCGAAGATGCGGCGACGCGTGCTCCGTGCTGCGGAGGACCTCCTTGCGGCTCACGCGGGCGAAACCTTCGCCGTGGTTACTCACGGAGGCGTAAACCGGATTCTCCTCGCTCACGCTTTGGAAATACCGGCGGCCAGTCTGTTCCGGATCGGTCAAGGCTATGCTGCCCGAAATCTGATCCAACAGGTAGATGATTATCTGTCGGTCGAACTCATGAACCAGCTTCCTGAATTGCGTTGATCCGATGAAGAAGAAACGTCCGATACAGCCCGAACCACCGCACGACTTCATCGTTTCCGGTTGCCGTGTCGTTGAGATGGCTACCGGGCAGCGCTTCCCGCGGGTCACGAGCGACTTCCAGCGCGCGGAGAGCGCAGAACAGGAGAACTCAACCTCCCTCCGTAAGGAACGGCGATGAGTGGCATCGATTCCCTGTGCCAGGACGAGCGGATACGAATCGTCGAGGCCGTCGCCGGTCGTCACAGCCTACGAGCCACTGTACGGCTCACCGGGGTCCCACAGAATCGGATCAAAGCGCTCCTCATGAAACTGGGCCCCGCCTGTTCACAATACCAGCACGTCACGCTGTGTCACCTGCCTGCCGCCTCCCTGGAATGGCGGGAGGCGTTTGCGTTCAGAGCTAAGGCTAACAATACGGCGGCGAGTCACGAATACAGCCGCACGACAGGCTCCGTCTGGACCCTCGCTTGCCTGGACCGGCGCACCAAGCTCGTACCCTCCTGGAGGATCGGGCCAAGAACCCTCGAAACTCTGGGACTGCTGCGTGCAGATGCTGCCCGGCGCTATGACACTGAGGAAACCGCATTCGTGGATGAGGCGGATGCCAGCCTCCACATCTGTCCCACTTGGTTTGCGGCGCTCGACCATGCATTTGCGCGAAAAGTGGAGCGGCATGCCGCTGTCGTGGCGCTATATTTCCTCTACTACAACTTTGCTCTGGTCCATCGCGAGCTGGGCACCACTCCAGCAGTTGCGGCGGGCAAAGCCGACCACGTGTGGCGGGCAGCGGAGATCGTCGACCTGATTGCCTCGCCCGGGGCTATTCGCTGTAACGATCAATCAGCGCCCAGGCAAGAATAGAAAAGGCGATCGAGTATCCCATCAGGACGGCGAGCGCGCACCAAGCCGTTCCATCCATCGTGGCTTTGCGGATCAGGATATTGGTGTGTGTGAGTGGAAGCACGTAGACGAGCGCCTTGAGCAGTCCTGGCACGCGATCCACTTGAAAGAATGTTCCGCTCAAGAACGCCATAGGCATGATCAAAAAGTTGGAGTAGGTTCCGGTATCTTCGTGCGACTTCGAGCGCATACCGACAATTACTCCAAGGTTCGCAAACAGGAAGCAGTTGATGAGCAGCGCAACGATGAACAACGCCGATATCGAGAAAGAGCCGGA
>CAZLOS010000150.1:0-12287 GCA_964561215.1 uncultured Solibacteraceae bacterium | reverse complement strand
GCCTCGTCACGGTAGCCGTCGTCCACGCGTTGTGCGACTCGATAAATCCGACCGCGCGCCCGGCGAGCACATTCGCCATCAGCTCGTCTTTCCATAGCGCCGACTTCCCGCCGCTCATGTAGCCGATGCGGCTGATGCCGTTCACGATGGTCATGAGGTGCCACTTGCCCACCGCCCCGGTACGGTAGCCGCGGGCTTTCAGGATCGACGGAAGAGTAACGCGTCCGGGCCGGATAAGCAGCGGGGCGTCTCCCGGCAGGATGCGGGCCTCCTCCATACGGAAGGCATACTCACCGGTGAGCAGCGAATAACGGGATGGAGTGCAGGTGGCGGCGGAAGAATGAGCATCGGTGAAGCGGATGCCGCCGGCGGCGAGACGGTCGATGTTCGGGGTCCGGACGCGGGTGGCGCCGTAGCAGGCGAGGTCGCCGTAACCCAGATCGTCGGCGTAGATGAAAACAATACTCGGCAGGCGGGCCGCGCTACGCGGCGCCGCGGCGCCCAGGCATGCGGAAAGGAAGTCCCTTCGATTCACGCTTGCGCCCTCGCTGGCAGTGCGTTACTGAGCTCTCCTGGCGGGCACGTTGATGACTGGAATGAGTGAGTTGCGCGTTTCGGTGGCGGGCCGCTGCATGTGAGACAGCTCCTGATTCAGCATGGCGACGAACGCTTCGATCTGCTTCTGCATTTCCGCCATCTTCTCGCGCATATTCAGGATGATTTCGACGCCGGCCAGATTGACGCCCAGCTCGCGTGTAAGTTCCAGGATCACTTCAAGACGCTGGAGATCCTCGTCCGTGTACAACCGCGTGTTGCCTTCGCTGCGCGAGGGTTTCAGCAGGCCCTCGCGCTCGTACAAGCGCAGGGTCTGGGGATGGATGCCGTATTGCTCGCTGACGGCCGAGATCATGTATGCGGCTTTGCCTCGTCGCTTGGCCATGGCTAGACTTTGCTCCAGATCTCCGCCCGGGGATCCTCGGGATTCAGCCGGGCGTACTCTCGCAGGATCTCCTTGGTGCGCTCGTCCCGGACCTTGGGCGCTTCGACGGCGATCTCCACGATCTGGTCGCCACGGACGCCCTTTCTGGAGTTCAAGACTCCTTTTTCACGAAGGCGGAATTTCTGCCCGTTCTGGGTCCCCAGGGGAACCTTCAGCAGCGCGCGGCCGTCGATGGTGGGCACCTCAATCTTGGCTCCCAGGCCGGCCTCCGCGATCGTAACCGGGACGCGGATGTGAATATCGTCCCCATCGCGATCGAAGAACGGATGCGGTTCCACACGCACGGTGATGTAGAGATCGCCAGCCGGCATTCCCTGGCTGCCGGCGTTGCCCTTGCCGGGAACGCGCAGGCGAGATCCCGTCTGTACGCCTGGTGGGATGCGGACTTCGACCGTTTCGGAAGTTGTCAGACGTCCATCGCCCTGGCAGGAAGTACACACATTGCGCACCCTACCTTTGCCGTTGCAGCGCGGGCAAGTGAGATTGAAGCGCATGGCGCCGGCCATCTGACTGACGTTGCCGGAGCCCTGGCACTCCGGGCAAACGGTGTTGGCGCCGCTCTTCGTGCCACTTCCGCCGCAGGCTCCGCAGACTTCCTGGCGGTTGATATTCAAACGGATCTGCGTGCCGCGAATGGCTTGCCAGAAGCCCACGCTCAACGCGTATTCAAGGTCGGTGCCGCGCTCCGGTTCCGCAGTGCGCTCCCCTCGTCCATGACTGAAAAACTGCCCGAACAGATCGTGGAAACTGCCGCCAAAACCGCCCTCGCCTCCGGTTTCGGTCCTTCCTCCTCCTGTCGCGGTGCGTCCTCCGGAGGTGAAGTAATCAGAGAAGTCAAAGCCGCCGAAGCCCATGTTGGGATTCTGTTGATACGCTCCCGCGCCTGTAGGCCCCGCGCCCGGAAAGCCGGACTCGGAATAGAAGCCGACCTGGTCGTACATCTGGCGCTTCTTGGCGTCGCTGAGGACGTCGTAGGCTTCCTGCATCTGCTTGAAGCGCTCCTCGGCGGCTTTGTCGCCAGGGTTCAGATCCGGATGGAACTTGCGGGCAAGACGGCGCCAAGCTTTGCGGATCTCTTCCGCACTGGCTTTGCGCGGCACACCCAACAGCTCGTAATAGTCCTTTTTCGCGGCCATATAGTATGGCGGCGGACGCTCTTGCTACAAGCGTCCGCCAGCCACCCAGCTCAGCTTACTTCTTCTTGTCGTCCACGTCGACAAACTCCGCGTCGACAACGTTGTCTTTCGGCTTGCTCTCGGCGCCCGGCGCGGCGCCCTGCGCGGTCTGACCGGCTCCCGGGGCACCTTGCGCGCCCTGCGCGCCGGCGGTCTTGTACATGGCCTCGGCCAGCTTATGGCTCGCCGCGGTCAGCTTGTCCATGGCCGCGTTGATGCGTTCCAGGCCTCCTTCGCGGATGGCCGTCTTGGTCTCTTCGATAGCAGCCTCGACGTTCTTGGCGTCGTCGTCGGAGATTTTCGCGCGGTGCTCCTTGAGCATCTTCTCGATGTTGTAAACCATCGAGTCGGCGCGGTTGCGCGCTTCGATCTCGTCGCGGCGTTTGCGGTCGTCGGCCGAGTGCGAATCGGCGTCCTTCGCCATCTTGTCGACCTCGTCCTTGCTGAGGCCGCTCGAGCTGGTGATGGTGATCTTCTGCTCGTTGTTTGTGGCGCGGTCCTTCGCCGTGACGTTCAGGATGCCGTTGGCGTCGATGTCGAACGTGACTTCGACCTGCGGCACGCCACGGGGGGCCGGAGGGATGCCGACCAGTTGGAACACGCCCAGCAGGCGGTTGTCCGCCGCCATGGACCGCTCGCCCTGGTAAACCTTGATCTCGACAGAAGTCTGGCTGTCGGAGGCCGTCGAGAAGACCTCGCTCTTGCGGGTCGGGATGGTGGTGTTGCGTTCGATCAGCTTGGTGAACACGCCGCCCAGGGTCTCAATACCGAGCGAAAGCGGGGTCACGTCGAGCAGCAGCACGTCCTTCACTTCGCCGCCCAGCACGCCGCCTTGCACCGCGGCGCCCACGGCCACTACTTCGTCCGGGTTGACGCTCTTGTTGGGTTCCTTGCTGAACAGCTCGCGCACGATCTGCTGCACGCGCGGGATGCGCGTGGAACCGCCTACCAGCACCACTTCGTCGATCTGCGACGGGTTGAGGCCGGCGTCGGAGAGTGCCTTCTTGCAAGGTTCGGCGCAGCGCATCAGGATGTCTTCCACCATCTGTTCGTAGCGCGCGCGGGTGAGCTTCATCACCAGATGCTTGGGGCCGCTCGCGTCGGCGGTGATGAACGGCAGGTTGATTTCGGTTTCGAGCAGCGTGGATAGTTCTATCTTGGCCTTTTCGGCGGCTTCCTTCAGGCGTTGCAGGGCCATCTGGTCGCGCGAAAGGTCGATGCCGTTCTCGCTCTTGAATTCCGTTATGATCCAGTCGATGATGCGCTGGTCGATGTTGTCGCCGCCCAGGTGCGTGTCGCCATTGGTGGATTTCACCTCCACCACGCCGTCGCCCACTTCCAGGATCGAGACATCGAAGGTGCCGCCGCCGAAGTCGTACACGGCGATGGTCTCGTCCTTCTTCTTGTCCAGGCCGTAAGCCAGCGCGGCCGCGGTCGGCTCGTTGATGATGCGCATCACTTCGAGGCCGGCGATCTGGCCGGCGTCCTTGGTGGCCTGTCGCTGCGCGTCGTTAAAGTAGGCCGGCACGGTGATCACGGCCTTGCTGACCTTTTCGCCCAGGTAGGCTTCGGCCGCTTCCTTCAGCTTGCCGAGTATCATGGCTGAGATCTCGGGCGGGGAAACGTGCTTTCCGTTGATGTCGACACGGGCGTCGTTGGACGGACCACGGCTGATGTGATACGGAACCAGCTTCATTTCCTCGCTGACTTCATCGTGGCGGCGGCCCATGAAGCGCTTGATAGAATAGATGGTGTTTTCCGGATTGGTGACGGCTTGACGCTTCGCCACTTGACCGACCAAACGCTCTCCACTCTTGGTGAAACCCACCACCGACGGGGTGGTGCGCCCGCCCTCCTGGTTGGGGATGACCACGGGCTGACCGCCTTCCATCACGGCGACGACGGAGTTGGTGGTTCCGAGGTCGATGCCGATGATCTTGCTCATTCTAGTGAAAACCTCCTGGTTTGGTGGGGATCTTGGCTGCCCGCCACCATTAGTCAATTCTCATTATCAAAGTTTAGTCGACCATTGTCAAGTTCTATCGTGAAACTCTGCTCGTTGTTCTTGCTTGTAGCGTCTCTCTCTATCGCACAAACCACGTCGAATCTTGTGGTTGCGGCTGCGGCGGACCTGGCTCCGCTGGAGGCGAAAATCGCTGTCAGGATGCGTGACTCCTACGGAATCAAAGTTCGTTTCGCCGTCGGTTCGAGCGGGATGCTGGCGAGGCAGATCGAGAATGGCGCCCCCTTCGATGTGTATCTCTCGGCGAATGAGAAGTTTGTGACGGATCTCGCCGCCCGGCGGCTGGTTTTGCCCGAAACCGTGCGCGTGTACGCCCTGGGGCGGCTTGGCCTGTGGTCGAAGGATGGCAGCCTACGCGATCCCCGGCAATTGACGGGCCGGCAGGTGCGCCACCTAGCCATTCCGAACCCGGTGCACGCTCCTTATGGGTTGGCGGCCAGGCAGGCTCTCGATCGCATGGGGATATGGAAGCAGTTGGAGGGCCGGATCGTGTACGGGGAGAACGTCCGGCAAGCCTTCGAATATGCGGCGAGCGGGAACGCGGAGGCAGTGATCACGTCCTGGACGTTGTTGCACGACCGGGGAGGCGTCCTCATCGACGAGTCCTGGCACGCGCCGATTGTGCAGGCCGGAGCCGTGGTGGCTACCACGAAGGAACCCGCCGCGGCGCGGCGCCTGCTGGAGTTTCTGACCAGCGAGCCCGGCCGGGCACTGCTCACACAGCATGGTCTGAACTGTGCTACTATCGGTAAGCCCCGATGAGAAGGGGACCAAGAAAACCCAAATCCAGGGTCAAATCTGAATGACGCGGCGAAGGGGTCCGGAAGTCCGGGCCCCTTTTCCCTTATATAGGCCTTCGGCCCAATTGGGCGAGCTGGGGATTGAAAACGCGCCTGCGTGGGTGCAAAGTGAGGGCATGGGGATGCTTGGGCTCGCCCCGTTTTTGGCGCAGGTTCCCGGAGCACCGGATTTTGCCGAACGGGCGGCTGCTCTTGAACGGGAGGCCGGGACCCTCGCAGAGGCAGGGCGATATGAAGATGCTGAGCGCGTACAAAAGCACGCTCTCGGAATATGGGAGCAGGTGGCGCGGACTCGTCCCGTCAACCTTGCGGAGCGCCGGGCCAAGGCGAACCCGCCCGGCCGGCAGATTACAGACGCCCGGGCAATGACGAAGTGACGGTCGGGGCAGCTACTTAAGTTGCTCCTCAAGCGTACGGTTGGATTGGGATTCCCAGTTTGCCGTACCGTCGCCAAATCTCATCCAGGTCTTGAAGTGCCAGGGGTCGGATTCTTTGATCAGGATCACCCGGCCGCCGCGGGACCGGTTCAGCGATGGGTCGTCGTCGGGTATGCGAGGATAGGCGGCGTAGCCTATGACCCCGTCGTAACCAAGGGCCACTCCTCGATACAGCCCCACGTAGTTGTTGACGTGGTCATGTCCGCAGAAGATGCCCTTCACGTCGCCGCGCTCCAGCACCGCCGAGAAGAGGCCGCCGTTCATGTTCGAAGAGCCCTCCGGCTCCCGGCGCTCGCCGATGACCTTCTTGCTGTTGACCATCCGCGTGAATTCCGGGAGCGGGATGTGGAAGAACATCAGTCCCGGAATCTTCGCGCCGTACTTGTTCTCCAATTGCCTGGACGTCTGGTAGTACCAGAGCACCTGGTCCGGGTGGATCCAGTCCCAACGCTCCTCGGTGGTGACCACCCCGTCGCCCGAGTCGATGAGCCACAGGCTGAAGACCGGCCGGGTGGCCGCCGCGTTCCAGATGAGAACGTTCTTGTTGCCCACGCCGTGGATTCCACGCTCCCAGCCCGCATTGACATTGTGCGGATAACTCTCGTAGAGCCGCATCATCTGTTCCTTGCCGAGGTGCGTTTTGGGAGAGTGCTCCGCGTCGTGGTTGCCGAACATGATGGCCCAGGGGGTTTGCATATGCTCCATGGCCGAGGCGACGTTCGCCACCGCCTTCTCCACTTCGGCGGCTGTGAAATTCTTATTGCCCGTGATGCAGTCTCCCGCGACCAGCACGAGATCCGGCTTCTCGACAGCAATGAGCGTCCGGGTGAGTTCGATGCCGCGTGTGTCCGGCTCGGCGCGGTAGTGGAGGTCCGAAATCGTGAGGATCTTGAATTCGCCGTCGGCATTGAACTTCAGCTCGGACGAAGCGGCTTCAACAGGAATGTAAATCAATGCGAGCAGCAGTAATATGTATGGCACGTCGAGCCTCGCTTGAACAGTCGAATGCCCCTTGCCCACAGCAGCGGGAAAGGGGCGTTCGGATGGCACACTTGGCTAGCTCAAATACTTGGGGTTGATGTACTGGGCCATGTCGGGATTGCCCGGTCCGAAGTGCTTCAGCATGACCAGGTTTTCCTTGTCGCTCTTGTCGGTGATCTTGACACCGGCCTGGGCGGCGGCGGCACTCACAAAGAACTCGTCCTTGGTCATCTGGCCGTAGCGGATCAGGGTAGGCGTCTCCGCTTCGAGCTTGCCCATCAGACCGTGTCCTTCGACCAGGATCATGCCATAGGCGGCGGAATCCTTGATGGTAACCGTGCGTCCCGGCAACACCGTGAGTTCCTTGGCGGAATAGAACGGTGTGGCACGGGCAAGCCACTGTTCCGAGTATCCTGCGGCTCTCATCTCGGCTTCGGGCTTCACCGGAATCGGATGGTACAGGCGGTTCTTGGCGAATTCCGGATCGACGTTCGCGTCCCAGTCGAGCATGCTGATGATGTAGTCCAGGTCGTGGTGCAGTTCGGGCGGAACGTCCTTGACCAGCAGATCCCACGGCACAACTCGGCCTTCCACCAGGGATTGGAACATGCCGAAGACGTCCGAGTTCACTTGCGGCTCGTAGGTCACCAGCGATCCGGGGGCGTGCAGCACACCGGCGTCGATCTGCCAGCCGGTGCCGGGCTGCAGCTTGTAGGCTTTGCTGTAATTCAGCAGTCCGTTGTCCCCTTCATTCCAGCGCTCCAGGCACTTGCGCACGTCGTCCTTGGTCGTGCCGGGCTCCAGACCCATGAAGGTGTAGGGGAAGTTGTTCTCCTTGAAGTTGTACTGCGGCGGGAAGTAATAGGCTTCGGGCTTTCCCCTGCGGCCCACGCGCTTGGCGTGTTCCTCCATCTGGTGCATGTGGTGGGGGATGGGGCCGAGGTTGTCGAAGAACTTGCACAGCAGGCACCAACCGCCGTACTTCTTCATGACATCGGCGCCGAGGAAAGCGTCGCCGATTTCATCGATCGCTTCCGTGAGCAGGACGCGCTGGCCGTCGATGTCGATGTAGCTCAGGCCTTCGTCTTCCGGCGTGCCGGGGCCGTTGTCGGCCTTCGTGGTGGAGCTGAACCAGCGTTCGTCGATGCCGCCGCGATGAGCGCCGAGCGCGTACAGGTCGCGCGGGTCCAATTTCAGGCGCCCGCCGGGCATCAGGAAGGAGCGCGGCACCCAGCAGGGCGCCAGGCGCACAATGCCGTCGCCTGCGGCGAGGGCTTGCTTGACCAAAGAGATGTTGGACATGAATTCAATGTACCCGTGGGGCGCGGATCTTTCAAGGAGCCAGATAAATCAGACCCGGCTGTATCATTTCGGCGACGCTCAATCCGGCGAAGCCGGTGGCGGCGATGGAGAATCCAGCCCAGGACTGCAGTGAGTGCCCGCCGAAGGGGACGTCGGGATCGTCCACCATCACGCCGATGCTGCGGGCGCAAGCCGGCGTGGCGAGAAAGCGCCGTGCCACGGCCAGGAAGCTCTCGACGGCGGGATTCTTCTTCGTAGTTCTGTAATAGAGAAGCACAAGCGGCAGCCCGGCGGATTTCGAATTGTCCCGGGCGTCTTCGAGCGGCCACCACGAGCGATTGCCGATTGTCGAGAGCACGCCGCGCGGGCCTTCGACGTACAAGGAGTAGACGCGCCGTGCTTTCTGGTGGAGTCTGGCATCCTTGGATTGCGCCAGCGCGAACAGGATGCCCTCGTGGAAGTAGTAAGTCTCCGCATATTGATCGGGTTCCATAACGACGGGCACCACGGGCTTGCCTGGAGAATGCGGGTAGCCGATGGGCAGGCCGCTCGCGTCCCAATTGTCCAGAAGGAAATTCGCGGCGCGCTCGGCCACCTCCAGGTGCCTGCGCTCGCCGGTGGAGGCGTAAAGCGCCGCGAAGGCGGCAGCCTCGGTGCCGGTGGCGACGCTATAGATGTTGGTCTGCCGAACGCCGCTTTCGATGCCGTTGGTGAAGCCGCCGTTAGGTCTTTGGAACTGCGCGGCGAACTCTTCGCAATAGCGCCGCAGCGCTTTCACATATGCGGACTTGCGTGGCTCATCTACATACCGTGCCGTCACGCCCAGCGCAGTGGCGATGGATCCGACGTCGGCCATGTTCATCCAACGTTTCGTGTAGATCTCGTGGATTTCTTCCCTGGTGAGGCGGCTGGTGGGTTTGGCGCGGTAGACCTGCTGGAAAGCACCGTTGGGGAGTTGCTCCTCGACCAGGTGATCGAGGATGGCTGTGGCGGCGTCCAGGTAGCGGCGTTCGCCAAAGATGCGGTAGCCGGCCATCAGGGTGCGCAGTGGGTAAGCCGTGGTGTACCAGTAGTAATTCACGTGCGTCCCGAAAGGTTCCTGGTCGCCCAGGAAGCCGTTGGGCAGGCGTTTCGAGAGAAGCCACTCACAGTAGGCCTTGAGCGCGAGCCTCGGATCGTCCACGCCGCGTTTCATCACTTCGGCGCGCGTGGGCAGCACGTCGGGCGGGGCGTCTGTGAACAGACGATGTAGTCTGGCGCCCTTGGGACCATCGATTTCCAAACCATTGATGACGAAATTTTTCTTCGGAGCGGCCTCAAAGCGCAAGCTCAGCACGCCATCGCGCACCCTAGCCTCGAGCGTGAGGCGTTTCACTTCGCCGGGCACCGTGTGGATGTCCTTTGCGGCGGGCTCGTCCTGCACGAAGACAGTGAACGGGCCGAATGTACGGTGCTTGTGGGAGAGAATCAGCGTGAGCTTGTAAGAACCGTTGTCCAGGCCGACGCGGAATTCGCCCTTTTCGCCGGAGATGGCGCCGCTGAGCAGGGCATCCTTCTCGCCGTCGATTTCGATTTCGCGGACGCGGCTTACCCAGAGGAAGCGCGGACTGCGATAGACGCGAGAGACGATCTGATAGCCGGGCGTGCGCGGATGATAATCGCCGGCGAACTTAAACCGGGCGACGGTTCCGGCGGCCAGGGGCAACAGGCCGCTACACAAGACTGCTGTCGCGAATAGCGTTCTCATAGGGGCGGGACTTATCGTATCACCGCGCGTCGCCGCAGATAGCCACCGCGCGGATGGGCGAGCCGTCACATCCATTGAGACGCAGCGGGAAGCCGATGAACGTGAAGCGTGGAGGCAGTTGTTCCAGGTTGGCGAGCGATTCCACGATGACGATCTCCACGCCCGGCCCCAGCAGGATCCGGTGTACTTCGAGGTCCTCCACGCTGGGCGACGGGGTGTCCATGCCGAGCAGTGCGATGCGGCGTGAGGCTATCCAGCGCGCCGCGTCGACGGTGAACGAAGGGTGATCGGTAAAGAAATCCGCCTGCCCCCAGTGCCGGTCCCAACCGGTGCGGAGGAGAACTCTCGCGCCTGGCGCGAATGCGCCGGCGTTCGCCTCCAGCGTCTCGACGCCGATCTGCGTCCGCGGCGCCAGCATGCTGTGGGGAGCGAGATCTACCAGAGACGCCTCGCCGCAAAAGCGCACCAAGGGAATGCTGTCCACGGTCGCACCGTCATCGAAGAAGTGATACGGCGCATCTACGTGCGTCGCCTGATGCGTGGAGGCAATGAGTTCGGCGACGTTGAAGCCGGCCGACGTGATCGTGTGGAAGCGCCGGATGCGGAATTCGGGGTCGCCAGGGTAACCCGATTGAGCGTCCGCGAGTGTGTGCGTAAGATCGATGAACCTGACCATGGGGGGAGCGCGCAGCCTCGCGCTGATTCCAGTTTAGAATAGACGCTATGACGATCACGCGTGGCATGTTGGCGGGCGTAGCCGTGGCGCTCCTTGCCGCCGCTTATCTGAGGGTGCCGGACGCGAAGCGAAGCGTCTCGGCCGACCAAACCAACGATCCGAACATCGTGTGGCGCATCGGGACGCCCGACAACTCGAACGACGAGTTCAGCAGCGGCTCGGCACCGTCGTTCGTCTATGAGGTGGGCAAGAACGCGCCCGGCGATTGGAAGCAGAAGCAGGACGCCGCGGACCAGAATCCGTCCGTGTACAAGATCCGCTTCGACCTGGCCGAGGTGCCTCCGGCGCCGGTCTTTGCCGTCGACTGTTTCTCTTTGGGAGCGGCCCCGGGGAGCATGATCGTGGAGGTCAACGGCAAGCGCGGCAGCTACCGGCTAAGGCCGGTGGCGGGCGAGAACCTGGACGAGCGGCAGGCCAACACCATCACGTTTACGCGCGGTTTCGTGCGCGCGGCGATCCCCGTCTCCGCGCTGCGCCAGGGGGAGAATGAAATTTCGCTGTCGTTCCTTGGCGATACAGGCATCGTGAATTACGATGCGCTGTGGCTGGCGCGCGGCACCACGCCGGCACCGGAGTTGAGCGCCGTGGTGGAGCCGACCATCTTCTTCAAGCAGTCCGGCGCGCAGCTCAAGGAAGTGACCGAGGTGGTGGTGCGGCACATGCAGCCGCTCACGGCCGGTAAGCTCTCTTTGAAGGTAGGCGCGGGGGCTGTGGCCGGGAATATCGCTGCGGAAGGATTCGATTTCGGTGAGCACGTGGCGCGCCTGGAAGTGCCCGCGGTGAACACTCCGGTGCCTTACGAACTTACAGTAAGCGGGCAGGGCGCGGCGCAACAGTTCAAGGGAGAGTTCCGTCCTGAGAAGCGCTGGAAGATCTTCGCCGGCCTCAAGATTCATAACGACATCGGTTATACCGACCTGCAACCGCACGTGCAGGAACTCGACAATCGCAACACGGACCGCGCGCTGGAACTGATCCGCAAGTATCCGTTCTTCAAATTCAATCTTGAAACAGGTTGGCTCGTGGACAACTTCATGCACTCGCGCGACGCGGCGCGGCGCCGGGACCTGATGAGCGCGGCGGTGGCCGATCGCATGGGCATCAATGCGTTGTATCTGAACCTGATGAGCGGGATGTGCACGGGCGAGGAGATGTACCGCTCGATGTACTACACCCAATCGCTTGCCAAGCGTTACGGCGTGCCCATGAAGTTCGCCTGCCTGACCGACACGCCAGCGCACACCTGGTTCATGCCATCGATGCTGGCCGAGAACGGCGTGGTGGGATTCGCCCTGGGCAGCAACCAGACGCGCGGCGCGCTGCTGCAGAACGGCAACCTGAACGAGGAATCGCCCTTCTTGTGGGAGGGCATCGACGGACGCCGCGTGGTGGCGTGGTTCGCGCGCAGCTACCTGCAGATGTGGCGGCTGGTGGGCGATGTACCTTCGATCAACCGGCTGGAGCGGACCGTGCCGCAATTCCTGGCGCGCTACCGGCGCGCGAACTACCCGGTGGACGCCGTGCTGCTTTACGGCCTGTACACAGACAATGCCGCGATACGCGACGGCGAGGCGGACATCATCAAGAAGTGGAACGACACGTACGCCTACCCCAAGATCACGCCTTCCACCGATGCCGACTATCACGAATACATCACACGCAATTTCGGCAAGAAACTGCCGGTCTATCGCGGGGACGGCGGAGCGTATTGGGAAGATGGCTCCGCGTCCACCGCTTACGAGACGGCGATGAACCGCGCTTCGCAGATCCTTCTTCCGCAGGCCGAGGCAGCCGCGGCCCTCGCCACTGCGTTTCATCCGAGCGAGTTATACCCGGCGGACGAATTCCACGAAGCCTGGAAGAATCTACTGTTCTATGACGAGCACACCTGGGGCGCGCACAACAGCATCTCGCAGCCGGACCGTAAGTTCGTGACCGCACAGTGGGAGGTGAAGCGCAGCTTCGCGTGGCGCGCCAACTGGGCCGCCACCGACCTCGCCACGCGCTCGCTGAACCGTCTGGCACAGAACATCTCGATCGAAGGGCCCACCATGTTCGTGTTCAACCTGGAGCCGCGGGCGCGCAC
>CAZLOS010000149.1:0-12323 GCA_964561215.1 uncultured Solibacteraceae bacterium | reverse complement strand
TTGCGCCGGGCGGCTTCGAGTTGTTTATGGGTGAGTCGGATAGGCGGCATGGTTCAGACTCGGTGGGTATTGTCGCAGGAGGGGCGTAGGATGCGCGCGACGGAAAACGACTATTCCATTGATAATCCGCGAGATAGGAAGTTAGTATTCGAGGTGACTGTGATTTTCCGATGTTGACATTTCGGGGAGCCACAGCGGCCGGCCAGTGAATGCGGCCATCTCAAACTTACACTTTCAGTTTCATCCAGAAGCGGGCGGGCGCAATGAAGATTCCCATAGAAGGCCTTCTGATCTATCGGTGACAACTCAGCAAGCGGTGTGACAGGGACGTCAACCGAACCGGAGAGTGGGTGAACGTCCGGCGCGCGGAATTAGGAAGCTTGGACGCCTTGGGCACATTGCAGGCTTCCAGAAGGCGCTTATCGCAATCTGCTGAAGGTGGAATGGGCCTCCTGCGATGCGTCTCTCCTTCATCAAGCAGACCGACATGAAGCCACAGCTAACAGCTAGTAATAAGCTGCCCAGAAATGCCTTGCTCGCCCTCGGCACCCAAATTATGCAGATTAGCGCGGCTATTGTACTCATGCCGGTACTGCTGCACAGGCTCGGGCCCGAGCGGGTCGGCATACTCTCACTGATCTGGATCGTCGTGGGGTACCTCTCGTTTCTGGACCTCGGCATCGGAGTCGCAGTTACGCGAGCTATAGCCCGAGCTTCTGCCCAACGCGATCAGACAGCGATCAGTAAGATCTTCTCCACCGCCATCTTGAGCCAGTTGTTGATCGGAATCGTCGCTACTTTTGTGTTTTACGCGGACGGTGAAAGTGTGCTATCCAAACTGTTTCCCACAAGGGTGCTACTTGGTACTGAAGCGATTTCATCTATTTACGTCGCCTTTCTAGCGCTTCCCGCCGCTTTGGTTTCATCATCCAGTATCGGGTTTCTTCAAGGAATCGAGAGATTCGACTGCATCTTCTGGCTCCAGTCCCCGTTGAGCCTGGTCCAGTACGGATTGCCATTACTGTGCTGGCTATGGCGGCCACATCTGAGCTTCGCCGTTGGAGGGCTGGTCTTGGCCCGATGGATCCTGATGCTGGTGAGTCTAACTGTATGCTTTCGAGTGAGCCCGGCGGCGCGCGTGTGGGGCGGGTGGGACATGAGACGCCTAATCAGTCTGCTTCGTTTTGGCGGATGGATCACACTTAGCGGGATCGTTAGCCCCGCGATGGTCTATCTCGACAGGTTCATTCTGGCGCACTTTTCATCCATGGCATCAGTCGCGTACTACGCGCTAGCTGTCGATATTGGCATGAAAGTGTTAGTGATTCCGTCGAGCCTGGTTTCGGCGTTGTTCCCTCGGCTCAGCAGAACAACGAATGAGATCGACGGCCCGTCCAGTCGGATCACGGCGCAGTCCTTGAAGTACGTCCTATTCACCGTCGGCGTGCCAGCATCTCTCATATGGTATTTTGCGACCGAGATTCTCACTGCTTGGATGGGAGCGGAATTTGCGCGCCAGGCGGTTGGCGTTCTCCAGATCATCATGGTTGGGGTTGTCGCTAACTCATTGGCTCGAGTGGTTCAGGCGTTGTTGCAGGCGGAGGGGCGCCCTGGAGTGGTGGCTGTCACGCAGACAGCGGAGGCGGTCCCCGCGCTGGCGCTGAGCTGTGGTCTTGTGGCCACCTGGGGCCTTCGCGGTGGTGCTATCGCGTGGTCAGCGCGACTCGTTCTGGAATCAGGTGTCCTACTGGCGCTCGCGGGATCCGCAGTCAGGCGAGACATCCGAGCCCAAAAGGTTCCCGCCGCGGCTGGCATTTTAGCCTTGTACGGGCTGTCTTTGGCGATCGTAGGATTGGCCCAGGCTTCGCTCGCGATCCGCGTCGGCTGGGCCCTTGCGGCTACCGGTGTGGCTTGTGTCATCGCTTGGCGGACTACCTTGACGAAGTGGGAGCGGGCAGCTTTGCTCGCGTTCGTGAGATCGCCCGCATAGCGACGATACGCGGATCGATATTCAAATATGGCAAGTTTAAAGCGGGACATTTGGAGTGCCTTCGGTTTCGTGGGGGCAATGCTCTCGTCTGCCACAAAGACTTTCGCGTTCCGGCGACTCGTCCGGCAAGGGCTCGCCTCGGTCGATCGACACTCATACGGCATCCCGAAAGTGTACATATATCCGTGTTGCCAGTCACGGTTGTACATAGGGCCATTCGTCTCGATCGCAGACGACGTCGTCATTATCCTAGGGGGTAATCATCCGACCGCATGGGTCTCGACCTTTCCGTTCCGAGCGCGTTTCGGACTTCCTGGGGCCTACCAGGACGGCATGCCGGCGTGCAAGGGGGACGTGATTATTGAGGCCGATGTGTGGATTGGTACCGGCGTCACGATTCTATCCGGTGTTCGGTTGGGCGTGGGTTCGGTGGTCGCCGCGGGCGCGGTGGTCACCAAGGATGTTGAACCCTACAGCGTGGTAGGCGGCGTTCCGGCACGCAAGATAAAGTCGCGCTTTCCGCCCGCAATTGTCCATAGCCTCCTCCTGACGCGCTGGTGGGAACTGCCTGATGACAAAATCACTTCGCTCATTGGCGTACTGTCTAGCTCCGACGTGTCGGGCTTCGCGGAACGTATCGCGGAGCTACGCGCGTCAACGCCCGCTTGAGTAGCTGGCTATGGATTCATTAACTCTCTTCCTACTAATTATTGCTGGCGCGCTTTTCATGGTCGTAAGTGCTTGTCGGCCCATAATCGGTCTCGGAACGGCTCTAGTCGCGATGCAATTCGGTCAATTCTTGAAGCCGCAAGTTGCCGGGCGGACATTATTGTTAAGTCTTTCCGACATTGCGGTGAGCTTGTTGCTGTTCACGGTGGTGATCCCTCATCTTATAAGGAATGGCCTGCCGTTCCGGCGAAGTCCAGTGTGGAGAAGTTGGCTGGTGTACGCGGTAGTAATTTTGCCGTCCATTTTCGCCGCGACGGATATCCTTCGTTGGGCCGCCGGTGCTCGTATAATCGCGCAGGACTTTATCGTCTTCGCGGCTTGCCTCAGCGCGATCAGGAAGCCTCGGCAGGCCAAAGGGCTCGTTATCACCTTGGTCGCGTGGGGTTGCCTGACAGTTCTGGTGTTGTGCGCCAACGTCTTTGGTGGCACCCTTACATATGCAACCATCTTAGCTACAAAGGAGACGGACGTTAGTTTTGCGCGCTCAAATTACCTCGCTGCGATTCTCTTGCTCATTGTTCCGATCAGCCTTCACCTCTACACTGCGGTTACAGGCCGGCGCGGCCAAGTGGCTCTACTGTGCGCGAATCTAATGCTAATTGGCGGCATAGTCCTCACTAAGTCCCGGGGGGGGATGCTAGTACTGGCTGGATACCTCTTAATGTTTCTGTTAAAAGGGAAGAAAGGCGCTGTTCGCAAGTTTGCAGGTGCGGTCATCGTGGTGGCGCTTGGCCTAGCAGGTGCAGCAATCGTTCCCGGAATACTGGAGGAAACGGTCGGCACAATCCCGGCCGTGGGCGATGTCGCCTCTGATCGAAATATGGTCGCTAGGCAGTACCTTTGGGAGCAAAACGTCGCGGCATTCCTCGAACACCCAGTGATTGGCAACGGTTTGCTCAATACATTAGTTGATCGCAACATAACAGGATGGTCGGCGCAAGCATCTATGGAAGCCCACAACTATGTGCTCCAGGTGCTGGCGGAAACGGGAGTGGTGGGATTCTTCGGCTTCTCCTTCCTGTGGGTGACAGTGATTCTCGATGTAGCTCGAAGCCGGAGCGCGTTTGGACTAAGCGACTGGCGGGCTGGTCTTACCAGCGGTACGCTAGGCTCCATTGGAACAGCATTCGTGCATGGCCTGATCGAGAATAACTTGCTGACGAAGGAATTCGGCCTCGTCCAATGGATGATCATTGGAATCACGGTTGCAAGCGTCGGTCTGCGGCAAAGGCAAACCACATGGATGCCGGCTGCGAACGCCGCGCACACGTATTGACAACTCAAGTTTGAACATAGCGGCGCCCGAATTGGTCATGACACAACAGAAGCTAACAATCATCATCGTCAGCTACAATACAAAGGCAAACACGGCCCACTGTCTTGAGTCTGTTAGAAAGAACGTTAACCTTCCGAGCGAAGTTATCGTCGTAGACAACGCTTCTGCCGATGGTACCGTACGTTTCATCCAGTCCTGCTTTCCTTGGGCTAATGTGATTCAAAATGACAACAATGTCGGCTTCGCGGCGGCCAACAATCAGGCGCTTCGGATGGCGAAGGGCGAATACTTGACGCTACTCAACCCAGACACGACTGTGATGCCGGGTTCGATCGACAAGATCGTGGAGTACATGGAACTGCATGCCGATGTCGGTATTGCGGCAGGGACGATGCGGCGGCCCGACGGAACGGAACTGCGAATGGAAACGTGGTTCCCGAGTCCTTCACGTTACCTCCTTGCGCCGCTCCTCCTGCGACTTAGCCGCAAAGCATTGTCTGGCGACGTGGACTTCGCGTCGGGAGCATGCATGACGATCCGGCGAAGCTGTCTAGACGAGATCGGATTGCTGGATGAGGGAATCTTCATGTACGCCGAGGATGCTGATTGGTGTTATCGCGCAAAGGCTCTGGGCTGGCTGGTGCATGTGGTGCCCAATGCTCCCATTCTGCACATAGGTGGTTGCTGCGCTGAATTCGACTATGCAGCGCGCGTGTACAATGGTCGTCAGGGGAAGCTCTATTTCTCCGACAAACATTACGGTAGTCTGACGTCGACCGTGTTCCGAATCATATTGGGAATCGAGGCTATTACAAAACTGGGAATCGATTTGCTTTGTTATGAATTTAGAAGTCCAGACCGGAAGAAGTTTGTCCAGCAACGAATGTATGGATATTTGCTTCTCCTGCTGGACCTTCCTCACAAGGCAAAATTCAAAACACCGGCCAAACAGGAGTGGCAGGAGTGAGTCAACAACACTCGGTGTGCGTTGGAATGCAGATAGACCTGGATGGTGCCCGGAGATATCCGGTACATTTGCAGGAACGAGAAAACGCCAATAGCGCTTGATTGCAGAAGTGATTGCAGGTTCGGTTGCTGTTTCTGCGCGCGCCGCCGCACCTTGTCGTCAATAACGCGAGACGGACGAATATGCGAATAGGATTCCCGTTAGTTGATCGCGCCCCATATATTGAGTCCGATCTTAGGATTCTCTCCAGGAGCCACGACGTTCGTTTGCTGGAGTGCAAGTCGTTACGCGAACTAGTCACTTCGCTAACGCGGGTCCGGCTTGTAGACTGCCTTTACTGCTGGTTCGGCAGCCTCAGGTTTCTGCCTCTTGTTGTGACTGCCAAGCTCCTAGGAAAGACCGTTGTTGTGGTGGTCGCCGGCTACGACGTCGCGTCTCGAATGGATCTACATTATGGTAATCTTCGGCCGGGCTTGGGCCGCTTCTTTGGTCGGATTCTGTTTCGCTTAGTGGATCGCGTTCTTGCCGTATCGGAGTACTGCAGAGCAGAAGCTATCCGCAACGCCAAGGTCTCCGCCGCAAAGGTTGTTACCATTCCCCTGGGATTCGATCCGGATTATTACCGCTGCGGCGACAAGACCGAGGATCCACCGATCGTGGTTTGTGTTTCGCCGGTGAATGAGCATGGAATCCGCGTGAAGGGAATCGGCAACTTCTGCGCGGTGGCGGCGAAGGTACCCGAGGCCCGGTTCGTCTCTGTTGGGACGGTTAACGATGCCACGCGGACGCGGCTAGAACACCGTTTCGGGCATGTGGTGGAGTTCCTGGGTCGCAAGAGCCATGATGAGCTCAAGGAGATCTACAAGCGTGCTGCGGTGTACTTGCAGTTGTCCGCGTCTGAAGGGTTCTGCGCCGCCGCCGCAGAGGCAATGTTATGCGGATGCAAAGCCGTGGTAACGCGTGCGGGTGGGCTTCCAGAGGTGGTGGGAGAAGCCGGATGGCTAGTGCCCGTCGGTGACGTTGAGAGGGCGGCTTCTGCTGTGAAGGAGGCACTTCAGACTCCACCAATCAACGAACGAGCCGGTCGTCTTCGAGTGTCCGGCAAGTTCAGTGAAGTAAGTAGAGCGGCAAGAATACAATCGGTCTTGACCGAGTTGACACGGCTGGGTCCGGCCGAGATTGAACCGAGCCATCGTGTTCCTCTCTGATGCGTCAGAAAACTGCAGAGCTCAAATTGTTGCCGTCGATGCTGTTGTCCCGAGCAATAGGTCATAGCAACACCGGAAACCCAAGCGCACTAGAGGCACGCCGGATTCCCGGTATAGTGACTCGATTCATTGGACCTTCTTATGTGATCGCGACACAAGGTAACTTGGTTTTGCGGGGTGACCTGGACCTGAACGACTGGGAGCCACTCACACGAATCCCGGGTTTCGCGTTATTTCAGGGTGAGTTTGGCCGGCGTGTGCTGCGCAAGGGTATACGCGCTTTCCGATGGCTTAACAACGGTGGTTTCGTGGCCTTTGCGAATCGCGCCTGTTGGTTTTGGAATCTGGGCGACTCAGAACCCCGGCGGATCGGCAATGTTCGGGTTGGCCGGGGTCCGCTCGCTCAGGGGCACTGCGAAGATCCGGCGGGGATTCTTTATTACGGGGAATACGTCGGAGTCGGAAGAACCGCGCGAAAGATCTCCATACTTTGCTGGAGGAAGGATTGGAGCGACTGGCGAATCTTCTATGCGTTTCGACAGGGAGAGACTCGGCACATTCATTGCGTTCAGTACGATCTCGTTTCTGACCGCTTGTGGGTCGCCACCGGGGACAAAGACACCGAATGCATGATTGGGTATTTCGAGCAGTGTGCCAATGGGCCGAAGTTCGTGATAGTTGGCCGCGGGTCACAGGCATTTCGGGCTGTAAGCTTAATCTTCACGCGGGACTATGTGTATTGGGGCAGTGACTGCGGCCGCGACACAACCGAGGGGTGCAACTTCATTTACCGCTGGAGCCGCAGCATTGGCCAGGTTGAACAAATTGCTAGGATCCCTGGGCCGGTCTACTACTCGACGGTCGGCAAGGACGGCACATTGTGGTGCAGCAGCGCGGTTGAGGGCAGTTCGTCTGAGCCGGACGATTACGCACGTCTGTGGAGATCGCGGGACGGAATCAGTTGGGGGGCTGTGGCTGAATGGCGGAAGGATCGCTATCCCAAGGTTCTTGGCTACGGGATCTTGTCGTTTCCGCAAGGGACGGCGCCAGCGGGGCGTCTGTATGTTAATAGCTCAGGTATCGAGGGTGGAAGGTCCACCTGGATCTTGAACCTCAAACAATAGTCGAATCTCCTCGGAGCTCGAAAAGCAAATGGACCTATACATACCGAGATCGGTCGTCGACTTCACGGTCACAGGCGCGGCCCGGTTTCTTGAGAATCTCGATATAGAAATAGAGAGTCAGACGTTTGACGATACCGAGCGGGAAAAACTCATAGATGTGATGGCCCGCAGCCTGTTTGATCCTGCGAAGCGCCAGCTCTACCTACATCGGTTCTCCGGCCTCCTTGGAACGGCAGTTAGCGCCATGTTTGCCACCAAGCTGAGACCCAGAGTGGTCGATCTCGGCTGCGGGTCCGGAACGGTGAGCCTCCTGTTCGCACTCCTCGGGGCTGAAGTGCTCGCGCTGGACATGGACCCCGACCTGATTCGTGCGTGCCGAAAACGCCAGGCACTTTACGAACAGTACGCCAGTCCGCTGGGCGTCCACTTCGAGTGTTGCGACATCCTCTCCCGGTCATTCGCATCCGACTCCCGGTTCGATGGCATCTACTCACTGTTTGCATTTAACCTTATGCAGCCGACCCAAGCGCTCATATGCAAGCTCGTCCCGTCGCTTGCGCCCGGAGGGAAGCTAGTTGTTTCGGACGGAAACCGGGAATCGATCTATAATCAGCTGTTTCAGCGCAGGCCAGTGTTACGGCCGCGCGAGTTGGAGAGCCAACTAGCTGGGCTCGGATGCGTCACCCAATTGATCTCCTACGATACATTCCTTCCCCCGGCAGTATGGAGGCAGCGGAGGCTTCTGCAGCCAGTGTTGTGGCTGGAGCGTGCAATAGCTCGATCACCTTTGGCACGCTGGATCGGCACTTCATACACCCTGGTTGTCGAGCGCGGCGGACATGGCCATATCGGTTAGCGACATTCTATGTGAACTGAAGGAACTCGGTTTCAAGCGTTCTCTTTACAGGTGTATGTGGGAGGTGCGAAAAGCGCTGGGACTGTTTGCAGGCCAACGGCCCTCGTCCTCTCTGCCACGCACTGCCTCCGTCACAGAGGCGTTCTTCAGCCGGATTCCGTTTGAGAGTCCAACCGTAGTCGCAACCTTCCTGCGCGACCGACTCAACGCTGAACAGAAGGTGGCGATTGTGGGTCAAGCGCGACATGCCGCATGCGGGGAGATCCGCTGCTTTGGACGGTGGACTGCCCAATTCGGAAATCCGATCAACTGGTGCCTGAACCCGGTGACCGGCAGATTATGGCGTTCGGACGTGCCATGGTTCAAAGCGACGAAACAGGCAAACGGAGACGTGAAGCTGACTTGGGAGATAGGCAGGTTTCCGCACGCCTACTCCATGGCGCGGGCTGCCGTGCTTGATGAGAGCGTGCGTGCGGACGTGGCGGACTCATACGCGCAGCAAGTCACTTGCTTTTTATCGGCGAATCCCGTGGGGCGGGGGATCCACTGGAACTCCGGCCAAGAGGTCGCGTTTCGCATGATGGCCTGGATTTTCGCCGGTCACGTGTTCCGGGGACTCGGACTCCTGGATGATGCGACCGCTCGGGTCCTCGTTGAATCCGTAGAAGAGGCCGCCATTTACGTTCAGGCGCACATTTCGTTCGCCGAAAACGCGGTATACAATAACCACCTGCTCTCTGAGGCGGCGTTTCTGTTAATCGCAGGCGTACTACTGGAACCAGCGGCGAGAGCGCTCGAGTGGCGAAATCGCGGAGCTCTCCTACTCACCCACGGTGTGGAGCAGCAGTTCTACTCTGATGGCGGTTACGTCCAGCACTCGCACAATTATCATCGACTTGCGCTCCAGGTGCTATTATGGGCCAGCGCGTTTCGCCATGGGGCGCCATCAGCCTGCGCGGAAACGTGGCATCGGGCGATGGCACGATCTCTCGCGTTTCTTGTTGCGCACCAGGCCCCTGAGACAGGCGAACTTCCGAATTATGGTGCAAACGACGGCGCACTGCCAAGCATCTTGAGCACGTGCGATTTTGCGGACTTCCGACCGACACTCCAAGCCGCCAGCGCGATCAGCCGGGGGGCCAAGCTCTACCGGCCCGGTCCATGGGACGAAGAGTTAGTGTGGTTTGGCGGAGTTCCGATGCTCGATCTTCCATTGATGCCCTTTAGCACAGGCTCAGTGTCGTTTGTCACGAGCGGATACCACGTGTTACGCGGCCGTGCACCCAACACGTTTGGGTCGTTTCGCTGCGGCTCGATTACGGAGCGCTTTTCCCAGATCGACATGCTCCATCTGGATGTCCGGTGGCGGGGGCAAAATGTACTGGTCGATCCGGGAAGTTACCTTTATAACGGATGTGAGAAATGGCACAATCATTTCTTCCGCACTGGAAGCCACAACACCGTGCAGGTCGACGGCCGTGATCAGATGCAGCATCTGCGCAAGTTCAAGTGCATTCATTGGACAAAAGCCAAGCTGCTACGCTTTGAGGATAAAGTCGACTGGACCATCTGCGAAGGCGAACATTACGGATATCAGCGATACCCCGGAAATTGTGTCCACCGCCGGTGTGTGCTCTTCTGGAAAGATGACTTGTGGGTGGTGATGGATCGCGTCGAAGGGACCGGCACTCACAGTGTTCGAGTCCACTGGCTTGGAGGTGACTTCCCGTATTGCGCAGGTGTCGACGGCGAACCCTCGCTCCAGTTGGAAACCCCCGGTGGGCCTTTCTATCTGTCGGTTTTCGACGCAACTGGTGGGCCGCTTCCGGTTGAGGTCGTCGCCGGCCAAAATGATCCGCCCCGCGGATGGCTCTCCAGATACTATGGCGAAAAGGTTCCAGTTCCCTCGCTCTCGGTGGAGATCTCCAAACCGCTTCCGATCACAACGGTTTCGATTCTCGGCGCACATATTCCGTCAGTATCTGTTACAGGCTCGACGTGGTCTGTTGTGGTCGGCGACCGGATAATCCGGTTCGAAATGACTGCGGATGGAATCATCCAACCTCGCTCGCTGAAAGTACCGCTCGTCGTCGCGTGAGAATCCTGATTTTCCATCAGTACTACTTGATGCCCGGTCAAGGGGGTGGATCTCGCTTCAACGAGATGACACGGTTCTGGACCAAAGCCGGTCACGAGGTAGCCGTAATCGCGGGAACGGTCGACTACACAAATGGCGTGAAGCCAGAGCGGTACCACGGGCGCTGGCTGCTCAAGGAGAATGACAACGGGATAACCGTGTGGCGGTGCTACGTGCCGGAAAGATACGGCGCGAGTTATGCAGGCCGGATGTGGGCTTTTTTCGCGTTTATGCTGTCCGCCGCGACTGCGGTTTTCCGTGCTGAGCGGCCGGATGCGATTGTCGCAACTTCTCCGCCACTGATCATTGTTTTCCCTGCTGTTCTTGCGGCGTGCTTGCGATGGCACAGTATCCCGTGGGTTTTCGAGGTTCGCGACCTCTGGCCCGAAAGTGCCGTGACAACGGGTGTACTTTCGGCGAAATCCGCGCTGACGCGCCTGCTCTATGCGGTGGAGCGGTGGGCGTACCGGTTTGCGGACCGCATCACAGTGCTCACCCCAGCGTTCGAACAAGATATCGTACAGCGCGGCCTTGCGCCTGCGCCCAAGATTTCACTTATTCCGAACGGTGCCGATCTGGATCGATTCAGTCCGGGGCCAATACAAAATGACATCCGCCGGGAATTCGGATGGGGAGACCGCTTTGTTGTACTGTATGCTGGCGCACATGGGCGGGCCAACGCGGTCGGCCAACTCGTATCAGCCGCAGAACTGTTGCGCGATGAGCGTGGCATACTAATTGCGACGGTGGGAGATGGTAATGAGCGTCTGGCCGCCGAGGCCGACGCGCGAGCGCGCAATCTCAACAACATCGTCTTCCTCGGCCCACAACCGAAGGATCGCATGGCAGAGTTTATCAACGCGGCGAACGCGGGAGCGGCCGTATTGCAGAATAACCCGACCTTCCGGACGGTTTACCCCAACAAGGTGTTTGACTACATGGCCTGCGGTCGTCCCACGCTGCTGGCCATCGACGGCGTCGCGCGAGAGCTTGTGTGTGAACAGGCGCAAGCCGGCATTTTCGTTGAACCGGAAAATCCGACTGCAATCGCGAAAGGCATACGCGTCCTTGCGGGTCACCCCGCACTTTGCGCTAAGATGGGCGCGCACGGCCGGGCCTGGGTAGAGGCTAACGCGAGCCGAAGAGCACTGGCCCAACGTTATCTTGACCTTCTGAAGCAATTGAATTCGACCTCGGGCGGACACGCACACCTCCATTCTCATGCCTGAAATCACAGTAGTTGCCGGTGCCCGGCCGAATTTCATAAAGGTGGCGCCGCTGCTGCGAGCGCTTCGCAGCACACCGCTGGTAACGCGACTTGTACACACTGGCCAGCATTACGATGCGTCGATGTCAGACGTGTTCTTTCACGAACTCGGCATCCCCAAGCCAGACGTCTATCTGGGGGTCGGCTCAGGAAAGCATGGCCTGCAGACGGCACGCATACTTGAATCATTCGAATCCTATCTAGTGGATGCCCCGCAGGCGCAGCGCGGAGTGGTTGTGGTCGGCGATGTGAATTCGACCGTGGCCTGTTCCCTTGCCGCCGCAAAGCTAGGCATTGCGGTGGCTCACGTTGAGGCGGGGTTACGCTCGTTTGACCGTACGATGCCGGAAGAGATCAACCGAGTAGTTACGGACGCTATCGCGGATCTGCTCTTTGTGAGTGAGCCGGCTGGCGAGGAGAATCTGCTGCGCGAGGGCGTCCCGAGGCAGAAAATCAAGTATGCGGGAAATGTGATGATCGACACGCTTGTGGCACAACTCCCGGCCGCAGAGCGCCTCAATGTAGAAGAACTGTTCGGGCTCGATCCGGGTGGCTTCGCGTTAGTCACGTTGCACAGGCCATCGAATGTTGATGACCCAGCGCGTCTGTCGGCGCTGATTGACTTCCTGCGAACGGTCGGCCCCGCGGAGGGCGCGCCTTCTCCTGCGCCGGAGGACGATCCGAGCCTGACCATCGACGAGCTCGACCTTTCCGCCGAGGATCTGGCCCTCCCGGACGATGATCCGGAGGCGTTGGACGAACCGGAATC
>CAZLOS010000148.1:0-12398 GCA_964561215.1 uncultured Solibacteraceae bacterium | reverse complement strand
GGCGGGTCCTGGATGGTGTGCTGCGCTGGACGCCGCCCGCCGGCCGCTGGCGCGTGGTGGCTGTGCGCGCCGTGCCCAAGCCGGTCTCCATCGACCCTATGCACCCCGCCAGCGGCCGCCAGATGATCGCGAAATTCTATCAGCGCTTCGAGGACCGCAATCCCGGCGAAGGCGGCAAGGGCCTGAACTTTTTCTTCTCCGACGAGCTCAGCTTCGGCGTACGCGGCTGGCTTTGGAACGGTTGGTTTGCCGGCGAATTCCGCAAGCGCAAAGGCTACGATGTGGTTCCGGAACTCGCGGCCCTTTTCGTCGACATGGGCCCTCGCACTGCGAAAATCCGCCTGGATTACTCCGACGTGATGGTGTCGCTTGAAGAGGAGAACTTCTTCCGGCCGCTCTATGAATGGCACCGCTCGCGCGGCATGATGTTCGGCTGCGACCACGGCGGCCGCGGCCTCGACGTCACCGAGTTCGGCGACTACTACCGCACGCAGCGCTGGATGCTGGCGCCGGGGAACGACCAGCCGCGGCTTACCTCAAACGTCATCAAGAACAAGGTGGCCGCGTCCATCGCTCACCTGTACGAAAGGCCGCGCACCTGGCTCGAAGGCTATCACAGTAGCGGCTGGAGCACGTCCAGCGCGGACGTGGTGGACGCCACCTGGCGGAACTTCGTGATGGGCCACAACCTGCTCACGCTGCACGGCCTCTACTACACCACCAACGGCGGCTACTGGGAGTGGGCGCCGCCCTGCAACCACTTCCGCATGCCGTATTGGCATCACATGGGCGAGTTCCTGCGCGCGTCCGAGCGCCTTTCGTACCTGATGAGCCAGGGCCGCCATCGCGCCGACGTCGCCATTCTGTATCCCGTCGCCGCCGTCGAAGCGGGCATGGGCGGCAAGGAGGCCGTGCGCGCGGCTTTCGACCTGGGCCGGCACCTCTATGACCGCGGCATCGATTTCGACTTCATGGATTTCGAATCGCTCGCCCGCGCCCAGGTTGCCGGCAATGAGCTGCGGGTGGCGGGTGAAAGCTATCGCGTGCTGGTGCTCCCGTCGATGCGCGCTGTGCGTTACTCGACGCTCGAAAAGGCTCGGGAATTTCACCGCGCGGGCGGCGTCGTCATAGCGCTGGGCCATGTGCCGGAGGCAAGCGACCGCGCGGGCAGCGGTGATCCCGAAGTCAGCGCCATTGTCCGCGAAGTCTTCCCGGCGAACCGCCGCCTGCAGTCGGTCACGGAAGTGGAAGCGCTGGTCGACGACGCCATCCCGCGCGACTTCGTTTGCCCGAAGGCGGCGAAGAGTCCGCTCGTGCAGCATCGCAAGGTGGGACCGCGCGACATCTACATGGTCTACGGCGCGCCCCAAGGTTGCGAGTGCACCTTCCGCGCGTCAGGGCAGGTGGAGTTGTGGGATCCCTGGACCGGAGAAACCAGCTCCCTGTCCGCACTTTCGCAGACCGCCGCCTCCACGCGTCTGCGCATGCCGCTTACCGAAACCGAAGCGCAGTTGATCGTCTTCAGTCCGGGACGCGCCGCGATTGAAGTGGATGCGCCCGCGGCCGGGCCTCGCCGCATCGCGCTCGACGTCGCATGGGAATTCGAGTTGAAACCCACGCTCGACAACCGCTGGGGCGATTACCGCCTGCCGGCGTCGAACACTTTCATCGGAGCCGAGGTGCGCCGCTTCCGGTATGTGGACGAGTCGGCATCCACCGACAACGCGCAAGCGTCCGCGTTCGACGATTCCGCCTGGCCCACCGTGACCAATTCCTACGGGCCGCGCTTCTGGAAGTTGGGGCCGTTTCCCGCGGACGCGGACACGAGCGCCATCGAACGTACCCTTGCGAAGCTGACCAGCGTGGACTCCCGGGTGCCTGTCGAATTCGCTGGACGCCGGTATGCGTGGACGCCGTACGAGTTCTCCTGGCGCTCGAGCGTGGAGGGTGACGCGGGCCATCAGGGCTATCACGGGCTGAAAGGCGAGGTGTCGGAGGATTTCATCGCCCTCGGGACGCCTCGCTTCGAAAGCACAACGACCTCCTATAGGGCCGAGCCCGGCGGCGCGCGCTACTACTTGTGGACCACAGCGGTGGCGCCGCGAGAGATGGACGCGCGCGTGGTCGCCGGCGGCAACGCACCTGCGGGAGCGTGGATCGACGGTGCGCCGGCCGCAATCCGTGTGCGGCTGCGCGCCGGAGCGAATCCGGTCCTGCTGCGCTACGATGCCCCCGGCCGCGCCCACTTCGTGCTGGAGGATTCCGCCTCGCCCGCGGCGTGGAAGCAAACGTATCCGCTCGCGAGCCGCTGGTACAACAAACCCGGAGTGATCGAGTTCGACGCGCGCCCGCTCGAAGCGCGCCCGGCGGGATGGTACCGTTTCAAGTCCGCGCCCGGCCTGCGCGCGCTCACCATCGCCGCGCGAGGCAGACTGCAGACCTGGGCCGACGGCGAACCCATGAGCGTAACGGCCGCAACAAGGGCCGACGGTGTCACCGTGTACAAAGCCGCGCCAAAGCGAGTCTCCCCGCGGCCGGTACAGATTGCCATCCGAATCGAGCAGCAGCGCGGGCAGTACGGCGGAGCCGCGATTCCTGAACCAATCTTCGAAGACTGCGCGCCGGGCATCGTCGAAGCCGGAGACTGGTCCCTCATCGACGGCCTTGCCAGCTACTCCGGGGGAGTCTGGTACCGCAAGACCATCGAACTAACGAAGGAACAAGCCGCCGGACCGGTGCTGCTCGACTTGGGCCGCGTGGTGTCAAGTGCCGAAGTCCACGTCAACGGAAAGCTGGCCGCAACTCGCCTCGCCCCGCCATGGAAAGTGAACATCTCGAAGCACGTGCATCCCGGAGCGAACCGAATCGAAGTGCTGGTCTACAACACGCTAGCCAACCACTACCAGGACATCCCCACACGCTACCGGGGCTCGGCGACTTCCGGGCTCTTGGGGCCGGTGAGTTTGGAGACGAAGTAAGTCGTCAGAGCCGCAGTGCACCCTCAGGTGGATTGTCGGCCCTCAATCAGGCATGACTGGATCACTTTGGATGCCACTTGCATCGGAGTATCAGGACCCCGTTCGTGAAGATCGCTTCCGATCATTCTGGACTTGGGGTGCCGGTAGCGGTGTTGCCTGCTTGTCCGTGTTGGGCGCGATGAGCTTCTCCAATGCCTGACGAAGGCACCTCCCGATCAGTTCACCATTAGCAGAGTCTCTGGGACCGAATCGCAGAACCACCTCTTCCCGATACTCACCATCGTCAGAAGTGCGGCGCACTACCAGCTCAATCGGATCGGAGGGCCTATCGCCTCCGGCAATTCCCTCCGATCGTGCTTTGATGATCGAAGTGACAAGGTCGATAATACTCTTCGCCAAAGTCACACCGCCCGTCGCCAGCGCAACATACACCAATAGTTCAGGTCCACTTTCGTGCTCTTCGAAGACGAAGCGAGGTTGGGAGCGTGAGGAAGTCGAGATTTGCTCATCAATGAGAGCGTATCCTCGTGGCGAGTGCTCGCGATGAAAGCATCCCGGCCGTACGCGCACTTTAATGGAAACCGGCACTTCGCCCGGCTGTGGCGGACACTGTTCATCGAAACGACGCATCCGTGCTCGAAAGATTTCTTGCCGCCAAGTGCTCATGGGAACTCCGAGAATGAATAGTCTACTCTCTTTCGTGTTTACAGGCGGCACCGGCGTGGAGCAGCCATTCAGTACGGGATGCCGCCCTGTCATAGAGCGTCTGGTGTCAGGTGTTTGAATCGTCCCCAACTCCTCGAATTGGCCACGGTCAAGTCAGGGACCCACAAGGCGCGATCCAACCGCTATTCAGCCGGATCAACTTGACAGATCACTTACGATGTATACTATACATCGTGAGGCGTACGCAGCTTTACCTTGATGATCACCTTTGGGATGCCCTGCATGCCCGGGCGCGGAGCGGGAAGACTACCGTTTCCGAACTTGTGCGGCAGGCCGTGCGCGAGCGTTACCTGGGGCGGCGCGACGAGCAGATGAAGGCCATGCAGGAATTCGTCGGCATTCGCAAGGGCCGCACCGAAACCCTCGGCGCGGTCGAGTACGTACGCAGCCTTCGCAAAAGCCACCGGTTGGACAGACTTCACTCGAAATGACGGTTCTGGTCGATTCCGACATCCTCATCGAAGTTGCTCGCGGCAGGAACGCTGAGATTGTTTCGCAATGGCTGGAACTGAGCCAGTCCGATGCCGCGGTGCTTTACTCTCCGGTCACCGCTGCCGAGCTTTGGGCTGGCGCCCGGCTGAGCGAGAACAGCGCTCTGGAGAGCCTGTTCCGTGCACTGGTCTGTGCTCCGATCGATGGGGCAGTTGGCCGGCAGGCGGGCATTTACCTGCAGCGCTACAGGCGGAGCCATGGAGTCGAGGTCGCGGATGCGTTGATCGCCGCCAGCGCCGTGGCGAACCATGCCGAACTATGGACGCGCAACCGCAAGCACTACCCGATGAAAGATGTCACGTTCTTCGATTGATCTTGCTCCGGAGCCCCGTCACTGCAACCGCAAAAACTCGTCCACGTTCCGCCTGACGGCGTCTGTTTGCGCGAGCATGGCGTGGCCTCCGGTTTCGAATAGCACCAGCCGTGAGCCTCCGATGACCTTATGGGCGTGCTCGGCGTGGTGATAACTCACCAGCGCGTCGTCTTTGGCGTGCAGGATCAGCGTCGGCGCGGACACATGATCCGTCGAGACTCCTTCGTGCTGGAGCATTTCACCATCATTCATGGTGCCTCGATAACGTGGCGACATGGGGTGCATGATGTCCAGCATTTCCTGCGCCCGCCGCTTCTGGGCCGGATCGAAGTTTGCGTAGACATCGCCCGGTACGCCCACCAGGCTCAGCATCATCGGCCGCAGAAACTTGGTCATGAGCCAATAGGCGTAATCGGACTGTTGGATGCGGTGGATGATGCCGACGTAGAATGCCGGCTTGTCCCCCTTGGCCGATGCTTCGCTCACCGCCGATAGCAGTATGAGCGCCGAGGCCCTCTCGGGATAATCGTTCGCGAATTGCGTGGCCGAAGGGCCCCCGGCCGAACTGCCGAGCACAACAACTTTCTGGATGTGCAGATGGTCCAGGAGATCTTTGTACAGCGCGGCCTGCGACCTGACTGACGCATTCGGCGGAATCGGCGTGCGCAGGAAACCGTACCGGGATACCGAGACGAGCTTATACCCATTCGGAAAGGCCAACCTGGCGGCCCAAAACCCCTGGTCGTAGCCACCGCCGGCGCCGTGCAGCGTAAGAACGGGAACGCCCTCTCCTTGAACTGCGTATTCGATCTCGCCGTGGGCCGTCTTCAGGATCTGACTGCCCGCTAACAGACGCGTTTTCGCGGCTTTCAACTCGCGATGATAAGGCCGGTAGGTCAGCGCGAGAAAAACAGCCACCGCACCGGCGATGACGACAACAGTGATGGAGAAGCTTCTCATGCTACATGCGCGCCGCCCCGGAAACTGCTGCCGGACTCCCTACGTGCGGCCCTACTTGATCTTTTCGTCGCGTTCGACTTTGCCGTCGCGGATGTGCACGACGCGCCAGGCGTGCATGGCGATGTCGAGTTCGTGCGTGACCAGCACGATGGTGTTGCCCTGCTGGTGCAGCCTCTCGAACAGGGCCATGATTTCGTTGCCGGTGGCGGTGTCCAGGTTGCCGGTGGGCTCGTCGGCCAGCAGCAGCGACGGGTTGTTCACCAGCGCTCGCGCCACGGCCACCCGCTGGCGCTGGCCGCCGGAAAGCTCGCTCGGCTTGTGGTACATGCGCGCTTCCAGGTCCACCTGACGCAGGGCCTGCTTGGCGCGTTCCAGGCGCTCCTCGCTCTTGATGCCGGCGTAAATGAGCGGCAACTCCACGTTGTGCAGCGCGGAGGCCCGCGGCAACAGGTTGAAGGTCTGGAATACGAAGCCGATCTCCTGGTTGCGGATCCGCGCCAGTTCGTCGTCGTTCATGTCGCTGACCAGGCTGCCGTTGATGTAGTACTGGCCGCTGGTCGGCGTGTCCAGGCACCCGATCAGGTTCATCAAGGTGGACTTGCCCGAACCGGACGGGCCCATGATCGCGACGTATTCACCTTTCCGGATCTCGACATCCACTCCCGAAACGGCGTGGATCTCCTGGTCGCCCATGATGTACGTCTTCCACAGATCGTACGTTCGGATGACGACGCCTTCGCGCTTCAGTTGCTCGCCGCGCTCGATTGCTTCTTCGGCTGCTTTTGCCATGCTCTCGTCTCTCAGATGGTTCTAAGTAGTCTCCGCCTTCACCGGCGACTTGTTGTCCACTTTCACTTTAGCTTCGTTGCGGATGGTGCGGATCACCTTGTAGCTGCCCGTGATCACCTCGTCGCCTTCCTGGAGTCCCTTCAGGACTTCGATTTCGGTGGTCCCGGTGATGCCGGTTTCCACCTTCTGGAAGACCGCCTTCTCACCCTTCACGATAAAGACGCCCTGGATCTCTTCTTTCCTGGCCTTCTCGGCTTGGGGGTCGGCCTTGGCGGCCGCCTGCACGCCCTTCTTCGGCGCCGGCTCCAGATCGCCTTTCTGGCGAACCGTGAGCGCCTGGATGGGCAGGCTCAGCGCCTTCTGCCGCGTAGCCGTCGTAACCTTCGCCGTGCAACTCAGCCCCGGGCGGATTTCCTGGGGCGGCTGGTCCAGGGCTATCACCACCTTGAAGTCCTTGGCTTCCTGGCTCGAAATCGCGCTTTGCGATGCGGCCAGGCCGGTCGACCGCAGGATCGCGGTATTGCCGATCTCGATCACGTGGCCCTTGAAACTGCGGTTCGGAATGGCGTCGATGGTGATCTCGGCCGTCTGGTCCAGCTTCACGTTCACGATGTCGGTTTCGTCCACCTTCACTTCCGCGGTGATCAGCGACATGTCGGCGATGGTCATGATGAGGCTCGCCGAGGAGTTCTGAATTCCGGGCACCACCGTCTCGCCCACGCGCACCGGAAGATTGGTGACCACGCCGTCCAGCGGCGCCACCGCCATGGTGCGCTGGAGAACGTCACTCGCCTGCCTCAGGTTAGCCTGGCTGAGCGCGATGCGTTTCTGCGCGGCGGCCAACTGCGATGAAGACTGCCCTCGCTGCGCCTTGGCTTGAGACACCCGCGCCACGGCCTCGCGAACGCCGGCTTGCAGCGACTCGTATTCCGCCTTTCGCTGATCGAACTCCTGGCGTGCGATGAGCTTCTCGTTGTACAACTTCTCGGCGCGCTCGAAGAACAACCGCGCTCGTTCCTGCTCGGCCCTGGCCTTGTCGACCGTCGCCTGTGCCGTGCGCAGGTTCTCATCGGCCGCCTTGAGCGAAGCTTCCGATGCCGCCGATTCCGCTTCCGCCGAACTGAGCGAAGCGCGCTGCGCCGCTACCTGGGCTTCTGGCTGCACCGATTCGAGCTTGGCCAGAAGTTGTCCCTTATGCACACGTTGGCCCTCGGTGACCAGGATTTCGGTCAATCGCGCCGGGCTCATGGCATTGCACCCGATGTTGATGTAATTGCGTGGTTTGATCTCGCCGGACGCGGTTACCAGGGCGGTCAGGTCCTGGCGCGTCACGCGGCCCGTCTGCACCACTACGATTCCGCGCTGGCTATAGCGGATACTTCCGAAAATTGCGCCGCCGATCACAAGGATCAGCACAATCCCCAGTACGATCTTCCACTTCCTCTTCACGTTGTTGGCTCCAGTCTAATTCAGACGAAGGGCTCGGTTCTAATGTTCAACAAATCGGACTGCCAGCGCGGGAAGCACACTGTACCTCAATTATATATAGACGCCGCTGCCCGGGGCGCGGTTTTGCCCGCCGAAAAATTCGTTTCCGCCGGTATCGCCTAACTTTCGCTGAAAAAGTTGCCCATGTTGCGGAACTTGTTGTAACGATGCACGGCCAGTGCCTCTCCGCTCATGGTGCTCAGCTCGTCCAATGCCCGGACAATGGCACCCTTGAGGAATTCCGCCGCCCGGTCCGGATCCGTGTGTGCACCCTCGCCGGGTTCCGGGACGATCTCGTCGACAATGCCCAACCGCAGCAGTTCCGTCGCCGTAAGCCGCAACGCGCGGGCCGCCAGCTCCGCCTTGGTCGAGTCGCGGTAGATAATTGCCGCGCAGCTTTCCGGCGAAATCACGCTGTAAATGGCGTTTTCGAGCATCATGACTTTGTTGCCCACGCCCAGTCCCAGCGCGCCGCCGCTGCCTCCCTCTCCGATCACAGTGGCCACCACGGGCACCTGGAGCCGCGTCATCTCCCGCAGGTTGTAAGCGATCGCCTCCGCTTCGCCGCGCTCCTCGGCGTCAATACCCGGATAAGCGCCCGGCGTATCGAGCAGGTTCACGATGGGACGGCCGAACTTCTCCGCCAGCCGCATCAACCGCATGGCCTTGCGGTAGCCCTCGGGTTTCGACATGCCAAAATTGCGGAAAAGCTTCTGCTTGGTGTCGCGGCCTTTCTGCTGGCCCACGATCATGACCGGCCGTCCGTCGATGGTCCCCATGCCGCCCACAATCGCCGCGTCGTCCGAATAGAAACGGTCGCCGTGCAACTCGCTGAAGTCGGGGGCAAGTCGCTGGATGTAATCCAGCGCGTGCGGGCGCTTCGGATGTCTCGCCAGCTGCACCCGCTGCCAGGCGGGGTCCGCTTCCACCTTAGGCTCGGACCGTACCGCGCTCAGTTCTTCCTCCAGGCGAGCCAGGCGATCGCCCGTAACCACCTTGGCGTCGCGCAGTTCGGCGATCTCCTTCTCCAGTTTCGCGATTCTTTCCTTGCTCTGCTCGCTGTCCATCGTCGTCACCTCACCCGGCGAGTGTTTCCATCGCCTCCGGCCCGCATATCTTTTCCAGCTCCGATCGGAATTCCTTGTCCGGACGCACGCGTGCGTCAATATCCAAGGTAACCGAAAACTCGCGCGGTTTTTCGAGCCGCAGCCGCACTTCCGTCTCCCCGGTCTTGCGCGCGAACAGCTCAGCGAGTTGCTCAGCCTTGCGGGCGTCCTCTTCCTCACTCCTGTTCAACCAGACGCGGATCGAAATGAGCGACGGCAGGGCCACATGCGCCACCTCGAGCGGAACCATCGATTGCACGGAGATTTTCGGCGGCCCGTTGTCCTCCGGCAGTGCCAGCCCGCGCACCAAGACCGGCAGGTCCTCCACGACCGTGTCGGCCAACTGCTCGAATTGCGAGGCGAAGATTACTACGTCCACGCTACCCTGCGGATCCTCCAGGCGCGCGGAAGCCCATAGCTTGTTGTCCTTGTTGCGCCGCCGCTGCACGCCCGTAAGTACCCCGCATAGAGCCACTTCGGCGCCCCGCGTAAGTCCTTCCAAATTCTGGCTCGTGTGGGTCGACAGTTCCGAAACCTTGTCCGTGAAGCGCTCCAGCGGGTGCCCGGTGACGTAAAACCCGAGCATTTCTTTTTCTCCCGCCAGCGCCTCCTGCTGCGTCCAGTCGGGAACCCGCGGCAGCGGGCTGGCGGTAGTCTCTTCCTCGCCGAAGCCGCCCCCGAACAGGCCGGTCTGCCCCGTCTGCCGGTCCTTCCATACTCGCTGTCCCGCCTCCATGGCGCCCTCGACAGCCGCAAACAACTGGGCGCGGGTGCCTTCCAGGGAATCCATGGCGCCGGCCCGGACCAAACTCTCAAGCACCCGGCGGTTGAGCAGGCTCAAATCCACGGTCTCGCACAACTGATAGATAGTGTTGAACTTGCCTGCTTCCTTGCGGGCCGCGATGATTCCCTCTACCGCGGATTGTCCCACGTTCTTCACCGCGCCCAGGCCGAACCGGATGCCATCGCCGTCGGGCGTGAAGCTCCAGTCGCTCGAATTGACATCCGGCGGCAGAACCTTGATGCCCATCTCGCGGCACTCGTTGATGTATTTAACTATATTTGTAGTATTTCCGGTTTCCGACGTCAGCAAAGCCGCCATGAAGTCCAGCGGGTAGTGGGCTTTCAGGTAGGCGGTCACGTATGCCAGGTAGGCGTAGGCGGCCGAGTGCGACTTGTTGAAGCCGTAGCCGGCGAATTCCGCCATCAGGTCGAACAGCTTCTCGGCCTTCTTGACCGGGTTGCCGCGCTCCTTGGCACCTTCGAGGAAGTGCTCGCGCTCGGCGGCCATGACCTCGGCCTTCTTCTTGCCCATGGCGCGGCGCAGCAGGTCGGCTTCGCCGAGGCTGTAGCCGGCGATGCGGTTGGCGATCTGCATCACCTGTTCCTGGTAGAGGATGACGCCGTAAGTCTCTCCCAGGATCTCCTTCAGACCGGGCAGGTCGTAGGTCACCGGGCGGCGGCCGTGCTTGCGCTCGATGAAGTCGTCGGTCATGCCCCCGCCGATGGGGCCGGGGCGGTAAAGCGCATTCAGGGCCGTCAAGTCTTCGATGCGGTTCGGTGTAGCCCTCCTCAGCAGGTCCTTCATGCCTGAGGATTCAAACTGGAACACGCCGCTGGTGAGTCCGCGCGAAAACAAGTCGTACGTCTTGTGATCGTCGAGCGGCAGGTCTTCCAACACCAGCTTCACGCCCCGGTGCTTCTCGATCAGGTCCAGCGCATCGCGGATGAGCGTCAGGGTCTTGAGACCCAGGAAGTCCATCTTCAGCAGGCCCAGCTTCTCCAGGCCGCTCATATCGTACTGGGTGACGATTTCTTCCTGGTTGGTGCGGTAGAGCGGCACCAGATCGCGCAGCGGCACGGGTGAGATAACCACCCCGGCGGCATGCATGCCGGCGTTCCGCGCCATGCCTTCCAACCGCTGGGCGATTTCGAGCAGCTCGGCGACGCGCGGGTCCTTGCGCCCGGCCTCCGCCATCGCGGGCTCTTTCTTGATGGCTTCGTCGAGGGTGATATTGAGCTGGTTGGGGACCAGTTTGGTGATGCGGTCCACCTCGCCGAAGTTCATGCCGAGCACGCGCCCCACATCCTTGATGGCAGCCTTCGCCCCCATGGTGCCAAAAGTAATGATTTGAGCTACTTGCTCGCGCCCGTACTTTTCGGTGACGTACTGGATCACTTCGCCGCGGCGGTGCGTGCAGAAGTCGACGTCGATATCCGGCATGGAGATGCGTTCCGGATTCAGGAAGCGCTCGAACAGCAGCCCGTACTGGATGGGATCGATGTCCGTGATCCCCATGGCATAGCTGACCAGGCTGCCTGCGGCCGAGCCGCGGCCGGGACCGACGGGGATGCCGTGGCCCTTGGAGAAATGGATGAAGTCCCAGACGATGAGGAAGTAGCCGGAGAACTTCATGTGCTGGATCATCTTGATTTCCCGATCCAGCCTCTCCTCGTACTCCACCATGTCGTGCTTGAGCCGCCCCGAGGCGTACAGGGCCTGCAGCCGCACCTTGCGCTTCTCGTAACCCTGCCGGGCAATGAATTCGAAATACGTGTCTATGTTGTGGCCCTCGGGCACGTCGAATTTCGGGAAGGGCTCTTTGACCTTCTCCAGCGTCACGTTGCAGCGCTCGGCGATGCGCCAGGTGCAGTCCAGGGCATCCTCGATCTCGCCGAACATCCGCAGCATTTCTTCGCGCGACTTCAGGTAGTACTCCGGCGCGTTCAACTGCATACGATGCACGTCGTCAAGCGTCTTTCCGGTGCGGATGCAGAGCTGCGCTTCGTGGGCGCGGGCGTCTTCGCGGCGCAAGTAGTGAGAATCGTTGGTGGCGACCAGAGGGATGCCGGTCTCGCGGCTCAGCCGCACGATCAGCGGATCCACTTTCCTGTCGTCGTCCGAGCCGTGGTCCTGGATTTCGAGGAAGAAGTTGCCCTGCCCTAGAATGTC
This sequence comes from uncultured Solibacteraceae bacterium, assembly GCA_964561215.1. Classification (GTDB taxonomy): domain Bacteria; phylum Acidobacteriota; class Terriglobia; order Bryobacterales; family Bryobacteraceae; genus JAJFUV01. Next base: position 593 of record CAZLOS010000148.1, on the reverse strand, counting down.
CAAGTACTGGTAGGCCAACCGCTTAGCGTCTTCGTAGGATTTCTGCAGCAGCGTCTCGGCGATGTCGCCTTTGAGGCAGGCCGATAGCCCTATCAGCCCCTTCGCGTTTTCGGCCAGCAGCTCCTTGTCAATTCTAGGTTTGTAGTAGAAGCCCTCCAGGTGGCTTTTCGAGACCAGCTTGACGAGGTTCCGGTACCCCTCCTGGTTTTCGGCAAGCAGGACCAGGTGGTTGTATTTCTCCCCCTCGGCCCTGGTGGTGTGGCTGCCCTGCGCCACGTACGCTTCGCAACCGATGATCGGCTTGATGCCCTTGTCCTTGGCCTTCGTGTAGAACTCGACTGCGCCGAACAGGTTGCCATGGTCCGTCATGGCGATCGCCGGCATTCCAAGCTCGGCGACAATGCCCATCAACCGCCCGATTTCGCAGGCTCCGTCGAGCAGCGAATAGTCGGTGTGGTTGTGCAGATGTACGAAGGGCGTGCCAGACATCCTGGGTACCAGTTTAACGCAGGCCCGTGGCGGCACCGTGGTCCATTCACACCCGATTTCAGGCAAAATGGTCTCATGCCGGGTCGTTTCGCGGTGTGCCGTCC
>CAZLOS010000147.1:0-12600 GCA_964561215.1 uncultured Solibacteraceae bacterium | reverse complement strand
CGGCCTTCTGCTCCTGGAAAGACATGCCCAGGTAGTCGTAGCCCATTTCGCGCGGCATGGTGTCCGCGAAAACCGCTTCCAGCGCTTTCCGCGCCTGCCCCGCGCTGTATCCAGGCGCGGCCAGCGCGTTGACCTGCGCGGCCTGGTACTGGTTGTAACGCAGCATGAACTCGGGACCGAGCATGGTCCTGGTGTTCACGACCGAACCCAGGGGAACCATGCCCCCGCTGGCATCGGTGACGTAAAACTGCGAGATGTCTTCGGGACGCCGGCGGTAATCGCCTTCGGCGGCGACATAGACCTGCCACTGCCGGCCGAACAAGTTGAAATAATTCACCATGTAGCCGCCCATAAATGACTGCATGGTGGTGTAGACGTCGCCGAGACTGACACCCTGCCGGGCGACCTTCTCGCGGTCCACGTCGGCGAAAATCTGCGGAATGGTCGGCAGGTGGGTAGTGGAAACGTTGGCCAACTCAGGCCGCTTGCGCGCCGCCTTGAGGAACTTGTCCAGGTTGGTGGTCAGGAACTCCGGCTCGGCGCCGGAACGGTCCTCCAGGACGAACGACACGCCACCGAAGGTCCCAATTCCGGGGATCGGCGGCGGCGGGAAAGAGATCGCCAGGCCTTCGGGAACCTTGGCCAGCCCTTGCATTATGTGACGGCGGACGGCCTGGTATTGCTCTTCGGGCAGCTTACGCTCGTCCCACGGCTTCAGGGGCACGAAGAAGAAGCCGCTGTAAGGATTCGCCACCTGGCTCAGGATGTTGAAGCCCACCACCGCTATGCAGCCTTCCACGCCCGGTGTGCTCAAGATGAAGTCCTCGATTTTGGAGACCGCCGCGCTGGTGCGCTGCAGCGAGGCCGCATCGGGCAACTGCAGCGTGCCCATTACGTAGCCGTTATCCTCTTCCGGAAGGAAAGAGGCCGGCAGGTTCCGCCCGGTCAGAAGCACGGCTACCGTCACCAGTGCCAGGAACACGAAGCTGAATCCGGCCTTCCGCACCAGCACGGCCGAGAAGCCCACATATCCGTCCCTGGTGCGCTGGAAGTTACGGTTGAACCAACCAAAGAACCCGGCCAGAGGTCCGTGCGCTTTCTGCGGCTTCAACAGAAGCGCCCCCAGCGCCGGGCTTAGCGAGAGCGCGTTGAAAGCCGAAATGATCACCGAGATGGCGATGGTGACGGCGAACTGCTGGTACAGTCTTCCGGTGATCCCAGGGATGAACACGGTCGGGATAAAGACCGCGGCCAGGATGACCGCGATAGCGATCACCGGCCCGCTGACCTCGTGCATCGCCTGCAACGCGGCATCACGCGGCGCCATGCCCTCTTCCATGTGATGCTCGATAGCCTCCACCACGACAATGGCATCGTCCACCACCAACCCGATGGCGAGCACCAGGCCGAATAGCGACAACGTATTGATGGAGAAGCCGAGCAGCGGGAACACCATGAAGGTACCCACCAGCGATACCGGAACCGCCAGCATGGGGATCAACGTGGCGCGCCAACTCTGAAGGAACAGGTAGACGACAAGTATCACCAACAGTAACGCTTCGAAAAGGGTCTCCGCGATTTCCTGGATGCCGGAACGCACCGCACGGGTTGTATCGACAGCGACGCGGTAGTCCAGGTCCGCCGGAAAACGCTTCTTCAGTTCGGCCAGCCGGTTGCGCACGGCGTCGGCCGCATCGACCGAGTTGGAGCCAGGCAACTGGTAAACCGCCATGTTGGCCGCTGGCCGTTTATTGAACCGGCCGGCGCTCGCGTAGGATTGCGCACCAAGTTCGATCCGCGCGACGTCCTTCAAACGCAGAATGGAACCGTCCCGGGAAGCGCGAAGAAGAATGTCGCCGAACTCCTCGGGAGTCGTCAGCCGGCCCTTGGCGCGCACCGTATAGGTAAACTCCTGCCCCGGCGGAACCGGCTCGCCGCCGATCTGTCCGGCCGGGTTCACGGTGCTCTGCGTCCGTACGGCGCTGACGATCTGCGGCACCGTGATGCCGAGCTTGGCCATCTGGTCCGGCTTCACCCAGATGCGCATGGAGTATTGGCCGGCGCCGAACACCTGGACCCGGCCGACACCCGGCATGCGCGCTAACTCATCCACCAGGTTGATGTAAGCGTAATTGGCCAGGAACGAGGCGTTGTAGGTGCCGTTGGGCGAATAGATCGCGACCAACAGCAGCGGGGATGCCAGCGACTTCTGTACGGTCAAGCCCGCCGTGGTGACCTCGACCGGCAACTGAGGCTGCGCCAGCGCCGTGCGCAATTGGGTCAGCACCTGGTCGATGTTCGGATCCGTAGCCACGTCGAAGTTCACCGTGATGGCCGTCATCCCGGCGTTCGAGTTGACCGAATACATGTAGTTCATGTTGTCGACGCCGACGATCTGCTGTTCGATCGGCGTTGCGACGGACTGCACCAGGGTTTGGGCGTCCGCTCCTGGGAACGTCGCGCGCACGTTGACCTCGGGCGGAATGATCTCGGGGAATTGGGCTATGGGAAGGCGCAGCATCGACACGATGCCCACGATGACCGTCAGGATGGAAATCACCATGGCCACGATGGGCCGGTTGATGAAGAATTTGGCCATGTCAGTTCGCCTTGGGAACCACGGTCATGCCTTGGGAGACCTTCGTGATGCCTTCGGTGATCACACGCTCTCCGGGGTTGAGGCCTTTGTCGATGACCCAAAGCGTATCCGCGCGAGGCCCCAGGGTCACTTGCCGGATGTTGACCTTGTTATCGTCTCCGACCACCGCCACCTGGTATTGCCCCTGCACGTGCCCTACTGCACGCTGCGGCACCAGCAGCGCTCCGCGCCTGGTTTCCTTTATGGCGCGTATGCGGCCGAACTGGCCGGGTCGTAAAATGTTGCCCGGATTCGAGAAAGCGCCTACCACGCGGATGGTGCCGGTCTGCGCGTCTACCTGACGGTCCGTAAACACGATGCGGCCGCTATGCCGGTACAGGGTGCCGTCGGCCAAAACCAGTTGGAGAGAGACCGCACCCGCTTTGCGAAGCCACGCGTCGCCACTTCCGGATTTGGCGAGGCCCGTCACGTGGAGGTACTCCTGCTCGCTGATGGGGAAGTACACCTTGATGGGATCGACCTTCGAAACCGTCGTCAGCACCGTGGACGGTCCTACAAGGTTCCCGATCTGCACGGCGGCGATCCCGGCGATGCCGTCCACCAGGGCGCGAACTTTCGTGAAGCCAAGGTTCAACTCCGCGGTCTGGATGGCGGCTTCGGCGGTCTGGATGGCGGCCCGAGCGGTCTCGATATTGGCTTCCGCCGTCTTCTCGGCTTGAATCTCCGTATCCAACTGGCTCTGCGCGATAGCGCGTGCCTTTGCCAGCGGTGTGTCGCGCTTCACGTTGATTCGCGCCAGATCGAGCTGCGCCTTGGCCTGCGATAGCTGTCCCCTGGCCTGCGCTAGTTGCCCCTTCGCCTGGGCCAGTGTCGCCTCGAAAGGACGCGGATCGATTTCGAACAGCACCTCCCCTTCGTGGACGAATGAACCTTCCCGATAGTTCTGGCGGACCAGGTAGCCGGAAACCTGGGGCTGGATCTGCGCGTTCACATAGCCGTCGAGCGTCGCCACCCATTCGCCGGTGACAGGCACATCCTGCTGGAGGACGGTGGTGACAAGGACTTCCGGCGGGGTTGGAGCGCCGGCCGGTCGCCCGGTGCTCCGGCGGCAGCCTGCGATCATGATGATGATCGTAGGCAACATTACGGCAAAAAAAGGCCAACCATATCTCACTCGCATGATGGTCTTCTCTACCACTCAGGGCTGAATTCCGGTGGGCACGCCGTTGTTGGCAGAACTCCTGGCGAGCCGCCTCTCGTTCAGTGTACTAACAGAGGGGATAGCCCGCTACGGCACCGCCGGGTCTGTATGTTTCAGATCTCCAGTTTGCAGTGCAGGATTTCTTCCCGTCCCTCGCGGTTGGCTTTAGCCAGCACCGTACCGTCCGCCGCGAACAGCACGCAGCCGCCATTGCACTCCTTGACCCAGGATACGCCGGTGCGATTCGTGACCAGCATCGGTGCGCCGATATTTTTGGCGCGCTGCCCGAAGGCGTCGAAAGGCGGGAGTGAAGCGCGGTTGTTCGGATAGAAGACCACTTGCGGGTGCAACGCAGCCAAGCGCTGGACGCAGCGCGGCGCCTCGCCGTCGGCGCAAATGAAGCAGCTCGCCGCGACACCGTCAATTTTGAAAAGTTCGGGCCCGGAACCCGGATCGTAGCGGGCCCATTCGTTGCGGTAGCCCTCGTCCTTTGCATCCCGCCAGAGCCAGGTCTTGCGGTACCGGTAGATGAATCCCTTGGGCCCTGTAAACACCTGCGCGATATAGTAGCGGCTCCGGTCGGTTTCCGACAGGCCGAAGCTGATGAAGCAGCCCAGCCGTCGCGATAGCCGCGCGATCCGTTGCGTGCACTTGCCCCCCGGAACGGCCTCGGCGAGTTCGGCGAGCCTGGCTGTATAGTCGCAGACCGTACCTTCGTGGAACATGATCCAGCGCGCACCGCCGCGGTGAGCCTCCTCGGCCAGCGCCTCCATCTTGTCGAGATTCTTGTCGACTTGTTCCGGTACGGAGTCGAATTGGATCAGCGCGATAGGGGTCGAGCGTGCGGCACGGGCCGGAGCGGCCAGCATACTCATGCCGGCCGCCTGCCGCAGGAATGTTCTGCGATTGTCCGCCTGCATAGCCTTTACACCTCGCTGAAGTTATCCCAGGTGACACCGATGCGCGGGGCGGCGATGCCGATCTCCCGCAGGTAGTCGCCGTACACCATCACCCAGTGCGAGTCCCGCACTTCGCTGAGCAGTTTCCTCCAATTGCCTTGTACGCGCACGTCCTGCTGCGAACGGCAGATCTCGTAGAACGGATTGCCCTCGACCGTGCCCTTCATGCCCACCCAGCGGCCGGTGGCGTATTCGGGGTCGATGAACGAGACTTCCTGCCCGATGGGCATCTCCACCTTGGGCGCGGCGCCGTACTCGGATTCGTAGTGCGTCACCAGGCGCACCGGTTCGTAACGGGACGCGTTCATGCGGCGCGGCCCGGTGCAGTGCGCGCAGGTGACGACGCCATTGTGCGGGAACGTCGAATTGTGCAGGAAGACGGGCCTGCCGGAGATGTGGCGCAAAAGCATACCGGCTGGCACGATGACGAAGTCCGACTCGCAGAACGCCAGCAATCCCTCGTCGTTCAGCAAGCCGAGGGTGAGGCACGCCGTGGTCTTCGACATCGGCATGATGGTGCCCATGCACTCGCCGATGGTAAACGCAGTCGCGCCGTGATCCTCCATCAGGTCCTTGAACACGCCGTAGAGGATGAAGGCGTTCACCACAAACGGGCGGTCTGTGGCCAGCGTGGTTCGCGGGATGCTCAGGTAGCGATCCGTCCATTTTTCCGCGAGCGACATTTTCGCGGGATCGTTCAGCGCGCTCTTGATGCGCTTATCCATGTCGACATAGTCCGTCTCGACGATGTCCAGTTTGTAGCGCTCACGGGCGATCTGCGGGGCGCGGCCGTCGTACTTGCCGCGCGCTCCGCCCAAGGCGACGATCCTGGAGCCGAGGAAATTCTTCACTCCATAGAACGCGCGCAAGCGCCACAGCAATTCCGCCTTATCGTCCACCACGACGTCATCCACCGACAGGCGCGGCGCATCGGCGGGATTCGCGGGTGGCGCCTGCGGCCGGTCGGTCTTGAGGTACCGGACGCTCAGCGCTTCGTACCAGTAGTAGACGGGCCCGGAACTCTTCCTCAAGAAGATGATGGCGTGGCCGTTTTCGGGGATCAGCGCGCGCAGGGTGGCGCCCGAACCCGTCGCCGGGTAGACGATGGTTACGTCGGCGGCCGGGTTGCGCACCAGGGCGGCCTGTTCCGTGGTCTTGACCCTATCGACGGAGATGACCTCGAAGGGGAAGTCCGCCTTCGCGGCCACAGCCTTCAACTCCGCGCTAATGCGGGCGACCTCGGCCGCGGCGCTCTCCTCGGTCTGCACTCCACCCCAGGATTTCCAGGAATCGGCCACCTTCTTTACGGGCGTGCGGTACATCAGCACGGCCTGCACTTTCAGCGGCTTCCCAGGATTGAGGAACGGCCGGTCGGGGTCCCACAAATCGGCGGACCAGGCGCGCGCGACCGGCGCGGCCAACGAAGCGACCGGAACCAGGCCGGCACCAGCGGCCAGGCCCATAAACTGTCTGCGGTTCGGACCCGAGTGGTTACAGCACATAACTCCTCCGCGGACTATGGTATCGTTCCGAGAAGTTTCGGGCGGCGTGATGTGGTCCTGGGCCGATTATTTCCACCGGCCAAACTTCATCAAGTACGCCGCTTTCGGACCTTACGGAGTGGTGACCGTGAACCGGAGGCCCAAGCTGGCTTTCCAATCGCTGGTCAAGATGTATGGGGGAAATGGGGCTGGAATCCGCTAACGTTTCACCGGCGTGAAACGGATGGCATCGGCCAGCACGTGCCCCGTCGAACCTTCGGTTCGCAGTTCCACGTAGCCTTCGGTTCCTTCATCGAATTCGAACTCGCCGATGCGGCGGGTCTTGTTCGGTTCGACCCAAAGGTTTTCCTGGCCGTTACGATGTTTGACCACAACCCGGAAACGGGTGTCCGGTTGCATTTCGAACGGCGTCTCGTCGACGAATGCCACCTGGTAACGGCCCGCTCGCAGGTTCGGCGTGAATCGTGCAAACTCGCCGTCATCCGCGCGGCCGCCGCTGGTGCGGTAGAAATCGTTGTAGCCCTTTCGCTGCCACAGATGGAACCGGTGGCCAACCCAGAAGTATGGTGTCGCAAAGAAGCCCTGATCCGCATCGTCCACCACCACCTCGGCGGGAGGCCGATTCTGCCGGACGTCCAGCGCCACACGGAACGGCTGAGGAGAGTTGAGCGCTCCCGGGCACTCGATGAGCACGGTGGCGAAGTACAGGCCGGGCGTGAGCTTTCCGGAGGAAGCCCGGACGCGCAGAGCTTGACCGCCCGGTTCCGGATCCACTTCCAGCCATCCTCCCTGGCCTTCGTAACGGATCAACGGCGTGCGAACGGCGCGCAGTCCACCGCCGCCCCGGTTCTTCAGGACTACCTGTTTGAGCGTGGACGACGGACTTCCGAAGCGCGCGGTGAACCGCAACAGGTGCGGATCGAACGCCGGGGCTATGCCATAGGTGTCGCGCGCTTCCGGGCGGCGCTCGACGAAGGACACGTCATCGGAGGATCTCAGCGCGAGCGCCGGCTCCCGGACAGGCTCTCCATCGACGGTGATGACGTGCGTCGCACTGGCACGCTCCACGCCATCCTCCACCGTGAGCGTCACCGGATAAACGCCCGGCCGCGCGAAAACGTGTGTGGGATTGCTGTCGAGTGAGAAACCTCCGTCCCCGAAAGTCCACCGATAGTTCGTGCGGAAGGCCCAACGCCCGACGCGCGTTCCTTCGCTCGAGAACCGCACCGTGTGTCCGGTACGCGCCGGGCCGAAGGTTTCGATGGCGGCGCGGATCCCGCCCGTCCGCGTCTTCTCCTGCTCGAAGATCTGCCAGAAAAGCATCCATGGATCGAGCATCAGGTCCTCTTCGCCGGGCCGGCGCGTGCGGAAGATGAAGTGGGTGTGCTCGTGCGAGCCCACGAACACGCCCGCCGTCGCAGCGTAATGCTTGCCGGCCGGGATGGGCGTGTGCTCGGGCACAAGCAGTTCCACCAGATGGTGCGATTGCAGCGTCCAGGTGTCGCCATTCGGCCAGCGGTGGACGCCGCGCCACCGGTTGTTGTTGTCACCCTTGGCGAGTGAGTTGAAGAAATACTGATCGTCGATGTCGATGGGCGCAAACAGAGGCGTGCCCTTGGGCTGGTCGATGTCCAGGCCGGCGTGGCACTCCGCGCCCTGGTAGGCGCCCATGTAGGGATCGTCGCCGTTGTAGCATTCCGCGATATCGAGAGACAGGCGCTGGAACGGCGTCCAGGGGCGAAGCGCGACGGGCGCCAGCGCATCCTTCGCGTCATTTACCGCAAAGCGCGCGCGCCGGGTCATGGCGCAGCCGGCCGTACCGCCGTGGTTGTCGGACATGAGTTGCAGCGCGTCACTCACCGCGTCCAGCCACAAACGCATGCCGTTGATCACGTACGGTTCGGCGAAACTTTCCTGCGACCCCACGTAGCGGAGCAAGGTCACCGCATGGCCGTCGATCCGGACCCTCGCACCAATCTCGTACAGGGTTCCGCCATCGCGCTGCGCCTTGCGCGGTTCGTGCAGATTTGTCGCCAGGACTCGCGCGCCGGTCTCAACCAGAACCATCGTGCGAACCTGCCCGTTTCGCAGGCGGAACCGGACGGAGTCGCCTGGGTCCATCTCAAAGGCCGTGACCGTGTCCTGGGCGGTGAAGGCAAGCTCCCGGGCCAGGGCGGGAGTCATCATCAGAAACGCTGCGAGAACGGCGCCGAGTCGCATCTCTACTCCTCCACTTCTTTCTCCAGTTCGGCCCAGCGCGCGTAAAGTTCGTCGACCCGCGCCCGCGCGGCTTCCGCGTTGCGGCAGGCCTCCATCAGCGGCTCGGGATCGGATGCCGCTTCCTGGATCCGGGCTTCCCAGGTGGCGAGCTCCTGTTCCGCCTCCAGGATTTTCTGCTCCATGCCGTCCCATTCGCGCTGCAGGTTATAGGACAGCTTCTTCTTGCCGCGAGAAGCGGCAACCGCCGGGCGCGGCACTTCCCTCGCCGGCGCCTTCTCTTTCACGTGCTCCCGGCGGGCGGCCTCCCACTGCGAGTAATCGGCGAAGATACCGGCTTCGTCGCTGTCCAGCCCGATGACCATGGTGCTCACGCTGTCGAGCAGGTAGCGGTCGTGACTCACCACGACCAGCGCGCCCGGGAAATCCAGCAGGCTTTCCTCCAGCACTTCGAGCGTGGGGATGTCGAGGTCGTTGGTGGGCTCGTCGAGTAGCAGCACGTCGGTTGTCTGGAGCATCACGCGCGCGATCAGGATGCGGGCGCGTTCGCCGCCCGACAGGCTCGAAACCGGCATGTCGAGTTGCTCTTCCCGGAACAGGAAGCGCTTGGCCCACCCGGCCACATGGATGGTGCGGCCGCGGTAAATCACCGAATCGCCTTCCGGACACAACGCGCGGCGCAGGCTTTGCTCAAGGTCGAGGTGCTCGTTGCGGTCCTGCGCGAAGGTCACGATGCTCAGGTTCTCGGCCCTCCGCACGGTCCCTTCGTCGGGCTCAAGGCCGCCTTCGAGGATCCGGAGCAGCGTGGTCTTGCCGCTGCCGTTGGCTCCCACCAGGCCGGCCCGCACGCCGGGCGAGATGACCAGGCTGAGATTCTTGAACAACCGCCGCCCGCCCAGGCTCTTGCCGATCTTCCTGGTCTCGATCAGTCGCTTGGTGCGCCGGCCGGACGCCGTGAAATCGATCTTCGCGGTCGCGGTGACGCTGCGCGCCGTCGCGCCGGAAAGCTCGTCGATCAGCCTTTCCGCGGAGTTGATGCGCGCGCGCGATTTGCCTGTGCGCGCCTTGGGGCCGCGCCGCAGCCACTCTACTTCGCGCCGCACCTTCGTGGCCAGCGATTCCTGCTGCTTGGATTGGCTTTCGAGCAGTTCCGCGCGCCGCTCGATGAACTCGCTGTAATTTCCCTTCACCTGGAGCGAGCCCTGTGGGTAGCGCTTGTTCAGCTCCACCATGCGCGTGGCTACGTTTTCGAGGAAGTAGCGGTCGTGCGTGACCACCAGACAGGCGTTGATCGATCCCAGCGCTTGCTCCAGCCAAAGGATGCCGTCGATGTCCAGGTGGTTGGTGGGCTCGTCGAGCAGCAGCAAGTCCGGCGTTGTGACAAGGGCCGCCGCAATAGCCAGCCGCTTGCGCCATCCTCCGCTAAGAGCGGAAGCCGGCACGCTCGCATCGCTGAAACCGGCGCGGCCCAGCATGACCTCCGCGCGGCTGGCCTTCTCGGACTCTTCCACCTGCAACGGCGCAGCCGCGGCCGACAACACGGAGCCCACCGTGTCTCCCGGCGCGAAAACCGAGTCCTGCGGCACGTAGGCCAGGCGTGCCTGCTTGCGCAAGGCGCGCTCGCCCGAGTCCGGCGACTGGTTGCCCGCCAGGATTTCGAGCAGCGTGGTCTTGCCGCTGCCGTTCGGCCCGATCAGGCCCACACAGTCCCCGTCGGAGAGCGTGAGCGAGAGGTCATCGAAGAGCGTTCTCAGCCCGAACGATTTGGAAAGCGCGGCGCAACTGAGCAAAACAGCCATTTTCTTTCAGGATGGCATGAAAGCACGGGCGGGTTGATATTATAGGGCAGATACCATGCCGCGTATTCTGATGGCAGCCAGCGAAGCCGTCCCGTTCATCAAGACCGGCGGGCTTGCCGACGTCATGGGCGCTTTGCCGGCGGCGCTGAAGGCGCGCGGCGAAGATGTCGGCGTGGTGCTGCCGCGCTATCGAGGCATGAGCCTGGACGGGGTGCGGCGCGTCTTCGACGGCCTGAAAGTCTGGCTTGGCGCGGATAACTTCCGGGCGGACATATACTGCACCGAACGCGAGAACGTACCGTTTTTCCTGGTGGACTCGCCCGCGTTGTTCGACCGCGAAGGGGTTTACGGAGACGGCAAGGAAGATTTCCCGGATAACCATGTCCGGTATGCCGTTTTTGCCCATGCCGTGCTCGCCGTGGCGCGCCACCTGTTCCGGCCGCAAATCTTCCATTGCCACGACTGGCAAGCCGGCCTGGTTCCCGTCCTGCTGAAGTCCACGCTGTGGGGCGATCCGACTTTTGCCGGGGCCAAGACGCTGTTCACCATCCACAATCTCGGCTACCATGGCCTGTTCCCACGCGCCGCAATGGCCGGGATCGGGCTCGATGACTCGCTTTTCAATCCCGACGCGATGGAGTTTTACGGAAGGGCCAGTTTCCTCAAAGGCGCGCTGGAGATGAGCGACGCGCTGTCCACCGTGAGCCCGCGCTACGCCAAGGAGATCCAGACTCCGGAGCTGGGATTTGGCCTGGACGGGCTGCTGCGCAAGCGCGCGGACGTTCTCAAGGGCATTCTGAACGGGGTCGATTACAGCACCTGGAATCCGGAAACGGATCCGGTGCTTGCCGCCCGCTATTCGGCCGCCCGCCTGGAGGGCAAGCGGGAAGCGAAGCGCGATTTGCTGGCTACGGTCGGCTTGCCCGAGCGAGCCCTGGACAAGCCGTTGGCCGGTATCGTGTCGCGCTTTGTAGGCCAAAAGGGCTTCGACCTGATCGCGGACGCGGCGGACCGGTTGCTCAGTGAGGACATTTACCTTGTGGCGCTCGGCTCCGGCAATCCGCAGTACGAAAAGTTGTTCCTGGATCTTGCCGCCGCCAGGCCGGACCTCGTGGGTGTGCACATCGGATACAACGATCCGCTGGCGCACAAGATCGAAGCCGGCTGCGATATGTTCCTCATGCCCAGCCGCTACGAACCTTGCGGGCTGAACCAGTTCTACAGCTTGCGGTACGGGACGATCCCGGTGGTGCGGGCCACCGGGGGGCTCGACGACAGTGTGGATGAGGAGACCGGTTTCAAGTTCGCCGAATACTCGGGCGACGCGCTTCTGGCGGCGGTGCGCCGCGCGCTGGAAGCGTACGCCGACGGGCCACGCTGGAAAAAGATGATGCTTGCCGGCATGGCCAAGGATTTCTCCTGGCACGCATCCGCCGCCGAGTACTCGGCGCTCTACCGCCACTTGTTAGGCTGAAACCTCCCGCCGGTTTCTGCATCTTGTAGAATGGAGAGTCAAATGGCGGGCCAAAATACATTACATTTCACCGACGCAAGCTTCGAAACGGACGTGCTGCAGTCCGATGTCCCGGTTCTGGTGGACTTTTGGGCGGAGTGGTGCGGCCCCTGCCGCATGATCGGCCCCACGATCGACGCGATCGCGGATGAATACGCCGGGCGATTGAAGGTCGGGAAAGTGAACGTGGACGAGAACGGCAACACGGCGATGCGTTACCAGGTCCGCAGCATTCCCACGCTGCTCGTGTTCAAGGGCGGCAAGGTAGTGGATCAACGGGTGGGCGCGCTCGGGAAGACCGATTTGCAGAAACTGCTCACGCCGCACATCGGCGCCTGACAGCCTCGCAAGCTTCGCTTACCGTTTCTGGCACTTGGGACAGTAGTGTGTTCCGCGCTGGGCGATCAGGATGCGCCGGATGATTGCTCCGCAGCGCCGGCACTTCTCCCCCTGGCGCTGGTAGACGCGGTGGCGGATCTGAAACCATCCCTTGCGCCCCTCGGCGTCCACATAGTCGGAAATTGACGAGCCGCCGCTCGCGATGGCTTCCGTGAGCACCTGGCGGATGGCCTTGTACAACCGCCGGGCGCGGTCCGGGCCGAGGCGCGCGGCGATGGCGCAAGGGTGTATGCCGGCGCGATGTAGCGATTCATCGGCGTAGATATTTCCCACCCCGCTCAGAAATCCCTGGTCCAGCAGCAGCGCCTTGATCCGGGTGCGGCGTGTCTTCAGCCGCCGGCGGAATTCCTCGAAAGTGACTTCCAGCGGCTCCGGACCCAGCTTGGCAATCCGCGCGGGATTCAGCTCGAT
>CAZLOS010000146.1:0-12658 GCA_964561215.1 uncultured Solibacteraceae bacterium | reverse complement strand
CGCCGAACTCCAGTAACAACTTGCCTTGACGCGTGAATTTTTGTACCGGCCCGTAGTAATTTGAGATGATAACGTCGCCGCGCCGGTCGACTCCCAGCCCGTGCGGCGCGTGAAAATCGCCGGGGCCGCTGCCTTTGACCCAGAATGCGGAGGTTCGCGCCGTCGGCGACATAGATCTTACCGTCGACGGGGCTCACCGCAGCGTCCCGCGGGGATCGAAACTGCCCCTGACCGGAACCCGGACCGTCGCCGATTTCGCTCAGGAACTTTCCATCCGGCGTATATTTAGTCACCCGGGAAGCCCGGCTGTCGGTGACGAGCACGTCGCCGTTCCGGTTCACGTCAATCCCGTGCGCGTCACGCAACTGTCCCGGTCCTTCTCCGGCCACGCTCCAACTCTGCAGCAGCGCATACTGTTCGCCGCCGAGCGCGTAGAAAGCCGCAAGAAGGGCCACGATCAGTCTCATGGCTTTCTCCGGAAGACCTGTACGCCGTGCACGGTACGGCTCTCGACCGCAGCGTACACCTGCCCGTTCGCGTCCACGGCCGCCGTCTTCACACCCTGCTCGCCTTCAGCGGTGGACGCAGCCAAGGCTGCGACGTAAGCGCCCCGGTTGTCGTAAATGGCAATCGCGTTGCGCCCGTCCCGGTGCCGTGCGGCCAGGTATGTGTTGCCCCTGTTATCGGTAGTCATGCTGTGGAAGTGAATCCACCCGCGGAAACCCGCCGGCGCGAAGTCGTGCAGGAACTTCCCATCAGCGTTGAACCGCTGAGTCGGCCCGTAGTAATTCGAAACGATTACGTCTCCGTTCGGCGCCACACCCAACCCATGCGCGTCGCGGAACTCGCCCGCGCCTTCGCCTTTTTTTCCGAAACTGAAGAGAAACTTCCCGCTTTGCGGCTCGAAGACACTAACACGATTGTTATCTACGTCCACAACATAAAGCCTGGTGCCGTCCAGCGAGAAACCCAAACCGTGCGCCCGCAGCAGTTGGCCCGGCGCGCTGCCTTTCGAGCCGAACATGCGCAGAAACTTGCCGTCCGCGCCGAAAACTTGAATGCGGTAGTTGTTGGCATCGGACACGAAGATCTCGCCGGACCGGCCGACGCGCGCGTCCCGCGGCCCGCTGAACTGGCCCGGTCCTTTGCCTGGCCCCAGGCCGATTTCGGATAGCCACTTCCCTTCGGGCGTAAAGCGCTGGACCCGGCTGCCAACGCTGTCCACCAGGATGAGGTTGCCGTCCTTGTCGAAACACAGCGAATGCGCTTCGTTGAGGGCGTTCGGCATGCCCTGCGGGTTCAGCCAGCTCCGCACAATTTCGTACTGCGGCTCCGGCGCCGGCTGGCTCCGCAGAGGATCGGCGAAGCTGAGCAGATCCACTTTCAGCTTGCCCTTATCCATGATCTTCGACACTGTATAGATACGCTTGTCGCGTCCCACCGCGATCGACTGCGCCCATGTCGGCCGGCGCCCGTCATCCAGAGCCAGCGCACCATGGTCCGTGTATTTCCCGGTCGGAATATCATACGTCACGAAGCGTATCTCCTCGCCCTTGGGCGTTCCGGTGAGGAAGTACAGCGTATGACCGTCGGGGCCCATGGTCAATCCCAGATAGCCGTAAGCGAACTCATCGTACAAGCCGCTGGCTTTCGATTTCTCGGAGGCGATCCTGTCAACTACATCTAAAAGACCTCCACGCGGGTCAAAGCGGAACAGGTATCCGCTCATCCCGTGCGTCCCGTAAAAGACTTTCCCCGGCTCGTACCAAACCGTCTGCCGCCAGTTGTAGCCCATGTGCCCGGGTATGTTCGGGTCCCACTTCCCGAAAACAGGGCGATTCATGCTGCAACCGGGGATCGTCTGGAGTTCTTTCTCCTGTCTTGCCCAGCCATAGCGCCAGATTTTCCCCGTCGAATCGCTGAAAAACGCCGTGCCTAAAACGGGATCCACGGCAATGGACCGGCACACCACGCGAAACATCTCCCCCACGCCCTTTTCACCCAGGCCCGCCGTCAGGCCGTAGTCCTTCATCTCCTTCTTCATCAGGTCGTAAACCAGAAAGTGGGCCGAGGGCCACGTCAGCCCAAACAGGCGTTCGCGGCGCTTATCCATCGCCATCGTGATGATGCCTTCGCCTGCCGGCGCACTGGCCAGTTTCTCGATCTTGCCTGTCGCCATGTCGTAGGCCAGGAAGTGGCCGCCGGGATATGGCCTGTAACCGGCTGGAGGCACACCAACCAGTTCTTTGCCGTCCACCACCCGGTAGTAACCCATATGAGTAGCGAAGTATAACTTACCTTTGTGTTCGTAAAAATTGACGTGGCTCTTGCCTTGCGGAACGGATTTCAATCCCTTCTCGCCACTGGCCTCGGTAAGATCGGCCAAGTGCGTGACTTTGTCTGTCGCAGGATCGTAGGAGAACATCTGCGCGCCCACGTCGATCTTGTGAGCGCATATGACGTAATAAATCTTTCCGTCGCTGGCTGCAGTCACTCCGTTGTAACTGTCGTCTCCCGTGAAGCCGGATTCGTGCCAGCGCGCGGCGAGCACCCCCGTAGAAACGAAGTCGGCGCCCAACAAAGAGGACGCCAAAAGAACACACGACAAGAATATGGTTTTCCGCATTTCAAAACTGGGAGGCAACCACCCGGTTGCCTCCCTTCCTTCCTAGAAAGTGAGTTTGCCGCTGAGAATCACCTGTCGCGGATAGTTAGTCAGTGCCTTTACAGTCCCGATTTGGCCGAACGTCGACGAGGTCGGATTACTGCCGTTTAGCGAGTCGTACCACTCCGGCGTGTTCATGGCGTTGGTCGCCTCGACTTCAATCTCAAACATGAAACGCTCGGCGATTCTGGTTTTCTTTACCGCGCCGAGGTCGAAGCGGTGAATCGGCGGGTTCCTCAGGCTCGACAGAACGTAAGGCCAACGCCTGACCTGATAGGCATTCGTTTGAGCAACAAAGGCCGCCGGGTTGATCCACTGATCCAGGCGCTGCCCGCCGGGCACCGCGTTGGGGTCTGCACCCGTCGGGATGGCGTTGGTGGCCATCTCCACGACCTTCCCGCTCTGGATGCGGATGATGCCGTTGGCCTGCCACCCGTTGATCAGGCGATCAACCCACCCCGGAGCGTTCGGGAACAGCCAGTGTCCTTTGCCAAACGGCAGTTCCACGGCGAAATTGGGGACCAGTAACTGCGGGAAGTCCAGGGGACTCAGCCGCTTCTCCAGGAAGGGGTCCGTCGCCCATTGATACCCCGTCTTTTCCATCTTCTTGGATGCCGTGTATGCCAGGCTGAAGCTGATGCCCCGCGTCATCCGCTTCACCACGTAGAGTTGCAGGGCGTCATAACGGGACCAGCCGATGGGGACGCTCGAAGCTGAAACGCCGGTGAACTGCGGGTATGGAACGATCAGACTCGAATTGGCGATCGTCGATTGGTTCAACGAATAACCGGGCACCAATCCCGCGAACGGGTTGGCGTACTTGGTGTTCAGATAACTGGCGCCTTGCGTGAATTGCTGCTCGGTGAGCGAGTCAAGGCTCCGAGTGACAGGTAACCGGCTCACGATGTTATTCACATAGCCCACGCTGACACGCATCTTCCAAAACACTTCGCGCTGGATCTCGAAACTGAATTGCCGCGCGCGTGGCGTACGGGTATTGGGATCGACGTAAGAAACGCTTGTGCCAATGTTCGTCGCCAAGCCGTTTCTCGCACCCACGGGCTGAATGATCCCCGCGGGGAACGGGTTGTCAAGCAGGTTCAGAGGCAACCGGTTGGCATCATAGGTCACCCATGTCGTGGACTGGCTGAAGCCCGCCTGGCCCGGATCGTAATAGATGGGCCCATAGAACATGCCCCATCCAGCACGGATGGCGGTCTTGTTATCGAGCGCGTAAGCCACCGCGATTCGCGGGCCGAAGTCTTTGTTTCCAGGCGCGTATACGTTCCGAGGCATTCCACTCACGCCCGGGAAGGTCAGACCGCCCTTCAGCGCCGCGCAGGCCGGGCAATATTGCGCGCCCGCCGCCGCCTTCACTTGCGCCGCCAGCGGACTGGTTGCCGTTGGATCGAACGTTCCTGTCATCGCGTCATAGCGGTCGGTCAGCCCTCCCGTGCGATCCCAACGGAGCCCCACGTTGACTGTCAGCTTCTGCGTCACCTTGATGTCGTCTTGCGCGTATATCGCGCTGTAAATACTCTGACGCGAGGCCGAGGCGTTCCGGTCGATTGAGCCGCCGCCCACTCCGAATAGAAAACTGGCCGTCTCGTCGCCGGCGCCGACTGTCTGCACATCCGGATCCGGCCCGTTCGTCTGGCCACGCCCGAAGCTGAAAGACCCCGCGTCGTTACCGGCACTGGCGAAGTAGATGCGCTCCAGGCGGATCTGGCCGCCGACTTTCAGGTTGTGCTTGCCGAGGTTCTTCGACCATGTAAGGTCCATGTTGTTGACTTGGTCCGGAGCATAGCTGCCCGCCGGCACCCCGCCGCCCATAAACATGTCGCTGCCGCCGATGTTCGAGCCCCCCATCCTGAACACCGGGAACGCCTTGGCCGCTTGCGACTGGAACGTGGTGCTGAAGCCCAACTCCTTAGGTTCGACCTCCAGGCGCGGGAGTTCCAGTTGGCCTGTTACATAGCGCTCCATGCCCAGCCGGAAGTTGAGCACGCTGGTGGGAGAAAGAGTCTGCGTCCAATCGAACACCGCATTGTGGTTGGCGCGTATGAACGGATAGCCGCCGTTCACTTCCGCCGCCGTCGCGTAATACTCGACCGGAAACTCCTTGTAGTCCGTCCGGATATGCCGGAACATCAGCTTGGTCTTTTCGCTCACGTTCCAGTCGACGCGCGGCATCCACTCGATATATTCCTTGTTCGCTTTGCTGCCGCTGGCCGCCAGGTAATTCGTCGCCTTCACCAGCGCCCCCGTCGCCGCGTTGGGCAGCGGGATGTATTTCCAAAAAGCTTTGGCAACCGGATTGATACGGCTTGACGGAATCACATTGCCCGCAATCGGGGTACGAACATACTTCCCCGTGGCGGGATCCTGCTTCGTCGTCCAGGGATCGTAGATCACCACCTGCGTCGGGACGCCACTCTTCATATAGAAGGTCGAAGTTAAATCGCCGTCACGTTCCTTCTGCGTGGGTACGTACCCGACGAAGCTCTTCATGTCGTTGCTCTGGCTCACGTGGTACTTGAACGTCCCAAACAATTTGTCACGAAGAATGCGGCCCGTGACAATGCCGCCGTAAGTGTTGTAAACCAGGCGCAGACGAGGCGCCGCCTCTGTCCCAGCCGCATTACGGGGTACTCGGTTGCGCTCATAGTGGTTCGCGTTTAAGGCCGTGTTACGGAAGAAGGTGTACAGCTCGCCGTGGTACTCGTTGGTCCCGGACTTCGTGGTCACGTTGATCACGCCGCCGGTGGTGTTGCCATACTCAGCGCTGAACGCATTCGTGATGACTTTCACCTCGGCAGTGGATTCCTGCGTCGGAATGATGCCGAAGTTGTGCCCTCCATAACTGGTGCGGTTTGGGACACCGTCCAGAATCATCTCATTGGTGCGTTCCTGGCCGCCGCTGAGCATGAAGCCCGATGCCCCCGAATTCCCTGATGGCGTCATCCCGCGGTCGTTGCCCGCAACCACGACGCCGGGAACGGACGGCAGGATGCTCGACACGGTGCGCTGCACCGTGGGCGTGTAAAGACTGCGGATTGTATCGATCTCTCCGCCGCGGTCGGCGTTCTCGAACTCGACAATGCTGACCCGGTCGCTGACCGTCACGGTTTCGGCCACCGATCCCAACGCCAGTTTCAGATTCACCGTCGGGTTGGACGCCGCCACTACTGTCACATTTGGCTGGATGGCTTTCTGAAATCCTTGGTGAACCACCTCAACCGAATAATTGCCCGGCTGAAGGAATCGTACGTTATAGAAGCCTTCCGCCGAAGTTCCGGCGCTGTACTTGGCGCCGGTCAGCAGGTTCGTAACGGTGATGGTTGCCCCTGGGATTGGCGAGTCCGAAGGGTCCGTTACGCGTCCGCTGATCGTACCCAATGCGGCGCCCTGGCCAAAGAGAATCGCCGCGCAGAAAAACAGGAGTATTGCCGCAGTGAAAAACTGCTTCATCTCCCACCCCCGGTTCTTAGGGGGCCCCGCCCAGCAGGGCCCCTTGTCTCTGAGCCTAGAACGATATCCGCCCAGCGAACTGAATCTGGCGCGGATAATTTGACTGAGTCTGATATCCCGCAATCTGGCCGAAGCAGGACTTCGACGCCGAATTGCAGTTACCGGTTGAACCGTACCACTGTGGCGTGTTGAACGCGTTCACCCAATTGTTGATGAACTGGAACTTCACGCGCTCCGTGATCCGGAAGTTCTTCATGATCCCCAGATCGAAGTTGTGCGTTGGGGGCTCACGCAGCCGTCCGGTCGCGGTGTACCACCGCCGCGGCGCGTAAGGGTTGGTGTTCAGCGTGTACGCCGCCCGGTTGATCCACTGATCCAGGCGCTGTCCGCCCGGCACGTCGTTGGGATCCACGCCGGCGACAGGGATGGTGTCTCCGGACAGTTGGTAGGGTCTGCCGCTCGAGACGCGAATCATCCAGTTGATTTGCCAACCGCCGATGATGTGATCCAACCATCCCGGCATGGTCTTCCAGGCCCAGCGCTTCTTGCCCCACGGCATTTCCCACGATCCGTTGGCCACGAAGTTCTGAGGAATGTCGTAAGTTTCGTACGTCTTCTCCAGGAAGTTATCGAACGAGTTGGCGTAGCCGAAATGGCCCAACTTCTTCGAGATTGTGTAGGCGAAACTCATGCTGACGCCGTGGCTGAATCGCTTGGTCACTTGAGTCTGGACACCGTCGTAGCGCGAGTCTCCAATCGGCACATTCACCTTCGTTACCCCGGTGAACTGCGGAAACTGGTATTGCAGCGAACTGAATGAGATCTGCGACTGATTCAACGCATAGCCCGGCACCAGGCCGGCGAACGGGTTGTCCACCTTCCGGTTCAGCACCGAGGCACCCTGGATGTAAAGCTGTTCCGGAATGTAATTCAGCGACTGGCTCACCGGCAGCCTGTCATTGTAATTGAAGTTGTATCCCGCACTGACGAGAACACCCCAAGGCATTTCGCGCTGTATTTCGAAACTGGTCTGGAAGGCCCGTGGTTCCCTGGTCTCCGGATCGATGAAGCTAATGCCGGCGCCGATGTTCGTCGCCAACCCCTTGCTTGAACCAGTGGGCTGGAGCAGGCCGTTCGGGAACGGGTTGTCGATCAGGTTGATAGGAATCTGATTCGAGTCGTACAGGATCGACGACGTCGTCTGGCTGTAACCGGCGGGCTGGCCCGGATCGTACCAGATGGGCCCATAGAACATCCCGAACCCGCCGCGAACGGCTGTCTTGCTATCCAGCGCGTAAGCGAATCCGAAACGCGGGCCGAAGTTCTTGCGCGTCGAGTTGTACACGTTGCGAGGCATTCCGCCCACGCCAGGAAACGTCAGCCCGCCCCGCAAGTTCGCACAGGCGGGACAGTTCGATGCCGCAGCCGATGCCTTCACCAGTGCCGCCATCGGACTGGTGGCCGTCTCGTCGAAGATGCCCGTCATGGCGTTGTAGCGATCCGTCATGGGACCCGTCCAGTCCCAGCGCAGGCCCAGGTTGATTTTCAGTTTGCTGGTAACGCTGATGTCGTCCTGCACGAAAAACGCCAGGCTCTTCCCTTGCCGTGCCGGCAGCGAGGCGACGTCAATGGAAGCGCTGCCGACTCCCATCAGGAACGATGCCACCGCATCGCCCGCCGAAGGAACATTCACCTGGGGGTCTAGATTCGTCGCGGTGGGGCCAAAGTTGAACGAGCCCGCATTGTAGCCGGCTCTCACGTCGTACGTGCGTTCGAGGCGGCCCTGACCGCCGATTTTCAGCGTGTGCGTGCCGATGATCTTCGACCATGTCGCGTCCACGTTGTTGATTTGGTCCGGCGTAAAGTTTCCTGACCCCTGGCCGGCGCCGCTGAAGGCGTATCCGCCATATCCGGGAGAACCGCCGAAGCTGAAGTATGGGAAGTACGGTGAAGCCTGCGCAGCGAAGGTCGAACTGAAACCCAGATCCCTCGGGGTGACTTCCCCGCGTTTATCGTTGATATTTGCCGTCAGATACCGCTGCAGGCCCGCGCGCACGTTGAGCACGCTGGTGGGTGAGATCGTCCTGGTGTAGTCAACTACCAGGTTGTGGTTGGCGCGCGTGAAGGGGAAGCCGCCGTTTATGTCCGCCGCCCCCGGGTAGAACTCCACGTCGTAGGAGTTGAAGTTGTTGCGGATGTGACGAAAGCTCAACCGGTTGGTATCGTTGATGTTCCAGTCCACCCGGTTGGAGTATTCGCTGAAATCCGCCTTGGCCGCACCTCCCGACGGCAGGTAGTTGCTCCCGCGCGTAATCGCATCGCCCGAAGCGTTGGGCAGTGGTATGTATTTCCAAAACGCCTTGGCGACCGGACTCATCCGGCTCGCGGGAACCTTGTTGCCGGCGAGCAACGTCCGTGAGTATCGGCCTGTCGACGGATTTTGCGTGATGCTCCACGGATCGTAAATTAGTACGGGGGCCTTCTGGCCGCCGTTGTTCCACCATGTGTCGGTGAAATCTCCATTGCGTTCCGCTTCGGTTGGCACGTGGCCCAGATAGGACTTCTTGGTGCCCGAGTGCAGCCGCTGCCAGCCTGAACTGAAGAACAGCTTGTTCTTGAAAGCCGGTCCGCTCACCAGAAACCCGTACTGGTCGAAGTGCACCGGCAGTCGCCCCTGCTTGCCCGCGTTCCTCTCGAACGTGTTCGCAGCCAGAGTCACGTTGCGGTTGTACCAGTAAGTTTCTCCGTGAAACTCGTTGTTGCCGCTGCGCGTGGTCACGTTCACCACACCGCCTGTAGTGCGTCCGTATTCCGCGCTGTAAGGACTGGCAAGCACCTTCATCTCCGCTACGGTCTCCTGCGTCGGGATGGTGCCGTACAGGCCGCCCTCATTGCCGCCGCGGTTCGGCACGCCGTCGATCAGCATCTCGTTGGATTTGAACTGCCCGCCGCTGATCACCAGCGATGTCGAACCCGAGTTGTCATACGGGGTGAAGCTCTTGGCGTTGGTCGCAACCGTCACGCCCGCCGCGGACCACGTGATGCCCATGATGTTATGGCCTTGCGTAGGCGTGTTCAACATGCGGATGTTGTCGATGATCGCGCCCTTGTCCGCGTTTTGCGTTTCCAGTTGCGCCACTTTTTCAGTCACCGTGACGGTCTCGGCCACCGCGCCCAGGCTAAGCGTGAAGTTCACCGTCGGGCTGGTAGCCGTGGCCACCAGTACGTCGGGCTGTACCGATTTCTGAAATCCGGTCTTGATAACCGACACCGAGTAAGTCCCGGGCTGTAGGAATCGGACCGTGTAATATCCATCGGCCGTCGTGGCGGCAGTGGATGTTGATCCGGTCCTGGCATTAGTTACTGTGACCCCGGCATCCGGGACTGGCGCCTGCGAAGGGTCCGTAACTCTTCCACTGATGGATCCCAACGCGGCGCCCTGGCCGAACACCGGTACGGCGGCAGTCAGGAGTACGAAAACAGCCGCCAAAAGCTTACTGCTGTAACGACCTAACATGACTCACCTCATTCTTAGTTTCAATGGCCGGCTCTTCGACCGGCCATTCCATGGGCTCAACCCGTCAAATCCGTCTCAACTGTGGTGCCAGTTAGGGATGGAGTCAAGCCCTTCTGATTCCGTCCAGGATCGCTCCTGTAACGGACATTTCGTCCGCCGTGGCAGCCACCTGTGGACCGCGCGGTGGACCAATCTTGATTCCGGATACCTTCTCAATCGCCCCCCTCAGAATGGGGACCGGATTAACGCGCCCGTTTTGATTGAGCGAGGCGAAGAACGGAGCCATCTTGAAGTAGATCCTGGAAGCCCCGGCGTTGTCGCCCTTGAAATAGGCGTCGATCATCGCCTTCATGCAGTCGCCGATCACCTGCGAACCGCCGCTGACCACGCCAACGCCTCGCTGCGGCAACACTTGCAGTACCATGGTGTCGTCGCCACAGTAGATCGAGAAGTCTTCCGGCGTGTGCAGCGCGAATGAAGTGGCTTGCGTCGGCTGGATTCCGGCTTCCTCCTTGATACCCCGGATGTTTGGGATTTTCACGAGTTGCACGAGTGTCTCCGGCTCCATGTTGACGCCGGTAAACAGCGGGATGTTGTAGATCAGCACGGGTAGTTTCGTTGCCGCCGCCACCGCCTCCAAGTGCCTTCGGATGCCCTCCTGCGTGGGCTTCCCATAGTAGGGCAGGACGCACATGGCGACGTCGAAGCCCATCTCCTCGGCGATGTGCGTGAAGCGGATCGACGCGCGTGTCGAAGCCGATCCCACCCCGGCCACGAGGGGAACTCTCCCACGATTGGCGGCCTTGACCGTCTTCCATATCTCTACCCGCTCCTCATCCGTCACCGCATAGAATTGCCCCGTCGTGCCGGTCACGATAATCGAGTCGCAAAGGTTCCTGGCGATGATGTAGTCCACCAACTGCCCCAACGCCTCGTGGTTGACATCTTCGTTCGCATGAAAGGGCGTCACCAAGGGAACCGACACGCGGCCCATGATCTCTGACAATGTCTTCATTCACTCTCCTTCTCTCAATACGATGGAGGGGCAACCGGGAACCCTCTCCGCCGTGCCCCGAGCGCGTTCTCCACCGTGTGCGCCGTCTCCAACACGCGCTCCCCGTACTCCCGAATGCGTTCCCGCGGGAGCCGGCTCGCCGGCGCGGAGACGCTCAACGCCGCCGTGCCGCCATCCACCACTACCGAGATGGCAGCCGCGACACAATTGACTCCCAACTCGTTTTCTTCAAGATCCATGGCGTAACCATCCGTCCGGATCCGTCCCAGTTCCTCTTCCAAACGGCCCAAGGCCGTGATCGTGTGCGGCGTGAACTTCGGCAGACCCCGCGCCTCGGCCACCGCCCTTACCCGGTCGCCGGACAATGTGGACAAAATCGCCTTCCCCAATCCCGTGCAATGGAGTGGAGCGCGCAATCCCTCGTCTCCACGCGTGTGTAACTGGAACGGCGACTCGATAGCGGACAATATAAGAATCTCGTTGTCCGATAAAACGCCCAGCTTCACGGTCTCTTTCGTTTCCACAGCCAGCCGCTTCAAATGCGGCAGAGCCGCCGCCACCAGCCGGGTGCTGTGCGAGAACCGCATTCCCAACTCGTAGACACGGGGCCCCAGCCGGTATCGCTTGTCCGACGGGTCCTGCTTGAGAAAATCCATGCTCTCCAACGTGCGCAACAGGTTGTGCGTCGTCGACTTGGGCATCTCCAGACGGCGGCTCAGGTCGCTGACACTCAGATTCGGCGGATCGGTGCCGAACTCGCACAGAATTTCCAGAGCCTTGCGCACCGCAGCCACCTCGTAGTTGCCGCCAGACCTACCGTTCGAGTTGTCGTTCATCATGACTGACCATCGCTTCCGCCACCTGAACAATATCTATACCCCAACTTGGCTTTCTGTCAAGAAAAATCTGTGTCGATTTGCCCTGTTTTGTTCAAGTTTCCGGTCGGATTCCGATCTTGGGCAGGCATATGGGAAAGCTGTTCTTCGGTGGTGAACGATCGCCTCTGCACGATCCCACGAGGCATCAAACTGGAATGTCATCCATAGAGTGATCGGTCGGTTCCTCATCGCCGCCTGTTTCCTATGAATGGCTGGCCAGAGATTCGCATCCATCCGGAGGACTCGCTCCGGTATGTGCTCGTACCGCCGGGAACATTCCTGGCGGGCTGTTCACCGGGAGACGCCCATTGCTACGACGCTGAGAAGCCTCCCCGCCGGATCGCCGTGGCGCAGGGCTTCTGGGTCGGACAGTCGGAGGTGACCGTGGGCGCCTATGCTCGGTTTGCTCGACGCACCGGCAGGCCGATGCCGCCCGAACCCAGGTTGCATGAACGGACCCTGAATCCGGGTCGGCTTCTTCGTTCTGCTGCAGCGGAACGGCAACCGCCCGCATGAAGTTGCGGGGAGACAACCGAACGACTGGGGACTGCATGACATGCCGGGGAATGTCTGGGAGTGGTGCGGGGATCATCCGCCCGCCCTCAGGGGCGGATCCTGGTTCGATCTGCCGAGAATGCTGCGCGTTTCCACTACGATCGAGAGCGAACCGGCCGAGCGAAGCAGTAATATCGGCTTCCGGTGCGTCCTGCCAAGCGGGACGAGCCTCCAGCCTGCCGGCCTGCGTTAGGCAGAGGCCATCCGGCGGGCTTCGAGGATCGCCGCCAGGCTGCGTTCCACGTCTTCTTCGCTGGTGGACCAATTGGCGACGCTGATGCGCATGGCCGCCCGGCCCTGCCAAGTCGTTCCGCCGCACCAGCAGACTCCCTGGTCCTGGATGAAGTCGATCACGCGCGAAGTCGTCTCGGCGTCCCCGAAAGAGACCAGCACCTGGTTCAGCCCGACTTCGTTCAGCACTTGGCAGCCCGCCTCGCGCAGGCCATCGGCCATGCGGCGCGCGTGGCGGCAGGTCTGTTCGATCATCGCTGCTACGCCGCCACGGCCCAGCGTCCGCAACGCAGCCCAGACCTCCACCCCGCGAGCGCGCCGCGAAA
>CAZLOS010000145.1:0-12714 GCA_964561215.1 uncultured Solibacteraceae bacterium | reverse complement strand
GGTACAACTTCCAGATGGGGCCCCATGCCGGCGCGCGGCCTTCAAGGAAAATGTCCCGGTACCCCCGCACCAGCACGAACAGCGGGTTCTTGGACAGGATCTTGATCGCCCCGGACGGTATCAGCGAGGCCTCCGGGTAGCAAATCGGCGTGAGGAAAAACCAGAGCGTGAGGAGGAAGCCCATGATCTGTCCCAGGTCTCGCACGAAGGCTCCCAGCGCCGCCAGGAACCATGAAATGCCGAGCGTGAACATGAGCTGCGCCAGCAGCAGCACGGGCAGCCACAACACGCTGGCAGGCACCGCGCCGCGCGCGAAAAACAGGAACACGATGAAGATGCCGAGCGCGAACGCCTCGGTCACCAGCCCGGCGATCACCTGCACCACCGGCAGCGTCTCGATGGGGAAAAGCAGCTTCTTGACGAAGTTGCGATGTTCCAGGATTACGTACGGCGAACGGCCCGCCGGCTCGCTGAAGGCCAGCCAGGGCAGCATTCCGGCCAGGAAGTAGAGCACGAAGCCGGCGCGGCTGGGATCGTTGCCGAACCGCGCCTGGAGCACCACGCCGAAGACGAAGTAGTAGGTCGTCATCAGCAGCAGCGGATTCAGCACCGTCCAAAATGCACCGGCGAACGACCCGCGATAGCGTCCCAGCACGTCCCGGCGCACCATGGAACGGATCAGGCCCCGATTCCGCCATATGCTCTCCAGCGGGCTGGTGAACGCGCGTCGAAGCTGTACGTGCAGCTTGCGAAACCGCATAGCCGCAAGCGTGGTGATCCTGCTCGCCACCAGGCGCGGCACGCCGCCTTCCACCTCGGCTTCAATCAGCAGAAAAGGGGCCCCGCGAGCGTAGTACCACCCGCCTGGTTCCTCGACGGGGCTCACATAAACGTAATAGCGCCCCTTCTCGCGCGGCAGATGAATGTTCAGATCGACCGAGGCGGACTCTCCGGGTTCCACGTCGGCATCCAGCGATTTCCAGGCGCCTTCCTCGATAAAAATGTGGGAGTCGGGATCGAAGACCTGGTAGCCGATGGCGAAGCCCTTGCCGCGCTCCCACGTCGCGCCGGAGCGGTTCTCGACGCACAGCGTGGTCCGCAGGGCGCGCTCAGGCGCCTCCAGCACCACATTCGCAGCCGAGTATCGGACGCTCACTGTTCTCCGCCGCTATAAAGCCATGCGGGGTAACGCTCGCGCACGGCCCCCGCCTTACGGCCCACCGCATAGATCCCGTCACCCCGAAGCTCCGTGTCGAACAGATACCGTTCGAGCAAGTGCGTCACCCATCCTAGCTCAGGCCGCGGCGCCTGGCGGAAGGGGCCTGTCTCCAACAGCGTCACCTCAAAGCCGCTGTCTTCGAGCAGTTGCTTCACTTCCCGGGGCGTGTATTCGCGGTTGTGCCGCGCTTCCACCGCCTCATCCGCCGAGGGACGGATATAGGCGGGAAAGAAACCCGGATGAAAACCCTGCAGGATGGCCGCGATGGCGCGCGAGCCCGCCAGGTTCGGCGTCGTCAGCACCAGGTGACCGCCGGGACGAAGGATGCGGTTGATCTCCGTCATCATGGCCATCGGATCTTCAGCCAGATGTTCTATCAACTCGCAGCAAAGCACGGTGGAGAAGTACCCGTCCTGGTATGGGAACGAATCTCTCTCGGCGTCGAACAAATCCACGTCGCACTCGAACACGGTGCCATCGATGGATGTGGCCTTGCGATGATCCGTGGTGCCGTGCGGGCCGTAGTAACAGCCGCGTACTTCGCCATAGCCCAACTTGGCGCCCAGCGCCGGCGTGATCTGCAGATAGGCCCCCATCTCCAGCACGCGATCGGAAGCCGTGCCCGGAGGCGTGATCTCCAGCGTCCTCTTCAACCGCGCCAGGTGCCACTCCGCGTATCCGCGCGCGGGGGACTCCGGAGGCACCCAACCGAGAATGTATTCCTCCGTCGCCGGAGCCGCTGGCTCGCCGTCCGGCGCAGGGGCTTGTTCCGGCTCGGCCACCGCGGCCGGCGCCTCAGGTGCCGCGGGTTTGCCGGCTTCCTTCTCTTCCGGCCACGGGCGGCCATCCGCGACGCATTCCAGGAAACGCGCGTAGCGTCCGGCGACCTTCTCCCAGGCGCACTCCCGCTCCACCCACTCACGCGCCCGGCGTCCCATGGCCCGCGCCAGTTCAGGACGGGAAACCAGGGTGTTCAGGTACTCGAAGATATAGTCTTCTTCGCCGGGCCCAACCGGCACTTTCAGGCAGATCTCGCCGGGAAACTCGCTGAACGCGCCCACGTCGCTCACCAGCACGGCCTTGCCGAGTCCCATGGCCCGCAACATGCTGCCCGAGCTTTCACCCACGGTCGGATAGCGTAGATTGAGCACCACGTCGCAGGCCGAAATATAGCCCACGAAATCTTCGATCGGCGCGAAGCCGATCACGCGCACGTACGCGGTAAGCCCCAGCGCGCGGATCATATCGTGGACCGGAAACTCCGGGTGCGGCTCCCCTACCAGGATCATCTTCGCTTCGGGAACCAGCCGCACCAGCCGCCGGAACGCGCGCAAGGATTCCGCGATCCGCTTGTACGGCTTCAGGAAGCCGAACACACCCACCAGGGGCGTCGGCTCGTCCAGGCCCAGGCGGTGGCGGAATCCCATGCGGTCGCCCGTTGGAATCCATGCCCCGTGAGGGATCACCGCAACCGGTCGTTCGAATCCGGCTTTGCGCACTTCCCCGGCCACGAAGCGGCTGTGCGCGATGACCGCCCGGGAACTCTCCAGCAAGCGGCGCAGCATGGACAGTCCATCGTAGTCCGGGCCCACCTCCAGCGCGCGGACCCGCCGCGCATGTTCGAGCGCCCGTTCACCGCCATTGTATTCGACCTCGCGCAGGTAGGCGTCCCAATCGCCGTGCTTGATGGTGAGGTCGGCGATCAGGTGGTGCAGGTTCGCTTCGTGCATTACCACCACCCCCGGATGCCGCAGGGCGGCCTCGTAAGCGAAGCCGTGGAATGGATTATTGCCGATCTGATACAGCGCAATATCGAAGCGCTCCGCGTCGAACGGCCGCCCATCCCCCTGGAAGACTTCCACCTGAGCTTGCCTGTGCAAAGGTCCGAGTAGAGCCGCCGAGTAGTCCGCAATCCCGCTTTTGGACGGCGGCAATGGAGAGAAGAACGCGACACGCATGCTCAACGCACCAGTTCCATGGAGAACATTCCCATGGCGAGAGGTACTTTGATCAAAACGGGAGTGCGCGTTGCATCGCGCGCGAACAGAGCTTCGAACGAAAACGCGGACGCGGGCCCTTTCCCGGCGATACTGAGACGGTCCGCTTCCACCCGCGAGTCTCCCGTCCGCACCATCTGCGTGCCGCCGTACTGCATGCTTATCTGGTAGGCGGCGCCGGACAACACCCGCTGGGGCGCCGGCAAACGGCCCTGCGCCAGCTCGCGGCGCACGTAGTAGAGGAACGCCAGCGCGTCGCGCCCGCACATGCCGGCGGAAATCTCGCTCTTGCCGCCGCCGATCGTTTGGCGCGTCGCCATCCCGGTCTGCTGATTGAACACGGTTTTCTCCCGCGCCTTGCGCTTGCCGTGCGCCAGGTTCTTCTCGAATTCGACCGAGCAAAGGTCCGCGCTCGCCACCGAGCGGTAATGGTCGGTCACGGCGAATCCGGGAATCGCGGCGTCGATCTGGAACTCGAACTGCCAAACCGGCGCGGCATCTTGCCCGCTGGTCCGGCTTGCGTTCATGTAAGCTTCGCCCAGGCTCAAACCGCTCGGCCAATTGACGTTGTAGATCAGCTTTTCCCCGTCAAAGGCGGGCACGGTCTGTGCGCCGGCCGCGGAGAGCATGAACGTCAGAAGCAACAGGAGCTTGCGCGTCAAACTCATGAGTGCGTCATCGAAATTGCCCGGGAACCCGTAGCCGCGGAACGGCTGCGGCCAGCAACTTCATGATACACCTCCAGAGTTTTTTGGGCGGCATCGCGCCAACTGAACAGGCCGGCCCGCTGCAAGCCGAGCCGTTCCATCCGCACCCGCAGTTGGGCATCCAGCAGCAAGTCGAGCAGCGCACGCGTGATTTCCTGCCGCGAATACGGATCGAACAGCAGGCACGCCGCGTCGGCCACTTCCGGCAAGGCCGAAGTATTCGAACAGATCACGGCGCGCCCGCAGGCCATGGCTTCGAGCACGGGCAGTCCGAATCCCTCATAGAACGAAGGGAAGGCGAAAACGTCGCAGGCGTTGTAGAGATGAACCAGGTCGTCATCCTGCACGAAACCCGTGAAGTGAATGCGATCGGCGTAGCCCGACTTCCTCGCCGCCCTGTGGACCTGCGGCGCGAACCATGTGTCCTTTCCGGCCAGCACCAGGTGGTACGGCAACTCGGGCCGGGCTCGCATGGCTTCGGCAAACGCTTCAACCAGCCCCACCTGGTTCTTGCGTGGCTGCAGATCCCCGACCGTCAAGACGAAGGGGGAGCTCAAACCCAGCCGGGACCGGACCCACACCTCCGCCGTCTGCCGGTGGATGGGCCGGAATGAGCCCGCCGCGGCGTCCCGCGTGACCACGATGCTCTCCGGGTCCAGGTTGAACGCCCGGGCGATGGCCTTGCGCGAGAACTCGCTCACGGTCAGGATCCGCGCGGCTTGCCGGACAGTTTGCGCCACTGTCCGGCGCAGTTGTAGCGCCCGATGCCAGGGGAAATACTCCGGATGCTCCAGGAAACTGACGTCGTGGACGGTGACAATCACCGGGACGGGGCATCCCACCGGCGCCGTATACTGCACGTGCACGAGCTGAGGGTGATCGCGGCGAAGCTGGCAAGAAAGATCCCAACCCAAACGAACGAAAGGGTTTCTTGCTACAAAGCGCTTTTGAAACCGCGGCGGCACCCAGTCCGAGGCTTCTCTTACCGCCAGGTAAGCGATGAAGTCGGAGTCCTGGTCCAGAGCCGCAAAGCCACCCATGAGGTTACGAATGTATACTTCGTTCCCCGTCAGCTTGCAGCCGATGGCGTGAGCATCAACCGAAAACAGCATGCAGTTCTACCAGTATAAATGAGTACGGCCACGCCGGTGACTAAATCTCGGCATGCCCGAGTTTTTCCCAGCCTGCTTCCCAGGTGTATTCCGCCTCGTACAAGCGTCGCCCGCTCATCGCGATGCGCTCGCGCTCCTCCGTCGAATCCAGCAACCTCGACACCGCTGTGACGAAATCGCCAGGCGAGTCCGCAACCAGCAAATGCTCCCCGTCCATCCCCACAAGGCCCTCGGCGCCCAACCGCGTAGACACCACGGCCGTCGAGGCGGCCCACGCCTCCAGTATCTTCACCCGCGTTCCGCTGCCTGCCAGTACCGGCACCACCGCCACTTTCGCCTGCGCAAGCGGTTCGATGGCGTCGTCCACCGGACCGCGCAGGTCAATCCTCGAATCGCCGGCCAGATAGCGGCGGACAAACTGGGCGTTCTTGCCGATCAGCCGCCAAACCAGTCCCGGCCACCGTTCCCTCAGCTCCGGCCAAACCGCATTCCGAAAATACCGGACGGCGGCTACGTTCGGCCGGTATTCCAGATTCCCGGAGAAGATAATAACATCCTCTTTTGCGGCTTGTGGCACGGGAATGCGGGGAATCGTATTGGGGTACACAACCACGCGCGGGGCGCCAGCGATGCCGCGAACGCGCGCGGCATCGGTCTCCGAGGTCGTAAGCAGCAAAGAGAACTTCGGCAGCCACTTGCGCTCCAGTTCCAGGCAACCCCGTTGAAAGCGCCGGCACATCGCGCTCACCGGCCATGCCTCCACTCCCGCGTAGGCTTCGTAAAGCCGGCTCTCGATGTTGTGCAGATCCAGCACCGTCCTGTCCGAGTGAGACGCCATAATCGGCTGGTAAGGCGCGCACCAGAAGTGCTCGACCACGCACAGGCCGTAATGCCGTCCTTTGAGCCAGCCGGCGATCTCGGCGCCGAAGCCCGCGAAACGATCGTTCAGGGGAGGCGTTCCACGCAAAAGACGGTACAGATTCCGCCCGGCCCGCGAAGTAACGGACCGCCCGTGACGCGGCATTTCAATAACGCCGATTTCGCGAACCAGGCCGCGAGGAAAGGCTGCAACGGGGTCCGGCTCGCCCTGCTGGTGAAACACCAGGACGTCGAGGTCGTAGTGCCGCGCCAGATACTCGACGAGCGCGGCCGAGTGCAGCGCGCCTCCTCCCACTACCGGATAGGGAGCCTCCGGCGCAAGAACCAGCGCCGCGGGCCTACCTCCCGAACCGTCGCCGCGCTTCGTCATACACCTCCCGTGTCAAGCGCGCCGTGCGGGCCCAGGAGAAGTCTCCCGCCCGGGCGAGGGCTCGCTGTCTCCATTCGTCCGCGAACCCCGGCTTCTCCGACAACGCCCGCATCGCGTTTCCCCATCCGCGCACGTCGGCGGCTTCCACGTGTAGTGCCGCGCCCCCGCATACCTCCACGAGTGCATGATCGCACGAGGTCACCACCGCCGCCCCGCAGCTCATGGCCTCCACGACCGGCAACCCGAAGCCTTCGTACAAGGATGGATATACGACAGCCAACGCGCCATTATAAAGCCGCGCCAACTCTTCGTCATCCACTTCACCCAGGAGGCGTAGCCCCGGTTCGTCCGCGAAGCGCGGGCCATCGTCGCGGCGCCGTCCCGCCAGCAGCAATTGCACGCCGGCGCCCAGCGCCGCCTTGCGCCATGCATCGACAAGCATGACAAGGTTCTTGCGCGGCTCGATGGCGCCGGCGAACAGGAAGTACGGCACTGGGGACGGCGGCTGCGGGATGGGACGGAACACATCCGCCGCGGCAAGCGGAACCGCGGCCACACGCGCGGACGGTAAACGAAAGTACTCGCACACCTCTCGCCGGATCGCCTCCGTATCGGTAATCACCATGGTCGCCAGACCGAGGCGCACAAGAAGCGGCGCGCGCCGGCGCACGCGACCGGCCGCGTTGTGCCATGAAGGATCGCGCCAGGGCGAAAGATCGTGAATACTCACCACGCTCGGCCGCAGCGTCAGGTACGGCACCGAGAAACCCGTGCCGTGGAAAACGTCGATGCGCCGGCGCGACATCTCCCGCGCCAGGCCGTACGACCACCAACGCCGCTCCAACCAATTCCGCGGCGGGCGGCCCGTGCAGAGGTTCCCTGGAGAATCATGAGGCGGCGCAAACGGCTGGTCGGACAGCAGCACGATCTCGTCGTCGGGGAACTCGCGGGCGAGTGCTCGGCTCAACTCCGCGGTGTAGCGGGCCGTGCCGTCGGCCGGCACAGTCAGCGGCGTCCCGTCCAGACCGATTCTCATCGCAGGATGGCGCTCTCCCCGAGCACTGCGTGGTGAATCACCCGGCGATGGTCCGACGTGTAAACGACGTGGATCTTGCCATCGCTCGCCTGGAAAGCGATAGGGTAGGCGAAGTCGTTCTTCCCATCGGCTATATTGCGGCGATGCGGATAGCTCCTATCGTTGTCGGTCGAGATAGCCACCGTGAGCGGCGTACGATCGCTCATGCTGTCGTTGTAAACCAGCAGCAGGTGACCGTTCGCCAGCCGGAGGAAATCCACGGCCGCGTTCGGGTTCGGGAACTTCGAGTCGATCCCTTCGGTCCAGGTCCAGCCGTCATCGTGCGATTCGGCCCTCACCAGCCAACCGTCGGTGGTGGGACCGTAGCCGCCGCCGCGGCGGCAATACGCGATCAGGCGGCCACCGCCGAGCGATACCGGCGCCGGCTGTATGTTTCCCCTCTCCGAACGAATGCGGCCGGTTTCTTTCCAGCGCTTCGTCTTCACGTCGTATCGCAAGAACGACGACGCACTCGCCGGGCCCACCATCTCGGTGTCGTGGCCGGTTTCGTGGTAGATCGGCAGCAGATAATCGCCGTTTCCCAGAACGCTCGGACGGTTCCGCACCATGCTGCCCAACTCGAAGGTGAGCATCGATGCGTCGGACCAGGTCTGCGCACCGTCGCGGGAGATTTTCGCCGCGATGCGCGAGTCCGACCACGTCTCCCCGAAACGCGTGACGAAGAACAACCACACGATGCCATCCGGCGCCTGCCACACCACGCCGTTGCCCACCGACCAGAACGGATTGCTCGCAATGACCTTCGGCGCGCTCCACCCACGTTCGCCCTTCTCTTTGCGCGAACCGAACACTCCGGTCTCGACGGCGTACTCGCCCTCCCCTCCGTAATAGACCAGGTACAGGTCGCCGTTTTGAAGCTCGGTCATGCAGGCCGGATGCTTGTAGGGGCCGGTTTTTATCTCAGGCCCGAAAATCCGTTCCGTTGAAATGCCCTCGTCCGCACGCATCCCGCTTGCAGCCGCGGCAGCGATGGCGCCGAATTGCCTGCGTGTCATGGTCATATTTTATCGCCGGACGCGCGTTCCGCTACTGCGGCCGATTGGCCCATACCGGACGGCGGCGGTCGTAACTCGCCGGCTTCACGCCGCCTACGGGGAGCCAGGTTTTGTACTGTGTCCCGTAAGCCCCCGCGGTGGCGAAATCGCAGAGCCGGAGCGACTGCCCCTCGGCGCCGGTGAACTTCAGCAGAACCCAGGGCGCGAAACGCCGGTCGGACGGCTCGACAGTGCCCTTCATTTGCGAGGCGTCCATTTCCGGCAGCTTGTCAATGTCGGCCTCATTGTGCAGCGTGTCGAAGGCGAGCAACAGCGGGCCTCGGTAGACGGACGTCTTCGCGTCCTGCTCGCGCTCGCCCGCCCAGAAGTGCAGCGACATGTCGAGAGCGACCGCGATTGTGTCGCCGCTCTTCCATTCGCGATCGAGAGTGAGGTACGCTCCGGCGTTCGCCGCAGCGGCTTCTCCATTCACGGCGACTCTCGTGCTCGCCGACCACGCCGGAATCCGCAAACGCAGCTCGAAACGTTCCGGCCGCGCCTGGCGCACGCTGATCTTGATCTCGCCGTCCTTGGGATACGCGGTTTGCTGCTCGATGGTAATCTGCTGGCCGCCGGGCGTGGAGGCACTCATCACCGATGGGCCGTAGTAGTTGAGGGCCAACCCTTTCGCGCCGGCGAGGAGCGCCCACTCGCCGATCATTCCGAGTCCTCGCGGCCCGTTCACCGAGCAGCAGTTCAGCTCGGGGCTGCCGGGACGCGCCTGGAACACGATCGAGTGCGCGCTGGACTTCCTGGCTCCGTCCATGGGAGTGTCGTAGGTCCACCACCGCCCCGAGGGGTGCTGGCCGCCGATCATGCCGTTCAGCGTGCTCAACTCCAGTTCATCGGCAATCAGCGAATCGCCCTCCAGCTTCAGCATGTCCGTCGACCAGTCCATCCACGCGATGGTGCAGCAGGTCTCGATGGCGCCTGTATCGTAAGGATTGCCGGTAGTTCTCTCGCCCGACGTGAAGCCCCCGGTGTTGTGCCGGTCGCCCTTCAGGATGCTCTCCCAGATGTGGCGCGCGGCCTGCCCCAGGCGCGGCTCTCCGGTGAGCAGATACATCTCGTGGAGCCCCTGAAAGTCGTGGATGCTCTCCCATCGGTTGCCGGGGAACTCGTACATCTCACGCCCCGCGAGCGCGAAGCGCAGGTACAAGCCCGCGCCCGGACGATCCCACTGGCGCGTGATCCAGCGCGCCATCGCCAGGTAGCGAGGCTCTCCGGTCACCCGGTAAAGCTTGGTGAAAGCGTGGATGACGGCGTAGTTCATCTGCCCGAAGCTGCCGTCGTTTGTGAGCGCGATGCCTTTTTCGAGGAACTTGTCCACCAGCATGTCCGCGGCGCGCCGCGCAGCTCTCAGCGCCTCCTCGCCGCCGAACTCCTCGCGGTAGAGCAGCAACGCCCTCATCACCCAGTAGTGGCCCCAGATGTCCCAATTCCTGCCCGTCAGGCGGTTGGCGGCGTCGAAAGGCCCCAGGTAGCCGTCGGCCCCCTGTTTGGCCATCAACTCGCGCGCCACTCGCTCGATTAGCGCGCGCTGGCGCGGGTCGCCGATCAGGCGGTAGCTGAGAATGGACGAACAGAGGTACTTGCCTACAAACTCTCCCGACCATGGCAGAAGGTTCCGCCCGGGCTTGCGGTCGCGGTCGGCGAACATTTCGAGCATCGCCGGGTTGGCGTCCGGCGCGTGCAGTTCCCAATTTTCGAGGTTCGCGCGCAACCGTTCGCCCACTACTCCTTCGAGCCGCACGCGCAAAGCCGCCGGACGATGAAACGCCGGCTCTATCTTGTAGGGCACCTCGGCGCGCAGGCACGCCGCGGCCGCTGGTAACAAGACGATCCAGTGGATCCTTCTCATCGGCCTCCTAGGCTTGATTGTTCGATAGCGCCGCGCGACCGCCGCCTTCGTTCACGATCGAGTGGCCGTTCAACTGGTTGTTGTACACCATCGCCCGGTCCACCTCCGGCCCGATCCGCACCGCCGTGCCCGGACGCTCGCGGGGATTGGTAAAAGAACAGTCATGGATCATGGCGTTGCCCGCCAAAAGCTCGACCGCCGCCAGACGGTGATTCCAGTTCACAATGCGCGAATCCGCCATGGTCACCGTGCCCGGGATTTCCCACCGCAGGGCCTGGCGGATGTCGCCCCAGAAACTCGCGCCGCGCACGCTGAGTTCGGCGCTTCGCGCGCTGTTGCGGCCCCAGATGCCGATGTGGTCGTCGCCCGCGCCCGCATTGGCGATATTCAGGTTCGTAATATGGACCGCGTAGGGCTGCGTCCCGCTGATGTCGATGCCGATGTTCACGTTATCGAAGTTCACGTTGGTCATCTGGCCGTTCATGCCGTTGATGCCCTTGAGGTTGGGATGCTCGCGCGGGGCTTCGGAACTGGAGAACTCCGCGCCGGTATTGTAGCCCCAGCAGAAGATGTCCTCGACCACTTCCCAGTCCGTCCGCTGGAAGATGAACGTGGTGCCGCGTGCCGTGGTGAAATCGACGATGCGCTTGTCCTGCGTCCAGAACGGCCACAGGTGTACGTTCTTGATGCGCCCGATGTCGTAACACTTGTCCACCCAGATGCCTTTCAACAACGGCTGCCCGTAAAGGCCGCTGATGAAATGGCGGTGCGCGGAGTTGGTGGCGAAGTCCACGCCCTGGTACGGATTCACCAGCAGGCAGTTCACAATGGCCACGTTGTCGGCCTGCTTGCCGCTGGCGACGCACCAGGGGTACAAGACGGGCTCCTCGGAAAGCATTTGGTTGGGATAGAAAACGGCCAGGCCCTCGATGGTGGCGTTGTTGCCGTCCAGCGTGATGAACGGCACTCCGTCGGCCTTGCCGGCACCTGCCACGGCCAGCAGGACCGATCCGTCGCCGCGCTTCCAGGTCTGCGGTGCGCGGGCAACGCCCATGAGCGTGACTCCCGCCGGGACCGCGAGATGGCCCGCGATGTGGTACTCGCCGGCCGGCAGAAACACGATGCCTCCGCCGCGCTTGCGCGCGTCGTCCAGGGCGCGCTGGATCGCGGGCGTATCATCGGCGCGCCCGTTGGCCGCGGCGCGATAGGGCCTCTCGCGCACGTTTATCGTACCGCTGGTGAGGCCGAACGCCGCCGCGCCGAGCAGGCTCCGGCGTGTGAGAGTTGCCTGGGACAGGGGCATCTTATTCCTCCGCTACGAGAACATGAAGCAGTTTATCAAGGTCAGGTAGAAGAAGAGTAGAGCAGGGAGCGTGTGTGGGGCGCCCGCCTCCGCCCCACACAATTCGCGAGTTACGCCTCGGACTTACAGGCCGAGCTTGGCCGCGATGGCCATCAGGATCTCGCGATCCTTCACGGTGAAGCCGTTGTCCAGTTGCGAGTAAAGCGTGGTGTTCTTGACCGAGACCACGCCGCCGAGAGAAAAGAACAGCTCCTCGCCGGTCTCCAGCGCGCGCAACGGTACCGGCACCGCCGGCACTTCCGCCCCCGGCACATTGGCAGCGCTGGGCGGGATATTGACGGTCGACGCTTCATTCCGGGAAAGCACCAACAGGTCGGTCAGCGGCTTGCCGTCCTCTCCCACCAGTGGCGCCCCGTTGGCGGCCGTCGCGATGACGCAATCGTAGACCACGCTCATCTTGACGGAGGTCTTCGCCACGGGGTCGAACCAGTACTTCGGCGCTCGATCGGGGTTCCATTCAGGCGGCGCCTGGCCGGTGGCGGCCTGGTATTCCTCCCGCGTCATGTAGACGGGAAACTTGTACAGCTTCGTGATCGAATAGATCGGGTAATTCAAAGCCGACATGAAACAAATCCTCCCCCTCAGGCTAGGCCGGGCACACGCATGCTCACCTTGTAGGCCGCTGCCAACCGATTGAATGTGAAAGGAAAGTTTCTTCGGGGAAGGTGTGACTGAAGAAACGGGGAGCGCGCGCCGCATGGTACGCGCTCCCCGTGATAACTACTGGACCGTCAGCGCGGAAGGATTGCTGTAGATCAGGTTGGTCCCATCGGGGGTGACGGCGGCCACCACCAACGGTTTGCTGCCCGAAGTGGCTGAAGACGGCACCTCGAACGACACGATGTACACACCAACAACACCAACCATGTACTCAGCCGATACGACGCGAACCCCTTCGTTGTTGAAGCCCACGATCAGGTTGGCCGCGACTTTTTGGCCCGGCACACCCGCGCGGTTCGTGGCCGTCGCGGGAATAGT
Organism: uncultured Solibacteraceae bacterium; assembly: GCA_964561215.1. Lineage (GTDB taxonomy): Bacteria > Acidobacteriota > Terriglobia > Bryobacterales > Bryobacteraceae > JAJFUV01. The sequence goes on along the minus strand of CAZLOS010000145.1, from coordinate 98 downwards.
CTGCCCAACGCCGGTCACAAAGAGCCGGACGGTCTCGCCCGGCCGCGCTCCCTGGCCCGGCCCCAGATAGCGGCCGTCGTCACCGATCGCCACCGCGT
>CAZLOS010000144.1:0-12732 GCA_964561215.1 uncultured Solibacteraceae bacterium | reverse complement strand
GCCGTCATCACCAAAACGTTTTCGGGACGGAAGCCCAAGTCGACGTCTTGCAGTCGCGCGAAGCTCTTGATCAGCAGTCCGGCGGCCGCCAGCAGCACCACGGAAAGCGCGATTTCACCCGTCACCAGACACGCACGCAAACGCCCGGTGCCAGTCTGGACCACGGCGCGTCCACCGGATTGTTTCAGCGATTCGTTCACGTTGAGACGGCACGCATACCAGGCCGGCACGCAGCCGAACAGCAGCGACGTGAGCATCGAAAGTCCGGCGGTGAAGGCGAGAACGCCGGCATCGAACGGGGGCGTCCCCATCCGGCCGATTTCATCGGGAGCCAACGCAAGCAGTGCGCTTCTGCCAACATACGCCAGCAGCAACGACACCACACCGACAGGCACGGCCAGCGCCGCGCTTTCGGCGAGCAACTGCAACACGAGGCGCCACCGCGAAGCACCCAGCGCCATGCGAATGGCCATTTCGCGGGTACGCGTCGAAGCCCGAACCAGAAGGATGCCTGCCAGATTCACGCAGGCGATCAGCAGGATCATCCCCACCGCGCCGCACAGCACCAACAGCGACGGCCGCACACCAGCCACCAGGCGGTCGCGCAACGGCGTCACCTTCACGGTCCTGTCGCGGTTGCTCGACGGGTACTGTCGTTCCAGCCGCGCAGCAATGGCGCTCATTTGCGACTGCACGGCGCCGATGCCGGGTCCGGACTTCACGCGGCCGACGGCTTCGAAATTGTGCGCGCCGCGGCCCATCTTGTGACGCAATTGGAGCGGAAGCCAGATGTCGGTTTTGCCCGGGAAGCGGAACCAATCCGGCAGCACGCCAACGACGGTGAGCACTGTGCCAGACAGGCGCAGCGTGCGTCCCAAAATATGCGGATCGGAACCGCAACGGGTTCGCCAGTAACTTTCACCGATCACCGCCACTTTGGCCGTGTCCGCGGCCAGGTAGTCTTCTGCGCTGAACAATCTCCCTTGCGAGGCGCTCAATTGAAAGACGTCGAAGAACTCCTGCGCTACCGCCGCGGCTTCGGCGTACTCGGCTATGTCGCCCGCCTTCACCGGCGTCGAAAAACCGGCGTAGAACGACATGGCCGCGAATGCCGTGCTCTGGTCGTGCCAATCCTGAAAATCAGGCACGGAGACGAGCAGGTTTTCGCCGGTCTTCTTTTTGACGGTTGAAAGATCCACGATGCGGTCGGGATCGCGGTAAGGCAGTGGCTTGATCAACAGCGCGTTTACCACGCTGAATACGGCCGTGTTGGCGCCCACGCCGAGCGCGACAATCAGGACGGCCGCTATCGTAAAACCCGGGTGCTTTGCCAGAGACCGCAGGCCGGACTTCAGATCCCGCCCAAAGCGCTCGATTGCCGCACATCCCCACACTTCGCGGGTGACTTCGGTAATCAGGGCCCGATTGCCGAATTCGGCGGACGCGTGCAACCCGGCCCGCTCCGGCGATTCGCCGCGGTCGACCAGGTCCTGCTTCCTCATGTTCAGGTGCGCCGCAATTTCGTCTTCAATCTCCCTGTCGCGACCGCGCCAGCGCCGCAACCTCCCCCACAGACTCATCTTCATGCCACGCTCCCGTCAGCTTTCATGAGATTCATGATCGCCGCCGTCAGTTGATTCCAGCGCTCCTCGGAAGCCGCCAGGTGTTTTCGCCCGGACAGCGTCAGCGTGTAGTACTTCGCCCGCTGCTTGTTTTCCGACTGCCGCCATTCCGACTTAACCCACCCCTGCTTCTCCAGCCTATGCAGCGCCGGGTAGAGCGAGCCGGTCTCCACCTGCAGCACCTCTCCGGAACCCGACCGTATGGACTGGCTGATGCCATAGCCATGTTGCGTGCCCCAGCGCAGAGTGCGCAGAATCAGCATGTCGAGGGTGCCCTGCAGCAGTTCAATGCGGTTTTGATAGCGTTCCGGCTTGGCCATAGTGTGGATGTAGTCATTCTACATCCATGCCAGTAGAATGTCTACCCCCTGCCGGAGCCGCCCCGTAACGGTGCGCCGGGGGTGTGGTAGCCTCGCGCGTCTGAAGTGCAACGAGCCATTTCGACGCGACATCCTGCGGGGCGCCCTGGCCGCGCCGCTCGCACTGGGCGCGGCACCGGCAGCCACTCCCCGGGCCCCGCATCCGGTGGATATCCCGGGCGGCTTGAGCCATCTGTTTCTGAAACGCAGGGCCCGGCGCCGGCGGGCCTCCAGCGCCGACCCGACCGGCGGCAACCGCGACGGCTTTCCGCTGGAGGCCGGAGCAAGTGTTGATTTGGCGCGCATGGCGCGCGCCTTGCCATCGAGAACCAGGGCGGCAAGCCTCTGCGCGGGCTTTATTGGTACATCGACCACGAACAGTACGAGTCCCTGCCCGGCGATGCGTTGCGTTTCCACGCCTCCTGGAAGCGCGAGAATCCTTTCGCTGCCGCCTACGACATCGCGCATCTACCCGCGGAGCCCCTGGTAAACGAGGACGGCAGGCTTAATTACGTGATCCTCGACGCGCGCGGCGAAGGCCATTACGTGGGATGCAACCTGAGCGTGGACAACCTCAACCCCCACCACGGTTTCAGTTGGTTCGGCGACGGCGACGACATGATTTTCATCGACGGCGAGCCGCTGCCTTCGCTGGCCGGCACCGGTACCGAGGATTACTTCTGCTATGCCTGGGGCTATCCGGGCGGACTGAGTTCAACGCCCTATCACGGCGTCACCGTCGTCGGCGAATTGAAAGGCAAGGCGATTTACCCGGGCAAATGGACCATGTTTCGCTTCCACGTCGAGGATCCCGTTCAGTTCGAGAAATCAATCAAGGTCACTATCGAGGCGGGCCACGCCAACGTGCACGCCAACGACATCGCGTCCACTGCCTACTGGTACCAGCGCGAACCGCACGCGCCCTTCCCTGTCCTGCCACCGGCGGAAAAGCGTTTGCTAATCCCCGAGTGGGACAGCCTGCGCAGTTTCTGGAAGACGTTGTAGACGCCGTGCAGCAGCGAGTTTCCGACTAGGGCAAATCAGGGAGTCACCTTACTGGGAAAGTCGGATTCCCATCTGAGGGCTTCCGTAGTGTACTAGACTTGCGGCCACTCTCTGGCTGGCAAGGTTGAGGACTGTCATGAGGAAGAACCTGCTGCCTTTGCTCGGCATTGCGCTCGCCGTTGCGATCCTGGCGACAGTGGTATTTTATGAGCTGTTCTTATCGAAGTTCCAACTCGGTTCGGGCGCCACTTCGGGACCGCCGGTGGTGGTGGCGGCGAGGGATCTGGACCGTGGCGCGGTGCTGAAACCCGAGGATGTGAAGGTTGTGAGCTGGAACAGGTCCGCGCCTCTCAAGGGCGCACTCACCCGGCCGGAGCAGGTGGCTGGTCTGAGCCTGATCACCGCGGTCGGAGAAAACGAGCCGGTCACCGAAGCGCGCGTGGCCTCGCGGCAGGGCGGAGGCGGCCTGGGGATTGCGGCCGGGATGCGCGCCGTGTCCGTCCACGTCGTCGATTCGAGCGGTGTAGTGGCCATGCTGCGGCCCGGCCACAGAGTGGACGTGCAGGTGGTGGCGGCGCCGAACCGGGACAACCAGCAGGACGTGCGGCTACAGACCGCGCTGCAACGCATGGAGGTGCTCGCTGTCAGCCCGCAGGCTGAGAACTCCGGACGATCCGCCGGCCAGGTAATCACGCTGCTGGCAACGCCGGCGGAAGCCGATATGCTCGGGCTGGCCGACTCTCTCGCCCGCATCCGGGTGACGCTGCGGAACCCGATGGACGAGCAGCGCGGCCGGCCCTCCGCGATGACTCTCCCGGTCCTGTTCGGCCAGGGGAAGGTGGCGGCCGTGGCGTCGCCGCTTCTGCGCGCTGCCAGGCCTGTTGCGCCGCGCGCCTTGCCGCCGAGCGCTTCCGCGCCGGTACGCTCGACGAGCGCCCGCGCGCTGCAGCCTCTCGGAGGCGGCGCTGAAACCTGCCCGCCCACACCACCGTCATGCCGCTGATCGTCGCCATCGTCTTCTTCGGGTGCGTTTTCGGCGCGGTGGCCACGGCGCTGGTGCTGGTGGTCTCCGCCAAGCCTGGCCGCAAGAGCGCCCAAGGCGCGGAAGGCGGCGAAACCGGCGGAACAGACCCATTCAGTGAGGATTCGCCGCTGCTGCTCAAGAGGGACGAGGAACTGAGCACGATCTCGATTTGGGCCAACATCCTGGCGCGCTTCGACTTCGTGGAAGGCATGCGGGCACAGACCGCGCAGGCGGGCCTGAACTGGTCGGTGGGCCGCGTAACCTCACTCATGCTGTTGAGCGGCGCCGTAACCTGGGCCTTGTTCCGCAACCTTCCGGGCGCGCCCGGCTGGGCGATAGCGCTGGTGGCGGCAGGCGCGGCGTTTCTCCCCTACGGATATGTTCTGCGACGGCGCGCGAAGCGCCTCGTGCGCATCGAAGAGCAGTTCCCGGACGCCCTCGATTCGCTCTCCCGCGCCCTCCGGGTCGGCCATCCTTTCTCGGCCGGGCTCCAAATGTTGGCGGAAGAAGCGGAAGAACCACTGGCGGGAGAATTGCGCAGGACTGCCGCCGAAGTGCACCTGGGGCGCAGTTGGGATGTTGCGCTGGACAATCTGGCGGGCCGGTTGCCGCTGCCCGAAATGAGCTTGTTCGCCGCCGCCATCGAACTGCACGGATGCACCGGCGGCAAACTGGGCGAGGTCTTGGGCAACCTCTCCGAGACCATGCGTGAGAACGTTTCGCTGCGCGGCGAAGTTCGCGCGCTGGCGGCGCACGGGCGCTTAAGCGGAGGCGTGCTGACCGTGCTGCCGTTCGTCATCGCCGTCATGCTCACCTTCGTCAACCCGTCGTACCTTGGCGCGTTATTCGCCCATCCCATGGGGAAACACCTGGTGGCCGGGGCCATCGGCTGCATGATCCTGGCGCACTTCATCATCCGTAAGATCGTGGACATCAAGCTATGACGGCGGAATTCATTGTGCTCGCAGGGTTCTTCGGCTTCGTGGCGCTGGCCGTGCTCGTCACAGGTTACTTCTTCCTGATGCGCTCCAAGCCGGAGGTGGCGGCCGCCGGTTCGATTCTCGCCGGACCGGGTCTCGAACAGGGACCCTCGCTACAGGATTCGTTCGTCCACATCATGCGGCGCGTGGGCCAGGCCTTCCCCACCGCCACAACATCGAGCGCCGCAGCGCGCCGGCAGTTAGAGGCGGCAGGCTTCCGTTGGGAGGCCGCGCCGCAGGTTCTGTTCGGAATCAAGTACGCGGGAGCGCTGTTCGTGGCCGGGTTGGGAGGCTCGGCCGCGGCGCAAACCGGCCAGGGAGTCGGCGGCGTTCTGGTGGGCGCCCTGTGCCTGGGGGGGGTCGGATTCCTGGTCCCCGACCGGGTCCTGGAAGTGATGGTCCGGCGCCGTTCGGAGCGGCTGCGGCGAGCGCTGCCCGCCGCTTTGGATCTGCTGGTGCTGGGCCTCGAAGCCGGACAGTCCGTGGACCAGGTGATGCTGGAGACCAGCCGTTCGCTGCGCAAGATGCATCCCGACCTCGGCGCCGAGTTGTATCGCGTGCACCTGGAGGCGCGTGCCAGCAAAAGCCGCTTGGAGGCTTACCGTCATTTGGCCAGGCGCAACCGTCAGCCGGAACTCACCAAGCTGGTGAACCTGATGATCGACAGCGATCGATTCGGCACCAGCATCGCCCCGGCGCTGCGCACCCACGCGCGCTACTTGCGCACACGGTTCCGCCAGCGCGCCCAGGAGGCCGCGCGCAAGGTCAGCGTGAAACTGATCTTCCCCGTGTTCTTTCTGATCCTGCCCTCGGTGCTGCTGGTGACACTGGGCCCGGCGCTACTCCAGATGAAACAGCAGCTCGATAGTTTCCTGCGCTGAAGCTCCCTCATCGCCTGAAAGCGGCACCGGCGAATGGGGCCGCTCAACGGTTACCCGCGTGGTAGGTTTTGGTCTTGCCGTTGCGGCGATTGGTTACTCGGAAGCTTCCGTCCCTGTTCGCCAACACGTCTATGCCGTACCCATCGCACTTCTCACTCATGTTGGCGATCAAAGGCTCGCTACCATTGGCGTCGCCCGCGGGAATGGAATAATGGAGTTGCCACAGGTCCTCCAGGCCGGCCAGTGAGCGGTAGCGCTCGAAGGTCGCCCGGTCGCCGCCCTTGCGCGCGCCGTTGTTCATCACTGCCACGCGCGGCCGCAGCGCCGCCAGCAAGGCCGGAGAATTCGAAATGCTCGCGCCGTGATGCGAAACCAGGAAGAGGTCCGTGTTGCCCACCTTGTTGTCAGGGCACACCATACCCAGCTCGATGTTCCAGGTCATGTCGGCCAGATCCACGAAACGGAACTTGCCGAACTTCAGAAGGAATCCCACGCTGCGCGCGTTCTCGCTCGAATCGTCCTCCATCGGCTTGACAGCCGCGCAGGCCGCGTTCGGCGCGCCGGCGCCCTTTAGCGGCGTGGCGACGCTGGCGGCGCGGGCCGCCACCACGATCGCATCCGCCCCCTTGAGCGGAATCCGGTCGCCGGGCTTGACCACCAGATGCTTGCCCTTGTGCAATTGGCTCTTGTAGAGCGCCTCGCACTCCATGCCCTGCTTCGTCTTCTCGGTATTCGGACCGTGATCTATGAATGTGCCGACTGGGATCCGCGAGAGCAGTTCGGGCGTGCCCGCGGCGTGATCCCGATGGTAGTGCGTCATCAGGAAATAGTCGATGCGCGAAACGCCGGCTTGCCTGGCAGCCGCGGCGATGCGCTTGGCGTCGCGGGCGTCCTGGCCGGGCCAACCCGCGTCCATCAGCATCGATTCGCCGGCCGGCGTCACAATCAGTGTGGCCTGCCCGCCCTCTACGTCGAGAAAGTAAATCTGAAGTTCGGTCCGTGCCGGAGCGCCGAACATCGCCAGGCACACCAGGAATAAGCTTGCCGCGACTCGCATGGTTCGCATCCTACCACCTCGCGCCGCTTCGGAGCCAGCCGGGCGGTTGTGCGGCATATAGGCGGAGACTGCCCATGAGTCCAAGGCGCCGAAGGCGCTTCGACCGCCGTGGTGTAGCTTGGATGCTTGTGGGTGCGGTAACTGTGAACTTCAACCCTACTGCGCCGGGTGTCCGTTCCAGAAGATACCTGTTTTCGCCGGACCACCTACCAGGATCGAGTGGAAGAAGAACTTTCCGTCTGGATTGACCGCTAAGCTGCGGGACGGGAATCCGTACCGGCTGCTTGTTCCGTGGGCCTGTTCGCCCACACTTGCGAAATGACGCAACACTCCGTTTGCATCGGCAATGACGACGCGGGGCAAGTCCGCCGCGCCCGTAACGTACGCCACCGACATCGCCATTTCGCCCTGATCGTTCAACTGGAAGACCTGAGCCGCGGGCACAACCACGCCCGCCAATCCACCACCAGGCAACACTTGTCCCTCCAGCAAGCGGGGTGCCGGAGCAGCGGCCGCCGAGCCTAAGAAGTAACCAGTCGTAGGAAGAACGCCCGTGAGCGACGCCCAAAAGCCGACCTGGCCGCTGTTGTTCAGGGCCAGAGCCACGTCACGGAAGTTACCGAACTTACCACCAGCCGTGCCGGGCGCAGTGTCCCCTGCGAACGCAATCTTGTACTGTGTGCCGCCAGGCGTTCCCAGGAAGACGCCCTGCAATGTGCGGCCGTCATCGTAAGACACGTTGGCCACGTAAGCTACCTGGCCGGCGGCATTCATCTTGAACGTGTTGGGCAACCAAGTCACCCTGCCGCCGAGCAGCGTATCGCCCGTGGCCGCCACTTTCACCGGTGGGGAACCCGCCTGCCCAATGCAAATCACGCCAATCCCACCTGTCACCGTCGCACGGAAGGCCACCTTTCCGTCGTCGTTCAGCGAGTGATCCTGGGTGCCGATACTGACAAGATTGCCTCCCCATTGAACGGCATCGCCAATGCGCGCCACCACTTGCGGCACACTTCCGGCGGATCCCATGAAGAAACCCGCGCTGCTGGCGCTGCCGCTGATGTCAGCCGGGAAAGCCACCTGGCCGTGCCGGTTAATGCGCAGCACGCCAGGGAACCGTTCGAATTGCCCGCCTCCAGAGCCAGGCGCAGGGTCGCCTCTAACAGCCTGCTTCTCAAGTCCAGTCCCCGGCTTGTACACAAAGTTGCCGCGGGATGGATACATGGCGGCGCCCACTATGAGAAAGGAGGCCGTCGCCACCTCATTATTTACGTTCACCGAAGCAAGACTGATACTGTGGGAAATGCCGCCGCCCGGCACCGGGCCGTTGTCGGCCATGACCTCGCGGGCAGTGCCCCCACCCGGGTGAAGCGGCTTCATGTAGTGGCCGATACCCCCACCGCCCAGCGAGGCGAGGTATACCAACCGGTCGCCGCTCGCCTGAATAAAGCCCCACGCCGACGAATAACTTCGCAGAGAACTCTCGGCGCCTGACGGCAGGCGGTCCATCGAGGTCACCACGGCGCGCAGGGAACTCCGGGGCGAATAATGGAACACGCCCTCCGCGTTTGGCCCGAGGACGTCGGCAGAGAGGAGCACCTGGTCGGTCGCATTGATCTGGGCGGCCTGCAACCTGCCGGCGAAGCCGAAACTCCCACCGGCGGGGGTCGGTTCCCCTTCCAGAGCGATCCTCACCGGCGCGGTGTCACCGCCCCGCCGAAGAAACCACCCATAAGGCGAAGAGCCGCTCAGCGAGGCAAGAAACGCCACGCTGCCGTTCCCATTCAGCGAAGCCGACTGTGTCGTGTCGAAGGCAATCCCGCCGGGCGAGGGCGACGATTGACGGGCGAAGATCACTGTTGCCGAATGGCTCAGATCCTTCACGAACAACGCGTGCGTGCTCGCGGCGCTCTCCGGATTGCTTTGGAAGAGCGCCTGGCCGGCGCCGTTGTAATCTCGTAGCGTGACCGAACCGCCGAAAGTCCCGCCCAGCGAGGTTCCCGTGGAATCGGTGTTGTCGATCAACTTCGTCAACCCGCCTCCAGCGTTCCCGATCCAAATGCCTTGGTTCACGGCTCCTCCGCCGGTCACGTCGGCGGCAAATGCCACCGTGCCGGCTTCGTTGAGCAAATAGTTGCCTGTCTGGCTGCGAAGGTTGAACGACGCGCCGTTGAGGTCCGGAACGACTGTCCCGGTCGCGGCAAGAAGGCTCACGCCGGACACGCTCCCGAGGAACAAACCAAAGCCGATGCTGCCGCCACCGACACCGGCCAGGAAGGCTACCTGCCCGGCATCGTTCAAACCGACAAGCTGAAGGTTCAGAAACGTGCCCCCGCCCGGCACGCCATCGCCCACCACAGCTATTTTCGTAGTGGGCCCGGCCGGTGAGCCCAGGAAGATGCCGGACCCGCCAAGGCCGATTGGATGAAAGGTCGCCTGGAAGGCAACCTGGTCCTACCCGTTGTGCTGAATGGGGCCGAAGGACAAAAAGGTCTTGCCGCCGGTACCGGGCGCGGTTTCCTCCGAGAGCGCCACACGGTGGAAGACGGTGCCGTCAAGGACCAGAATCGAGCCCCTGCCGCCGCCACCGTTCGGCACAAAGCTCGTGGTGAAGGCGGCATGTCCTCGGCCATTCACGCGGAGATTGCCAATACCGAAAACCACACTCCCCGGAAAACCGGGTTGCTCGTCGTTCAGTTGGAGCACGCGCGAGCGGACACCGGTGCTACGCTTCCAATTGAACAGACCAGTGTAATTGCCCGAGACGAACACCACATCTCCGTTCTCCGCAAATCTTGCTCCGTCCGGAGCGCCGTGGAAGTGGTCGTCCAAGCCGTGCAGGTTGAGGTCCGTGACGACAGGAGAAGCATCCGGCTGCCATCCGTGGACCAGTAAAGGAATGGAAAACATGAGGTTCAACGCCGCTGTGAATCTGAGAAAGCGCCGCGTTGCCCTCGCCCCAGAGTGCGATCGAACCGAAGCCATGGCGAACTCCTTTGGCGCGAATCGGAAGGCGATTCCCCGTCGTAATTCCGGTTCTAAGCGTAGGGCCGCGCGGCAGGGATGTCAAGCCCGCGCAGGCGCTTCAGGATGGCGGTCGATGCAGTTGAGCATCGTCGCCTCGCAAAGCATGACGGTGATCGATCACCGCGGCTTGGGTATCTTCGTCGCTATCGTGCGTACTCGAACTTGAACTCGCGTTCGAGCCAGCCGGAGCCATCCTGGGCGCGGACCTTGAGCACATGCGCGCCAAACGCCATCGCGGTGTCGGAGGCACGATCTTCGCTGGTCAGAACGTACGGCCCGTGGTCGCAAGAATTCACCAGCCGTCCGTCCAGCCACAACTCGACCTTGCCCGGCTGGAGAGCTTCCGTCCAGATGCGTATTCTCTCCCAGGAATGATACTGCGGGCCGCTCTCCGGACGGCTGATGTAAATATCCTTGCTGTAGCGTCCTTGTTCGGCGAACTCGCGCGCCTTCCAACGGCGCAAGGAACCGGCCGACGCCGCCAGCGACAGGTATCGGCGCGGCTCGGGGCCTTCCAGCACGGGAGCGTCGCTCTGGTAGATGTAAATGCCTGGAACCCCCATCTCGTAAGCTTCGAGGACTCGGCTCAGGAACATTCCCGGTTTCGAAAGGCCCCAACCGAGAGCATCGACGCAGGGCAGCAGTTTGGCCCGCGTCCCCTTCACGCCCTCGATGTATTCGCCGATGTCGAAAGTCAGGTGGCGGCCCTGTATGTTCGACGGCGCAAGATAATCGACCAGGCCCTCGCGCGCCCACGCCGCGTAGTCCATGTACTGCCAGCCGGTCACGCCGCGCGCGGGAAAGCGCGTGAGAATGTCGACCCGCTTGCCGCGTTTCTGTGTGTAACGGTCCGCTAATGCGCGCAACTCGCGGAAGAAGCCCGTCACGGTTTCTTTGCTTGTCACCGAATTCGGATAACGGCACCAATCCAGGGAGATCGATTCGGCACCGATTTCGAGCGCCTCTTCGAACATGCTCAGAACATAGGCGCGCACTTCGGGCACTTCGTATCGCAGGCTGCTGCCCTTGCGCCATTCCGGATGCATGCGCGAGAAGTCGCTTTCGAGCGGCGTACCCGGGTAGCAGTTCGTGGCCCCGATGTTGGCCCTCACTTTCAGGCCGAGCATCTTCGCGTAGCGCAGTTCGGTGGCCAGTGTGTTGCTGTATTGCTGCATGCGTCCGACATTCGAAGTTCGCGGCACTACGCCCCGCACCGGATCGCCGAACGTGTCGGTCAGCAGTTGACTACCCTTGCGCCCTTCAAAAACCATGCGCGATCCGCCGCGTCCGATCTGTATGTCAAGATAGTCGAGCTGCGCTTCGTGAAACGCATAAAGCGGCTCCCAGTGCTGCTGGTTTGTTTCAATCTTCTGATAAAAGGCCCAACTGTACGGCTCGTAGTAGCCGATCAGGAGCCGCCGGTCGCCGTCCACGCCCCACTGTTTGTCGAGCGATCCCACCTGCGCGGCGGTGAGCGGCACCAGCCGCACGGAGTCCAGGTGCGCGCGGTAGTTGTCCTCGTACTCGTACACCGTGCTGTAAGGCTGGCGGATCACCAGGTGCTGCCGGTTCATGTCCGTCCAGCGCCAGAACACTTCGCGCCCCGGCTGCTGGATCGAAAAGCTTTCCGGCCGTTCGTCTCCAGTCAGCCGCAGTTCGATGGTGCCCAGCTTCGCCGGAGTCGAAACATACACCGCGTACCAGCCGTGCAGATCGAGCGGATAGGTCAACGCAGGCAGTTCCACGCCCTTCTCTTTCACCTCGAGCGTGGTGCCGGACGCGCCTCGGCGCAGCCACCAGGTGTGCGCGCCCGGCGCGGGGTTTTCGGAGATGGCGCTCTGCTGCACGACCTTCGACCAGTCGTTGAGCAGGATCACGTCGGAGTTGTCGAGGTTGATACGCGCCTCCGCTACCGATAGCTTCCTTCCCTGGTCCGACACCGTAATCCGAAACTCCACCCGCAACTTCCGGGCGCCCAGCTTCGCCGGGTTCCAGATGAGCGTCCGCCGCAGGCCTGCCGCGCGCCGCTCGGTGAGGTGCCCTTCGCGGATCCCCGCGTTCCAATCTTCGGGCCGCATCAGCTCGATGGCTGTATCGCTCACGTGTGGCCACACGCCCGCCGACAGCCAGTCGCCGGCCCCGTCAGCGCGGTACTCAGCGTGGACTTCCACTTGAGCCGGGGCAGACGCGGGGACGCCGTAGGTCACGTGGACGTAGCGCGTGACCGGGTCAATGGAGTATTCAATGCCCGCCGCGTATAAGGCGGAGGAGATCAGGAGAAGAACAAGCGCGCGCATAGCCTAACTACTCTATCAATTTGATTGGACGGCATCACGCCTTTCGGCGGGCTGGCTTCCGATCACGAAACCTTCGATGCTCGAAGCCGGCGGCGCGGGCCATAGCAAGCTCGCCGCGTACCCCGCGGCGAACGTCACGACCACTCCGATCGGCCCGTACCAGAAGAAGCTCCACTGGGTCGTCATGCCGACCAAGGCGACAGCAATCGAACCGGCCGCGGCCCCCATAAGGGCCCCCGCCGAATTCGCGCGGCGCGTGAGCGTGGCCAGCAGAAAAATACCGAGCAGCGGACCCGATAGATAGCTGCTCACCTTGTTATAAGCCAGCGCGAGTGCTCCCAGCCGCCCGGCATGGAGCGCCAGCAGGGTGGCGGCCGTGCCCCAGAGCGCCGTGCCAACCCGCCCGGCCATCGCATAATGTTCCGGTGAGCGGCCCGGCCGCAGCATGCGCTGATAGAAATCGACGATGGTCGCCGTGGT
>CAZLOS010000143.1:0-12846 GCA_964561215.1 uncultured Solibacteraceae bacterium | reverse complement strand
GACGGGATTCACCTGCCGCCCGCCTTCCTCAAGGTGGCCTTCCGCGCCAAGGGTGTCGAGCACAGCGTGCTGATCACCGACGCGGTGCAGCCGGCCGGCTGCCCGCCGGGCATCTATATGCTGGGCGAGATGGAAGTGGAGCTTCTTCCGACGGGCGTGGTGCAATTGACCGATCCCGGACGCCAGGGCCTGGCCGGCAGCGCGCTGCTGATGCACGTGGGTGTAGGCAACCTGATGCGGCTGGCCGGTTTGAGCCTGGTGGAAGCGGTCACCATGGCGACGCGCAACCCGGCGCGCGTGGGCCGCGTCGCGGGACGTCAGCGCGGGCTGGCCGCGGGCGAGCGCGCGGACCTGGTGGTGTTCCGCGTCGACGAGGCGACCAAGAAGCTCACGATCGAGCAAACCTACATGGGCGGAAATCTGGTGTACCAGGGCGCATGAAATCCAAGTACGAGCTTTTCGACCGATCGCGTTTGAAGCTGCTGCCGCTCGGCGAGCGCAAGCACGACATGGATCTAGGCTACCTGCTCCCTGCCGATGCCCCGTCGGACTACGTTCATCCGAACCTGGCGGCGGTGGCTTCGGCGATCCGGGAGGCGAAGGCCAAGGGCGCTTCGCGCATCCTCATGATGGGGGCGCACGTGATCAAGATGGGCGCCTCGCGCGTGGTGATCGATTTGCTTGAGCGCGGCGCGTTCACGCACGTCGCGCTCAACGGCGCGTGCACGATCCACGATTACGAGCTGGCGCGCATCGGCGCGTCCACCGAAAGCGTGGCGCGCTACATCCGCGAAGGACAGTTCGGATTGTGGCGGGAGACCGGCCTGCTGAACGACTGGATCCGCGAGGCTGCGGATGCAGGGCTGGGGCTCGGAGAGAACCTCGGCCGCCGCCTGGTAGAGAGTGGCTATCCACACGCCGATGTGAGTATCCTTGCCGCCGCTTACCGGCTGAACATCCCGGCGACGGTACACGTGGGCGTGGGCTACGACATCATCCACGAACACCCCAACTGCGACGGCGCCGCGCTGGGCGAGGCGAGCTATCGAGATTTCCTGATCTTCGCGCGCACTGTCGAAAACCTGGAAGGCGGCGTGATGCTGGACTTCGGCTCGGCCATCATGGCGCCTGAAGTTTACCTGAAGGCGCTCGCCATGGCGCGCAACGTCGCGGGTCAACAAGGACGAGAGATAAGGCACTTCACCACGGCGGTTTTCGACATGCTCCACATCGGTGGAGACATACACAAGGAGCTGCCGAAGACCGATCCCGGCTATTATTTCCGTCCGCACAAGACCATCCTGGTGCGTACGGTGGCCGACGGAGGAATGAGCTACTATTTCCGGGCCGACCACCGTGCATCGGTAGCCGCGCTACGGCGGGAGATTCAACTCCAGGGGCTTTGATAACGGAGCGGGCGACCTACTCGAAAACCACCTTATCGGTGCTGCCCTTCAGATGGATGGATTTGATCTGTTTGGCTCCATCCTTGTCCGAAATGAAAACGGCGGTATATCTGGACTTCTCTTTGCCGCTCTCGATCTTGGCGGTGACGTCGATGCGCTTGCCGCTCTGATCCTTCAACACGACCTGCGACGCTTCCACGTCCACGGAGTACTCGCCCGGTGTGAGTTGGACCTTCCCAGCTTGAGCGGCGACGGGAACCTTGAAAGTGTATGTCTTCGCGCAGAGAAGCGCCAGACTGAGAGTAGAAAGAATCACGAAACGCTTAATCATCCAAATCTCCTTGCAAATAACGACTTCTATTGACAGGGCGTTGGGAGGTGGCGTGGAGGTTACACCGGTTCCGCGGTTCCGGCCACACGATTGATCGCGCCTTGGGGATCTTGTATATTGAAATTGAAGTCAGCGGTGGAGTTCGCTTAACGCCGCCCCAACGGCCAATAACTCCTACAGCGGTTCTGCTGCGGGAGTCCTCGGAAGAATCCCAACAACCAGGCAGCAGACTGCGCGAGGATCCAAGGAGATTTTTGCGATTGGACAGGTACTTGATTGTGATGGCGGGAGCGGGGCTGGGCGGGCTCGCGCGGTACGTGCTGGGCACGTGGATCATGACGAAGACCGGAGGGAGGTTTCCTCTGGGCACCCTGTTCATCAACGTCAGCGGATCGTTCCTGATCGGCCTCGTGATGGCGCTGCTGACGGAACGTTTCAACCTGCATCCGAACTGGCGGCTCTTCCTCGTGGTAGGGATTCTCGGCGGATACACGACGTTCTCGAGCTTCGAGTACGAGACCTTGCAGGCGGTCCGGGACGGCGAGCGCTGGATGGGATTATTGTATGTGACAGGCAGCGTGCTGCTCGGCTACGCGGCGGTTTGGCTGGGGGCGATGCTTGCCGCGCGCAGGTAAGGGATCGGGAGGCGAGATGTTACAGAAAGGTCCCGCGAAGAAGGTCACCATCTTCCTCAACGAGGACACGCAGCACCACATGATGGCGCTGCACGACGCCGTGATGACATTCCTGTTGCACAAGGGTGTAGCGGGCGCGACGGCCACGCGGGCATACTCGGGATTCGGCTCCCATCAGTTGCTGCACACGCCGAAAGTGGAGGTGCTGGCGCAGCACCTGCCCATCCGCATAGAGTTCGTCGAGACTCCGGAGAAGGTCGAGGAGGTGCTGCCCACGTTGTACGAGTTGGTGTCCGACGGCCTCATCGAAGTGCAAGACACCACGGTGGTGAAGCAGGCGCGGAAATCGTCGAAACCGGAGCCTTCCCTGCCTCACCTGCGCAAGGCCGGAAGCGCCAAGCTGATGCGCGTGTTTCTGGGCGAGGCCGACCGCTGGCACGACGTACCGCTCTACGACGCCATCGTGAAGAAGCTCAGGCTGATGGATATCGCGGGCGCCACCGTGTACCGGGGCATTCTCGGTTACGGAGCCAAGGGGCACCAGCACAAGGCGAGTTTCTTTCATCCGATGCGGGACCTGCCAGTCATGGTGTCGGTGATCGACAGCGAGGAGAAGATCTCCGCGGCGGCCAAGGCGATCGAGGAGATGATTGAGGATGGGCTGATCGTCATCTCCGACGCGGAGATGGTACGGTTGGTGAGGAGCGCCGCACCCACGGAGACAACAGATGAGGCGAAACTACAGGGCTAGACTCCTGCGGATTCACATCTCGGAGGCGGACCAGTTCCAGGGCAAGCCGCTGTACGAGGCGATTGTCGGCAAGTGCCGGGAACTGCGGATTGCCGGCGCCACGGTGCTGCGCGGCCTGGAAGGATACGGAGAGACGGCCCAGATTCACAAAGCCCACCTCACGCGCAGCGACCGGCCCATCCTGATTTCGATCGTCGACACAGCGGAGAACATCGAACGCCTGACGCCGGTGGTGGAACAGATGATGCACACGGGCCTGTTGGCGGCCTCCGACGTCGACGTGATCCGCGTGCAGAAGGAGGCCGCCGCCGGTCAAGCTGACCGGGCGTAAGCGCAGCGCGCCGGTTCCGCCCGGATGGCGCTTCTACAGTTCTTTTTCCAGGATGCCCAGGCGCGACGCCAAGCCTTCATGGATGTTGCGCGCCCGCTTGCGCAGATTCCAGTTCAACGTGAACATGGTCGACACTGAACCGCCGAAGCCGGCACTCCAATCGTAGAACCTACCGACCTTCATCGGGTCCACTCGCCCATCGAGCGCAATCGAGTTTCCCGCTGAGAGAACGACTTTCTGGTACGCGACGATCCAGTCACGAAGCACAGGTGTATAGACACCATCGACTGGCAAAGGTACTGGCGGTGCCCAGCCCACCTTCATCTTCGACAACTCATTCAGCATGGTTTGAATCAGCCGAACATCAGGCGGCAGATTTGGCGCACCCTGTCCTACAGACTGGTCAATGTTGTACACCGGCATAAGTTTGTACGGCACGTCTTGGCCCTCCCTGAGAATCGTGAGACGACAACTGCCGGTATTCTACCAGTACTTTGTAAAAAGGTGAACCACGCGGCGCGCGCGCGCGTTGGGCGCGGGGATGGGCGTCGCGGCGATGGGCGTCGGCGCAATCAGGTATGCGGCGGCGCTGGTGGCTCCGGGAAGGTCCATCTCTATCCGGTGTTCCCCGGCCGGAAGTTCGGCGACCAGGAACGTCCAGCCCCCTCCGCCGACGCTGAGATCCGTCTGGCCCGTTCGCGGACCCACGGTTTTGAACTCCAGGTTCTGGCCATTTGCGCGGAGACGCGGCGTCAGTTGTCCGTTCGACTCGCACAGCACCGCCAGGCGGCGCGGCTCGGCGAGCGTCAGATGGAAGCTCTTCGCATTGCCTTCGAAGCGCGGCTCCGGGGTGGCAACGGCGGCGGGCGCTGCCGGAAAAGCATCGGCGGAAAACTCGATCACCTGCACCTCGAATCCTTCCAGCGTGAAGGTGGGCGCATCGCCGTAGCGGTATTCGCCCGGCAGGTTCGCGGTGAACGGGTAGATAACGCGAGCACGATACGTGCGGCTGCGGTCCATGACTCCCGAGGATTCGCCCAGCGCAAGCTTGTAAGTCTGCGACTCGATCACCGGATTGCGCAGCGTCACGATGCCGCGGCCCTCGCGGAAGTGCGCGTAGCCGTAGATCGAGCGCTCTGCCGGGTCGCCCCCGATGAAACGCGTGTCGTGCAGCAGGACGCCTGCGTTAGTCTGTCCCCACTTCATGACGCCGCCCAGCGCGCGCCATTCGGGATCCGTGATGATGGATGGCGAGAGATACAGCTCCGTCATCATCACACCGCGGCTGTAGTTCATGATGGCGTTGTTGGTGAAGCTCGCGAGCGTCTCGCCGAGGCCGCCCTCATGGCCCAGCGTGCCCTTGATGATGCCGATGGTCATCAGGGAATTCTGCGGGAACTGATAGGCATACTTGCGGAAATTGTCATAGAACACCTTGTCGCGATAGGTGATGGCTTTCTCGCGTTCGGTGAGCGCGGGCACGTTGTTCAGGAAACCATAATCGAGGCCGCCCATGAAGACTACGTCGCTGTACTCGAGCCACCAGGGGCTGAGCCAGATGCTCGTGGTGATATTCAGGAACACGCGGCGGTCCTCGGCTTTGATGGCTTTCAGGACGTCGATGAACGCGCGCAGGCCGGCCTCGCGCGAATGCACACCCAACAGATGGCCGTGCGAGGGATCGTTGCAGCCGAAAGACATCCCGTCGAATTTGAAGTGCGTGACGTGGTAGCGCCGCACCATGTCGAGTACGCTGTTTTTGAACCGCTCGCGGTAGCGGGGACCGGCCAGGCAGAAGTAGCGCCCGCCGGAGGTAATCTCATATCCGTCGCGGCGGCCGGCGGCCAGACGCTCCTCGCGTGTGGTGTGATAGCCGCCGATGGGACCGTACCACAGGCCCAGGGTGGTTCCCTGCCCCGCCAGGCCTTTCACCAGGGGGCTGAAATCGCCTTGGAAGCGTGTGGGATGAATCTGCCATAGCTTGTCGTGGAGATCCCAGCCGTCGTCCAGCACAAAGGTATCCAAATGCAAGCCGAACGGATCGAGGAGCTTCGCTTTGAGCGTGGACATGCGGTCGAGCGCTTTGGCGTCCGTCAACATTTCGTGCTGCATGTCGTACCACGTGTTGAACACCGTCACCGGACGCACCGGGCCGGTGCGGATGCGGTCCACATATTCCATGAACGAGGTGCGCACCGGACCCGGGCCCGCCGCGCCCACGACGGCGCGTTCGGTGGTGAACGCCGTCCTGGAAGTGGTCTGGCCACCGTAGTACCAGATCCGCACCTTGCCATCCGACGCGGTGTTGTACCCACCGGGATACTCGACACCCATGAACAGGTCGCCTGCATAAAGCGGCTGCCCGAAGCCGCCATGCTCAAAAGCGGCGCCGGCCAATCGCATGGATTCCAGAGCGATCTCTTCGATGAAGTGCGTATCGCGGCCCGCGCTGCGCACGGCCAGTTGCTTGCGAAGGAAGAAATCGTTCTCTGCCAGCGTGTAGGTGAGGTCGGCTTCGATCGAAAGCCACTTGTTGGACAGATGAAAGACCACCGCGCCGGGCTTCTGGTCGAAACTTGCCAGCGTGAAGTCCTTGGCTGTGAGCGTGACGGGATTTTCCCAGCCGTGGTCGTACCCGGCGCGCTCCCAAGCGAGTTTCAGCTCGAATTCACTGCTCTCCACCGGATAGAGCCTGTGCGTGCGCTTGTTCTCAATGGAAACCGTGCGCACTTTGGCGTCGCGGATTTCGAATGCGCGCTCGATCGACTGGTTGCCGATCGCGATTCTCTGCGGAGCGGCGGCGCTCAGCGCGAGGGCGCCGCTGATGAACGTGGTCAGGAGTCTCATGTCAGGGTTTCACTCGAATAGTTATTATCTGCCAAGGTTCTATACGAAATTGCACTCTACCATCTACGACTCGGGCCGCACCCAGCCGGCGCTCGACCATGTCGCAGAGTTCGCCGCCCGCAGCCTTCACGGGGCCCGTCCACGCAATGTCGGCCGCGCGGCCTTCCGTCTCATAAAAGCGCGCGATGTAGCCGTTGCCGTCCTCCGCCATCTTCAGCGACTGCAGGATTACGTGGCCGGGAAGGCCCTGGCTGTAACTGGCTTCTTTTGGGGGCAGCGGACCGCTCTGGCGTCCCACGAAAAAAGCGCCCTTGCCCGGCACATCCACCTTGTTGGCAATCAGGCGCGCCGTGAGCGGAGCATTGTGCTCCCAGCCGAAATGCGTGGTGCCCGCTTCGCGCCAGGTGCCCTTGTGCGAGGTGACGGCGAAGTTCACTTCAAAGAAGCCCAGACGCCAGTCTTCGCTGCCCTGCCAGAATGCGCCGTTGGTGTTCTCCTTGTTGTTCATGATGTAGAAGAAGAACGCGGGGCGCTTGGGCTGGTACTGCATATCCCACTCGTTGGTGCGGATCTCGCCGAACTCGATGGCGGGCACCTCGCGCGTGGCCACGGCGACGCCGAACTCCCTGTTGCCGGCCTCGGCCCAGTGCTGTATGCCGCTGAAGCCGGTGAACGAGCCGGACAACTGGTCCTTATAGGGACGGAAGACCGCGCCGGGCAATTCGCAGTTGATCTCGAAGCCGGGCACGTCGAACGGGAAGGCGTAGTAAACCTCTTCCTTGGCCAGCGTCGCTTTCTTGTGAATGCGGTTCACGAAATCGATGCGCTTGATGCCGGGATAGAGGATCACTTCCTGGGTGATGTGGCTGGGCGCGGGGCCGTAGTCGAGCTGAATGTCGGCGATGAGGCTCTTCAGGGCCGGACCGTCCTGGCCGGTTTCTATCCTCGCCACCATCTGCGTGTAGATGCCGATGCTATACCAACCGGTGGGCACGCGGCCCAGGTGCGTCCGCGGATGGTTGTCCTGGTAGAGCGCCTCGTGGTTGCCGGTGAGGCTGTAATAGAGATACTGGTTTACTTTTTCGTTCGCTTTACGGTCCACCAACTCGCGCTTCAGTTCCTTGTCGAAGATGCTGGCCACCCCGCCGGTGTACGGGTCCATCTCCACGCGGTAGAACTCGTTCTCAATCACGTTGCCCGCCACGCTCACTGCCGTGCTCGGGAAGGCCGGCGGCTTGGCGACGGTTTCCAGACGGTAGGTCTTGTAACCGAGCGGCGGCACGTTCCTGGCGATGAAGGCGATGGTGTCCTGCAGGCGGTCGCCCAGGATGGCTTGATAGGGCACACGCTCACCGGTCGTATTGTCGACGATGTTGTAGTAGACGTCGTTGCGGCCGATCTTCAGCGCGCGGTGCAGTACGCGGACCACGTCGGTGCGCGGCCAGGAAAGCGAGTTGAACACGACGATGGTACGTTCGTCGGCGGGGATCTTGGCCGTGATACCCGCCATGGCATTGCCCAGAAGCTGATCCGAAGTGCGCGCCGCCGAGTAGGCGAATTCCTTCTTGTCCTCCCAGGATTCCTTGTAATAGTCGAATTCCGGATGGTCTAGCATGCCCTTGGAGCGCTGCATCGCCAGGTGCTCCCAGAACCAGTTGTCCATGCCGTAGGTGTGGTCGGTGTAGACCAGCATGTCGCCGTAGGTCTTGTTGATATCGGCGCGCGGGTACGGACGGTCCGTGCCGAGCAACTCATCGATGGTGACGAACTTCTCCGCCGCCAGGATCTCGCCGGCCGCCTTGCGCTTCATCCCGGTGGCCTGGGCGAAGATGCCGGGATCGTCGGTCCAGGCGCTGGTGATGTCGCCGGAAACCTCCGGGATCCTGGCCGCGTACTTCTTCTCGACGTACTCGAAAAACTCCCTGGGAGTGGCCATGAAGACGCGCGGGTTCGTGTGGGCGCGGTTCCAGGCGTTGATGTTCTCCACCAACTCTACCTGCGGGTTCACGTTGTCGAAGGCCAACTGCAGCAGGATAGCGTCGTAAGGATACTCGTCTCCCATGGACTCGTAATAGCTCAGAAGGTCCTCAACGCCCTTCTGCATGGCGTCTGCGCGCAGAAAGATTTTGGCCTGTGTGTAGTCGCGGTACTTGCCGCTGCGCATCTGGGTGAGCACGCGGCTCCCATCCTGGGACTTGAACCAGAACAGGTGCGGCAACTTCGATTCGCCCAGCAACTCCTTGTAAGCTCCGGGGCCGAACAGTAAGTAGCGCGTGCCGGTGCCCGCCAGTGCTCGCGGCAGGCCCCAGGTCAGGCCCGTGATGTCGCTGAGCATGGCGGTTTTGGATTCAATGCCGTACTGGCGGCGCAGCGCGTCGTTCGCGTAGTAGCTGGCGCGGATCAGTTCCTCGGGTCCGGCGTTTTCCTGTTCGATGTTGGTATAGAGGCTGGCGATCTCGATGCTGCCCTGGCGCACCAGGTCGACCAGTTGCTTCACCTTCTCCGGCTTCCGATGGCGCGCGTAAGCATCGAACAGAAGCGAGCCTTCGAGCGTCCACTTGAGTCCCTTCTGGCTGGCATCGACGGCCATGTCCATCCCCTGCGCCCATACGCGTTCGACTTCCGGAATCAGGTCCGTATAGCCGATGTCGGCGTGGGTGTGCGTGATCACGTAGATCTTCCAGTCGCGCGACCATTTCCTGGCCGGCGCCTGGGCCCAGGCGCTCATAGCGAGCGCGGTGCACACGAGCAAAGGCACGATTCGCATAGGTAGAGCATATCAGAGCGGTTCCGGTTGACGCGCCCCGGCGGCGGCCAGCATACTGTAACTCTATGAGCGGCGCGAAGAGCCTGCCCGAAGTGCACGGCAGCGTCACCACGGCCCAGGTATCCCTATGGAAGCGCATGTTCGCGTTCGCCGGGCCGGCCTATCTGGTCAGCGTGGGTTACATGGATCCGGGCAACTGGGCCACGGACCTGGAAGGCGGCGCGCGGTTCGGCTACCAGTTGCTGTGGGTTCTGGTGATGTCGAACGCCATGGCCGTGCTGCTGCAAACTCTTAGTGCGAGGCTTGGCATTGTAAACCGGCTCGACCTGGCGCAAGCCTGCCGCGAGACCTACCCGAGGGTAGTGAACGGCCTGCTGTGGTTCCTCTGCGAGATCGCCATCGCCGCCTGCGATCTCGCTGAAATCCTCGGCGCCGCCATTGGTTTCAACCTGCTGTTCAAGATCCCTCTGCTGATCGGTGTGCTCATCACGGCTGCGGACACGTTGTTTGTTCTGTGGTTCTCGCGCTTCGGCATTCGCATCATCGAGGCCATCGTGCTGGGGCTGATCACCGTGATCGCGGCGTGCTTTGGTGTCGAGATCTGGCTGGTCAAGCCGGGAGTGGCGGAAGTCGCCGGCGGCTTGATTCCCCGCCTGACGCCGGAGAGCCTGTACGTCGCGATCGGCATCCTGGGTGCCACGGTGATGCCGCACAACCTCTACCTGCATTCGGCCCTGGTGCAGACCCGCCGCATCGGCAAGACCTACGACGAGAAGCGCACGGCTTGCCGCTACAACCTGGTGGATTCGGTGATCGCGCTGAACGGGGCCCTGCTGGTGAACGCCGCCATCCTGATTCTGGCGGCCACGGCTTTCTTCAAGCGGGGCATCGTCGTCACCGAAATCGCGCAGGCGCACCTGCTGCTGGCGCCGCTTCTCGGCACGGCGATGGCCAGCGTCATGTTCGCCGTGGCCCTGCTGGCCGCGGGGCAATCCTCGACGCTCACCGGCACCATGGCCGGCCAGATCGTCATGGAAGGCTTCCTGAACTTCCGCGTGCGGCCGTGGCTGCGGCGCCTCATCACCCGCATGGCCGCGGTGGTTCCCGCCGCCGTGACCATCTACATTTCGGGCGAACAGGGCATCTACCGTTTGCTGATTCTCAGTCAGGTGGTGTTGAGCCTGCAACTGCCCTTCGCGGTGATCCCGCTGATCCATTTCACGAGCGACCGCCGCCGCATGGGGATGTTTGCCAACAAAGCCTGGGTCAAAGTGCTCGCCTGGGCTACAGCGGCCATCATCGTGGCATTGAACGCACGCCTGGTAGCGGGCAGCATCGCGCAATGGCTGGATCAGGCACGGGAATACCGCCTGCTGTTGACTCTGGGGCTTGTTCCGCTGGCCTCCGGGCTGGGGTTGCTCCTGGCTTACGTGGCCCTGGAACCCTGGCTGCCCAAATGGGTGCGGCGGCTGGCGCAGGCGCCCGAGCGGTTGGAACGCGCCATCGGCACCACAACCGTCAAGGAACGCTACGAGCGAATCCTGGTGCCTCTCGATCACACGCCGGTGGACCGCACGGCGGTGGGCCACGCCGCCGGCATGGCTCTTACGCACAACGCACGGCTGCGGCTGCTCCACATCGAGGAAGGCGTTTCCAGCCAGGTCTATGGTGCGCTGGCCGAGGACAAGGAAGTCGAGACCGGCGAGGAATACTTGGACGGCATCCTGGAAGCGCTGCACGCGCAAGGGATCGAAGCCGAGGCCGTGGTGCGCTCGGGACGGAAGCCGGCCGAGGACATCGTGAGGGTGGCACGGGAGTGGAAGGCGGATCTGCTGGTGATGGGTTCGCATGGGCATAAGGGTTTAAGTGACATGGTGTTCGGGACGACAATTAATGCAGTACGTCATCAATTGTCCGTCCCGCTGCTGATTGTCAGGGATTAAGGCAAGAGTGTGACATCCTGTCACGCCTCCGTGTCACACCTACTCAAACGGAGCGCGTGAGCCTTGGTTAACTCCTTTCCTATCAATACGAACGAATGGTATGCGCGGTGCTGTGTCCTGGTATGGGTGCATTATGCGTCATTGGCTTGCCACATGGATTGTGATCGCGATGGCTGGCGGCGCCACGGCTGCAACGCTCGAGCAATTGAGCTTCGACGAGATGGTGGAGAAGTCCACCTCGATCGTGCGTGGCCGGGTGATCGGAACATACACAACCGCCAAAGGATCTTTGATTTACACTCATTACCGCGTACTGGTTTCGGAACGTTGGAAGGGCGCTCCGGCCGCGGAGGCCGACCTGGTGGTGCCGGGCGGTGTGCTGGGTAACGTGAGGCAGAGTTTCACGGGCGCGCCGCGGTTGGCCCAAGGGTCCGATTATGTGCTCTTCCTGTGGACCGGCAAGAGCGGGTTGACGCATATCATCGGCCTCACGCAAGGACTGTTCGACGTCACGACCGACGCGAAAGGCAACACGCTGGCGGTGCGCGGAACGAGCGGCGAAACGATGCTCGACCGTGCAACGGGCAAACCGGTGACCGAGGAAGACCTGAGCCTCACCCTGGCGGATCTGCGCACCCGGATTTCGCGAGCCGTGGGAGGGGCCAGGTAAGATGCGTAAGACTTCCCGAGTCGCAGCCTTGGCCGCGGGGTTGATGATGATGGCCGCCGTTTCGCCGGCCTATTACCATTTCATGCACTACACCGGCCGCTCCACCCCGTACTCACCCATCCCGGAGAAGTTCAACCTCAATTCCCTGCCCGGCCATACGCTCCAGGTCTTCGTGAGCGACCAAGGTCCCGTCCAATTGTCGGAACTGGACTCGTTCGCCGCCGTCGCCAGCCAGATCCGGCTGGCCGCCGCCACCTGGAACAACGTGGGAACATCCGATTTGCGGGTTGCTTACGGCGGTTTGTTTACCCCCGGCACGCAGCGCAACACGCCTGGCGTTGAGGTTACCTTCGAGGAAGTGCCGCCCGGACTGGTGGCCATGGGAGGCCCGACGGTTTGGGGCGACCCGGTGATCGCGGAGAGCGGGAGCTATGTGCCCATCACGCGCTCGGTGGTGATCCTGCGGAATGATTTGTCGCAGAAGCCGAGCTATAGCGAGGGCTTCTTCGGCACGATGGTGCACGAACTTGGCCATGCATTGGGGCTGCAGCATTCGCTGACCTCCGCCACGATGTCCACCGACTACACCCGCGCCACGACGCGCGGGCGACCGCTGGCGACCGACGATCGAGTTGCGCTGAGCCTGCTCTATCCGGCTTCCGGTTTCTTGTCCTCGACGGGCAGCATTTCGGGCCGCGTCACCATGAGCGGCCAAGGCGTGCACCTGGCGAGCGTTGTGGCCCTGCCGCCGAACGGAACGCCCGTGAGCGCTTTGACTAATCCGGACGGCACGTATCGGATTGACGGGTTGCCCGCGGGCCCCTATTACGTCTATGTGCATCCGCTGCCGCCGACCGAACTCGCGAGCAACGGCATCCGCCTTCCGGTGGATGCCGACGGGCAGCAAGTGGCAGCTTCTTCGCCGTTCGTCAGCCAGTTCTATCCTGGCACTCGCGATGTGCACCAGGCCGCGCCCCTGTCGGTGACCGCCGGGGCGACCAACGAGGCAGTGGACTTCGCCGTGGAAGCCCGCAGCTATGTGCCTCTTTATGCTGTGACTACTTACAGCTACCCGGGCCAGACGGCCGCCAAGCCTGCTTTTCTGAGTGAGAGCATGATGTTGGGGGGCAAGCGCAATTTCCTGGTGGCTGGCGGCGCGGGCCTT
>CAZLOS010000142.1:0-12972 GCA_964561215.1 uncultured Solibacteraceae bacterium | reverse complement strand
CCTCACGCCGTCCCTCCCGATCGGTGGCGTACACCAGTGGCGCTTTCGATCGGTTGAAATCAACCCCGGCCAGTGCACCGCTGCTCCAGGTAGGGACGGATCCTCCAGCCTGCATCGCAACATCGCGCTCGTGGGCGAAGGCAACGCGGGATTGCGCGAGCGCAACGTGAGGAATTACACACAGTCCGGCCAAAAGGCATGGCGCGCCGAGCCTCCTCGCAACCAACGATCCTGTTCTCATCACATTCCTCCCACTAAAGTATGGGCCGGAGGTTGACGTGACCAGCACGGTTCCGTAGGATGACAATTGTCGATCAGTTCTGATGACTGAGCCAGCGCTGGAACTCACGAATAACGACCCGGAGATACCCAATAAGCTCTATTTCCGCATTGGGGAGGTCAGCCGCCTGGTCGGTGTTGAGCCGCACGTCCTGCGTTATTGGGAGACGGAATTTGCAGCTCTGAAGCCAAAGAAGGGCGGTACGAAACAACGGCTTTACCGCCGCAAGGACGTCGAGATCGCGCTAGAGATCAAGCGGCTGCTCTATGAGCGGCGCTACACGATCGAAGGTGCCCGCAAGCACCTGGAAACAAAGGTCGAGGCGCCTCCACCGAAACCTGCGCGCCAGGCCGAGCTGTTCGATCCGGTACGCGGCACGCTAGAGGATGTGCGCCGGGAACTGCGCGCCATCCTGGAGATGCTCAAGTAGCCGGCAGACGGCGGAATGAGGCGCTAAGTCGGATCGTACGCCAGATGCCTTAGCAAGTATAGGTGGACCTGGACGCCTTCCAAGTGTTGGCTGCGCCGGTTGCGCAGGCGGGTGACCGATTGACGCAAATCGCCGGCCACGGCGCTGAGCAACTCCAGTTGTTCCACGTTCTTAGAGGAAAAGCAGGCTTGTTGCCGCCAAATCCCCTCGACGCGATTCAATTCGGCCGCTAGCGTCGTCGCGTCTCCCCGTTCCATGATGCGGAGCAGGCTTTCGGCCAACTTGGCGGATTCCGGGCTTTCCGGCTGTCTGGATGCGGCTTGATTCACGATTTTCTTATCGGTGCGCGGGGACGTGTTTTTTAGCGCCTTGGAATCCCCTTTTCTTGCCGATGAGAACCCATGGAGAGGTTCCGCACATGATCCGGCTGACACGTCTCAACCATGTGCCGCTCGTCCTCAATTCGGACTTGATCGAGCACGTGGAAGTGACTCCAGACACAGTCATCACGTTAACCACCGGGCAGAAGTTGATGGTTTTGGAGAGCGCCGAGGAGGTCACCGACCGGGTGATCGCATTCCGCCAGGCAATTCTGAGAGGCGCCGCGTGTCCGCACACGACAATGGGGTCCATGTGCGGCGCTGGGCCGGACAGCAGCACAGAACCGCATACGCCCGCCCATGGCTGATAAGAACGCGAAAACCGCAACGCACCCCGATCTGGCGACCCTGGCGGGCTTGACCCTGGCCCTGGGGGGCATCATCGGCGGTCTCATACTCGAAGGCGGCCATCTCTCTCAGATACTGCAAGGCACCGCCGCCATGATCGTATTCGGAGGGACGCTGGGCGCCGTTATGGTGACCACGCCCATCAGCGCGCTAAAAGGCGCCACGAAGCGTTTACTGGCGGTGTTTGTAGAGAAGTCACAGTCTCCGGAAGACGCCATCGAGGCGATCATCGGCTACGCGACCAAGGCCCGTAAGAACGGGATTGTCTCGCTGGAGGGCGAGGCCGACACGATCGCCGACCCGTTTCTGCGCAAGGCCCTGAACCTGGCTGTGGACGGCACCGACCTTCAGGAGCTACGGAAGATGATGGAACTCGACATCGCTCTGGAAGAGCAGCGCGGCGAGGTCGCGGCGAAGGTGTTCGAAGCTGCCGGCGGGTACGCGCCCACCATCGGCATCATCGGCGCCGTGCTCGGCCTGATCCAGGTGATGCAGAAACTCGCCGATATCGAAGAGGTGGGCCGCGGCATCGGGGTGGCCTTTGTGGCCACCGTGTACGGCGTAGGCTCCGCGAACATTTTCTTCTTGCCGGCCGGCAACAAGATCCGCGCGCGCGTCGCCCGCGATATTCAGATGAAGGAACTCATGCTGGAGGGGATTGTGGGTATCGTGGAAGGACTGAACCCGAAGCTGATCCGCCTCAAGCTGAGCGCCTACCTGGAACGCACGGCGGCCGGCGGAGCAAAGTCCAGCGCCGGCGAACGGCAGGCCGCGCGCGCGGTGGAGGCGTAAGTTCGCTCATGCCTCGCAGGTCCAAGCGCGCCGAGCCGGAAAACCACGAGCGATGGCTGGTTTCCTACTCCGACCTGCTGACCTTGCTGCTGGCGTTCTTCGTGGTGATGTTCGCCTCCTCGAACGCCGACAAGGGCAAGGCGCAGAGAGTCTCCGAGTCGGTCCGCAGTGCCCTGGAGGACGACCGGCTGAGAGCCGTGCTGGCCAACATCCTGGGCGGTGCGCGAGGAGCACGCGAACGCGGCAACGCGATGATGCATGGTCCGGGAGGAATTGAGAAAAAAGCCGGCTCCGACAAGAATGGCGCCGCCTATGCCGACCTCGTCCCGTCGCTTCAACTGCTCAACCTGGAACTGCGGGAGGAGATCGCGGCCGGGAAGATGCAGGTTGAACTCGCACAGCGCGGCCTGGTGGTGAGTTTGCGCGAGGCCGCGTTCTTTCCCTCCGGGGAAGACACGATCTCGCCGGATACTTACCCCACGATCGGCAAAGTCGCCAATGTGATCCTACACTTACCCAACCCGGTCCGCCTGGAAGGACATACCGATGCTGTGCCCATTCACAACTCCCGCTTCCGAAGTAATTGGGAGTTGTCCGCGGCACGCGGAATCGCCATGCTGAACCTGCTGGAGGTGCGCTTCAAGATTCCCCGTGCCCGCCTGGCGGTGGCCGGCTACGCGGAGAACGCGCCGGTAGACTCCAACGATACTGCCGAAGGCCGGGCCCACAATCGCCGCGTAGATATCGTCGTGCTGACCGCGGCGGCCATGGAACGGGAACCGCCAACGGCCGCGCAGCCACCTGCTTCACCACCCCGTCGCTAGCCGGCGTCCGGGGCCGGCTGGGACATCCGGTCGAGCACTAACTGGGCGGCCTTCTGACCGGCGCTCTTCTTGGAATTGCCTTCGGCTTGCGCGGAGTACTCGCGCCCGACCCTCACTTCAACGGTGAATGTCTTAGAGTGCTCCGGGCCGCGTTCCTTCACGATCACGTAACACGGCTGCGGCAGCTTGCGGGCCTGCGCGGCTTCTTGCAGGGCGCTCTTGAAATCGTCGATGGCGCCGCAGGATTCGTAGTCGGACTTGTCCAGGCCGGCCAGGACGTAAACCTCGACGAACCGCCGGGAGGCCTTCATCCCTCCATCCAGGTAGAGCGCCGCAATGACCGCCTCCACGGCGTTGGCCAGCAGCGCGCGCTTGGACCGGCCTCCGCTCATCTCTTCGCCCCGCCCCAGGTAAAGGTAGTCGCCCAGAGACAACTGCCGGGCGACTTCGTGCAGGTGGGCGGCGCTTACCAGATGCGCCTTAATCTTGGAGAGGCGGCCCTCGGGCAATTCCGGATAGCGGGCCATCAGTTCTTCGCTGACGAGAAAACCGAGCACAGCGTCACCGAGGAATTCCAGTTGTTCATTGTCGGAGGCGACGTGCAGAGTTCCCGCACTTTGCTCGGCAATGATCGACTTATGGGTGAGCGCCCGGCGAAGCAGTTCACGGGCGCGGAAGGTATGGCCTACCAAGGCCTCCAGTTGTTCCAACTCCGCGCCCATGATGCGCTAACAGTGCCCGACAGTTACGGCTTCTTGGTCGCGGCAGCCGGTGCCGCAGGAGCGGCAGGAGCGGGTGCAGCGGCCGGAGCGGCGGCCGGGGTGGCCGGAGCGGCGGGCTTGCCCTTGTCGCGGGCCTGGACCGAGCGGACGCGCAGCGACTGCGCGAACTGCTTGATCTGAGCCGGCGAGTTGGCGTTCGCCATCACCTTGTCGAAGTTGGCAATGGCCTCGTCGTACTTGCCCACTTGATGAAGCGCGTCACCCAAGCGGAGGAACGTGCCAGGGTCGGGGGTGGCGGCACCGTCCACCGACAGCTTGAACTCCGCGATGGCCAGATCGTACTTCTTGCGCGCCGACTGCGCCATTCCCAACGCTTCGTGAGCCTGCGCGGTCATGTCCTTCTTGGCAGCTTCCCATTGCTCGTCGGTAATATTCGGGTTCGGCTTGGCGGCGGCAGCGATCAGTTCTATTGCTTTCTTGCCGTACTTCTCGGCCCGTCCCAGCTTCTCTTCCCGGTCCAGATCGTGCTCGCGGGCGCGCTGCGCGATGCTGGAGGCCAGCATGAGCATGGCGTTGTAGTTGTTAGCATCAACCTCGATCGTGCGCTCGGCGTAAATCTGCATCTTTTCAACGTCATTCTTCTGCTGGCAGCTCATGGCGGCCAATAACAGGGCCACGCCCTTGAATTCCGTGTCGGCGTACTTGGTGATCAGGTTCTCGGCCGCGGCGATGCGCGCATCCGGATCCTGAGCGTTGAACATGGCCTGGATGGCCTCCACCTCGCCCTTGGACTTGGGCTGCGGTTGCTTGGCCGTGGGCGCCTGGGCGGCGTTGGCAAAAACGCCGCACACCAGGGCTATAAGTGCGGCAACCAATATGCTCTTCTTCATCAATGACTCCTTATTCCTTATACTGTACTCGGTTTCAAAAGCGTTTTCCCGCGCATCGCGTCATTTCTTCCGGCGATAGTCGCCGAGGGCTTTCTCGGCCGCCTGGCGCGCTCCGGGCGCGGCACCCTGGACATCGAGAGCGGCGCGGTAGTGCTGCAACGCCTCCTCGGTTTCCCTGGCGATCTCGGCCAATCTTCCCAGGTATACCAGCGACCAGGACTTCGTGAAAGGGTCCGGCGCCAGTTCCAGCGTCTTGCGGAAGAGTTTGTCACCCAGTTCGGGATCGTTCTGCAGCACGGCGATGCGCGCCAGCCCGAAATAGCCGCGAGCCTGCAAAGTGCGGTCGTCGGTTTCGCGCAGAATGCGGGCAAACAACGCCTTGGCCTTCTCGTAATCCTTCTTGCCGTAGACCTGCTCGGCTTCCTCGATCGTCTTTTCGGCGGGGCTCTGTGCCGCTTTAGGAGCCTCCGGCGCGTGCTTGGCTTTGCGCACTGCGCGTTCGGCGGCGAAAGTGATGCCGTCGAGCCTGCGCGTTTCCTTCCTGAGATCGACCGCCTTGATCATCTCCGGGAGGTAAAGGCGCATGGCGGTTTCCTGCTTCTCGTACAGCGGAAGCTGCTCGGCGAAGTAAGGCGTCAGGATGTAGCCTTCCTTTTGAGCTTGGTCCACCATGGCGGCTCCGGCACCCGCTGGAGCGAGGCGGCTTTCCACGGCCTTGATCAGGCACTCCGAAGTGAGCAGCAGGAAATCCTGTTTGTAGGCTTCTTCCAAAGCCGGGGCCCCGGCGGCGAAATCGATGAGCGACTTCTTCCTGTCGATGTCCTCGGAATACCGGATCGACAGCGGATCGATCATGAAGTGCAGATAGGCGTGGCGGATGTCGTCGACCTGCGGCTCGGCGGAGGGAGTGACGACCACGTAATACTCGCTCGCATAGCTGCGAATGTTGATCTGGTTGGGCGCGCCGAGCAAATCCACGTAAATCTGGAACCGGCGGCGGGAGAAGCTTCCCGTGCTGCGCAGGTAGGCATTCACATCCCGCACCGCAATGGTCACCGGCGCGTGATACCGCTCGATTACCTGGTCGATGGCCGGCTGCGACTTCTTCCATAGGGTCGCGATGTCCGCCTCCCTGTGGAAGCGGGTGAGCAGGGGCCCCAGCCCCTCGAGCGCCGCCGCATCGGGTGCGACTTCGTTCATCACGGCGCGGAACTCGAACATCGGCGGCTCGCTTGTGGAGAGCGCAAACGAAAGGTACTGGGAGTATTCGCGTGACGGGCTCTTTTGCCGGTGGTCCGCAAAGAAAGCCTTCAACTCATCCAGGCAAGGAATCTTGCGCGCGGCCAGTTCGCGCCGGACCGCCAGCCGCAAGGGGTTGTTGGAAGGCGAGTCTATGTCGGCATCGTAGCCGGCCGCGTTGATGGCCGCCATCACGGTGAACACCGATTCGCTGGCGTCGAGCTGGCCCTGCTCGGCGGCGGCCGCGGACAGGCAAGCGGCCAATATCAGGCAAACGGCGGCTAAAGGTTGACGCGACAAGGATGCACTCTGGACTTGAACCTTTAGTGTATCGCAGCCGGCACCCCCGCTTTCCCGCCGCGGCGGGAATCCGCGGCAATGGAGCCGTCGGCTAAGCGGGGCGCTCGCCAAACCCTGGCTGGTGGAGGTATGATCGACTCTTCCCATGGAAGAGACGCAGGAACAGCAAGAGCCCAAGATCCGTGTGTCCGCGATTGTGGTGTCCTACAACTCCGCGCCGGCGTTGCGGCGTTGTATCGAGGCGCTCCGAAAGAGCCGGCAGCGGGAGCAACTGGAGATCCTTGTGGTGGACTGCGGCTCGCGCGACGACAGCCCGCGCATCGACGCGGAATTCCCCGATGTCCAAGTACTCCGCATGCCGCGGCACTTCGGATTCACGCGCGCGCGCAACATCGGCATACGCACGGCCGTTGGCGAGTACCTGATGCTGCTCGATGCGGACGTGGAGCTGGATCCCGCGACGATCCCGGCGCTGGCGACGCGTCTGGACACCGATCCGGAAGCCGCCGCGGTCTGCCCGCTGCTGGTCGATGCGGACGGCCACGCTGTGCCGCAGTGCTTCTATCTGCCGACCCCGCGCTCCATCAGCCAGACGTGGCGCGACGGCACCTTGCGCCCGGTGATGGACCTTGATCTAACCGCCGCGGCCGTGTGCGTCGAACACGCCTCGCCGGCCGCGTTGATGGTCCGCACTTATTTTGTGAAGGGAATCAACTTTCTCGACCAGCGCTTCCCGCACTCGTGGGCGGACGTGGATCTCTCGTTCCAGATCTGGCGCGCGTCCAAGAAGATTGTGATGCTGCCGGCTCTGCGGGCTGTGGTCCACGGCGACGCCTTCCGTCCGGAATCGCTGGGCAATTCCGTGCAGGCTCTGGTGGCCTCGGACTTCGCCCTCGGCGCCGCCTCCTTCGCAGGCAAGTATTTCGGATTCTTCTCCGGCCTGCGCTGGCGCATCACGCTGGTCCTGGAGGCACTGCTCCAGGCCTTGGGGGCGATGTTCCGCGCCCGCGACATCGGCCTGGCTTTCTCGCGCTTCGTCTCCGTGCTGATGGGCCAGCGCATTGACGGCACGCAGGCCGGCATCTGATCCGATACACTATTCCCATCATGTCCACTGGCAGGCTTCACCTGAATCGCCGGGAGTTGTTCGCCTGCACCGGCATCCTTCCCGGCGGCGCTTTCCTGACTCCCGCCACCGCGCAAACCGGTACTCCGCTGAAGCCCTTGAACCGGTTCCCGCGCATGGTACAGGAATACTTTGTCGAACGGGTGCGCGGTTTGGATCGCGCCAACCGCCAAGCCGTCGCCGCACTGCGCACGAAAGCCGAAGCCGAGGCTTACGTCGCCGCTGTTCGAAAGAAGATCGCCCTCTGTTTTGGACCGTTCCCGCCGAAGACTCCGCTGAACGCCCGCGTCACCGGCCGCGTCGAGCGGGATGTCTATCACATTGAAAAAGTGTTGTTTGAAAGCCGGCCGGGGTTCCTGATCACGGCGAACCTGTATGTCCCCAAGGGGCGCAAGTTCCCGCTGCCGGGAGTTGTCGCCTCCTGCGGCCACTCCAACAACGGCAAGGCCTCCGAGGCATATCAGTCGTTCGCGCAGGGGCTGGCGCGCATGGGTTATGTGGTCCTGATTTTCGACCCCATCGGCCAGGGTGAGCGGCTGCAGTACGTCGACGCGAACCTGAAGCCGCGCTTCGGCGTCGGCGTGAGCGAGCACCTCCATGCGGGCAATCAGCAGGTGCTGGTCGGCGAAGTGTTCGCCGGATGGCGCGCCTGGGACGGCATCCGCGCGCTGGATTATCTGCTCACGCGCAAGGAGGTGGATCCACGCCACGTCGGCGTCACCGGCAACTCGGGCGGAGGTACCATGACCACGTGGCTCTGCGGCCTGGACACGCGCTGGACCATGGCCGCGCCGAGCTGCTTCGTCACCACCTTCCTGCGCAACCTGGAGAACGAAGAGCCCGCCGACCCGGAACAATACCCACACCGCGCACTGGCGCTGGGCTTGGACATGAGCGACTTCCTCGCCGCCATGGCCCCCAAACCGGTGATCGTGCTGGCCAAGGAAAAGGACTTCTTCGACGTGCGGGGATCCGAGGAGGCATACCGGCGCCTGAAGCATCTGTACACGGTTCTCGGCGCTCCCGGGAACATCGCGTTTTTCGCCGGTCCAACCCCGCACGGCTATACGCAGGAGAACCGTACGGCCATGTACCGGTGGTTCAACCGCGCGACAGGTATCTCGGAGCTTCAGGAAGAACCCTCCCTGGTCATCGAGAAGGATGAGACGCTCCAGGTGACGCCCGCCGGGCAGGTCGCGGGCATGGGCTCACGCAGCGTCGCCGCCTTCACGCGCGAGAAATCCCGCGCTCTTGCCGCGCGCCGCAAGCCTCTCGCCGGACCGGCTCTGACGGACGCCATCGTGAAGGTGTTGAAGCTGCCGCCGCGACAGGGGGCGCCGGACTTCCGCATCCTGCGGCCGCTTTCCGGACGCCGTTATCCCAAAAAGCATTGTTCGGTTTACGCCGTCGAAACCGAGCCGGGCATCCAGGCGCTGGTATACATGCTGGGCGACGAGCAGCACGCTTCGCGCCCGACCCGGCCGGTCGAACGCGCGCTTCTTTATGTCTCGCACGAATCGGCGGATACCGAACTGCGCGAAGAGCCGCTCATCGGCGACCTGATCGAGGCGTCTGGCGGCGCGACGGTCCTCGCCTGCGACCTCCGCGGCATCGGCGAGTCTCAGCCGGATACGTGCGGCATGAATTCCTTCCTGAATCCATACGGCAGCGACTACTTTTACGCCGGCCACTCGCTGATGCTGGACCAGCCCTACATCGGACGAAGAACGCACGACCTGTTGCGCATACTGGATTGGCTGGGCGGCTTCGGGTGCCGCAACGTCCACCTGGCCGGAAAAGGCTGGGGCGCGATCGCCGCGACGTTCGCGGCAGTGCTACACCCCAGCGTGCGGCGTGTGACGCTCAAAGGCGCGCCGCAGTCTTTCTCCGAAATAGCTGAAACGGAAGAATACCGTTGGCCGTTGGCGGTGCTTCCGCCGCGGGTGCTGGAGAGCTTCGACCTTCCGGACTGCTACCGCGCCATCGAGAGCAAGAATCTGCGGCTGGAATCCGTGGCGCATGCGGCGGGAATCGGGTAAGGATTTCCCGCCGGCGCTCACTTCACTGGCGGGGTACGCTCTCGACAATCTCCGACACCGCACCGTCCACGTCTTCGACGCGGATGCGCAGTGACTTGCGCGCCTGGGCCTTGGTCTCGGCGATCTTGAACTGGGCCGCAATCATGCGGTCGAGCGACGCGTGCGGCGCGATCTTCGCATTCATCACCAGCGACGGGTTGTACTTCTGACCCAGCGCCGGATAGTACTCGAACAGGCGTTTGGCGTCGATGTCGGAAACCACCATGCCCTCCAACGTCTGCCCGGCCGCGTCCTCCAGGAACACATCCACCTTCCTCACAACGAAGGGGTAATCCGCCGGATTGACGAAACGGAAATCGGCGATGACCACGGCGCTCGATTCATCGGAAGCCAGCGTGCGCACTTTCTGGATGGAGCCCTTCAATTCGATGTGTGCGCCGCGATTCCAATAAAGCAGCACACCCACCAGCGCCGAAGCGGCGGCAATACCCACCAGGAGAAACGCCCAGAACGATTTGTTCACCTAACCCTCCACCAGCCGTATCATCTCTCGCATGGAAGCGTGAGATTTTTCGATCATGTTGTCCCAGATGTGCGTTTCCAACCCTATTTCGCCCTTGTATCCGTCGTGTTCCAGCGCCTTGAATACAGCCTTCCAATCCATACGGTTCGGTCCGGGGAGCACGCTGCGGCCCTTGATGTGCACATTACCGAGGCGATCCTTGGGAATGATTGAGTAAGCCTCGGGAAACGGATTCTCTTTGTAGCCCACTCCGTTGAGGCAGTCCCAATTGAAGCCAAACCACTTGGACGGAATCATCTTGAGCAGTTCGACGGCCTCGGCGCAGGTGGCGACGTTGCACGAGGCTTCGTTCTCGAGCAACAGCCGAATTCCGCGCCGCCCGGCCGTCTCGGCCATTCCGGCCAGAATTTCGGCCACGCGTGGCATCGCTTTCTCCCGTTCGCGCACGCGCTGGAAGGCAAATACCCTCACTTTGCGCGTGCCAAGGATTTCGGCCGCATCGAGCGCCCGGAGCAAATCGTCCGTGCGGCGGGTGAACAACCGCTCGCCTTCAGCGGCCCGCCTGGCGCGCTGCTCGGCCGTGTCCTTCGAACGCTCCACCGGCTCAAAGCCGGGCAAAGCGAACTTCAACAGCGGAGCGTCCAGGTAAGACACTTTCAGACCGTGATCGCGGATCTTCTTAGCGAACGCGCGCAGATTAGCGGC
Source organism: uncultured Solibacteraceae bacterium (assembly GCA_964561215.1). GTDB lineage: Bacteria > Acidobacteriota > Terriglobia > Bryobacterales > Bryobacteraceae > JAJFUV01. The sequence goes on along the minus strand of CAZLOS010000142.1, from coordinate 2,374 downwards.
GGGCAGGTCGACATAGTCCTGCCGGCCGCCGGGCACACCCCGCACCTCGATCCACCTCAACCCGTACTGTTTCGCGAAATCAAAGGCTTCCTGTTCGGACTTGCCAATCTCGTCGGTAAGCGCGCTAAATCTCGACCGGTCGATGCGCTTGCCCGCCCATAGCGGAAGCGCGGCGAATGGCGCCACAAGCAGTTCTCGTCTTCTCATGTATGGTTAACCACTGAAGCAATCAGTCACCCAACAGTTTGCCATAAGCCTGGAGACTTTCGACATTGTCGCAGACAGCTTTTATGGCAGCCGTGATGGGGATGGCCAGCATCAGTCCGGCCGCGCCCCAGAGCGTGGCCCATCCCATCAGCGCCACGGTTACCACCAGCGGGTTCAGATGCACGCGCGACCCGACCACCTTGGGATAGAGCAGATTCAAGGCCAGCAGGTGCAGGAACGATACTACCGTGGCCAGGATCAGGTACGGCGTCAAGGTGCTGTACACGGTCAGGGCCGCGAAGACAGGCGGGACCAGGGCCAGCGGCAGCCCAATATAGGGAATCAGGCTCAGGAAACCGCTGAGCGGGCCCACCAGCAGAAAGTACGGCAGCCGGAGAATCCAGAACAGCAGCGAACTGATCAACGCCAGCAGTGCGCCCAGCATGAAATTCCCCGCGACGAACGCGCGCACCATGGCCGCGATCCCCTGCATGCTGCGTCCGGCGGCGAGACGCTCGTGCTCGTGGAACAGGCGCAGGAAACCGCGGTACATGTGGTCGCGCCAGCTAAGCATGAAATACACCAGGAACGGCACGAAACTGGCCATCAGGCCCGCCTGATAGAAAACTCGTGCGTTGCTGTACATATAGTCCACAATGGGACTGCGCTCCGGCCGGATGCGCACTTCGGGCACCGGCGCGGGCTCGATAATCGACGGCGGTTCCGGCAGATTGAGCGGCTCGGTTGCGCGTCGCTTGCGCGTGTCGGCCTGCTTCTTCGCTTCCGCCGCTCGCGCCTGTTCCTGGGCTTTCTGTTTCTCCTGCAGCCTCTTCGGAGCCAGCACCTCGTAAGTGGCGCGCTCCATGCTCTCGACCTTGCCGACCACCGTGCCGGAAATCTCGTGGATCTTCTGGCTGTAATTCGGCAGGTCTTCGATCAGCCCGCTGGCCTGCGTGTAGAATCCCAGGCCCGCCAGGTAGAGCAGCAGGAGCGCGACGCTACACACCAGGAAACTAGCCAGGGTGCGGGGCAGGTGTGCGCGCACCAGAATATCGACAAACGGCTCCAGAATAAGCGCAATGACCGTACTGACAAGCAGGGTAATGAAGAACAACTGCCCAAAGTACAGTAGGGCGATGAAGCCGCTAAGCGCGATCAGCAGGGCGCTGAAGCTTCGGGTTTCCCGGGCTTTCCAGGTTCGCGAGACTACAGCCACGCATTCTCCCCCTCGTTGCGGACGCAGGCTAAACGCTACTCTAACATGAAGCGCCCTATAATGAAATCTCACCTGTGGAACCGCAAGATCCCAATGCCGGCGGAAGGATTCTCGCTCTCGATCTCGGCGCGCGGCGCATCGGCGCCGCTCTGAGCGACCCGCTTGGGTTGACCGCGCAGGGCATCCAGACCGTCATCCGCACGAACATACGCGAGGACCTGGCGCGATTGAGCGAGATCATCCGCCAGAATGGCGTCACGCTGATCCTGCTCGGCAACCCGCTGCACATGAGCGGCAATGAAGGCCGCCAGTCCGGCTGGGTGCGCGATTTCGCCGAACGCCTCAGAGCGCATACAGGCCTGCCGGTGCGCCTGTGGGATGAGCGCCTCACGTCGGTGGAGGCCGGCCGCGTATTGCGTTCGAGCGGGATCAGTATCGAGAAGCGCGCTCGCGCCGTTGACCGGTTATCCGCCGTGCTGTTGCTCCAGAGCTACCTGGAAGCGCGATCCATCCAGGGCGAGCCTTTGGACATGGACGAATGAGCACGCGGAGACGTTTGGCCCGTGTCGTTATTGTTGTTTTGACCCTGGCGGGCGTGCTGGCCGCTCTGGCGTCTTTGGGACACCGTTACGCCGGCTTTGCGGGTGAGGCGTTCGTCGATATCCCAAAGGGCGCCCGCGCGCCCCAGGTGGCGCGGCTGCTCGCCGAGCAGGGAGTCATCCAGTTCGAATGGCAGTTCCTGGCGGTGCGCGTGCTGCGGCCCCGGGCGAAGGTGCAAGCCGGCGAATACCATTTCTCGACCCCGGCTTCGGCCTGGCACGTGTTCGACCGGCTCTCCCGCGGCGATGTATTCTTCTACGAGTTGGTGGTGCCGGAAGGCAGCAACATGTACGACATCGCCGCCGCTCTCAATCGATTGGGGACGGGCGCCGCGAGCGGCTTTCTGGAGGC
>CAZLOS010000141.1:0-13036 GCA_964561215.1 uncultured Solibacteraceae bacterium | reverse complement strand
TGCGTGGGATTGCCAATCTTCACTCCGGACCGTCGTGTGATTGCCTCGATCAGCGTATCCGGTACAACCTCGGAGATCACGCTGGAGAACCTCCAGTCGCGGGTCACTGAGCTGAAGAACAGCGCCTTGTCGATCGAGCGGGCCATCGCGGCGCCGGCAAGCTTACCGCTCATGTAAGGGAGGCCGTCATTTGGCCGCGGTCAATTCACGGAGGAGATCCACCTCTTCGACGCGGTATGGTGTGCCATCGGTCCTGAAAACCTCGTGAAACCAAATCGACGGCTCGCGCCCTACATAGGGCTTCTTCCAGGAATCCCACGGAAGATAGGTCTGCGTGCGGCCGGCCACGAGGCCCCAATTGATTGCGGCCACCTTGTACTTTCTGGCAATGGGGAGGACGCCTTGGAACGTGCTGTTGCTGCCGCGAGCCATGAACTCGGTGCATAGCAGCGGCCGTTTGTACTGTTGCAGGTCCTTTACCCGCCGCTCGAAGTCATCCGGCGTCTTGTAGTTGTGGAAACTGATCACATCGGACTGTTCGAGCAGAATGGCGTTCTCGGCACTGAGCTTTTTCGGATCGCCCCACTCGCCGGCCCACACTCCTGCCGTAAGCGGTTGCACCGGATGCGCCGCCCGAGCCCAGGCGAATACTTTCGGCAGCAGCGCGAGCACGAGCTTAGTCTTGTTGGCCGGCTCCTTGTTGCCGTAACTGTCGCGGTTGCCATTTGAGGGTTCGTTCCAGACGTCCCACGCGAGGACGCGCGGATCGTTCGCAAATGCGCCGACGACACCTGTTACGTATGCCTCGAGTCTGGCGAACTGCGCGGCATCTTGCAGCGCCGCGGCTCCGGGGCTCTGCACCCAGCCGGAATTGTGCACCCCAGGCTTGGGATCATGCTGGCGGCCGAGGGCGGGGAAGGGATCCCAGCAGGAGTCGAATAGCACCAACACGGGTCGGATGCCGCGCCTGGAAGCGATCGCAAGAAAGCGGTCGATCCTGGCGCGAAACCCGGGCGCGTCTTCTTTCCAGGGCAGATCATGGAGAAACACGCGCATGGTGTTCATGCCGATTCCCTGCGCCCATCCGAGTTCCAGGTCGATCCGCTGAGGATCGAACGTGTCCGCCTGCCACATTTCGAGCTGGTTGATGGCGCTCGCGGGAATGTAATTGGAGCCTAGCAACCAGGGTTGACGGCTGTACCAGCGTGCGGCGCGGTCTTCGGACCATTTCGTCGTCTGGGGAGACAGCGCGGCGCGGCTGTCGTTCGTCGCCAAACGCCGCACGCATATACTGCCGCCCTGGGTGGCGGCTACCCCGAAATAAGACAGCCCGAGAACCTCGCCGAGATCGACTTTCACCACCGGTCCATCATCAATTGATACGGACGCGGTGCGTGAGCGCGTGTCACAATCCACGCGTAGTTTGAATCGTTTGCCGGCGGCCCATCTTGTCGGGTATTCACGTTCAGAGTTCACCGGGTAGGATAGATAGGAATACTTGGGGCTCCAGGCGGGCTTTTCGATGGACTTCCGGCTTGGCGTGCCGGCACCGATGAGCACACGGCCGTCCGGGGCGAAACGGACCCGCAGGCAGGCCTCCTCCACATGTCCGGGATAGAGGAAGCTGTCATGCCACAGCAGATAGCCGTCTCCCTTGTTCACAGAACCTTCAACGCGAAAAACGCCTTGGGCGATTTGCGGGAAGTTGCGCACAATGCCGGCCAGCGCCGTCCCACTCTGCTTCACCTGCAGTGTGGCGCCCGGCTCGTTGTCGTCCGGCGAGATCAAGGAGTCGCCCGAGCCGCCCAATCGGCACCAAGCGCTACGACCTTCCGAGAAATCCTCTTGAAGAGCCCGTTGTTCGAACCAGGAAGGCGCGAGACGAGCCAGCTTGGCCTGGTTGCAATTCCAATCCCCGAAGTTATAGGCGACGAGGATGGTCCCGTCGGAGGCTTCCGTCAGATAGGGGTACATCGCGCCCCAGTACTTTTCCGGCGTTAACAATGGATAGTCCGTGTGGTCGATCTCCCGAAAGCCGAAAAAGTTCTTTCCATCGTCGGTGGCCGCCGCCACCAGCACATGGCGGGCGTACGCCCACTGGACCGAATGATTCCATACCGCGATGATGCGGCCGCTCCTGAGCCGGAGCAGCACCATGGGTGCGTTGCTGGCGGGGAAGCGAGACTCCTGGGCTGGAGTCCAGTTGACACCATTGTCGTCGGAGAAGGACTCCCAATGGAAACCCGTCTGCGCCCGGATGACCATCCACGGACGCCCTCCGGGAAGCTCCGCCACGGACGGTTCCGTTGCGCCGCTTTCGAAGCCGGTCCCGGTTACGTCGAGCACGCTGGGCGAGCGCTTCCAGCTGACGCCGTCATCATCCGAGTAAAGCGAGGACACCATGAACTGCCCGTGCTTACCGACCAGATAACCGAAGGGGAATATGATGCGTCCGCTCGACAGTTGGGTGGCCGAGAGCACCGAGCTTAGATACCGCTCGCCGGTCGGCAACTTGATGGGCCGGCTCCAGGTTGCGCCTTTGTCATCCGACCACTGTGCATAGCCTTCGTTCAACGATTTGTTGACGTCATGATCATTGCTGTAGCCTCCATAGAGGCTGGTGAGATGCAGCAGCCGGCCGGAGCGCAGTTCCATCAGCGCCATCGACCCGGGCACTGCTGACTTGTTTCCCTGCCGCAGCACGCGCGGCGTGCCCCACGTACGCCCTCCGTCCCGTGACTCCCGGAGCTCGGTCCTTGAGATTGCGTACGTCCCGGGAGACATTCCTTCCGGGCCGCCCGTAAGCCATAGAATTCTGCCGTCGCGCATGGCGAGAATGGGCCCTGCCGTCGTCGCCCGGTATCCGGTTTCGAGCGTGAAAATGGACTTGCCTGTTTCGGCCTGCAAGAGAGTGACACAAAATGCGGTGCCAACGGAGAGGCGGGTAATCTGTTTAAGCATCATTGCTAGTGTAGACATGGACGATGGAATACGAAAAGCGTGGGACTGGACGAATCCAGTCCCACGCGGAGCGGCGTTGCTGCCGTGCACGCCGCAGGACGACAGGGCTAGAACATGTACTTGAGAGCGAACTGCACCTGCCGGGAAGCGCCCGCACCGAGGATGCGGCCGGCATTCCCGTCGGTCAAGGTCGTGCTCGGCCAGCCGAGCGGAGGCGTGTTACTCAAGTTAAACGACTCCGCGCGGAATTGTAATGTCCCGAATTCACCGAATCTGAAACTCTTGAACATGGACAGGTCCATGTTCCGGCGTCCCGGGTTGGTCAGGATGTTGCGGCCCGAGTTGCCATAGGCGAGCATCGGGCTGGACAGCGAATTGCACACAGCTTGGTAACGGCAGTCAGGCGCGGCGGCAAAGGCGCTCTTATTGAACCAGTTGTCCGCTGTTTGGTTGTCGGGGTACAAGGGAACTCCGGCCACGCGGTTGGGTCGCGATGCGCCACCGGAGATGTTGGCGGTGTCGACGCCGGACCAGACGGTGTTCGGCTGTCCGGTCTGGAAGGTCAGAATAGTATTCACCTGCCAGCCGCCCAGGAACACGTTGCTGATCCCGCCGCCATTGAAGAACCGTTTGCCCTTGCCGAACGGGAGATCATAGATCACGCTGCCCGTCAGGCGATGGCGCATGTCGTAATTCGCCAGTGCGCGATTCCACTTGTCGTACTCCCAAAGGTTCGGATCTTGCGTCGAGCCTCCTCCGCGGATTTCCTCCGCGGTGTCAATCGCCTTGCTCCAGGTGTAGCTGATGAGAGAGGTCAGGCTATGGAACGCGCGCTGTTCCGACTTGAGCTGCAGGGCGTTGTAATAGCCATTGGCCCGCGGCAGGGCCACCTGGTAAATGTTGCTGACGGTCGGGTAGTGCGGTCGTCGTGGATTGACCGGACCATACCCGGGATATGCCGAATTCATAGGCGCCGAATAAGACAGATGCCGGGTGGTAGAGCCCACATAAGACGCGGTGACCGCCCAATTGGCCATCACTTCCCGCTGTAGACTGAAGTTCCACTGCTGCGCGTAAGCGGTTGGCCATACCATTCTCCCGTTTGACTCCTGCCCCTCTCCGAAGTAACTCGATGTGATGCTTGGATCGTTGGGTCGCAGTTGCTTCAAGCTCAAGTAGGGGTAGATGGAATCCGGCGCGTTCACGAGAATACGTACCTGGTAAGGCGGATTACGCACCAGATCGACCACGGTGTTTCCAATCTGGGTGTCATAGAACATCCCATAGCTGGCGCGGACTACCGTCTTGTCGGATCCGTTTACCTTGTACGCAAAACCCAAGCGAGGCGCGAGGTTGGTGTAGTCCGTGTTGACAATCGAGCGGGCTACATCGCCGTAGCCGGCAACGGTCTTACCTGCCTGCAGCGGAATCGGCATCGGCGTTCCGTTCATGTTTGGAATGTACATGCCGCCCATGTGGTCGAACCTTTCCACCCACGGCGTCATCAGATCCCAGCGAAGACCGATGTTGATAGTGAGGTTGCGGGTGACACGCCAGGAGTCGTCGATCCAAGGCGCGAACATGGTACGGCGCAAGTAAACCTGTCCCGAACCGCTGGTCACCTGGTTGTTGTGGGAAATACCCAGCAGGAAATCCGCGAACTGGCTGCCGACGCCGGCACCAGTGGGATTTGTCACATCGGCGGTGTAAGGCGTGTTGTAAATGTTGAACGTCGGCAGAATGTAGTTCAGTGTGGCGTTGTTGAGCTGGAACCGGAACAACTGGACACCCATGCGCAGGTTGTGGCTGCCGCGATTGACAGTCACCGTATCCTGAATCTGATAGGTGTTGTCACGGGTCTCAGTCGGCACGCCGAAGGTGGCGCCGCCAATGCCGGAGAGACCTGAGATTCCAATACTGGGAACTTCCCAGGCGGAAGGAGGCAGTCCCTCTTCGCCCTGGATTCCCAGCTCGGCCGGGATGTTCTTCGTGTAGGCATTCTTGTTCACCGCGTTCAATCGGAAACGGGTGTAGCCGATGCGGATGTCGTTAGCCACGTTAGGCGAGAAGAAGCGCGTTTCGCCGAGGGTGAACACCTGCGGGCGAGGTTCACGGCGCGTGCCCTGCGTGCTGAGCGCGCCCGGCGAGAAAACGCTCTCTTCCGAGAAACTGTAACGCCCGAACAACTGATCCTTGGCACTCAAGGTGTGATCGAAGCGGACGCTGAACTGGTCCATATTCTGGCGATTCGGGTCGTTATTCAGATAACGTCCGGTCCAGCTGGAGACCATGCCGACGTTTGGCATATCCACGTACTTCAGGATTCCCTGGGCGATCGGGCTGACGCGTGTAGAGGGGATTACCGAACCCGGGAACGGATCGCGCAAGTACTGCGGATTGGTGGAAGAAGCCGGCAGGGACGAATTGAAGGCCGGATTCGGCCGGGTGGAGGAGGGGTCCCAAATCTGCGTGACCTGGCTGAAATCTCCAGTTCTGACTGTGGCGCTGGGAACGATCGCCGTGGCGGTCTGCGCCTGCACGCGGCGATAGCCTTCGTAGCTCAGGAAGAAGAAGGTCTTGTCCTTCCGCACCGGACCTCCAAAGGTAGCGCCAAACTGATTCTGGCGGTACGGAGGGATCTTGTACGGGGCAGGGCGGTCGAACAGGTTCTTCGCGTCCAGTGAAGAGTTGCGCAGGAATTCATAAGCCGACCCGTGATACCTGTTGGTGCCGCTCACCGTTACGAGGTTGATCTGGCCGCCGGCTTGCGCGCCAAACTCAGCGGAGTAGGTGTTGGTTTGGACCTTGAACTCCTGGATGCTGTCGATGTTGGGACTAATCACGAAGGTGTTGAAGTTGGGATCGGTGTTCAGTGTTCCGTCGATCAGGAACAAGTTCGAACCTTCGCGGTTGCCGTTGATGTTGATGGCGGAAGACATGGTGCCGCGCTCGCTTGCCTGGCGCCCGCCAATGGCGGGAACCGCGCCGGGTACGAGCAGCGCCAGCGACAGGAACTGCCGGCCGTTGAGCGGCATGTCGCGGACCTGTTCGTTTTCAATCACGCCGCCGAGACTGCTCTCGGTCACCTGCATGACCGGGATGCTGGCCTGCACGGAGATCTCCTGCCGTACATCGCCGACCTCCATGGTGGTGTTCAGTTCGATGGTCTGGTTCACTTCGGCCACGACGCCTTGCACCAGCTTGCGCTTGAAGCCCTGGGCCTCGAAGGTGACGTCGTACTTGCCGGGGTTGAGAAAATCCGCCGTGTAATGCCCCTGTTCATTGCTTACGGCTTCTCGCGTGACGTTTGTATCTACGTTCCGAACAATCACCTTAGCCCCAACCACAGAGGCACCCGATGAGTCGGCGACGTTGCCTGACAATGTTGCCGTGGTTTTCTGCGCACAGAGAGAGCCAGCCACAAGGAACACTAACGATACGGCCAGGAACGTCTTGATGAATTGACGGTATGCGAATCGCATGGTCCTTCCTTTCCCCGGTCCACCACCAACACCCCGCTGGCCGGACCGACAAGTGGTTGTCGCAGCCCCGGAAATTTACGGCGACACTTGTCGCGTCCGTCGGAACCACTACCACCCCGTTACTGTTTCCGAAGAGGCGCGATGCGGAAGGCCACCACAATGCAGGCGGCCTTCCGTTTCCGGCGCTGCCGCACGGGAGTGCACTAACTCGCGTGCGGCAGCATGAAGCTAGAAGAGCACTCGAACTCCAAACTGGATCAGGCGCGGGAAATTCTTCTGGTTTGTGACCTGCCCGAAATTCGAAGCGCTGAGATTTGTAACCGGCAGGCCGAACGCAGGAGAATTGGTGGCGTTCATCACTTCGGCGCGGAACTGTCCCTTCAACCTCTCGTACACGGTGAATGCTTTGAACAGAGAGAGGTCCAGGTTTCCTTGCATAGGACCGCGCAGGTTTGAAACGCGGCTGACGTTGCCAAAGGTGTACGCGGTTGCGAGCGAGTAGGCGGCCGGGTTGATCCAACCATAGAGCGGGTCGGCGGCCACCGAATCCGGCGCTACGCCGGTTGCATTGGGCCGCTGTACCGCCATGCCCATGATGCCGTTGTAGTTGCTTTGGATGATCGCGAGCGGGAATCCGCTCTGGACCGTGGAAAGGGCATTCAACTCCCATCCGCCCACGGCATAATCCAGCAGACGGCTTTGGCTGAGCCACTTTCGGCCTTTGCCAAACGGCATTTCATAGTTCATGCCGAAGGTGAAGCGATGCGTGACATCACTGAGCGCCCGGCTGTATTCGCGCTCCAGGTCGTATGCGTTCTGCGGGCCACCGCTGCCGCCGTTCTGGTTGCTCGCCACGGAATAGGCCGCATCCATGTTCTTCGCCCAGGTCCAGGACGTAAGCACGCCCAAGCCGCCCGTAAACCGCCGTTCAGCCTTCATTACGAACGCGTCGTAGCGGGAATGGTTGAAGTCAGAGAACAAGCGGCCTATGCCACCGAACTGCGGGAATTTGTACAGCGACTGCGCTCTCGTAATGGTGGCCGAGCCGATGATGCCGGTGCCGCCGTGCCCATAGAACGGGTTCGCCACGCTGTCGTAGAGTGAGCTGCCCAGAGAAAACAAGTCCGGAGAGAGCTGGTTGATGTTGACGCTGCCGGTTCCGATCAGCAGGCGGCGCGACCGCGAACCAATATAACTGGTGGTCAGGACAATCTGCTTAGCCAGCACGCGCTGCATGTCGACTGAGAACGAGTGGATGTAAGGCGACCGGGCATTCTGATCGATGTAACTAACCCCCTGGCCCAACCCTACCGACGTCCCCAGAGAATTGCCCACCGGCTTCAGGAAGCCATTGGGGAACGGATTGTCGAGGGACGCGATGGCCGTGCGGCCGCCATCGGTCGTGCCGATCAAGTTGGTGATCTGCGTGTAGCCCAGCGGGTTGTAACCGCCGTAAGATACCGGCGCCCAATAGAGACCGTAACCGCCGCGTACCGTGGTCTTGTCATTCAGCATGTAGGCCATGCCGAACCGGGGCGCGAATTTCGTCTTACTCGGATCCATCACGGACGTCTTGTTGCCATTCAAGCCCGCATAGAGAAGCGTGCCCTTGACGGTCGTACCGCCCAGGCTCTGGCTGATCGGATTAACGGCATTGGGATCGAAGCCGACGATCAGAGCGTTGTTCTTATCCGCGATTCCCGTCTCCCATTCGTAGCGCAGACCCAGGTTCAGGGTCAGTTTGGGCGACACGCGGAAGCTGTCCTGGATATAGCCGGCGTAATAGCGCAGATAATTCTGGAGCTTGGCCGACGTCTGCGCATAGCCGCTTCCAGGGAGCCCCAGCAGCAACGATGCCATGTCACTGCCGGTCTTGTTGTCAAAGCTCTGATAGTTCTGCCGTGTGAAGGTGTCCGAGAAGGAGAATTCCCCGACGGAATAGCCAAAGGGGATGGTGTCCAGAGAGAGATGCCGGAAGGCGAAGCCGACTTTCAGGCTGTGCCTGCCGACGAGCTTTGAGACGTCTCCCAGAAGGTTCTTCGAGTTGTACACGGTCGCAGCCGTGTCCGATTCGGCTCCCAAAGGACTCCACGTCTGCATGTCGAAGCGGGGGAATTTCAGGTACTGCGAATCCTTCACGGCGCTGGCGGGGAACCCGAGCTTCGCGACGGGATCGAAACCGTCGCTTCGGGTGCGGTATTCGTTCGGGAACCGGTTGAAACCATAGCGTATGGTAGCCACGGTCGTGGGATTGATGATGAAGGTGTTATTCACCGCGCTGGCATCCACTTTTCGGAGCAGACGGGCCTGGGCCGGACTTGAGACCATGTTGAGGATGTAATTGCCCGGCTCGATACTCTTGTAATGAATGTAGGAATAGGTCGCCGTCCACCACGGCGCGAAGGCGTGGCTGAACTTGCCGGTGTACTGATCGCCCCGATTCGCCAGCACGGACTGATAGGTGTAATTCGTGGCGCCGTAGTAAGAGGCCGCCGAGGATGGAACCGGATAATACCCGGCTACCGCCTGGCCGACTTTGCTAATGCGGCTGCTGGGTATCTTGTTGCCTGAAAATGGCTCGCGAACGGTTTTGCCGCTGGCATCCGTAGTCGTTGTCGCAGGGTCGTAAATGGTCTGCAAGCCACCCAGGCGGGAGACGCTCTGGGAGAAATCGCCGGTCCGTTCGAGCATCGTGGGGATGGAGGTGGTACCGCTCGCGCTATCTTTCTGGCGGTAGGACTCCGTGGTCAGCCAGAAGAAGGTCTTATCCTTGCCGTTGTAAAGTTTGGGAATCACGACCGGACCACCGAAGGATCCGCCGAAATCTCGCCAGGACTGCGTACCGCGTGGAAGCCCGGCGCGATTCCGATAGAAGTCGTTGGCCGCCCACTGCGGCTGGCGAACGTAACCCAGCACGCTGCCGTGGATGTCGTTCGTGCCGCCGCGCAATACTGTGTTGAACACACCGCCGGCGGAACGCCCCATCTCGGCATCGTAAGTATTGGCCTGGACTTTGACATCCTGGACAGCCTCGATATCCGGAATGATTGAGGTCCGGTTGTTGGTCTCGGTGACGGGAATGCCATCGATCAGGAAGTTGTTGCTATAACCGAGCGAGCCGGCTACGCTCACCTGGGAGGTGCCGCTCTGGTCCTGGAACCTTTGATACTTCATGTCTCCCAGGAAAACGACGTTCGGCGAAAGCCTTGCCAGAACCAAGAACGGATTGCGGCCCGGGTTGGGCAGTGCGATCAGTTGCTGGGAAGCCAATGCCTGCCCTGCTGACGGCATGGTGGTGTCAAGCAGGGGCGCCGCGTCCGTAACGTCGACGCTCTGGGTGATGTTACCGACGGCGAGCTTGAAGTCGATGGTATGGAAGCCTTGCGTTTCAACGACGATTTCTCGCCGCTCCACTTTCTTGAAACCTTGCTTCTCGACTGTAATTGAATACGTCGCGGGATCGAGCGAGGGAAAATTGAACTCACCCTCAGCGTTGGAAGCGGTGGTTACTGTGAGGTTGGTGCCTTCGTTGCGGAGTACCACGGAAGCGCCAGCGATTACAGCGCCGCTCTCGTCGGCAACTCGCCCGCGCAAACCTCCTTGGAAAGTCTGCCCGTAGACAGGCAATGAAGAAAGCAACACCACGACGATCAGTTGGAGCGCCAAAAGACGCGGATAGCCACGTCTGGATGAGCGCGTTGATCGGTGACGGACAATCATTAACAACCTCCTACGAGACGAAATCTTGGGTGGAGTTTAGCATTGCTGTTTGGTAAAGTCAGCCACCTGGGCGCGTCCGAGGAGGGGTGCATCCAATCGGTTGGATATCCGAGCGACATCACGGCGGAAAGCCCTCTTCTTACCCTCCGGCTCAATCTATCCTGGTGTTGCGCGGACATCTCCGCAACCGGCGATAGAGTTGTTCGACGCAGACGGAAGGATTGAGAATGGCAAACATGAAAGTTGACTGCAGTGCCGAGATAGGCGAGGGGTGCCGCATCGAGGATCCCGCCCTGGTAGGACGTACTTATCAAGACTGGAAGCAGCCTTTGCGGCTGGGCTCGCACGCCATTGTCCGGCCTTATGCCGTCATCTACTGCGATACGGTGATCGGCAATCACTTCCAATGCGGTTACTTCTGCGTGATCCGGGCCGAGTGCAACCTGGCCGATCGCGTAACCTTGATGAGCCGGGTGACCCTCGAAGGTCGCGTACAGATCGGTTCCGGGACCAAGATCATGGCCCACGTCTACATCCCTTCGCGGACGCGGATTGGTGAGCGTGTGTTTGTGGGGCCGGGTGTTACCTTCCTCAACGACCGCTATCCGCTGCGGCGGAAACCGGGCGAGGCTGTGGTGCAAGGCCCGACCATTGAAGACGACGTGACTATCGGCGGCGGATGCACGATCTTCCCCGGCATCACCATCGGAAAGGGCGCCTTTATCGGCGGAGGCGCTGTGGTGACAAAAGATGTTCCATCATGGACGCTCGCCCACGGCGTTCCCGCGAAGCACTTCCCGTTGCCGGAGGATTTGCAGCGCGGGAACCGGCCCGAGTTCATGTATCCCCAGACGGATCTGTGGGGCCCTCACCAAGATCCCACGTGGACCCTGGAGGGGCGCGATGATGCATGACTCACCGTCCCGCCGGCACTTGCTGCGATTGACCGCTTGCGCGCCGCCCTGCCACGCACTGGCGCGCCTCATGGCCGCCCCGGCGCCCGCATCCGTTCAAACCGGCATAGAGGTCGGTTCCGGTGCGTTGGAAGTGGCCGCAGCCAGTTTCGACAGCACCCCGCCCTTGGGAGTTCCCGCGCCGACTCTGGGCGAGAAGCCCGTTGTGCGGGAGATTCAGGGACCGCTCGAAACGCGTGTTTTCGCGATCCGCCAGGGTGACCTGACCCTGGGCTTCGCCTCTACTGACGGCTCCGCATACGACCCCTGCCGCAAACGGCTGAGCGAGGCACTGCGCATTCCCGTGGAGCGTACCATCGTCGGCAGCACTCATGACCACGCCACGTTTGCTGCGCCGGCCCTGAACGACATGAGCGCGGATGGCTTCGGCCGTAAGTTCTACACGGGATTCGAGAGCGCCGCGGCCTCCCTTCCGCAGCGTTTCGAACGGGTGACAGTCGCCTGTGGCAAGAGAATCGAGGACACGATTACCTATAACAGGAAGGGCCATCGGGCAGATGGCACGACCTACTTCATGCGCGAGGAGGATCGCGTCAAGCTGCCGGCGGATTACCGCGGCGTGATCGACCCCATCGCCTCTGTGCTACGCTTTGACGGATCCGACCGGGTGCCGAGGCTGCTTCTTACTCACTTCACCGGCCATCCCGTGATTTCCTATCAACTCGAGCACCCGGTCATCAACCCGGATTACTGCGGATGGGCCATGATCGACCTGGTACAGGCGTTCCTGCCGGCACGCCCGGTCGCCGCCTTCTTCCAGGGGTGCGCGGGTGACGTCAACTCCAAACATATGTTCGGAGGAGCGGAACTGGCGCGGGAGGCGGGCCGTAAACTCGGGAAGGCCTATATCACGGCCAGCCGCAACGCGAAGCAGATCGCAAACCCCGTACTGACGCACGGACAGGCGGTCGCACACCTGCCATATGGTCCGCTGCCGCCGCTGGAGGTCCTGGAAAAGGAGCTTCGGGAGTTGCTGGACTTCCAAAAGCGCGTTGACGCTGGTGACCCCAACACGCTGAACGTGATCGGCTACAACTTTTCGGAAACCATGAAGATGGGCTACCGGCGGAACATGGCCGAGCCGCTGCTGCGGTGGACCAGGTGGGCCATCCAAATGCAGAAACAAGGCAGGTCCATGCCGGAGGAATCCTATCCGATCCCCATACAAGCCGTCGGGTTCGGGGAAGCTGCGTTCGTGGCCATGCCGGCGGAACTGTTCGTGCGCATCGGCCTTCGCATCCGCGAGGGCAGCCCTTACGCGTTGACCATCCCGGCCGCATACTGCAACGCAGCCTACCCGAATTACATCGGCACCAGCGAAGACGTGGGAGATCGAGAGTACATGTCGGCGTTCTTCCGCCACGCGATGAAACCGCCGTACCGGAAACCCGCCGGCGACGTCATCGCGGACACCGCACTGGCTCTGCTGCAACAGATGATGGAGGCACAGCGCTCGCGCCAGGGGACGTCCAGAAGGTGACTCAACATATGCGTTCATATCCTGATTCCGCAAAGATCCTGGAGCACAATCGCCGTTATATCCCGGGAGGCGTCGTCTCCGTGAATCGAGCCACGCAACCGGAGATCGTATTCACAAAAGGCAGAGGCGCGCACTTGTGGGACGCCGAGGGCAACCGTTATATCGACTACCATGCCGCGTTCGCGCCACTCATGCTCGGACACAACGACCCCGGCGTCACCGCCGCCGTCCAGAAAGTGTTCGATGCTGGTTTGAGCCTGTTCGGTTCGGGGACCACCGAGCAGGCTATCCGGCTTTCTCGCGCCGTCACCGGCCGCGACGATATCATCGTCATGCAAGGCGGCTACAACGGCTGGCACAACGACGTGGCGTGCAATTTAGTGACGCCGCTCGACGTGCTGGGGCCGCGTGTCTTGCTC